>CAZNYW010000026.1:0-52247 GCA_964577375.1 uncultured Spirochaetales bacterium | reverse complement strand
AGTTTTTTACCCGACGGATACGGGTCATGACCAGGGAGATTCCTGAGTCGGTTCGGCGGGTGTGGACTGCGAAGGTGATCACTCCTCCGGTGAGGTGGAAGGTCGGGCAGCGGGGAACCTCGATCCGAGTCCCTGCGTATGCGCTCGCTGATCTGGACTCACGGTATCAACAGGCTTCTTGATACCACCCAATCTGTTGGCGCTGGGCGTTTGCCGTCAGTACTGTAGAGTTAACGCGAAAGCATATCGCTCGTCCAGGAGGAAAACATGTCGATGAAAGCGCTGTCTGTTTCGGTCATATCCGCACTGCTTGCGGTCGGCGTCTCGATCGCCGCCAGCGCCGCGCCCACCGAGCCGGACCTGTTCGCCCACAGGAAGGATCTGGCGCAGCTCGGGAACGACGTAAAAGGTATTCTCGCGAACGAGAAGGACCGGTCTCTGTCCGGCATGACGGTCGGCGACGTTACGTCGATCCTCGACAGGATCTCGGTCGCGCAGCAGCAATACCTGTGGGTCAAGAAGTCCGAGCATGCATCGCTGATCCTGCCGGGCCTCGGTCAGTACCTGAACGGTGACACGCTGAGCGGTACGCTCTACCTTTCGGGAAGTGTGCTCCTCTTCGCCGGCACAATCGTCGGCGCCTACTTTCTCCTCCCGAGCGATCTGCAGTTCAGCTCCATCAACTACTTTACCGACAGTTTTTCGAGCATTCACACGGCGTGGCAGGGCCACAGCTTCGTCGACTACCTGCCGTCGATCGGCATGATCGTTGGGGGTGCAGTCCTGCAGGGTATCCTCCGCGCGGTCTCCGCTGATGCCGCCGGCAAGCTCGCAAAACGGCGCATCAAGGATGGCACGATTACGTTCCAGCCGGAACCGTTTCTTGTGATGCCTGGCGCCGGATCCGAAATGTTTCAGCTCGGTGTCGGCATGAACATGAGGTACTAGCCGTTGAGCTCCGCTTCGATGATTGATCCGGCGCTGAGAGACGACCGGGCGGCGTAGCTTCCGTTTCGCAGGGCCAGCTCCAGAAAGCCGGTCGATCCCCAGTAGGCGAGCGGATGGCCGACCTCTACAGCGGAAAACGACTCGCGAAAGGGCAAACGGTCGCCGCTTCGTCCCGCGGCGGGATTGATCAGCACCGAGCGCAGCGGGCCGCCGGCCAGAAAGTCTCTCACGGCCGGCAGATCGAGGCTGATCCCTGTGATGCAGTTGCCGAAGTGGTCGACGTGCAGCACCGGGCATCGGAGGCGGCTGCCTGAAAGCGGCGCAACTACAAAGTCCTCGATACCGACCGGCTCGATTACCTCAGGGTCGATCACGGTACGATTTCCTCGTGCGAGCTCTGCCGCGATGGGTGAAAAGAGGTCCCGCCCGTCGAAGGTGGTGCTGCCCGCGGGCTTGCGTGAGGCAAGCAGTTCGAGATAGGCGGCGTCCGCCCGATGCATCCGCGCGCCCGGGAATCGGTCGGCCAGAAGGGTGACGAGCCCGTTGTCCGGGGCAACGAGCGCCTTTCCGCCCTCCTCCAGAATAAGCTCACGCCGCGCCGACCCCACGCCGGGATCGACGACGGCAAGCAGCACCGTACCGGCGGGAAGCCAGGGCCATGCGGCGGCGGCGAGATAACCGGCCGAAGTCAGGTTCTGTGGAGGTACATTGTGCGTCAGGTCGATGAAGGTGAGCGCCGGATCTACGGCGAGCATTACCGCCTTCATGACGCCGACGTAGGCGTCCTCGTAGCCGAAATCGGTGAGGAGCGCCACGGCAGCCGTTGACATGGCCTGAATTGTAAGGACGCACGGTCGACGCGGCAACAGGCGCAGGCGCGCCCGCGTCATCATGGCAGGGCGGGTTTGTACCGGTGCGGCCGACCGGGGTAGAATGGGGTCGAAAGGAGCAACTATATGGCAGATCAACACATTTTCCGGACTTCGGTGCAGTGGAGCGAACAGCGCAGAGGCACGCTCAAATCCCCGGATCTCCCGGACGTGGCGGTAGCGACTCCGCCCGAGTTTCCGGGCGGCCACAAGGGATTCTGGTCACCGGAGACGCTCTTCGTCGCTTCGGCGGAGGCCTGTCTCATGGCGACGTTTCTCGCGATTGCCGAAAACTCTAAGCTCGAGTTTTCCGTCTATCGTTCGGAGGCGGAGGGCGTGGTCGAAAAGACCGACGAAGGCATGCAGGTGACGCAGATTACCATCAGGGCGACAGTCACCATTGCGGACGAGAGCCGGCGCGACAGGGCGGTGCGAATTCTCGAAAAGGCGGAGGAGCACTGCCTGGTTTCGAAGTCGATGAAAACCCATGTCATACTGGAGCCGGAGATCATTATTGGCTAAGAGACCCGGTGACCGCGCCGTGCGGATCATCTACCGCAACGGCGGGCTCGCCGTTGTCCAGAAGCCGGCCGGTGTCGCAGTTCAGCCCGGAAAGGGCGTGAGCACGACAATCCTTGACCTGATCGAGCCAAAGCTCGGGTTCCGGCCGCTTCCGGTTCACCGCCTCGACCGCGACACCGAAGGGCTGCTCGCGGTGGCGTGCGACAGTGCCGCCGCTGCAGACTTTTCCCGCATGCTCGAGAGCGATTCGGTTGAAAAGAGCTACCTCGCAATCTGCGCTGGAAACTTCAGCCGGCCCACCGGTGAGATCACCGAGGATGTGACGGTCAAAGGCAGGACAAAATCCGCACTCACCCGCTACCACGTGCTGCGAAAACTAGGCAAATACAGCCTCGTGGAGCTCACGCTGGGAACGGGACGCATGCACCAGATAAGGATTCACATGGCCCAGTCGGGCCGTCCTATCGTCGGAGACGACAAGCACGGTGATTTCGCGCTGAACCGCACGCTGAAGCAGACCCATTCGGTGAAGCATCTGCTGCTCTGCGCCTGGAAGCTCCGATTTCCCGAAAGCCGCCGGACTGTGCTCGTCACCGCCGAGCTTCCCGACCATTTCCGGGAGTTTCTCGCCGTCTACGGAGCGGAGGATGCGGTTCCGGGAAGCGGGCATGCAAGCGTCCGATTTGCGGCGGCCGCCGCGGGCCGCAGATGAGAGGCCGCAGATAATCGGCCGCCCGCTCAGCTTATTCCGAATGCCGCTTTGAGCTCGACAACCTGTTCGTCGGAGATCGGACTGACCGGCCCGACGCTGCGGGCCGCGATGATCGCCTTCGCCGAAAACTCGGCAACCTCGAGCCGGTCGTAGGCTTCGAGCAGCGTCTTTCCGACAACCATCACACAGTCGTTTTCTATGATCACTATCGGGGTCGACGGGCCGATGAGCTCAGCCATCTTCTCCCGCTCGGTATACTGCATCCCGAACTTGAGAAGCGGCACATCGCGCAGCATCACGTAGCTCTCCGGAATGGTCCGAGAGTCGAACTTGACGTGAGCAACGCCGAATGCCATCACGTTCGGCGGGTGCGCGATGATCACCGCGTTCACCTCCGGGTGGCGAGCGTAGATCTTTTCGTGGAGCAGAACGGAGCGGCTCGGCACCCTCGTTCGCTCGCGCATGCCGCGGTGAATCAGCACGATGTCCGACGGCGCAAGGTATTTGCGGTCGACTCCGTAGGGGGTGATGAGAAAGGCGTCGCGGCCGAGGCGGGCCGAGAAAGTTCCCTCGGTGCTCGTGAAGAGCATCTGATCATACGCGCGGCTTATCAGCCCGCTCATGGAGCTGCGAAGCTCCCGTTCGCGGCTCGAGGCGGCCGGAGGATCGAACTCCGGCAGAAGGTGGGAGGTGCCCTTGATGAAGGAAAGCTGCTCTTCGGCGAGGTTGTGAGGCGTCCCGATACGGCCGGATTCGAGTATGAGCCGGGCGCAGAAATCGAGCGTTTCGAAGCGCTGAAATGCCTCGAAGAGCGAATCGCCCGTGCAGGCGATGCCGTGATTTTCCAGGAGCACGGTGTTGTACCCCTCGCCGAAGACCTTCGCTATCTTGTCGCCGAGCGCAGAGCTGCCGGGAAGATCGTAGGGGGCGTAGCCGACCTCACCGCATACCATTCTCGCGGTGGGAAGTATCCGCGTATCGGGAACCGTCCGGACGACGCTGAACGAAACGAGCGCGGGCGGATGGGCGTGAAGGATCGCGTGAGCGTCGGACCGCGCGTCGTAGATAGCACGGTGAAAGGGCAGTTCCGAAGAGGGCTTGTGTATGCCGGAAACCTTGCCGTCCGGATGGACGCAGACCACATCCTGCGGGCTCAGGGAGCCCTTGTCGAACCCGGCGGGTGAAATCCATATGTCGCCGTTTTCGTCCCGGATGGAGAGATTGCCGCCGGAGGTGGTTGTCATGCCGTAGCCGTAAATCCGCTGCATGATCATGACGATCTGATCGCGTGGGTGAAGCAGCTCGCGTTTCTGATCAATCATCTGGAGCCTCCTGTCGGCCTGTCGCACCGCGCCTGGTTCGAAAATTATAGTACATGGCACACACAGCGTGAATCCTGTTGCTCGACGCCTGCGCTTTGCGTACCTTAATGCTTGCCGGTCGATCACTATGCCAGACCAATACATCACTGTCGAAGCCGCGAGACAGAATAATCTCAAGAACGTTACAGTGAAGATTCCCCTCCATAAGCTGACGGTTGTTACCGGGGTGAGCGGATCGGGCAAGTCTTCGCTCGCGTTCGACACCATCTACTCCGAGGGTCAGCGCCGATACGTTGAAACCTTTTCGGCCTACACCCGCCAGTTCCTCGATCGCATGGACAAACCGCAGGTGGGACGGATCGATGGAATTCCGCCCGCCATCGCAATCGATCAGACCAATCCGGTCCGCACCTCGCGATCGACCGTCGGGACGATGACGGAGCTCAACGACCATCTCAAGCTTCTGTTTGCGCGCTGCGCCCGTCTCTACTGTCGCAACTGCGGCAGGCCGGTCGACCGGGACACTCCGCAATCCGCGCTTCGCGCCGTCGAGGCCGAGAGCGACGGAGAGAGGCCGATCGTCGTGACCTTCGGCGTCGCTATACCGAAGAAATCCAGCGTGGAATCGATGAAGGCGGTTCTTGCCTCGCAGGGCTACCAGCGATTTCAGTCGGAGAGCGAGGAGCGCATCGAGGTCGTCCAGGACCGGGTCATCCTCAGCGGCGAAACGCGGCTCCGCGTGCTCGAAAGCATCGAGACCGCCTTCCACTACGGCAAGGGCAGAATCACCATACACCTGCTCGGCGACGACCGACGGACCGTCGTCGGATCGCTCCGGTTCTCCGAGGGGCTGCATTGTGCGCACTGCGACATCGCCTACAGGGAGCCTGCGCCGAACACCTTCTCCTTCAATTCACCGATCGGCGCCTGCGAGGAGTGCCGGGGATTCGGACGGGTTATCTCCATCGACTACGATCTGGTGATTCCGGACGATACGAAGACCCTCGCCGAAGGGGCAATAAAGACCTGGCAGAGCAAGAGCTACCACGAGTGCCAGGACGATCTGATGAGTCACGCTGCGCGGCGAAGGGTTCCTACCGATGTTCCGTGGAAGGACCTTTCGGAAAGCGACCGCAGATGGGTGATCGAAGGCGAGGGCAGCTGGGATGACGGCAAATGGTACGGAACGAGCCGCTTCTTCGACTGGCTCGAGTCGCGAAGCTATAAAATGCACATCCGGGTGCTCCTCTCGCGCTACCGGGCCTACAAGGAGTGCCCCTCCTGCGGCGGCGCGCGGCTGAAGCCCGACTCGCTGCTCTGGAGGGTCCGATCCCGCCATCGTCCCCAATCGGGACCCGAGGACCCGCGAGGGCTCAACATCCGCGAGATCATGCTGCTGCCGATAGATGAATGCCTTCAATTCTTCGAGGCGCTCGAGCCTCCGGCAGGCGTCGAGGAGGCTGCCGAGCTGGTGCTGGAGGAGGTGCGTACCCGCCTGCGCTACCTGGTGGAGGTGGGGCTGGGCTACCTCACCCTCGACCGTCAGTCGCGAACCCTGAGCGGCGGCGAGGTTCAGCGCATCAATCTTACCACCGCGCTCGGCACCTCGCTCGTGAACACGCTCTTCGTCCTCGACGAGCCGAGCATCGGGCTGCACTCGCGCGATATCGGCAGGCTTATCGGCGTTCTGGAGCGGCTCCGCGATGCGGGCAATACCCTGCTCGTCGTCGAGCACGATCCGGAGATGATTGCGGCGGCAGACTACCTCATCGATATGGGACCCGGTCCCGGCGAATCCGGCGGCGAGGTGGTATTCGCCGGGGAGCCTGCGCTGATGTACGAGAAGGGCAGATCGCTCACCGCGCAGTACCTTCGCGGCGAAAGGAAGGTCTCCCGGCCGGCGGTCGGCGGCGACGAAACAGCCGGCGTCGGCGCCAACGGTTCAGCGATCCGGATACTCGGCGCGGCGCAGCACAATCTCAAGGCGATCGACGTCGAGATCCCGCTCCACCGCTTCGTCTGCGTAACCGGCGTGAGCGGCTCCGGCAAATCGACACTCATCGAGGACATTCTCTACAACGGCATCCGGCGGGCGAAGCATCGTCCCTCGGACCCGCCCGGCATCCACCGGGACATCCTCGGACACGAGGCGGTCGACGACGTGATCCTCGTGGATCAGAGCCCGATAGGAAAGACCACCCGCTCCAACCCGGCAAGCTATGTCGGGGCCTTTGATGCGATCCGGAAGATCTTCACGACGGACCCGCTCGCCCGCGAGCGCGGCTACACTATCGGAACCTTCAGCTTCAATTCGGGTCAGGGACGCTGCCCGACCTGCGGTGGAAACGGTTTCGAGCACATCGAAATGCAGTTCCTGAGCGACGTCTACATCCGCTGCCCCGACTGCGACGGGAAGCGGTACCGCAACGACGTGCTCGAGGTGAAGATCGGGCGGCCGGGAGCGCAGGGCGAGGTATCGCCGCTTTCGATCGCCGAGGTGCTTGCAATGACGGTCACCGAAGCGTGCGAGTTCTTTGCACAGGCGCCGGAGGTGCTGCGGGGGCTAGCGCCGCTTCGCGACGTCGGTCTGGACTACCTCACCCTCGGCCAGCCGGTGCCCACGCTCAGCGGCGGCGAAGCCCAGCGGCTCAAGCTCGCCGGGTACCTCGCACAGAGCGGTGCCGGAAAGATCAGCGCCGGCAACGGCGGCGGCGGGCACATCCTCTTCCTGCTCGATGAGCCAACCACCGGCCTCCACTACAACGACATCGCGGTGCTCCTGCGGGCGCTGCGCCGCCTGATAGCCGCGGGCCACTCGCTTCTGGTGATCGAGCACAATCTCGACGTGATCGCCGCCTCCGACTGGCTCATCGACCTCGGGCCGGAGGGCGGAGCCGAGGGGGGAAGCCTTGTTGCTGTGGGAACTCCGGCTGAGATCAGGAAGCAGCGGCACGGCTATACCGGCGAGGCGCTGCGCCGCTATCTCGACGGCGCGTCAAAGGCTCCCCGGCCGGCCGGCCGTCTGCCGGTCGGAACCGGTCGCCCGAACGGCGGACGCCGAAACGGCAAGACCGTCCGCAATGGCGGCGCGTCGTCGATCGCCGTTCGGAACGCGCGCGAGCACAACCTGAAGGGCGTCGACATCACGGTTCCGCGGGACCGGTTCACCGTCATTACCGGGGTGAGCGGCAGCGGCAAGAGCACCGTCGCCTTCGACATCCTGTTCGCCGAGGGACAGCGCCGCTACCTCGAATCGCTCAATGCCTACGCCCGTCAGTTCGTCCAGCCTGCTTCGCGTGCAGACGTGGATTCGGTGACCGGACTTCCCCCGACCGTCGCGATCGAGCAGCGCACGAGCCGCGGCGGAAGAAAGAGCACGGTGGCCACGGTCACGGAAATCTACCATTTCCTCCGCCTGCTCTTTGTGAAACTCGGGACCCAGTACTGTCCTGACTGCCGGATTCCGATCGAGCCGCAGACTGCGGACTCAATCACCGCCCGAATTCTCAAGGAGTACGGGGGACGGACCATTACGCTGCTCGCGCCGCTGGTGACCGCACGGAAGGGGTACTATACCGATCTCGCGCGGTGGGCCGCCGGCAAGGGATTCGAGCAGCTTCGCGTCGACGGCCTGCCCACGCCTACGGCAAAGTGGCCGCGCCTCGACCGCTACAAGGAGCACACCATAGAGGCACCGGTTTCCGAGCTTCAGGTCTCTGCCCGCCGCTCGCGGGAGCTCCGCAAAGCGATCGGAAGCGCCGTGGAGCTGGGCAAGGGCGTTGTCCGTGTTCTGGACAACGATTCGAAGGACGCGAATGCGGAGGTGTTCTCCACCATCCGCGCCTGCTCCTCCTGCGGACGCAGCTTCGACGAGCTCGATCCGCGCCTCTTCTCCTACAATACCAAGCACGGATGGTGCTCGCGCTGCTACGGAACGGGCCTGCTTCTCAAAGGCTTCGACGAGGAGCAGACCGGCGAAGAGATCTGGTGGAACGACTGGTACGAAGGAAAAGAGCTGCCCTGCCCGCAATGCGGCGGGACACGGCTCAGACCGGAAGCGCTGGCGGTTTTCTTCCGCGGGAAGAACATCGCAGAGCTCACCGCGCTCTCGGTCGAGCAGGCGGAAAAGTTCTTCGCAGGCCTCAGGATGAAGGGGCGTGAAGCCGAAATTGCGCGCGACCTCCTGGCCGAGCTCGGCAGCAGGCTCGCCTTCCTCCGCGAGGTGGGGCTGCCCTACCTCACGCTGGACCGGTCCGCACCCAGTCTGAGCGGCGGAGAAGCGCAGCGGATACGGCTCGCCGCGCAGCTCGGGTCGAACCTTCGCGGCGTCTGCTACATCCTCGACGAGCCGACGATCGGCCTGCACGCCAGGGACAACGACATGCTGCTCGATACGCTCGATACCCTGCGCGGCAAGGGGAACACGGTCGTCGTCGTCGAGCACGATGAGGAGACGATCCGTCACGCCGAGCACATCATCGATCTGGGGCCGGGCGGAGGAATCGGCGGCGGTCGTGTGGTGGCATCCGGAACTCTCGCGGCGCTCATGAGAAACCGCAACAGCCTCACCGGACGTCTGCTGAAAACACCACTCTCCCATCCGATGGTGGAGCGGCGGGAGGTGAACCCCGGCTCGCCCGATGGGCGCAGGCTGATCATCCGCGGAGCGTCGCTGCATAATCTCAAAGCGCCGGAGGTGGTGATTCCGCTCGAGGCTCTGGTCTGCGTCACCGGGGTGAGCGGCAGCGGCAAGAGCAGCCTGATCCGCGAAACGCTGCACGCGAGCTTGAGGCAGTTGCTTGCCGGCTCGTCCCGCGGTCGCGGCCGCAGCGGTAGACCCCGCGGAAGATCCGCCGCGGATCTGCGGCGTCTTCTCACCGGCTGCGAAGGAATCGACGGATGGGAACAGGTCGAGCGGGTTCTCGAGGTCGACCAGACTCCGATCGGAAAGACCCCGCGCTCCTGTCCCGCCACCTACGTCGGCGTATGGGATCACATTCGCCGTCTTTACGCCGAAACGCCTGATGCGCGCATGCGGGGATACTCGCCAAGCCGCTTCTCCTTCAACGTCCGCGGCGGCCGCTGTCCGGAATGCGAGGGACAGGGGGTCAGGAAGATCGAAATGAGCTTCCTGCCCGACGTTTCGGTACGATGTGAGGCGTGCGATGGACGGCGGTTCGATGAAGAGACGCTGTCGGTGCTGTTCAAGGAGAGGAGCATTGCCGACATTCTCGCGATGAGCGTCGATGAGGCGGTGGAGTTCTTCTCGTTTCATCCGCAGGTGCACCACGCCCTATCGCTTCTATCGGACGTCGGGCTCGGCTATCTCTCACTCGGACAGCAGAGCCCGTCGCTGAGCGGGGGCGAGGCTCAGCGGATCAAGCTGGTGACCGAGCTCTCGAAAGCGAAGCCGTCGGCGCCGCGGACTCTCTACGTTCTCGACGAGCCCACGATCGGGCTGCACATCGCCGACGTCGAAAAGCTGGTACGGGTGCTGCACCGGCTGGTGGACGCAGGAAATACCGTGGTTCTCATCGAGCACAATCTGGATGTCATCGCCGAATCGGACTGGATCATCGATCTTGGTCCGGAAGGCGGCGAGGCAGGAGGAAGAATTGTCGCCGAGGGGTCACCGGAGACAGTGGCGGGCCGGCCCGACGGCGCGCCCGCGTCGCACACCGCGAAGTATCTGGCGGAGTTTCTTGCCACCCGGACGAGGCCGGGCTGAGCACACAATTGCACAGCCGGCCGGGAGTCGATACTCTGAATCAGGAGACTACAGATGATCGAAAACCGCAGAGAGCTTGTCCAGTTCATCGTCGAAGCCAAACAGAACACATACGCAGCGGGCAGGAACTTCGTCGATCCGCGTGACCCTGATGCGCACGAGCTCTCCTATGCGCGCGAACCCTACGATTACCGTGATGTCTACTACGGCGACATGCTCTTCCTCGGCCAGGAACAGCTCCGGGTGCAGGGACGGCTTGTGCTTGGAATGAACTACTACGGCCACCCGCTCGTTGCAGACCTCCCTTCCGGCTTCGGTGATTTCCTGAAGGAGGCGCTGCTCAAGGTGCCGGCGTTCGCCCCCTACCGGGGCCCCCGCTACCATCGGTCGGGGACGCTCGAATACTCCTGCACGTGGAACGGCGATCTGGAGGCATTCAACGGATTCGAAAAGATATCGGCCCGCGGGCGTGAAGTCTACGAGCTGCACTTCCACGGCGGAATCATCGGCTGAAGTCGGAAGGAGCGCACGATGGAACAGAGAAAACTTGGCAATACCGGAATCGAGCTTTCGGTTCTCGGTTTCGGTGGTTTCCACCTGGTCGAGATCGACCGTGCTCAGGCGGCCCGACTGCTCAACACGTATCTCGATCGCGGGGGCAACTACATCGAAACCGCCGCCTCCTACGGCAACGGTATCTCGGAGCGGAAGGTCGGCGAGGCGATCTCTCACCGCAGGGACGATTTCATCCTCGCGACGAAGACCACGGAGCGAACGAAAGAGGGATACCTTCGCGAGGTGGAGCTGAGCCTCAAACAGCTCAGGACCGACCACCTCGACGTGGTCTTCATGCATGCCGTCCAGCATGAGGAGGAATGGAAGCGCATCCTCGAGCCCGGCGGCGCCCTCGAGGGAGCAATCGCGGCGAAGGAGCAGGGAAAGCTCCGGTTCATCGGGATCACCGGGCACGGGCGCCCGGACGCGCTCCTCGGCGCGGTTCGAGCCTACCGTTACGACGTGCTCATGACCGGTTTCAACTACTTCGACCGGTTCAATTTCCCTGCAGTCGAGGACGAGCTTCTGCCTCTCTGCCGGGAGAAGGGAATCGGCGTTCTCGCAATGAAATCGGTCGGCGACGGCTACCTCTACCGTACCGCCGAGCGCGCCCTGCGGTACACCCTCAGTCTCCCCGTCGCCTCGGTCGTCGCCGGAATGAACAACGCCGAAATGCTCGAATCCAATCTGAAGATCGTCCATTCGTTCACCCCGATGACCGACGCGGAGAGGGAAGAGCTCTATCGAACTGCACCCGAGCTCGGCGACTACGTCTGCCGGCTGTGCAACCGGTGCAACGTCAACGGCTTCGATCCTCAGTCGGTCTTTCTGCTCGAAGGCATGTACGACCGGCAGATGGACTCCGAACGGGTAACCGACACGGCGCTCTACGCGCTGCAGGAAAGGCTGAAGTTCTGGTTCGATCAGCGGGCTCGCGCGCGCGCGGAGTATGCCCGCCTCGCCCTTCGCGTCGATCCGTCGAAGGACTACAGCGGGCTTTCCAAATACTGTCCCTACAACATCGACATCGACCGGAAGCTGAAGATCGCCCATGCGAAGCTGTCGGACGAGGGGTACATCTCATAGCGACCCCGGATCTACACCGAGTCCGCGAGCAGCACCGCGGTTTCGGCGAGCCTGTTCGAGAAGCCGAACTCGTTATCATACCAGGCCGCTACCGAGACTGTCTTTCCGCCGATCACCTCGACCAGCGGCAGGTCGATGATCGAGGAGCGGCTCTCTCCGACGATGCGTGAGGAGGCGTACTCCTCCTCGAGCACGCCGAGGATTCCCGACAGCGGTCCCGATTCGGCTGCAGCCCTGAACATATCCCGGAGCGCCTGGGCATCGGTCGGCTTTTTCACCGTGGCGACCAGCTCCACTATGCTCCCGGTACGAACCGGCACCCGGTAGGATTTGCCCGTTACCGGAAGATCAGGCCAGATGAAGCGCAGCGCCTTTGCGGCACCGGAAGACGACGGGATGATGTTCTCGGCTGCCGCCCACGAGTCTCTGCGCGCTGCCATTGGCTGATCCGTCAGCGACTGGCTGTTGGTGTACGCATGTACCGTGGCAAAGAAACCGCTCTCGATTCCGACGCTCTCGATGAGCAGCTTGACCAGCGGGGCGAGCGCGTTGGTCGTGCAGCTTGCGAGGCTGACGATGTGGTGGCTGCCCGGATCGTAGCTTTCGATATTGATCCCGGGAAGCAGAACCGCATCGCAGTCGGCAAGCGTTTTGCTCGGACCGCTGACGAGCACCTTCCGCGCGCCCCGGTCCAGGTGAAGCTGCGCGATCTCCCGGCGGGTTGCCCGGGCCGAACAGTCCACGACCACGTCGACACCGAGCGAGCCCCAGTCGGGGATCTCCTTCGCTGAATCCACGAAGACCAGCCGCCGTCCGCCGATGACGATCCGCCCCTCTTCGACTGAGACTTCCTCCGGCCACCTGCCGAAATTCGAGTCAACCGCGAAGAGCGCGGCCAGCGTCTCCGGGTCCTTGATATCGGCAATCGCCTCGGGCTCAAACAGCTTCCTGTCCAGAGCTATCCGGGTCATCGTGCGGCCGATTCTCCCGAACCCGTACACACCTATCTTTCCCATACCTTCCTCCTGCGGCGCCCGAAAGCGTCCGCCTATATTTCTCCCCAGGGGATCCACTGATTGTCGAAGACGTCCTCGATGAAGATCAGGCTCGCGATGTAATCATCCGCCATCGCCACAATCGCCGGAGTCTCCGTCCACGACCCCTCGTAATTTCCTGTCGCCGCGTTAGCCGAGACGAAGAAGACGACGTTTCGGTCTGCGGTTATCACCGCCCCGTTCTTGAGAACCTTGATCGAATTGGCCGGCGTAAGCCTTCGCCACTTCCAGTTCTCCGGCGCACTGGGCGGACGCTCCGAGCTGAGCAGCTGCACCTCGACCTTCGCCTTCACGGGATTGCCGAGTCCCTCGATCCATCTTTCGAGCAGGTCCGGCGGTGCCGCGATTGTCAGCCGGTGGACCGCCCGGTCCATGATGCGCTTTCCGCAGAGAACGACCTCCTCCTCACCTTCCACACTCCAGGCCACGTTGTGTGACTGGGCGGGCCGAAGATCCCGGAGCCGCGCGGCCGCGGCCTGAACCGTGCTCTGATATCGGTCCGCCATCTCGCGAAGCGCCGAATCGGGATCCTTCGCGACCAGTCCGCCGTCGCTTCCGCTGACCTCGGTAACCAGACCGCGAAGCGAGAGCCGCTGCACGACGTCGTAGATCTTTCCCGTTGGAATCCCTGAATCCTTGGCGATTCGGTAGGGAGTGACGGGGCCGCTGCGGAGCAGGGCTATGTAGGCCTTGCCCTCCTGAACCGTGAGACCCAGGCTGCTGAGCAGCTCTATCGCGTCGCTTTCCACATTACCCATACATATACCCTGCAAAGGGTATAATAATAACGCCGCAGCAATGGGTCAAGGGGTAATTACCGGGACTTGACAGGTGATACTTGATATTGTAACTTGAGTAGATAAAGTACCGCGGCCGACGAACCGGCCGACCTGAAAGGAGTCATCGATATGTCGAACAGCACGGCATCCGGCCGCTTCCCGTTGAAAGTGTCCGAGCCGCTCATAAGGATCGTCGCTTCCGAGGTGTTTGTTCTGGCGGCGGCAGCAGCGATAACCGCAAGCCCCTGGTTCGCGCTCATTCTCGCGGCGGACTTTGCCCTCCGCTCGCTCGTAAATCCGGCGTGGAGCCCCCTGCGACTCATCGCAAAGGAAGCAGTTCTCTCCTTTGCGAAGGCGGGGGATCGGGCGGTGTTCTACTCCCCCAAACGGTTCGCGGCGCTGATCGGATTCTCACTGTCGCTGCTTGCCCTGATCGGGAGTACCTTCGGATCCGCCGCGCTGGCGACCGGCGGCGCCGGAATCCTCGCCCTCTTCTCCTTTCTGGAGGCGGCCTTCGGTTTCTGCGCCGGCTGCAAGATCTACGGCTTTCTCATGCGTCAGGGGATCATTCCCACGGAGTGGTGCCCGGAGTGCGTAAACCTCTAATTACTGCGATAGCGCCGCGGGCGGCGCGGCGCTATCCTGAAAATTCAATGCTCAAAGCGTCCTCCCGGTAGTATCATAGAAACCAGAGGGGGCACAACTATGACTAGCTACCTGGAGAGCATTGGAGAGGCGGCCGGTGACCTGTGGCAGACGCTCCAGGACCACGGAACCAGGCTGAGCACGACGCAGCTGAAAAATCGCACGGAGCTCCCGGAGCACCTCCTGTTCGCCGGTCTCGGATGGCTGGCAAGGGAGGGAAAAGTAAGCTTCTCCCAGAGCGGCAAGAAGATCGAAGTCTCACTCAGATAGTCCGCGGACAAAGGAGAAGCTATGAGCCCCAAGACTGCACCGACTGTAACGCCGGCGCCGGTATTCTCGTACGCCAATCTGCTCGGCTCAGGAAAGGCGGATGAATCGGGCGCCGTTGAGAACGCCGTCCGCACCGAGCTCGCCCGGGCATTTTCCGAGAAGCGTGGCTTCACGCTCTATCCAGACCGCAACTCAATCGAACGCATCAGGGCCGGCACGTCCCCGGAAGAGCTGCTCGACCGGCTCCGCCGCGTCAAGGACGACATGCTGGAAAAGGCCGCTGCCGGAGATCAGACCGACGAGCAGCGGCTGAAGAACGATACGCGCCTCGCATCGCGCATCCTCAACGCCCTCTCACTTCTCCATGAGGCAATAGCAAAGTCCGAGAAAGCGGCTCTTGCCGAGCGACGCTTCGTGCTCATCCGGGAGACACCGGGCACGACCGGGCTTCACGTGGACGGCACCGAGGTTCCCGTAATCGCGAGAGTCGGCAAGGGACCCCACTGGGAAGAGGTCCCGACGATCTACCTGCCTCTCCAGGTTTTCGACGTCATGACGACCGAAGAGCCTCAGGTTGCCGAAAAGCTCTTTGCCTCCTTTCTGCGGCTTCTGCTCGCCGAAGAGCGTGCGATCGAAACCGGCTACGCTCACACCGAGGAGCTCCCCGAGGGCGAGCGCGAGACGATCGACCGGCTGATCGACGCCGTCTCGCGAATCATCACCCCGGTCGAGACTGAATACGGCGCGCCGCCGAAGCCGTCTCCGGTTAAGCCCTTCACGGCCAATTATCGTCGCAAGTTCCTCGAGCTGCTCGACGCCCGCAATCCGGACAATGGCGACGAGTTCGACTATCTGAAGAACCACAGGGCGATCGATCAGATTCAGAAGCTCGCCCGGCGGTACAGGCGATCCGGCGACCGGGAGTCCCTTCGAGAGGTTGTGAGGCTGCTCGTGGCAGCGTCCGGGCACGATGTCCACGAGATTCGCGACGCGGCCACGGTAATGCTCGAAAGGATCTTCGCGCCGAAGGAATTCGATGCGCCGCTCGCGACGAATTTCCAGACGGTCCGGCGTGGCTCATCGGTCCACTTCTCCTTTCAACTGGCAGGAGGGAAACAGACCTACCTGCTTCGGATTTTCCGCGGAACGCCTGAGCGCGGGCTCCTGATCGAAGATGACATCGAATGGGTGGACGTACCCCTGGATGTAGACCGCAAGAGCGGGCTCTACTCCTGCGACTACACGTTCGATGATCCGGGCACCTTTGATTACCTGGTCTACCGCAAGCGTGACCGGTCATTTCAGTGGGTCGCCCAGCGGCGCTGCAGCGGTCGGGTGAATGTGATGACCGACGTGTCGGGACAGATTGCACTGGAGATATTCCCCGACATCCACGGGCACACCCGGGTCTACTGGCGTGATCACGACGGCCATCCCGGCATGGTTTACAACGAAAACGGAGAGATCATAAGGCTGGGAAGATTCTCCGACATCAGCGCTCACCTGGAGGATCTGAAGCAGCGCTACCGAATCACCGCAGTCTATCTGCTGGGCGTGCAGCAGCGGGGCACGAACCGCGAGGACTGGGCGCCGGAAGCCACCTCGCCGTCGCCCTTCGCGCCGATGAGCCTCACCACGCTCGAGAACAATCTCGGCGGTGAAAAGGAGTTCAGCGAGCTGGTCCGCCACGCGCACGAGCTCGACATCAACGTCATCGTCGACATCGTTCCGCACCTCAACCGGAAGGCGACCGAAATTCCCGATGACTGGCGCGTTCGCTGTTACGACGAGGGCGGCAATCTGGTGGTCCGTGCGTCCACCGACGGGAAGTTCGGCAGCTGGAACGATGGGGCGCTGCTCAACTACCGCAAGCTCGAGGTGTGGGAATGGCTGGTCGATTCAGTCGTGAAGCTCATACGCGAGTACGATATCGACGGAATACGCTTCGACTCGGCGCATGCGGTACCGGTAATGATGAAGCGGAACAACTACCCGTTCCGGTTCAACGAATCCCGAACACACGCGGAGATGGTGGAGGGCACCATCATCGTGAACGATAGGGAAGACGATCATCTCATCACCACCGGATACTATGACTCCGCCTGCCGCGATTCGATCGCGAACCCGTTTCAGACCTTCTTCGTCGGCGCGATACACGAGGCGCTGCGCGGCGCCGGAAAGCGGTTTTTCGTCTACCTGGCCGAGTGCTACTGGGGCCGTGAACGCTACCTTGCGCGAAGCGGCATCATTCCCTACAACTCGGCGATGTTCAAGATCTGCGAGAACATCATCCACGGCACGACCGACGTCCGCGAGATCTACCACCTCTACGACAACTACTACCCGCAGGCTCTTCCGCCCGGGACCGAGCTGCTCGGCATTCTGGGAAACCACGACGAGCGCCGCGCGCTCAACACGTTTGGCCAGCGCGGGCTGAGCGCGGCGGTGGGGCTCACCAGCTTCATGAGCGGCATGATCCTCGATTTCGAGGGCAGCCCCGAAGGCGAGGGCTGGAAGGTATTTCTCGACAACATCTATGTGAACTGGAACCAGTTCGAATACGCCTCACACCGGAGCGTCGAACGTTTCTACCAGGAGGTTTACGACTTTCACCGAGCCAACCGCGGCAAAGGTTATCTGGTCTGGGCAAACAACAACATGGTCGCGGCGGCGCTCAAGGAGGGCGAGGAGGCCATCACCCTCGGCACCTTCAATTTCTCAAACGAAAACCAGGCAGTTTCGATCCAGTTCGACAATCCGACGATCCCCATTACCGATGACGGTTTCTACCGTGTGGTCGATCCGCTCTATTCGTCGGTGACCCATCACTACAACTACTACTCGGGACGCGAGCTCCGCGTGTCGCGGCTGCACACGGTTGTTCCCTACACCGACCGGGTGAAGATGCTCCGGCTCGAGATAGTCCGCAATCCGGAAGAGCTGTACCCCGAGTTCTTCCGCGACTCGATGTTCCGAATGTGCGCAATCTCCGATCCGCGCCAATTCTCCTCCAACTTCGCATTCAGGGAACTGGCCGCGCGCTCAGGCACCTTCAAGGAGTTTGCCGCCTTTCTGGAGGAGACGGTCAGCCCGATGTTCGACGAGCAGAACCTGCGCTTCCTCGAGCTGGGCCTGAAGCGGATGCTTTTTCACCTGCAGCGCAACGGGCTGAAATCCGGCAACGAGCTTCTCTCCTACATCGATCAGCTCAGCGGGGAGAGCACATCCCGCCTCCGCGCGCTGGGAGAGAGCCTTCGGATGCACAACGAGCGCGGTCCCATCGTGTTTATCTCGGCAGAGGCGGAACCGTTTTCCAAGTTCGGCGGGCTTGCAAACGTGGTCTACGAGCTGCCGCGCGAGCTTGCGCAGCTGGGCGAGGAGGTCTATGTCATCACGCCGCTCTACCGCTACGGCGACGACAAGTCGGTGGCGAAGATGCAGCGCGCGATCAAGAAGTTCGGAATCACCTATTCCGGAACAAACGTGACGTTCATGATGCAGGGCACCCGGTTCGACGTCGGCGTTCATTCCGGCACGGTCGACGGTATCAAGTACTTCCTCCTCGACCACTACGAGTTCTTCGACGGCCTCTACTGGGGCTACACCTCCATGGAAAAGCTGCGGCGGAGGGTCGGGTTCGCCCGGGCATGCGCGGAGGTGATCACCAGCTTCGATCTGCACCCCTCCTACACCTTCACCAACGACGCCTACGCAGGCGTGTTCAACGCCATCGTCCGGCTCGACCCCTACTACGCCAGCAGTGTCGCCTTCAAGCGCAATTCCTACATCCACATGATTCACAACGGCGGCTGGCAGTATTTCGACTCCTATCACCGCTGGGAGAACGGAACCGACCTCCTGGGTGTCTTCAACCTGCCGGATTGGAAGGCGGGGGACCTCGTCGACCCGGTTCACGGAGAAAAGCTCAATTGCATGGCGGCGGGAATTCGCTGTGCGGACCGGGTCATCACCGTCAGCCCCTCCTACGCGAGGCAGCTGACGATCGCGAGCGACGGACTGGAGCACCTGCTTCACGACGTAACCGGGATCAACAATGCGATAGGCCGGGACTTCTACTCTCAGATGCAGCGGCGCTTCGACGACTCCGGGTTCGTCGATACCTGGTACCCGAAATTGACCGAGCTGCTTGCCCGGAAAACCGCGCTTCGCGAAAAGATCGAGAAGCGATACCCCGATGTCCTTGCCGGAGTCCGCGCCTGCGAAGCGGTGAAGAACGTCAAGAGCCGCGAAATCCAGACCCGGATGCGGAACAAGCTCCTTCTGCAGCTCCAGGAGGGGCTCGAAGTCGATCCGGACAGGATCGTCTTCTCGATGATTCACCGTATCGTCGAGCAGAAGGGGTTCCAGCTCGTCCTCGAGTCCTCCGAGGGTGTCTTCCGCGGCCTTGGCTATCAGGGAGTCATCGCGGGCCCCGTCTCCTTCGGGGACCAGAAGGCGGAGGAGATCGCACGGGGGCTCTCGCTTCTCGGCGGATACTACCCCGGGGTGGTTGCGGTCCATATCGGATTTCACGAGATCAGCGTTCCGCTTCTTTCGAGCGATGTCTTTCTCATGCCCTCGCAGTATGAGCCCGGCGGCATCTCTCAGCTCGAGGCGTTCGCCTGCGGCTGCCTCGTCGTCGCGCGGGCAACGGGAGGCCTTCGCGACACGGTCTATCCCCTGCGGAGCAGCGGAGGAGCGGTGACCGGCAACGGATTCCTGTTCACCGACTTCACGCCCACGGCCTTCTTCGATGCGATGTCCCGGTGCATCTCCTTCTTCCGCGAAGCCGACAACGAGCTCATCCTCGCCGCCCGCGATTACGCGCGTGAATCGGTCGGGTACTGGGACGCGTCCGCGGCACGTTACATCCAGGAGATCTACTCGCTGAAGGAGATTGTGCGCCCGGAGCTGACTCTCGGGTCGAGCTGACGCGTGCCGGGTCTGAGCCCGGCGCCGGCCTGTGAAACCCGGCCGCGACCTGTGCTAAGATCAACCTCATAAAATTCCTCAAGAGCTGAGAGGGTTAGCAATGGCCGGAGTACGAATCGGTGTGATTGGAATCGGCGGCATGGGCATGAAGCATGCCGAAGACATCGCGGCAAGCGCGCAGATGTCGCTGGGGTTCGTCTGTGATGCGGACCTCGCGCGCGCAGAGGAGGGGGCGGCGCGCTTTTCGACCAGGGCGTTCAGCGACTATCGTGAAGCGCTCGGATCCGGTGCTGCCGATGCGGTCATCGTTGCGACCCCGCACTACTTCCATCCGCCGATTGCCATCGAGGCGATGGGCAGAGGCATCCACGTCCTCGTGGAAAAACCGGTAGCCGTTCATGCTGCCGACGCGCGCAGCATGAACGAGACGTATGAGGCCGCCCGTCGCAAGTACCCGGGACTCGTGTTCGCGGCGATGTTCATGCTTCGCACCTACGGCTACTGGAAGAAGATTCAGGAACTCGTCCACGGCGGCGAGCTCGGGCGGCTCACCCGTGCAACCTGGATCATCACCGACTGGTTCAGGACGCAGTATTACTACGATACCGGCGGATGGCGCGCGACCTGGAAGGGAGAGGGCGGTGGTGTCCTGCTCAACCAGTGTCCGCACAATCTCGACCTCTACCAGTGGATCGTGGGCATGCCGCAGAAGGTGCACGGCTTCGCCTCTTTCGGCAAGTATCACGAGATCGAGGTGGAGGACGAGGTCACCGCCTACTTCGAGCACGCAAACGGAATGATCGGGCACTTCATAACCACAACGGCGGAGTCACCGGGAACGAACCGGCTCGAGATCGTCGGTGAGAAGGGCAAGCTGGTGTTCGAGGACGGCGCGATTACCCTCTACATGAACCGCCGCTCCATGCTCGACGCGATCAAGCACGAGCAGATCGCCTTCATGAAGGTGGAAAGCTGGAAGACGCAGGTGCCGTTCACGCACCACGGTGAACCGGGGCACCGCCATCTGATCGAGAACTTCGCCGCGGCGATCGAAGGACGGGAGGAACTGATCGTCCCGGCCACGGAAGGAATCCACTCGGTCGCGCTGGCGAACGCGATTCTTCAGTCGCAGTTTCTCGGGAGGGCTGTCGACATACCGATCGACGAGGCCGGCTACAGGAACATGCTCGAGGAGCTCGCCCGGAAATCCACCTTCGTGAAGCGAAAGGTGGAGGCCTCAGGGCCCGCGGACATGAACGCGTCGTTTCACGCGTGAAGGCACAGGGAAGCCCCGGGGCCGGCGGCCAGCCGACAATCACGCCGTCTGCTTCGGATTCGAGGTCGATCAGCCTGCCCTCCACTCCCGAGACGTGGACGTTTTGAAAGGCGCTCTGAGCCACGTTTCGCACCCTGATTCCGCGACCGGCGGCAGGCGGAAGACCCGAGGACATCGCGGCAAGGTTGACCGACGGATACTATCTGCTCGGATTCGGTATCGAGGGAGTCAATTTCAACAAGAATCCCGACGGCACAATCAACATCGACGGCATCGCCGCTGACAAGCGGTACTCCGCGCCTGCAGTGCAGCCGATCACACAGCTCCGCAACATGGTGTTCTACAACTCCGACGTCGAGTTGAAGGCGCGCTATCCCTACTATACGACCAGAAACGGACCGAAGCAGGGTCCGCTGATGTTCCTCAATGACTACAAGAAATATCCCTACTACGATGCGCCCGGCGCCTCCATTATCGATCCGCCGCTTTTTCCCGATCGAGATGTCCCGGACGGCGAGCGCGCTCTCCGTCCGGATTGCATTATTTCCCCGTTTCAACTAACAATTGCGCGTGGCAATTCTGCTCGCAGCTCTCTCGGCCCTGTTGTACGGCAGCGCGGATTTCGCCGGCGGTCTGGCAACGCGGTCGAACTCGGTAAGGTCGGTTCTCGTCGTGTCGCAGATAGCCGGCACGCTCGTTGCGCTGATCGCGGCGCCGCTGATCGGACCCAACAGCCCCTCCCTTACCGATCTGCTGTGGGGAGCGGCCGCGGGCCTGGGCGGAGCGGTCGGGCTGGTGTCGCTCTACCGCGGCATTGCGTCGACCCTGGTCTCGGTGGTGTCGCCCTCCTCAGCTCTCATCGGCGCGGTTGTGCCGGTGATCTTCGGCCTTGCTGCCGGCGACCGCCCCTCGCTGCATGCGTGGATCGGCATCGCGCTCTGCCTCCCGGCCGTCCTGCTCCTCACCGCGACCGGTGCCGGCGCCAACACCGACAGCGCACACGAGAAGGCCGCGACGCGGCGTGCGCTGCTTCACGGGCTGCTCGCAGGTGTCGGATTCGGCAGCTTTTTCATCGCCATATCCCGGCCGTCGGCGGGTGCAGGGCTGTGGCCGCTCATTGCGGCCCGCTCGGTGTCGATAGGGGTGGTGGCGCTCACGGCGGTTGCCACCGGCCGCTCCCTCAAAGTGGAACGGCGAACGCTGCTGACGGTGCTCGCCGCGGGAATGCTGGACATGGGCGCAAACGTGGCATTCGTAATGGCCACGCGCGGATCACTCCTGTCGCTGGTGACCATCGTTACCTCGGTCTTTCCGGCACCTACGGTGCTCCTTGCGTGGTTCTTCTTTCGGGAAAGGATTCCGCTTTTCCGGTTCGCAGGGCTGGTTATGGCAATAGCGGGTGTGGCGCTGATCGGGCTCGCCTGAGCGCCACCGGAAGGTCGCGCCCGGCGGTCGGAGACGGCCGCCGGGCAACGCGCGGATGGTATAAAGAAGCGTGTTGATAACTAGCGCGTAAGTTTTATTGCAGAAGGGATTACACGATTTGTACGGCAGTTTGACGTCCGCGGTACGGCCGAGCGGTGCCAAACTGCCACGCTGCAGGAATTTGGCGAAAAGCCCCATCAACACGCTTCTTTATACCGCCCGAGGCGCGGCCTACATCGCGTCGATGAGCGCCTGTCCGAACTCGCTGGTCTTGAGAAGGGTTGCGCCCTCCATCAGGCGGTGAAAATCATAGGTCACCCGCTTCTCGGCGATGGTTCGCTCCATGGCGTGGTCTATCAGGTCCGCTACTTCGTGCCAGCCGAGATGTCGGAACATCATGACGCCGGAAAGGATCACTGACGATGGGTTGACCTTGTCCTGTCCCGCGTACTTGGGCGCGGTACCGTGGGTTGCTTCAAACATTGCATGGCCGGTGTCGTAATTGATGTTCGCACCGGGCGCGATCCCGATCCCGCCGACCTGCGCGGCGAGCGCGTCCGAAATGTAGTCGCCGTTCAGATTGAGCGTGGCGATCACACTGTATTCGTCCGCACGGGTGAGAATCTGCTGAAGCATCGCGTCCGCAATAACATCCTTGACGACTATCTCACGGCCGCTTCTGGGATTCCTGACCGTCTGCCAGGGACCGCCGTCGAGATCCTTCGCGCCGAACTCTTTTCGCGCAAGATCGTATCCCCACTCGCGGAAGCCGCCCTCGGTAAACTTCATAATGTTGCCCTTGTGAACGAGGGTCACACTCGGGAGGTCCCAGTCTATTGCATAGGTGATGGCTGCCCGCACGAGCCGCTCGGTCCCTTCGCGTGAGACCGGCTTGATGCCGATGCCCGAGCTTTCCGGAAAGCGGACCTGCCGGTAGGAGTCGGGAAACTGCTCCTTTAGGAAGGCGAGGAATTTCTTCACATCCTCAGTGCCCTCCTTGTATTCGATTCCCGCATAGATGTCTTCCGTGTTCTCCCGGAACACGATCATGTCGACCGCCTCCGGCTTCTTCACCGGTGACGGTACGCCGGCGTAGTACTTCACCGGTCTGACGCATGCATAGAGATCGAGCCGCTGGCGGATGGCAACGTTGATCGATCGTATGCCGCCACCCACCGGTGTCGTCAGCGGCCCCTTTATGCCGATCAGATACTCGCGAATCGCATCCTGGGTCTCGTCCGGCAGCCAGACCTCCTCTCCGTAGACGCGGTTGGCCTTGTCTCCGGCAAAGATCTCCATCCAGGCGATCTCCCGCTTTCCGCCGTAGGCCTTTCTGACGGCGGCGTCGAATACCCGATGGGAGGCAGCCCAGATGTCGGGCCCTGTTCCATCTCCCTCTATGTACGCGATTATCGGATGATCCGACACCGAAAGCTTTCCGTTGCGGGTCTCGATCCTGTCGCCCTTTGGAACCTTGATCTTGTTGTAGCTCATGTGTTTCACCAGGATAAGACTACTCTACTCGGGAATGAGTGTCCACTTTTTTGCATTGACAAATTTCAGCAAGAGTTTTATAACAGACGTTATATAACGGCATTCGAGAGGCATCCAGGGTGACATCGCCGGGGAGGTGATTGTGTCATCGACAGAGACAATGTCCTATTGGCCGAGGAAGATCCTGTGCGCTTCCGAGATGCCGCCGGTATTCCGCGACCAGGCAGGTGAGGTCGAGGCAGGATCGACGCTCCTGATCCATGCACCTCAGGGAGCCTCACCCTTCTCTCCGCGCAAGGAGCATCTCATCGTTCTGATTGGCTCCGTGCTTACGGTGCACACCGCCGGGAGGAGCGGGGTAAGTGCCTTTTCAGCGCCGCTCGACGCAATTGGCGAGGTCGAGTGGGGATGCGTGCTGCTTCGTTCATGGTTGAAGCTGACCTCCCCCCAGGGCACGGCGGCCTTCGCGTTCAATACCGTACGTGAGGACCTGTTTGTCCCTCTGATCAATCGTCTCCGCGGCGTCCGGGAAGCCGAGAAAGCCGGCGACGGCCAGTACTCTGCCGACGGCCAGTACTCTGCCGACGGCCAGTACTCTGCCGACGGCAAATACTTTGCCGACATCAGGTCCCCGGCCGTCAGACGGGACTCCGCCGCCGGGGCGGCGCTCGCAGAGGAAAAGAGGAAGCTCGACCATCTCAATCTGCGCGCATTCAAATTCATGAGCTATGGAAGACGTTCGCTCGTCGAGGGAGACACCATTGTGGCCACTCTGTACCAGGAGCCGGTCGCGGTCAGAGAGCTCCGGATCGGCGGATTCAGGGTTCTCACCCAGTTCTCGACCGCGCGGCTTCTTATCCTGACCGACCGAGAGCTGATAGTGATCCGGGAGGAGAAGGAGATCAGCTTCAGCCGGGCGTCGGACTACGGGTGCGTCCGTACCTTCGTTCCGCTCCGCCGCCTCTCCAGTCTCGACGTGAGGGAGAGGGGCTCGCGGACCGAGCTCAGAATGGCTACGACCACCGGCCGGACGCTCCACTACGCTCTGTCCCTGGAAAACCCCGACCTGCCGGGGTTCGTGGACGCCTTCAACTCTCTGACCGCCGGCCGCGAAGCCCGGAGGTAGCCCTGTGGCAAGGCCGCGTCAGTTCAGACGGGAAGACATCGTACAGGCGGCCTTCAATGTCGTTCGAAGAGAGGGGCGGGAGGCGCTTTCGGCGCGCGCGATCGCCCGCGAGCTTCAGAGCTCCACCATGCCCATCTACTCCTGGATGACGGACATGGACGAGATCGAGGAGGAGGTCGCCTGCCGGACCCTCGATCTGATCATTGCTCACGAGACCGCCCGGGTCACCGGCGATGCCGCCGTCGATTTCGCACTCGGCCATCTGACCTTCGCCGAAGAAGAGCCGGCACTCTACCGCACAGTCTATCTGTCGCATGACGAATCACAGCGTGAGCGCAAACGCCGATTGGGACGCGTCGCGGGTGAACGTCTCCGCAAAGTCTTCTCACAGGATCCCAGGTATGCGGATGTTCCGGCGCAGGAACTGCAGGCCATGCTCGAGCGGCTGATGGTGCTCGCGCACGGTTATGCAAACCTCCATGCGGCTGGCCTTCTGGAACAGGTTGACCGGCAGGAGCTGAGCCGGATCGCGGCCCGCATAGCCGAAGAATCGCTATAGCGCCCTCCTTCGAACCCTTCCTCGAGTTTGACAATTCCTGACACCGACAGTAAGATTATTTTGCCCGACACAGCCGCCGGCGATTCCAATCCGCACGTAGAGGAGGCTTCCGATGAGTTCCACGGCTCCCGATGTTTTCGATGATCTTCTGATTGAACAGAGGGAATTTCCGCCGCCGGAAGGCTTTGCGCGCTCGGCAGTGGTCAGCGATACGGCACCCTACAAACAGGCAGAATCTGATGTTCTGGGATACTGGGAGGCCAAAGCAAAGGACCTCACCTGGTTCGAGCCCTGGAAGAAGGTGATGGACTGGACACCGCCGCACGTGAAGTGGTTTGTCGGCGGCAAGCTCAACATCACCTACAACTGTCTCGACCGGCACCTGAACGGACCGCGGAGGAACAAGGCCGCCATTATCTGGGAGGCGGAAGACGGTTCTGTCCGCACGTTCACCTATCTCCAGCTCTATCAGGAGGTCTGCAAATTCGCGAACGTCCTGAGGGAGCTCGGTGTGCAGAAGGGCGACCGTGTTGCGATCTACATGCCGATGATCATCGAGTCGGCGGTGGCGATGCTGGCGTGCGCCCGGATCGGAGCGATTCACAATGTCGTCTTCGGCGGGTTTTCGCCCGATTCGCTGGCCGAACGGATCAATGATTCGCAGGCGAAGGTCCTTATAACCGCCGACGGCGGCTGGCGGCGCGGTAACGTCCTCTCCCTGAAGCACGGCGGTGACCGGGCACTCGAGCACTGCCCGACCGTCGAGCATGTGGTGATGGTGAAGAATCTCCCGGGAGAGCATCACCTGCTTCACGTGCAGGACGGGCGCGATCGCTGGTATCACCGGTTGATGGACCATCGAAGCGCCGTCTGCGAGCCGGAGCCGATGGACGCCGAGGACCCGCTCTATATCCTCTACACATCCGGAACCACCGGCAAACCGAAGGGCATCGTCCACACGTCCGGCGGATACATGGTGGGAACCTATGCCACCGCCTCGATGGTCTTCGACCTGAAGGAGGAGGATATTTTCTGGTGCACCGCCGACATCGGATGGGTAACCGGTCACTCCTACGTGGTGTACGGGCCGCTCCTCTGCGGCGCGACTGTCTTCATGTACGAGGGCGCTCCCGACTATCCCGAGCGCGACCGGCACTGGGATCTCATCGAGCGGCACCAGATCAGCGTATATTACACCGCACCCACCGCCATTCGCTCCTTCATGAAGTGGGGTGCCGAATACCCGGCCAAACATGATCTTTCGTCGCTGCGCTTGCTTGGAAGCGTGGGCGAACCGATAAATCCGGAGGCCTGGATCTGGTATCACGAGAACATCGGCAAGGAGCGCTGCCCGATCGTCGATACCTGGTGGCAAACAGAAACCGGCGCCATCATGATAAGCGGACTGCCCGGCGTCTCGGCAATGAAGCCGGGATTTGCCGGCACGCCACTCCCGGGAATACAGGCGACAATTCTCGATGAGAAGGGAAACGAGGTGAAGGAGGGAAGCGGGCTCCTCGCCATCCGTCACCCCTGGCCTTCGATGTCGCGGACCATATGGGGCGACGACGACCGCTGGGTGAGCACCTACTTCTCCAAGTGGAACGAGAAAATCTACTTCCCCGGCGACGGCGCCAAGCGCGACGCGAAGGGCAATTTCATGATCCTCGGCCGGGTGGACGACGTGCTGAACGTTTCCGGACATCGCATCGGAACAATGGAGGTGGAGTCCGCGCTCGTCGATCATCCGTCAGTCGCCGAAGCAGCCGTGGTCGGCAAGAAACACGAGCTCAAGGGGCAGGGCATTGTCGCGTTCGTTACGCTCAAAGGCGGCCAGAAACCGTCGAGCGAGCTGCGGGACGAGCTCAAACAGCATGTGGTGGAGAAGATCGGTGCGCTCGCGCGCCCGGAAGATGTTCTCTTCTCCTCCGACCTCCCGAAGACCCGATCCGGCAAGATCATGCGCAGGCTCCTGCGTGACATCGCAGAGGGACGTGCGCTCGGCGACGTTACCACCCTCGCCGACCCCGCCGTGGTGGAGGCCCTCCGAACCGACTACGAGGAGAAGTACGGGGGCTGACCGGCCGCGCCTCTTGCCCCGGGCGGTACGCAAAGATACACTTGTCCCTGATACTATGAAGATTATTGGAATCACGGCAAGCCCGTCACGAAACGGGAACACCGCGGCGCTGGTGAGGCTCGCGCTCGAGGCGGCGGCCGGGAGCGGAGCCGAAACTGCGGAGATATGGCTTCCGGAGCACAGCCTGGGCTTCTGCCGGGGATGCATGCTCTGTCTCAAGCACGGCGATTGTCAGCTGGACGACGATCTGAACGATATCCGGAACAGCCTCTATAGCGCCGACGGGGTGATTCTCGGTGCGCCGGCCTACGGTCTCGCGCCGAATGCCATCATGAAGAACTTTCTCGACCGTTTCGGGCTCTTCACAGTGTACACCTCGTCGATGGCGGGTAAGTATCTCGTCGGCATCTCTACCGCCGGTGCGGTCGGCGCCCGCCGGGTTGCCCGCGCGCTGTGCAGCATGGCGAACGGCTTCTTCGGCCGCGGCTACGTCAGCGGCTTTCTCGGCGTTGCGCGCGGCTGGGAGCGGGCCGAGCGTGATGATAAGGTCGCGAAAGCCGCGCGTGGACTGGGCCGCAGGATTGTCGACGACATTTCCCGCGGCCGTAAGTATCGATTTCAGAATCTCTACCCCCGTCTGGTCAACAGGTTCGTGGTGGGACGGATAATGTTTCGAAATATCATGACAAACAGGGACGGGCGGATGCAGGCAGTGTACACTAACCTCGTACGTCGCGGCATTATGCGTGAGTAGCCAGGAGGCAGCAATGAAGCGGATCGTCTGTTTTGGAGACTCGAATACCTGGGGTTACAACCCGGAAACGAAATCGCGCTATCCGAAGGCGGAGCGCTGGCCCGGCGTCATGGCTGCTGCGCTGGGAAACGGATTCGACGTGGTAGAAGAGGGCCTCAACGGCCGGACGACCGTGTGGGAAGATCCGATCGAAGAGCACAAGTGCGGTAAGGACCATCTTATCCCGATCGTCCGCAGTCACAAGCCCTTCGATCTTCTCATCATCATGCTCGGGACCAACGACCTCAAACATCGCTTTTCGCTCACCCCCTTCGATATCGCCGAAGGCGCCGGCCGTCTGGTGCAGATCGCCCGCAGGATAGCAGATCCGGTTGAAGGCCCGGCGCCCACGGTTCTGCTCGTCGCTCCGCCTCCGGTGGCGAAACTTACCGACTTCGCCGAAATGTTCAGGGGCGCAGAAGAGAAGTCCCGGAGCCTCTCCGTGGAGTTTACCCGGGTCGCACACGATCTTTCCTGCCCGCTTCTGGACCTGTCCCGCGTCGCTGTTTCAAGCCCTGTCGACGGCATACACTTCGACCGTGAAAATCAGGAAAAGGTCGGCATCGCCATGGCGGAAAAGGTGAAACAGGTTCTCAAGTAGTTTGACAGGTGGCAGGCTTCACATGCGCGGAGATCACATCCACATCAGAGCATTCACACCCGAAGATCACGGGGCGCTTCTTTCGCTTCAGGAGCGAAACCGGGAATTCTTCCGGCAGTTCATGACCACTCGCGCTCCCGACTTCTATACGGTCGACGCGCAGAGACGAATAATTGAACGCGATGAGAAGGGGCGACGCGACGGCAACTGGTATTCCTTCGGGATCTTTCTCAATACGTCAGGCGAGCTGATTGGAACCATAGCGCTCACGGAGGTGATGCGCGGACCGCTGCAGAGCTGCTACGTGGGCTACTGCGTCGACCGTGACCAGAACGGAAAGGGCTATGCAACCGAAGCGGTCAAGCTCGCGGTTGACTACGGGTTCCAGGAGCTGAAGCTGGAGCGGATCGAAGCCGGCGTAATGCCGCACAACACCGCCTCGATGCGCGTGCTCGAAAAGTGTGGCTTCAGGAAAGAGGGCGTGGCGCGAAAGAGCGTGGAAATCGACGGCGTGAGGCAGGATCACCAGATCCTCGCCATCCTCTCCGACGACGAGCGTCCTTCGTGAGCGGATTCTTTGAGCGGCTCTTTCCGCGTCCGGTCTATCCTGTCGCCGACGAAGACTGGCAATGGGTCCTCGCCAAGCATCCGATCCTTCGGGGGTTCAGCGCCGATCGGCTGGCCGCTCTGAGGCAGCTTTCAGAACAGTTCCTTGCCCGGAAACAGCTCTACCCGGTCGGAGACCTCGAAATCGACGGCCGCCTGCTCGCCTCGATCGCCGCGCAAGCCTGCCTTCCCGTTCTCGAGCTCGGGCTTTCCTGGTATCGCAGCTGGTCCACGCTCGTGCTGACGGCGGACGAGTTCGACGTGGAGACGACCGATGTGGACGAGGCGGGCGTGGTACATGAGGGAATCGAGACCGCCAGCGGGCAGATCCTTCCACTTGGTTCGGTATTTCTCTCGATCCGGGACGTGGATGCTTCGGGCTGGGGAGACGGCTACAACGTGGTGATCCATGAGATGGCGCACGTCCTCGACCGGGGAAACGGCGAGCTCGACGGAGCCCCGCTCCTGCACCGTGAAATGGACCTCGCGCTATGGACAAAGACCTTCACCGGAGCCTACCTCGATCTTCAGCAGCGGATCGTTGCCGGCCCGCGACGGTCGGGCCGCGCCACTCACGCGCCGGGGAAACGCGGTGGCCGCCCTGCTCCCGCGCGGCCGATGAGCGGAATAGATCCCTACGCCGCCGAAGCGCCCGAAGAGTTTTTCGCCGTAGTATCGGAGACATTTTTCGAGCAGCCGTGGGTGCTCGATCGGGAGTACCCACAGGTGTACGGCGAGCTACGCGCGTTCTACCGCCAGGATCCGCTCGCGCGGCTGCCGGGCCCGCGTCGCCGCTAGTCAGCCGTCCTGTCGCCTCGAGCTCCCGGATTCCGTCCGGCCGTCACCCTGCCCATTTCCGCCTGGCTCCGCGGACCTCCGCTCGAATGTGCGAAAGGCGGCGGCAGGAGAGGCAAGAACGGCCGGAACGCCGACGCAGAGTACGAAACCGAGCGCAGTGCGTCCTCGAAGGAATCCGAGCAGGATACCGGCGACGATCGAGACCGCCGTCAGGATCATGACGATGATCCATGAAACTCGCAGTGCTCTGTTTTCCATATCGATTGCGCCTCGCAATTGAAAGATTAACCCGGGAGTGGTGCCGGCGCAAGTCGGGTGTACAATGGAGGCTATCAGGAGGCCGAGAGTGACGAAACACGGTCGTGCAAGTATACGTGAACACCGGGGAGTTCGCCGAAGCACTCTGTTCACGGTTGCCGCATTCTTCCTGGCGCTCGCGGCGTCTCAGCTGCAGGCGCAGGAAAGTGTTGCGGCGCTGAAAGAGAAGATCATAGACCTGCAGAATGCTGGAGAGCTGGGCTTCAGAAACTTCGTGCTCTGCTCGAAGGTGATTACATACGGGCAGTACGTACCCTATCCGGACGACAAGGTCAAAGCGGGAACGCAGATATATTTCTATTACGAGCCCGATAACATCTACACCGAACGCGCCGACGGCTCATACCATATCGCCTTCACCCAGGACATGATTGTGCAGAACGACTCCGGCGACACGCTTCTGAACGCCCCCGACGCGCTCAAGTTCGACTACCACGGCCGCACCCCGGTCCTCGACGTCTACGGCCTGAATACGCTCACCCTCGGTGAGCTTCCGCCCGGCAAATACGAGTTCGTCGCGGTCCTCCACGATTCACTTCGAAAAGCCGAGGTCAAGAAGGTCTATCCCTTCGAGGTTGTTCCGTAGCCCCCGGGCTACGGAACTTTCACAACCGGCGTGCCGTCGTCGATTACAAGGATGACGTGCCTGAACGGTCGCACTTCGACCGGTTCCGCCGTCCGGAAGTGGTCGGGCAGATTGACGAAGTAGAAGTAGACAAAATCGTATCCCGGGGCAACGCGTTCCTCTTCGGAGCTTCCCGGCAGAAGGTAGCCGGCCTGATCCGGCCCAAAGGTGTGCCGGTACCCGTCGCCATCGATCCAGACCACCCGTTCCAGCGAGTAGGAGGTCGCGTTCACCACCCGAAGCGTCTGATCTCCGGTGTCGAGGAAGATGTTGCAGGACGTGAGAGCAATTGTCCCCAGGAGCAGAACGACGCCCGTCCCGATGCGGATGGCGTAACGCCGTCTCATAATGCACCTCCGTGATGTAGAGAACTCATACCTATTCAACACCGCAGCAAGAAGATTCCGTCACCATTTTCGGATGGAGATCTGTTGCTGAAGGATCGCGAAGCGATCCGTCGTTCACAGGACAGACAGATTTCTTGTTTTACATATTCAGTCTGGGTATTCTATAGGTATGGCTTCAACCGGCCTGAGGGTGTCAGAATCGGCCGACTCGCGATCGCTCTACTTTGTGGCGAAGCGACGGGTGGAGATTCGCCGGGAGGGCGTCGAGACCGGCCCGGGTCAGACGCTCCTGAGTTCCCGGCTGATTGGAATAAGCCACGGCACGGAGCTGCTGATCTACCGAGGTGAGGCGCCGGCCGACCTGCCTGCAGACGAGGTGCTCACGGCGGTCGGAGGGTCGCTCGCCTACCCGCTCAAGTACGGCTACATGAATGTCGCCGCGACCGCGTCGGGAGAGCGATATTTCGTCTTTCACCCGCATCAGGACCGATTCGCCTGCGACCTCACAGAGGCGGTACCGCTTCCGGACGCGATCGAAACCGAAGACGCCGTTTTCCTCGCGAACATGGAGACCGCGCTTGGTGTCGTGCAGGATGCACGTCCGGTCGCCGGTGACTCGATTCTGATCATCGGTCAGGGAGTCGTAGGCATGCTCGTCGCCGAGCTGCTCTGCCGCTTTGGTATGGAAAGGGTGGTATCGGTCGATCCGATCGAAAAGCGGCGGGAGCTTTCGGCGTCGATGGGCTGCCTTACCGTCGATCCCGCGCTTTCAGATTCCTGTGGGCTGATCCGTGAGCTGACCGGGGGCAGGGGCCCCGATATCGCGATCAATACCAGCGGCTCTGCGGCGGGTCTGCAGCTCGCGATCGACGTGACCGCGTTCGAGGGGCTGATCCTGGAAGCCTCCTGGTTCGGCACGAGAGACGTGCTCCTGAATCTCGGCACCAGTTTTCACCGCAGGCGGCTGACCATCAGAAGCTCACAGGTCAGCAACATTTCACCGCGCCTGGGGCCGCGCTGGACCAAGGAGCGCCGCCTGTCGCGCGCTCTCGACTACGTCGGCCGGATGCGCCCGTCACGGCTGATATCGCACCGGATTCCGTTTTCGAAGGCTCCGGAAGCCTACAGGTTGATCTGCGACCATCCCGAGGAGGTGCTGCAGGTTGTCCTGGATCCCACTGCCTAGATACCGTAGATGCCAAAGAGGAGAGGCTGATGTTCCGAACAGGTGTCGAAAGAGTGTTTACCGCGCGCCATGCACTGCGCGGCGACTTCGGTGAAGAATCCCTCCCGCACACGCATCCCTACCGCGTCGAGTGGATCTGCCGGACCCCGACCCTGGACAGCAACGGATTTTCCGTAGATATCGCCCTGCTCGAAAGCATCCTTGAGTCGGTGCTGAAGGATCTGGATGATCGTCTGCTGAATGACCTGCCCTTCTTCGAGGACCGTCAGCCGAGCCTGGAGAATCTCGCGGTATATCTCCACCGTGAGCTTGGCAACGGCTTCGTTCGCGCAGGCGGAACGCTCGAACCTGTCCCCGCGATGGAGGTGAAAATCTGGGAGTCGGAGTCGGCGTGGGCATCCTACGAAGCGCCGCCGGATGGCATCGAGTGACGATCGCGCTGATAGTCTACGGCGATATCCGGCGGCGCTCGGGCGGGTATCTGTACGACCGGGAGGTGGTTCGCCTGCTTGAACAGCACGGCCATACCGTGCGGGTAGTGAGCCTGGAACCCCGAACACTGCTTCACGGGATCGCCGGCAGGGGACGGACCGAAACCGTGGCTGCGCTTCGTTCGGTATCCGGTTTCGACTGGATCGTGATAGACGAGCTCGTCCATCCCGCGATTTTCCCGGTCCGTTCGCTCCTCCGCAGGCTGCCTCCCCGGAAGGCGGCCCTGGTTCACCATCTCGCGGTCTCCGAAGCGCTCCCCCTCCACGTGAGCCTGCTTCACAGACTCGCAGAACAGGCGCTGCTCCGGCGCGTCGACCTTCTTGTTGCAACCAGCGGGAGCACCGCCGCCGTCATCCGGACCCTGGTGAAGGACATCGATACCGTTGTGTGCAGACCAGGCGTCGATCGAACATCCACCGGGACGAGGCCACGGACGGACGTAACAGTCCGGCTTCTGTCGACCGGGAACCTGATTCCGCGCAAGGGCCACCATCTCCTCCTCGAGGCAATGGCCCGTGCCGAATCGGACGCCCCGTTGAACCTTCTGATAGCCGGAGACAGCTCGGTCGACAGCGGGCACGCCGCCCGCGTTGAACAAAGGGCCGCGGGCCAGGGTCCCGGAAAACGGGCAACCGTGAGCGGATACCTCACGCGGGACAGGCTTGTCGAAGCCTACCGCGACTCGGACCTCTTCCTGTCCGCCTCTCAGCACGAGGGATACGGAATATCGCTTGCCGAAGCGCTCTCGTTCAACCTTCCCTTCATCGCCTTCGATACCGCGTCGTTTCGCGAGATCGCCCCCTCGGCAGTCGTCGTATCGGATGAACGTGAGCTCGCGACGGCCTGCAGGACAGCCCTCGGAGCGGCGCGGCACGGATCTCCGGAGCGGGACTTCAGCGGGATTCTCGTTCCCTATCCCGATGTGGCGCTCATGGGGAGTGCGATCTCGCGGGTTGCGTCCGACCCGGCGCTCCGTGCGCGAATGTCGGATGCAGCGCACAGGGACGCCGAAGGGCTCGGGAGCTGGGCGGATACGGGAGCGTGCTTCGAGGCCGCCCTTGAGTCTGCGCGGGGGGGACCCCATGGCGGATAACGGTTTTTCCTTTCCGGATTACCTGGCAGCCAAGGAGCCGCTCGACGACCGCAGTCTGAACTCGGCAGTGCGAGAGACAGTTCTTGAACATGTCGGTTCCACCGCGTCCCGCAACGCTGACGGCCGACTGCGCGTGCTCGACGTGGGAACCGGCACCGGGGCGATGATCAGACGTATTTCCGCCTGGGTTCAGGCAATGCCGGCGGCCGCGATGCCGACCAGTCTCGAGCTTGTGGGAATCGACAACGATCCTGAACTGCTGAAGGAGGCTGAGCTCAAAACGGCGCCTGTGGCACCCGGCGCAAGATTCGTCCGCCGGGACCTCTCTGATTCAGGCGGAGGATGGGGGGACAGAGAGGCCTTCGGTCTCATCACCGCCCATGCTGTGCTCGACCTGCTCCCGCTCGACGATACGGTCAGCCTTCTCGACTCGCTGCTCGCCCCCTCCGGTGGTATCTACGCGACAGTCAATTACGACGGGCTCACCGAGCTGATTCCGCCCCACGCAGATGTGCACTTTGAGGAGGAGCTGCTCGCCTGGTACAACCGGTCGATGGATCTGCGCTCGCCGTCCGCGGGCAGCAGAACGGGCCGCAGGCTCCCCGATGCAGCGGTCCGTGCCGGCCTGACAGTCGAGGCGGTCGGTGCATCAGACTGGGTAATCGCCCCCTCCGGGCAACGCTACCGGGGCCGCGATGCGGAGTTCGCAGGCTATCTTCTGACAATGATCGGGAACGAAGGCCGGCGAAATCCGTCGCTTCCTTCCGAGGCGCTGGCGCGATGGGAACACGCGCGGCTTCAGACCCTTCAGGATGGCCGGCTCATCATTATCGTGCATCAACTCGACCTGTTCGCCCGGGCAAGAGATCGGAAGAGCGGTGCAAATTCGCTCGATGCACGGTAGAACACCGGCGGAACACCAAGAGGTGCGTCGACCACCGTCCGCCCGCCGCCGAATTCCTTTCCGGTGAACAGGTGAATCCACTCGTCCTTCGGCAGATGGACCGCCCGCGATCTGCGGCCTCTTGTTACCACCGGGCAGACCATGAGGTCGCGACCGTAAAGATACTGGTCCCGCGCGCTCCAGAGCTCTGGGTCGTCGCTGTAGTGAACGGATGCGTGGCGGATCGGCGAAATGCCGGTGATCTGATAGGCGGAAAGAGTGTGACAGTGGTAGTCCTTCAGGCTCGTGTAGACGCCGGTCATGCGCGCGAGGTGCTCGAGCGTCCCGGCGTCGGAATTGAACTGCCAGTTGGTGTCCGGCCGGTTGCCTTCGTGGCTGCGCATGATCGGCGCGAATGCGGCCAGCTCCGCCCAGCGCATGAAGAGCTCCTTTGTTCGCCGGACCCAGGCGAGCGAGGTGTACCCTCCGAGGTCGGAGTGCCAGACCCCTCCGCCGAGCGCACCGAGCGAAATTGCCGCCGGTATCACACTGGCAAGACCGTCGTGCCGGCTCCAGTTCGCCAGCTGATCACCGGCCCAGAAGGCGGTCGACCAGCGCATCGAGGCGGAGAATCCAGCACGCATGAAGAAGACCACCTCACCGAGCTTTCCCGACTCCTCCACGGCCTCCCGGTTTGCCCGGGCCCAGAGCTCGGGAAACTCATTGTGCACCAGTTCCGCCGGTTTTCCCGAGTGCATTACCGCATCGGTCGGCAGGTACTCGCCGAAATCACACATCCATCCGGAGAGCCCGATGCCGATCAGGTTCTCCTTTATGATCTGCTTCATCCAGGCGAAGGCGTCCGGATTGGTGAGGTCTACGATGGCGGCAGGAAAGGTGGTCACCACCACGTGGTAATCCTCTCCTTGCGGGTTCCTCACGCAGTATCCCCTCTGTGCCGCCTCCCGGTAGAGGCTCCCGTCCAGGGCGAGGAAGGGGTTTATGTATCCCAGCATGCGGATCCCGCGACGGTTGAGATCGGCGATGTGACCGGGCAGATCGGGATAGCTCTCCGCGTGATATATCCAGTCCCATCTGAGCTGACGCCCGAAGGCGGTCTCCCTCTTGCCCTCCCAGTCCTGGGCCCAGAGCGCCGACACCTTCACCCCGGCGGACTGCGCGGCCTCGAGCTTCTGCTCAACCCGCTCTCTGCCCCCTTGAACGCCGAGCCACATCCCGTCGAAGGTCCAGTCCGGCAGCGGCGGCTGCCGCCCGAGCAGGGAGGAAATCGCGCCCGATGCCGCTGCCAGCGAGTCGGAACGGCCGACCATCACACGCTCAGGTACCTGGCGCGAATAGAGTTCGGTACGGTTCCCGCGAAACGAGATCTCGCTGTAGGCGGTGATGTCGGCATAGAGGTAGCGTCCGCGGTCGGTGACGTAGGCGGGAAGGGGGAAGTAGGTTGTGTGCCAGTTCCCACCGGAGCGGGAGTGCAGGTTGGCGTAGAGGGTGATCGCATCGTGGCCACGCCCGACACCCTGCTCCGAGCTCCACAGCGGAACGCGGCTGCCCTTCAGATCGATCCGGGAGAATTGCTCCCCGCAGCCCACCGCGTGCTCGCCGGGGTCTGCAGGGACGCGGAGCCAGACGCGATTGATCCAGGGCTCGACTTCGGCGAACCGGATCGCCAACGCGCCGGATTCCACGCGCAGCACAAGCCGAAGTTTCGGGACCGCGCAGGCGAGCTCGATCTCATGCTCCCCTTCAGCGGCCACCGTCAGCTTCCTGCACTCCACCCGCCGTTTCGACGATTCCGAGATCCTGAAGTTGCCGTGATACATGCGGTAGCGGGCGCGGCCCGACCCCGCCGCGAGCACCGGGCGCCTGATGCTGTGCTCGAGCACGGTCCTGCCGTCGACGCGTACTCGAAAGCCCTCTCCGGCGATTTGTTCGAGAGATAGTCTGCTCATGGTTGCTCCCTGGAACTTCTACTCCAGCGCTTCTACGTCAAGGTTTACCACCGCGTTCCGGTGCGCCGCCACGCCTGCAGCTATCGACGCCTCGAGCGCCGCGAGCCCGTCCGACAGCGTGCAGGGCGCCGGCCTCCCCTCCGCCACGCAGGCCGCGAACTCCCTGACGTGATCGCGAATGGTGGCCGGTTCCGTGGCCTCCTCACCGAAGGTCACCACCCCGCCCTGTTCGGCGTTGCCATCGAGTGGACCCCACGAGACGACTGCGATGTAGCTGGTCTGACCGGCGTCCAGGCGTGAGACCGGCGTCTCCTTGAAGGCGCACCGGATGGTGCCGGCGGTGCCGTGAATGGTCACCACAAGGGCGAAGTCGAAGCCGGTGAGGGCGTGCGATATCTGAAGAATTCCACCGCCGGCGAAGGTTGCATTTATGAAAGCGATGTCCTCGTAGTCGAAATCGGGATGGATCTTGTCGGTGGCTACCGCGTGAACCGTCGCAATTTCTCCGCCCGACAGGTAGCGGGCAAGGTCGAACCAGTGCGAGGTCTCCTCCACAATCAGTCCACCCGATTTGGATCGCTCCTGAATCCACCGGTTCCACTTGTCCCGGCGGAAGGGACGGCGGTAGTGGTGCACCGAGCAGGCGTGGACCACGCCGACCTCACCCGAATCGATCAGCGACTTCACCTTGAGGATCGCGGGATTAAGGCGGAATTCGTACCCGACGCCGCTCCGGGCCCCGTTGCGTTCAGCATCCGCGCCTGCCATGACAAGCGATTTGCCCCTCCCCATAGTCAGGGCGAGAGGCTTCTCCACAAGAAGATGGCGCCCGGAATGGAGCACCTCCCAGGACTGACGCGCGTGGAGAAAATCGGGAGTGCACAGGCTGATGAGCTCAACGTCGTCGTCGGCCAGAAGCTCCTCGAAGGTGCGATGCGTCCGCACGCCGAGGCTCTCCCAGCTCCTTCCGAGGATCTCGGCGTCAAAAAGGGACTTCAGACCCATCATGCTTCCGGCGTCGAAGGTGCCACCTACGTGCGAGAGCCGCTCCGGCATCAGATCACACACGGCAACGAGCTCAGCGTGCTCACTTTGCAGATAGCCGGCGCAATGGGCCATCCCGATGCCGAGTCCGCACACAGCTGCCTTTATCATCCGCTTCTCTCCGAGCTGAAGTATTTGAATACCTGTACCGCCGATTCTTTCGCGGCGGTCGGTCTCCGGCGGTTATCGCCCAGCTCGAGCCGCCGCAGGAAACCCTCCAGATACTCTACTGCCTCCCCGGTCGGTATGTCAGTACCGTTCGCCCCGCTCCCGCTGCTCGAACGCGCGGCGAGCTCCCGGAAGTTGGTGAGGGTGATCCGTTGCAGCGTCTCGGAAGGAAGCGCGAGACCGCGAACGAGAGGGAGCTCGTCCCGCGTGAAGGGAAAAGGGTTGTCGATCTCGTCGGCCGACGAGAGGAAGCGGAACAGCCGTCGGGTGCGTTCGCCGTTCGCTGCCAGGTCGCTCTGCGGAAGTTCCGGCTGCCCGGCGCAGAACCACATGCCGTCACTGCCGAAAAGGATTCTCGAGGAAAAGCGGTTGAAGAAGTCGATCGCCTCCTTTCTTCTGCGGTGGAGCTCACCATAGAAATAGACTCCGGGGCTGAGGTCGAGCAGCGCGTTCGGATACGCCTCGAGAAGCGCAGAAAGCCGCTCGAGATCACCCGCGAGAAAAAGCATATGGGGGAATATAAACGTGCAGTCGGAGTGGTGCTTCAGGACCTCTTCGGTCTGCCGCAGGAGCTCCTCGAAAGAGGGGATCGACTCCTGTGAGCCCTCCCATCCCAGCTTTTCGCCGGAGCCGGACGTTGCGGCTCCTTCCCAGAATACCGGCGGATCGGCCACGTGAAGGACGATCGGAAGCGCGTGACGCGCGGCCGACTGAAACACGGGAGCAAAGCGTACGTCGTCGAGAGCCATGCCGATCCGCGACTGGAACGTCGGTTTGCCCTCCCACAGCTTCAACCCGTCGAAGCCGCAGCGGGCGAGTTGCGCCACCTGCTCATCGAGCGCCAGAGGAGGAATCCCTGCCCGCTCAGGCGCAAAGAGGTGGGCATAGTCAAGCGAGCCGAACGCACGGCAGCGATCCCCCAGCCGGGCCTTCGCATAGAGAACTTCCGGATTGAAGTTGATGCGCGTCGCATCCGGCAGCGAGAGCACGCCGGCAAGCTCGACCCGGCTGGTGCGGAAATAGGACTCGAGCTCACCCAGTCGATGTGCACATCCGAAGTGGAGGTGCGCGTCGGCAAGGGGGGCAGGCGCCCCATTCGTAGACCGGGTCAACTGATCACCTGAGCATGAAGTCGGGCGTCTGCGCGACCTGGGCCGTAAGTGTTATGCGTACATCGGGGTGGTCCCGGAGGAGAGTTACCGGGAACCAGGCGCCCGGTTTGGCGAAAAGCAGTTTCCGCACCACCGCGCTCTGCCAGGGACGGTTGAGATAAACCCTGATGCGGCGGGAGGCGAGGATCTGTTTCATTCCGACCGTGACCGCCAGCGGAGGGATCTGGTCGTAGGCGCCGCGCATCGCGGTATTCGAGTTTATCACCACCGTTTCGCGGGAGAGGCGAACGACGCGGGTTGGCAGATCGCGGAACTCGGCGTCGGTCACCCGCGTGCCGGGCTCCGGAGGGTCGTTGAAGGCGATATGCCCGGTTATTCCCACGCCGGCAACACAGAGCGACGCTCCGCCAAGCTCCTCGAGCTCGCGGTCGTAGGCGGCAGGATCCGAGGGATCCGGGAAATGGATCTGCGACGGCTCGAGCACGCCCAGCCGCCCGAGCGGCCCCGCAAATTCCCGTTCAATGAAGCCGCGGAAGGAGAGCGGGTCGTCGGTCCCCACAGGCGTGCGCTCGTCCGAAAGGTATTCGTCCATGAAGAAGCAGTGAAACCGGGTGAGATCGATGGGCGCGCGCCGGAAGAGCGAAACGAAACGGCGAAACTGGAATACCGGGCCCACCGGAAGTATCATCACGGACCTGCGGTCGGCGGCCGCCTGCTCGCGTATGGTGAAGTAGACAAGATGTGCGATGTCCCAGTAGAGGTCCTCGTCGGTTTCGACCACCTCGACGGGCACTGGGTAGTCATGCTCCGAGGACCGGATTTCGGTGGCGTATATGCCGCGGTCTACCATAGCGATCAACCCTTCAGGGCACCAGCGGTGAGGCCCTTGATGATCCGTTCGTGGAAGAAGATGTAGACTGCGATGCTGGGAATGATCGTCAGCGTGATCGCAGCGAACATCGAGGTGTAGTCGGTGATGAACTGGCTCTTGAAGAACCGGATACCGAGCTGCAGAGTCCTCGCCTTCATCGATGAAGTGAGCAGCAGAGCGTAGATGAACTCGTTCCAGGCAAACAGAAATACGAAAGTTCCCGCGGTAACCAGCCCGATCTTGCTGAGCGGCATGATGATCCGCGAATAGCGCTGCCAGAAGCTGCAGCCGTCCATCACACCTGCCTCCTCCAGCTCACCCGGTATGCCGCGCATGAAACCGGTGACCAGAAAAAGCGAGATCGGGATGTTTATCCCGGCGTAGGTCAGGATGAGGCCCCAGAGGGTGTCGTACATCCTGAACCCGCTTATCAGCTTGAAATAGGGAACCATGAAGGCAATTATCGGCACCAGGACTCCGGCCAGCATCAGGTTGAGAAGCGTGTTGTTGAGCCTGAATTTCTCGCGCGAGAAGACGAAGGCGCCCATGGAGGTGACGATGAGGTTCACGGCAGTCGCGACCACCGCGATGATGACCGAATGAACAAAAAGCTGCGGCAAACCGGAGATGCGGATCGCCTCCGCATAGTTGGAGAGCTTCCACACTGCAGGAAAAGCAAACGGCCTTGTCTGAAGCTCCAGGTTGGTCTTGAACGAGGAGACAATCAGCCAGAGAAGCGGCACCAGTGTAATGAACAGGAAGAAAAGCAGGAGGAGCCACTTTCCGGTCTTGGCGATGATATCGACAGCTCCGATTTTTCCTTTCCGCATCATCTCACCGCCTACTGCCGCGCGTCCGCAGTCGCTTCACGGTCACCGAACACCCTGCGGATGATCGAAATGATCGCCGCACCGAGAAGAATGAGCACCGCGCCGATGGCGTTGGCGTGCCCGTAGTCGAGGGACCCAAGGTTTTCGTAGAGCAGCAGCCCCATGGTCTGCGTGCTGTTCGCCGGACCTCCCCTTGTCATCAGAAACGTCGATTCGAAGTGACGCAGCCCGAAGGCGATCGCGAGAGTCATCGAGGTGACCAGGATGCCGCGAAGCATCGGGACAGTAATGAAGCGATCCTGCTGCCAGACGCTTGCCCCGTCCATTTCCGCCGCCTCGTAGAAGGACTCGGGTATCGACATCGCCCCGGCCAGAATGATGATCATGAAGTAACCGATATAGACCGCCTCCTGAAAGATCACTGCCGGCAGGGCGGTGGCAGTATCGCCCAGCCAGTTGTGCTCGAGCCCCGCGAGCCCGAGCTTTCCAAGGAGCGTGTTGATCATGCCGTAGTCCGCGTTGTAGAGCGCGAGCCACATCATCGCAATCGCAACTTTCGAGATCACGTTCGGCAGAAAGTAGACCGTCCGCAGCAGTTTCCATGCCGGAGGCCGGCGCGAGAGGATGAGAGCGACGAGCGCTGCGAAGAAGATCTGAATGAAACCGAGGGAGAGCGCCCAGATGAAGTTGTTCTTGAGCGCGGTCTGAAAAATCGGATTTGCAAAGTTGGTGATGTAATTCTGCAGGCCGATGAACTTCATGGGAGTGACGCCGTTCCACTTCACGAGGCTCACCACGCCCACGAATCCGAGCGGATAGAGAAAGAACATTCCGTAGAGGACCAGAACCGGCAGAATGAACAGGACTATGCCTTTCCAGTGCTTGTTGCGCCTTCTCATTTTTCCATCGCGTATCGGAATCAAGGCCGGCCGCGGAAATCCGTGGCCGGCCCCTGCCCCTGTGTCTGCGCCTACTGGGCAGCCTGAAGCTGCTGATGCATGAAATCGACGAACTGCTGCGGGGTCATCTTTCCAAGTGCCATGGCGCCAAAGCCCTGGCCGAGCTGAGCGGTGACCTTCGACGGAAGCTGGTACTGGATGTGTGGAATGGCAAAAGCTGCATTGTTTAGATTCTCGATGAACTGCGCCTGCAGCGGATCGACCTTCGACGGGTCCACTTTGTATTTGATCGCAAAGAGCGACCCGGATGTTTCGGAGATCTTCTTTACGTTGTCAGGCATCGTCATAAACTTCAGGAAGGTGATGACCGCTGCGCGCTTGGCAGCGTTGTCGGTGTTCCCGGCGGCGAGATTTGACAGCGGGAATGCAATCGTCCCACCGTAGGTGCCGCCTGAAACCTTCGGAAGCGGTGCAAGCTCGGTGTTGGAGTAGACATCGGGTGCATCTTTCTTCACGCGTCCGATGTACCAGGGACCATTCAGGAACATCGCAGTCTGCCCGGCAAGCCAGTGCCCGCCTGCCGCGTTGGCGTCCGCACCCACCGCGTCTTTTGTGGTATTCCCGTTCTGATACATCCGCTGCAGAATCGTCGCTGCCTCGACATAAATCTGTCCCTGGAAAAGGGGCTTGTCCCACAGATCGGGTCCGCCGAGGCTTGCGAGAATGTGGGAGTACCACAACATCGAGGTCCACGCGTTCGATCCGCCCGTCATCTGAGTGGTAGGCGTGATTCCCGCCGCCTTCAGCTTGTCACAGTCGGCCCAGAACTCGTCCATTGTCTTGGGAAGCGAACTGATTCCTGCCTTCGCGAACAGCGCCTTGTTATACCAGATCGGCGTTACGCCGATTTCGTAGGGCAGCGATTTCGTTGCACCGTTCTTTGTCGCCTGCTTGATCGTCCCGGGAACGAACTGGTTGCCCCAATCACCCTGGAGATCCTTTGTGAAATCCATCAGGACGTTGCCCTGATAGTACTGAAAGGTGGTGGGATCAGGGTTGAAAATGAAAATATCAGGCACCTGCCCCGCCGCTATCTGTGTATTGATCTTGTCGCGATAGCCATCGTAATCGGGGTTCGGTTCAACGGCGACCTGAATCTTGCCCGCGTGAGCGTTGTTGAACTCTTCGACAAGCGCCGCGACCGCGGGGGCCTTTGTGTCTTTCCCGACCCAGATGCTGGGCCAGTTCAGGGTAACAGGTCCGCTCTCTTTCGCGCCGTTAGCAAACAGTGCTGCGGCCGGAAGAGCAATGAGCACCGCCGCCATGAGATAGATAGGTCCCAGTCTTTTCCTCATACGCATCTCCTCCTTTATTTTCTTTCCAAAACTAAGTAAACCATCACTTCGAGTCGCTGTCAACACCGGTGCCGCCGGCATGCGCTCGGCCTCAGTGCGGCAGCGCAAAATAGTCGTCGAACACAAGGTCCGCGGCTCCCCTGCAGGCGAGAAGTGGATCATAGGCGGCCGGCAGCACCCGCTTCAGATTTATCCGTGGGCCGTCCTTTCCGTCCGCCATGTAGGCATTGAGCGCGTCGGCAAAGAAGCTCGACAGCGGCAGCGAACGGGAAACGATCAGGATCGTATCCGGGTTGAGCAGGTGTGAAACGTTGCGCGCCGACTGTGAAAAGATGCGGCCGAGATGTGAAAGCCCTTCGGTGAGCCTTGGATCGGCGTCGGCAAGGCCGTGGTCGATCTGGTCCCAGTCGCTGAGATTCGCGGTCTTCCGGGCGATCTGGAGGATGGAGTCCTCGCAGATGAAATCTTCGAGCTCACGCTCTTCGCTTTCCGAAGAGGCAAGCGAGATATGACCGATCTCGAATGCTGTCCGCCCCTGATTGACGTAGAGATGACCGTCGTGAATGAAGGCTCCTCCGAGGCCGGACCGGATCAGGAATGCAACGAGCGACCGCTCGCCGCGCACGCTGCCGTAGCGGTAGGCGCCCAGAGCGATCACCGAGCAGTTGTTGTGGATTGCCACCGGGACGGAAAAGCGCTGTTCGATTCTCGAACGGACGTCGAACCGGTTCATGCCACGGATCCGTTCGTAGGTGAGAACGACGCCCGACTCGATATCGACAACTCCCGGCGCACCGATACCGATGCCGAGCAGTGTTTCCCGCGGAACCGCCGCCTCTTTCATCGCCTCCTCGATCAGCGCCACCACCTGCGCGACTGCCTCCTCGGCGTCCACCCCCTCGCGGAAGTTCATGCTGCGCTGGTAGATCACCCGCGCGCCGAAGTCGAACAGGGCAACCGCGGCGGTCCGTGCCCAGAAGTCGAGCCCGATGCTGTAGTGAGCTTCGGGAACCACAACGTAGGGCGAGGGCCTCCGGCCCTTGCGGTCGGAGGGTGCAGCATTTCCGTCGGCGACGCGGATAAGACTGTCGCGTTCGAGCGTGCTGAAGATACGGAACACGGTGGGCGGCTTGAGTCCGGTCATGCTTGCCACCTCGGACTGGGAGATTCCTTGATGAGAATAGATGAGGTTCAGCACGAGCTTTTCGTTCTGCTCTCGGATGTCGTTGCTTCGCAGCGGCTGACGATCGGACACTGTCTCTCCTCCGGTTACTCCTTGGAACCTAAGTATACACAACTAGCCTGCGTCGAGACGCGGAATCGTCGCATTCGCGTAGGGCATGATTCCTGTGCGGCCCCCGCTCGACGGCGGAAGCGCAGCCCGGGCGATCGCCTCTTCGATCGATCCGGCAGGCTCGAGGATGAAGCGGCGCACCTGCTCGTCGGAAAGATCGGAGACCAGAATTACCCGCGCGCGGATCGCATCACGTGCAATCTGAAACGCCTTGTGCGGACCGACTCGGAACCCTTCTGTGCCGAAATCATCGAGCACCTCGCGGTTCGACCTCCGACCGGCTACCCACGTCTCGTAACTCGCGCTTCCCGAGCCCTCCGGACAGGCGGCCGCCAGGATGATTGAGCCACCCTCGCGGGTGATGAGCGATGCGTGGGCAAGAGCCTTCTGTGCCTGGTAGAGATTGATGTCCTTCGGATGGCCGCCGGGCGAGACGATCATCAGATCGAACGGCTCGTGGACCGGAAGCTCGAACTGGTCCCTCACGAGCGGAATCCCCGCGGCCATCACCGCGACCGGGTCGCCGGCAAATGCCCGGACAATCTGTTTGTGATCGTTGAGAACCACGTTGAGCGCAAAGTGTACGCCCAGCAGGCGTCCGAGCTCTTCGACATCATCTCGCGCGGGATTTCCCTCGTAGGTGCCGAGCCGCGCAGCAGGGTCCATCATTCGCGCGTGGTTGGTGTTGATTGTCTCCACTCCCGCCAGCCCGATCGCCGCGCTCTTGACCCCGCCCGAGTAGCCCATGAACTGGTGCGGTTCGATGTTGCCGACCACGATCCGCACGTCCGCCTCCGCGTAAGTGCGGTTGAACCAGGCGGGGGTCCCGCGGGAGGTGGTACCGCGCGAAACGAGGTTTGCCCGGTCGTATCCATCGTGACACTCGATCCGGTATCCCCGGACGATTTCGGGAGGAAGAATGGAAGGGTATTCCTCCGGGAGCATCACCGGATGGGTACCGGTCGCAATGACGAAGGTGATGTCTTCGCTGCGGAAGCCGGCCTCACGAAGATAGTTCAGAAGCGGAGGCAAAAGGTCACCGTGCGGAACCGGACGGGTTTTGTCGTTAACCGCGATCGCGACCGCAGCACCCGCCTCGGCCAGGCGGCGCAGTCCCGGGTCCCCCGTCGTGCCGGAGATCGGAGAGCCGAGCGCTCGGACGACCTCGGCCGAAGGGTCCGGTGCCGGCGCAGCCTCCTTCGGCGAGAGCAGGTCGACCGGCGCAGAGTCGGGCAGGGTGAACTCGATGGTCTTTCTTCCATAGGGAATCTCGTACCTTCTGTTCATATCAACCCGCCCGTTGCCTGACGCAGGGTCCGCTCAGGCGCTGCGGTACAGCTTAGTGAGAACGAACTCGTTGTGCTTCAGCGCCTCGGCCGCAGTGAGCCGGCCGTTGATGGTGTGCGCCATCACGTCCATTACCGCGTCGGCGGCCTGGTCGAGGGTCATCTCGAGCCGCAGCATCGCCGACAGGTCGACGTCCACGTGCTCGGACATGGTCTCGATCGTGAGCGGATTTGCCGTGATCTTCATCACCGGGAGCACCGGGTTTCCAATGATGTTGCCCTGACCCGTGGTGAAAAAGTGGATCGCCGATCCGCCCGCGGCACAGAGGGTCACCATCTCGGCGGCAGCGCTCGAGCTGTCCATGAAGTGCATACCCGGGCCCGTCGGCTCCTCGGCCGGCTGCAGGACTGAAGTAAGCTTGTTGCGGCCCTTCTTCGCCACGTTCCCCATTGCCTTCTCTTCGATGGTGGAGAGCCCGCCGCGGATGTTGCCCTCCGTCGGCTGCGACCCCAGGAGGTCGGCACCGGTGCCGATGATGAAGTCCTGGTAGTCCTGGAAGGTCTTCAGGAACTGCCTGCGCACCTCCTCGTCTATCGCGCTGTCGGCGATGACGTCTTCGCCCCCGGTTGTTTCGCTGGTCTCACCGAAAATCGCTGTGCCGCCCTCGGCGATGAAACGCTCGAGCATGCGGCCGATCGCCGGGTTGGACGCGAGCCCGAGGGTCGTGTCCGACTCGCCGCACTTTGCGCTCATGGTGAGTTCTCCCCACTTAATGGGAACCCGCGGAATTTCACCCGCGTGCTGAACGAACTCCTTCGCCTTTCGTGCGGCGATCTCGATGGTTTTCAGATCGCCGTATCGTTCGATGCTGAACCCGGCGACCGGCTTCCCCGTCTCGGCGATGCCGTCGACGATCTTCTGCGTCCACTTCGGTTCAATGCCGATCACGATTGCGGCCGCAATATTGGGGTTCCGTCCCGTGCCGATGAGCGTCCGGAAATGAAGGGCCAGGTCGTCGCCGAACTGCAGACGGCCGTAGGGATGCGGAAGCGGGAGCGTATCCCGGATGAGGTTGCCGACGCCCTCGACCGCGGAGTTGGAAATGTCATCCACCGGGATTATCGCCACATAGTTACGGACACCCACCTTACCGTTTTCGCGCCGGTAACCGGTCAGTTTCATGTCGTTTGCCATCAGGCCCACCTCTTGCTCTTTATGTTGTGAGTGTGCACGTGCGATCCGGCCTTGATTGCCGTTGTCGCCCGTCCAATCGCCCGGCCGTACTTGATCACGTCATTTCCTTCCGAGACATCCCGAACGGCGATCTTATGTCCGAGCGGAATGTCCTGAGTCGCCTTGATCACGGCAATCTCTTTGCCTTCCAGTGTAACGGCGTGCACGTCGGTCCCTGCCGCCGTGTCGGCCACCACAACGGCGACATCGTCCTCGGCCTCATGCATAAGTGCACCGTGTTTCATAATCAGCCCCCTTTGTCGAAAGGTTTGTAATAGCCGCCCGGGCGAACCCGCACGGCGTTGTTGTCCGAGCCCGCCGCGGGGTTGACGTCTTCGCCAAGCGTGTGCCCGCTGCCCTCTTGTTCTGCCCGCCGCACGCTTGACGTCCGCGCCAAGCGTGTGCCCGCTGCCCTCTTGTTCTGCCCGCCGCACGCTTGACGGGTTCATATTTATTTCTTACAATAAGAAACTATAACATCTTGTACATCGGATCGACTGAGTTGTCAAGAGACTTAGGCAGAGGAGCTCAATCATGAAGATCTTTCTGGACACTGCGGATGTAGAACAGATCAGGACTGCACTGCGCTGGGGAACGATTGACGGCGTTACCACCAACCCGACGCACGTGTCGAAAACGGGCAGGTCACCCAGGGAACTCTACCCGGAAATCTGCAAACTGGTCCCCGGACCGGTCAGCTTGGAGACGGTAAGCCTCGGGGCGGATGACATAGTCAAAGAGGGAAAGGATCTCGCAAAGATCGCAGACAATGTAGTTGTGAAGGTCCCGCTGATGAAGGAGGGACTTGTTGCAGTCAAACGGCTGGCTGCCGACGGGATCAAGACCAATGTCACGGTCAACTTCTCCCCCGTGCAGGCGCTGCTTGCGGCGAAGGTGGGTGCCACCTACATCAGCCCCTTTGTGGGTAGGCTCGACAACGTCGGGCATCACGGGATCGAGCTCGTGGAGCAGATCAAGACGATCTACGAAAACTACGACTTTCCGACCCAGATCATCGTTGCCGCAGTACGTCATCCCATCCACGTGCTCGACGCGGCTCTCATCGGTGCGCACGTGGCGACGATGGCGTTCGACGTTCTGTCGATGCTGTACGACCATCCGCTCACCGACATCGGAATTGAGACCTTTCTGAAGGACTGGGAAAAGGTACCAAAGTAAAGGACGAATCGAATGGAGAGAAAACGGCTCTACATTGACGGGAAGTGGGAAGATCTGAAGGACCACTTCACTGTGACAGACCCGGGCAACGGAGAGAAGATCGCCGAAATACCCTCCGCCGGCCGCCCGGAGACAAAGAGGTCACTCGAGGCCGCTCAGAGGGCGTTCGCCGCGTGGCGTGCGCTTCCGGCAATCCGGCGCGGTGACTATCTGCTCGCTGTCGCCAGGGAGCTCATGGCGCGGCAGAAGGAGATAGCACGCGACGTAACGCGGGAAAACGGGAAGCCTCTGTCGCAGAGCATGGGAGAGGTGGCGGTCGCCGCCGACCACTTTCGCTGGTTTGCCGAAGAGGCGCGGCGGGCCTACGGCCGCATAATTCCCAACCAGGCTCCCGGAAAGCGGCATCTGGTGCTGAAGGTGCCGGTCGGGGTGGTTGTGGCGATATCACCGTGGAACTTTCCGCTGGTTCTCTCGGCCCGAAAAGTTGCCCCCGCCCTCGCGGCGGGCTGCCCTGTGGTGCTGCGCCCGGCGAGCCAGACACCGCTGTCGGCTCTCTATCTTGCCGAGTGTATGGAGAAGGCGGGAGTCCCGGCTGGGGTCTTCCAGGTGATCGCGGGTCCGGCTGTGCCGATGGCCCAGGAGTTCCTCGAAAATCCGATCTGCCGGAAGATCACCTTCACCGGCTCCACGGAGGTGGGCCGCAGCCTGCTCGCCGGCTCGGCCCGGAACATCACCAAGCTGTCGCTCGAGCTCGGAGGTCACGCGCCGGTGCTGGTTTTTGCCGACGCGGACATCGAGGAAGCGGTCGAAGGCTCCATGATCACCAAGTTCCGCAACACCGGTCAATCCTGCATCGCCGCCAATCGCATCTACGTTGAACGGCCGATCTACGAGAAGTTTCTCGCGCGTTTTGCGGAGAAGGCGTCCGCCATGAAGGTTGGCTACGGGCTGGACGACGGGGTCGACATCGGCGCGATCGTGAATGAAGAGGGCGTCAAGACCGCACTCAAGCATATCGAAAACGCGAAGAAGATGGGCGGCCGGGTGGTCTGCGGCGGCAGGAGTTTCGAGCAGAAGGGCGGCCGCTTCCTCGAGCCCACCGTTATCGCCGACGTGCCCGACGACGCGTTGTGCATGACCGAAGAGACCTTCGCGCCGATCGCACCGGTCACCGCCTTCGATTCCGAGGAGGAGGCGATACGCCGGGCGAACGACACCCGCTACGGTCTTGCCGCCTACGCCTATACGCGCGACCTCAACCGCATGTGGCGGCTTGCCGAAAGCGTCGAGGCCGGTACGGTCGCGATAAACGACGCGGTACCCTCCACCAGCAACGCCCCCTTCGGCGGCGTCAAGGAGAGCGGACTCGGTCGCGAGCTCGGCAGCGAGGGACTCGAGACATTTCTCGAGACCCGGCACGTGTCGCTCGGCGGAATACCCGATCCCTTTTGAGCATGCAGAAAGACGTTATCTGAGCCGGCACTAGCGCAGCGCCCAGACCGAAGGCGCGGCTAGTGCGCGGCGGCCCCCAGGTAGCGCGCAAGCCGGTAGAGCGTTGCACGGTGACGGCCCTGCACCACGTGCACGTGATGCGGCATCCCCTCGTGCACCATCTCATCGAACCACTCGCGAACGTCGACCTCTTCAGTCTCGAACAGGCCGTTGGTGCCCAGCAGATGGATACGCGGCTTCGCGGTCCGGCCCTCCAGCGCAACCATGTGATATCGGCTGTCGCAGCGCCAGAAACGGTAGAGGGTCACCTCCATACCCGCGCGGATTGTGCCGTCGACGACGGTCGGCCGTTTGTTGTTGAACTGTACCGAGATTACCGGCCCCGTCGCGCTGCCGGGCGGGTCGCAGAGCTGCAGCGGCATCGCGCCGGTATGCCAGATCGAAATGGTATTCCGCGTATGCTCGAGCCAATCGCTCATATAGACCGGGCCAAGGCCGAGAAGCTCGCCCATCAGATTCCCGAGCGCGCCATCGACGTCCCCCTCCATCGCCACCGCGAAGCCCTCACTTGCAAGCCGGGTGAACGCCAGATAGGGCCATTGGCCCAGGAGATTGGGCAGCTCGGGCCAGCAGCGCACGGCGAGCGAGGAGAGCTCTTCGGTCCGCATAAGCCCCCGGATCGCCAGGTAGATGCGCGACTGCATGGGAAGCACATCCTCGGTGACGCCGGAGGTGAAGCGAAGCCCCAGCGTTTTGAACTCGGCGGCATCCGCCTTCGCATCCTCGTCCGGAATCCCGTTCACCTGCTCCGCAAAATCGCCGACATCAAGATGATGAAGCTGCGTGCCGAGGAGTTTGCTCAAGTCGGCAGGATCGGCGTGGAGATCGACAAAGCCGGGCGCATGGTACCCGACAAGCCCCGCCTTGGACGTGCGGATTGAGTGGGCGGCTCCCGCGATCCGGATAGCGCGGTCAAGGTCCTGGCCGCACTCCCTGTCGTCGGGGTGGCCGTAGACCAGCTCGAAGGGACGACCGAGCTGCCGCAGCGTGGCGGCGAAGACGTGGGTGCCCACCAGCGAGTTGGCGCTGATCATCGGCCCCTCGGGACGCTCGGTCGTCGCCCACAGAACCAGGCCGCCCTGCCACTGCTGACCGATAATTGGAGCGAGGCGACCGTCGCTTATCGTCGGCTGCATGACGACGAGCACCTGAGCTCCCGCGTTGCCGCAGGCGGTCAGCGCCTTTCTTACCGCCGCATCGTCAGCTACGGAGTCCGAAGGAATGAAGGCGCCGTAGCGGTCGGAATCGAAAAGCCTCCGGGCGGCTGCTCGTATTTCGGCCGCCCACTCCGGATCAAAGCCGGGGCGCTTTCGCCCGAGAAAAAGAACGCCGACTCTCGGCAACGCGCGGGGACGGTAGAGCGATTGAAGTTCCATCAGACATATCCTTAGTAGATGTTTTAGTTAGTTTCTGAAAAAAATAATACCAAGTGTAGCATCAGCGGAGCGGGATGTAAAGAGGAGCGGCGGCCGGGAGGCCTACCTGGCCGCGGCGAGCTTGGCGTCGATCACCTTCTGATAGTCGGCGAATGATTGCGCGCCTACCAGCTCTTCCCCGTTGATGAACAGGGTCGGGATGCCGGTGACACCGAGCATTTCGCCCTGCATCCGGTCCTCCTCGACGCGTTTCGCGAGCTTCGGACTGTCGAGCGCAGCGTTGAACTTTTTCATGTCGAGCGAGAGCGCCCGGGCGAAGCTGTCGAGCTGCAACCGGGTCAGATAGCCGGCGTTTACCATCGACTGATTGGTATAGAGCAGGTCGTGGTACTGCCAGAACCGGTTCTGCTCACCCGCTGCGTAGGCGGCTATGGCGGCGTCCTTCGATTCGGTATCCGGGGTCTTCGACTTGTCGGAGAGGAAATTGCCCATCGAGTGATAGACAAAGTAGACCTTGCCGCTTGCTACATACTGATCAATGATCTGCGGCTCGGCCTGCAGCGCGAACTGGCGGCAGTAGGGACATTGAAAGTCGCCATACTCGTCGATCCGGACCGGCGCCCTGGGATCCCCGATCGCATTGTCCCTCTGCATGGGATAAACCTGCGGAGCGGGAAGCTGCACCCCCGGAACCTCGGCCCATTTCACCGGGCCGGGGCTGGAGGCACAACCGAAAGCGATGATGGAGGTAAGTATCGCGACGCCGACCAGGGAGAGGGAGTCCCTCCTTCGCTGCCCGCTTGCCTTTTTCGATTCCATGGAGACCTCTCCGATTCAAAACCGAAAGAAGTCTCTCATCTTGCGCGCCGTTTGTCCAGCGCCCGCATTCTTTGCGAAGTATCACGAAGCCTGTTGATACCAGGGATCCAGATCAGCAAGCGCATACGCAGGAACTCGGATCGAGGTGCCCCGCTGCCCGACCTTCCACCTCA
>CAZNYW010000025.1:6759-56700 GCA_964577375.1 uncultured Spirochaetales bacterium | reverse complement strand
TACACCGACCAAATTCAGCACGAATTCAGCCACCAACAATATTGGCAGCAGTAATCAAGCCTTTCGACTGACCCCTCCGAGCCCGACAGGCGCATCACCGACCTCCGGAGTCCTCCCCGCGGCGACGGCGCTTGCGGCTCTGTTGCAGCGGTGCCGGACGGGCGGTTTCCTTGTACGGTTCCACGTGCACCGACACGTGCGACTCACCTCCGAACTCTTTCCGCACTCGTGTCTCCACTTCGGTTGCGATGGCGTGGCCGGCCGCAACCGTGAGCTCCGGGTTCACGCGAATATGGAGATCGACTGCAATCGCGTTGCCGATCTGTCGGGTCCGAAGATTGTGCGGTTCGACGGCTCCGCCCACCGAGGAGACGATCTCCAGGATCCGAGTCTCGACGGCAGGATCGAGCGACGCTTCGGCAAGCTCTCGAACGCCCTTTCGAGTCACGCCGAAGCCGACCTTCACGACGAGCGCGCTCACCACGATTCCGGCGATGGGATCGAGCACTCGGAGTCCCGGTCCGAGGTACATGGCGCCGGCGATTCCGAGTCCGGCTCCTATGGACGACAGTGCATCCGATCGATGGTGCCACGCGTTCGCCTTCATCGCACTGCTTCCGAGCTTCCTCGCGGAGGAGATCGTGTAGCGGGCAAGTGCCTCCTTCGATACGACCGAGACAAGCGCCATGATAAGGGGAAACAGCGTCGGCGTTGGAATTTTCGCACCGTGGAAGAACTGCCAGATTTCGTGCGCTGCTGAATAGAAAATGCCGATGCCGACGGCAAGCAATGCAACTCCGATGATCGTGGTGGCCAGAGTTTCGAACTTTCCGTGGCCGTACGCGTGGTCGCGGTCACGCGGTTTCGAGCCGGCCGCCACGCCGTAGATCACCACAACGTCGGTCGCAACGTCCGAAAGAGAGTGGATTCCATCGGCAAGCATGGCCTGGCTGTGCCCGAAGACTCCGGCTATCAGTTTGACCGCCGAGAGCAGTACGTTAACAACCGATCCGACGACCGTTACGCGAACCGCGCCGGCAACACGGTCTTTTGATTCCATGAGACTCCTCCAGGCTGCAGGCTCCGCCAGAACGGCGCCGGCTCCCTCTTCCCGCCGGCAAAAAAAAACCTGCGAGGCCGATGATGTTTGGTCCCGCAGGTAACCCCGCTGCAACTGCCCGACGTCCCCGAAGGGCGCCTGATCCATACTCACGCTACCAGACGAACGCACAGCACGTCAACACGGCGAGTGGCCGTTCGTCAACACTCCTTTAGAATGGCCCTTCGCGGTCAGGCCGTAAGCTGCCCGGCAGCTTCCGATCCGGCGCAATAGCCTCGGTGCCAAACCTTGTGTGGCTTTCGTTTCTTCAATAAAAATGGTTTCTTCATTCGCTTCCTCCGAGGCAACTGGTTTGCGAGTTCGAGTTGAGGAAGCTTCGGAATTTTCGCGCACTCTTGATGCACTCTTTCACGCAGCGATTGCACCACAAAAAAAGCCCCCTCTTTCGAAGGAGCCTCTCTATTGAATCGCAATTGCTTGCGGTTATGCCCGGGGGGAGACTTGAACTCCCATGCCCTTACGAGCACTAGACCCTGAACCTAGCGTGTCTACCAATTTCACCACCCGGGCGGGTGTTATGCTGCGGCGCGCGACAAAGTCGTGGGCTCGCCGCGTGTCTGTACGGAAACACATACATAGCAGAAACGCGCCCGGTTGTCAAGAAATGGCGGCCGTGCGGGCAGGGATCACGAAAGAAAACTGCCTGCCCGCGCCACAAACCGGCGCTGCAATTCCTGAAATTCGGCAGCCCGCGCATCATCGAATCGGGCAACTGTGTGGCGGGCCGTCACGGAGGTATCGGGATGACGACCCGGATTGCGCGTCTATTGTTGGTTCTTGGTCTGTTCCTTTGGTACCCGCTGGTCTGTCAGGCTCAGTCGGCGTCGCCGGTGTCGGTTCCCGCAGGCACCACTGTCGATGCGATCAAGTATGGTCCCGACATGGGTATCGGACGGCGGATTCGTGAAGCACTGATCAGGCCGGAAGGAGCCTGCAACGCAAACAAACGGGCCCCGCTGTTGCGGGGCCCGTCTTTTCGGCTCGAACCGGCCCTAGTAGGGGCCGCTTCCTTTGTCGTTTCTATTGTCCTTGATCATGCGCACAACTCTGTGTACGCCCTTGTCGATCTGCGGTTTGAAAAACCAGCCGAGCGCGATACCGACCAGCAGCCAGAGAATCATACCGTCTCTCCTTTGTCGCCTTTGTCATCTGCGTCGATGTCGACCTTGAAGCCCTCTTTTTCACCTGCTTCCTCGCGGGCGGGAACTGTCACGGTCAGAATGCCGTCGCGGAATTTCGCCCGGGATGCCTGCTGGTCGAACTTGTCCTGAGGAACGTAGTACTTCTGCCCGGCGATGTCCTTGAACTTCAGGCGGTGCTTGAAATACTTCGCGTCCTCGCGCTCGGTCGCATTGCCGGATGCCTTTGCGGAGAGCGTCAGATAATCGCCCTTGAACTCGAGGGTGATGTCCTTTTCGGCGAAGCCGGCGAGAGCAAACTCGAAGACGATGCTCTTGTCGTCGGTCATGTAGACGTTGGCGGGCGGGTAGACGTAGCCGGGATAGTAGTCCCGTCCCTCGTGCCAGCCGAACGAATGCCATTTAGCTTTCGGTCCAAAGCCTTCGGTAAAGGCCTGCCCGAACTCCTCGGCCGCCGAGAATATCTCGTCCATGATACGGCCGATATCCATGAAATCACGATCCTTCATGATTCCTCCATGCCCTTGATGGGCGCATGAGATGATGGCTCCCCGTGCGGGGCAGCCATCCGTCCCTGCGGGGACGGCGCCGGCCCCCGTTTCCGGCGGACCGGGAGGCCCGTAACCCGACCATAGACCGGTTGGCGCCTCTGCTTCTAATTATGCAAGAAGCGGGCCAGGCTTTGTACCGATTGGCCTGCCGGATGCGTTTGTCGCGGCCGCGAACGCCGGGCCGCCACGGGCCCGCCGCGAGCACCCAAGTATCTACAATAAAACAACTTGCAGGTCCGGTTTCTGACCAGTCGGCCGAACGCGTCTTTCTCTGCGTTTCCCGGTCCCGGCTATTGCCGGGCGGGACCGGGGTGCGGCAGCGGACGTGGCGACGAACTGTGTCGTTTCGACCCGTGAGCGGGACGAACCGGCCTGCCCGTGGGTCGCTGTGTCCCGGCCGCGCAGCTTTTCCGCTCCGGCTTTTCCAAAGACCGCCCGTCTGCTAAGATGGTTGAGGCTCCGTGACGCACGGGCGCTTCCGCCCGTCGTCAACTTCCGGGATAAGGATGTTCATTGGCTCTTCGAATACTTTTTATTGGTGAAATTGTCGGGAAGGCGGGCATTTTCTGCATCAAAACGATGCTTCCGGCCCTCCGAAAGGAGCTCAAGCTCGATTTTGTCATCGCGAACGGCGACGGCGCGACGGGCGGCTTCGGAATCGGCAAGAATCACGCCATCTACCTGCGCAAGCTCGGAATCGATGTAATCACTTCGGGCGACCAGATCTACTACAAGAAGGATATGGTCGTTCACATCGAAAAGGCGTCGTATCTGCTTCGGCCGATCAATTTTCCGCCGGATAATCCCGGCCGCGGCTGGAGATACTACACGGTCCGTTCCGCGGCGCCCGCGGACGCGGAGGGTGCGACCGGCGCGCAGCAGCAACCTTCGCCTGCAGAAGCGGCTGCGTCCCCAACCGGGCAACCGGTGCCGGCCGGCGGTGATGCGGACTCGACGCAATCGGCTGAACAGGCGCCGCGCCCCCGGCGGCCGCATCTTCCCGGAACGCAGACGATAGCGGTCGTCAACTTCCTGGGACAGTCCGGTTTCAACCGGACCCACCTGAGCAATCCGTTCACCTATCTCCCGGAACTGGTGTCGAGGATAAAACGCGAGACCAACGTAATCATCGTCGACTTTCATGCCCTCACCACGGCGGAAAAGAGCAGCATGTTTTACCACGCCGACGGCAGGGTTTCCGCGGTGGTGGGAACCGGAACAAGGGTGATAACCTCGGACGCGACGGTGCTCCCGGGCGGCACGGCGGTGGTAAGCGATGCCGGCAGAACCGGCAGTCTCAACAGCGTGGCGGGCCTCGATCCGAAGGTCGAGATACAGAAGTTCCTGAGCCAGATACCGGAGCGCTCCAAAGATGCGTGGGACAATCTGGAGCTCCAGGGCGTTCTTCTCGAAATCGAGGATGACGGGCGGGCTTCCGGCATCGAGCTCATCAGACGCCCCTGTGCGGAGGTTCCCAACCGTGACCGAGACGGCCAGGATAACGAGCGTTAACGGCGAGCTGGTTACGGTGCTCTGCGGTCCCGGTCCTGGGGCCTCGCTGCGCTGCAACACCTGCGGCGGGGAGTCCTGCGCGGTGAAAGCCCGCCCCTATGCGGCAAGAAACGGCCTGGGGCTCGAGCTGCGGCCGGGCGACGTCGTTGAGATCTCGGTGCCTCCGTCGCGGGCGCTTACGGCCGGTCTGATCGTACTGGGCCTGCCGCTTGTCGGGTTTGCTCTCTTCTATGTGATTGCGGCGCAGGTCTGGCAGGGCGAGGCGGCGCCGACGCTTGCCGGCTTCTGCGGGCTTGTAGTCGGGTTTCTTCCTGCACTGATCTGGAAGAGGATTCGCAAGACGAGCGACCTGCCGGAAGTGTCGGCGCTTCTCGAACGGCCCGCTGCGGAGGCGCCGCTGCCGACCTCGATTCAGACGTAAATTTCAGGAAGCTCGTAGTAAAAGAGCGCGCAGAAGTGGCGGACGAGCTTTCGCTTCACTTCGTCGAGCGGGACCTCATGGCCGAGCAGCTTCTGCATGGAGGTTGGATCGCGGTCCTGGATGCCGCAGGGAACGATCCACCGGAAATGGTCGAGGTTGGTGTTCACGTTGAAAGCAAAGCCGTGCATCGTTATGGAGCCCTTCACCGCGATGCCCACGGCCGTTATCTTTTCCTCTCCAACCCAGACGCCGCGGTGCCTGTCGTCGTGCCTCGCCTGAATGCCGTACTCATCGGCGAGCAGCCTGATGAAGAGCTCCTCGAGCGTCTCCACGAACCTCCGAAGCTTCCGCTGATGATTGTAGAGATTGATGATGAGGTAACCGACGATCTGACCGGGACCGTGGTAGGTCACCTCGCCGCCGCGGTTGATGCGGAACACTTCGACACCCAGTTCGGCGAGCGCGTCCGGCGAGGCAAGGATGTCGGTATCCTTCCCGCTCTTGCCCATGGTGATAACGGGAGGATGCTCGACGAGAATCAGCGTATCGGAAATTTCCTCGGCCCCGCGACGCGCGAGAAGCTCGTACTGGAGCTCGAGCGCCTCTTTGTAGCCCATGCGGCCGACGTCCATCACCTCGAGAGGCAGAGCCACTAGCGAAACTCCCGCACTATGCGATTGATGACCTTCGCCATCTCGTCCAGCGGCACCTGCATCTGGACGAAGCCCTTTTCCCACGCGACTTTCGGCATCCCGTAGACAATGGATGATGCCTGGTCCTGCCCGAGGGTGACGCCGCCGACGGTCTGAACCCGTCCGAGGTTCTGGGCGCCGTCGCGGCCCATTCCGGTCATGATGACCGCGATCGATCGGGGGCCGAAGACCCTGGCCACCGATTCGAAGAGCACGTCGACCGAGGGCCGGTGGCCGTTGACCGGCGCCTCCTCGCCTATGCGCGCGACCACTCCGAGCGGCAGGCGCTCGACGGTGAGGTGTCGGTTTCCCGGCGCGACGAGCACGCGGTCCGGTCGCAGGACGTCGCCTTCACGCGCCTCCTCGACACCGAGCGGACAAATGCGGTCGAGGCTTCTGGCAAACTCCTCGGTGAAGCCGGCCGGCATGTGCTGGACCACCAGCACGGGAAGTCCGAGCGACCCATCGATTCCGGAAAAGACTTTTCGCAGCGCGTTCGGTCCGCCGGTCGATATTCCGATTGCAAGCACCTCGAGCGGCTCTTTCCCGTGCGGGCCCTTCGCCCGCCTTTCGATGAGCCGCCGCACCGCCGTCATCGTGTCGGGAGCGGTAACCGGCGCCTCCTCGGCGACGTAGACGGCCGGCTCCTGCTGTCCGGGAGCAGGCTTCGCGACTGGTCGGCGTTCCGCCGCAGGGGCTGCGGCAGGCCTTCCTTCCGGCTCAGAAACCCGCAGCATCTCGCGCCTTTTCTGGTACTGCCGCCCGTATGAGCGGACCATGTGCGTGAGGGTTTCGGCTATGAGATGGAGATCTTCGCTTTCGGGACCGGAGGGCTTGAGGATGAAATCGCTTGCGCCCAGCGCGAGAGCATCCATGGTGATCCGCGCCCCCCGCTCGGCGAGAGACGAGAGTATCACCACCGGTATGTCGATCTTCCTGCGCTTCCTCTGTTCGAGAAACTGAATGCCGTTCATTTCCGGCATTTCAATGTCCAGGATGATCACATCAGGCGTGAGCTTTTCAAGTTTCTGGAGCGCGAACAGGCCGTTCATCGCCTTGCCCGCAAGCGAAAGATCGGGCTCAGCTTCGACCATCCGTCCGATCAGGTTCCGCATCAGCGCGGAGTCATCGACAACAAGAACAGATACCGGCTGTGAGTCCACGAACATCCTCTATGTGAATTTCAAAAACTTGCGATAGATGCACGCCCAATCGGTCTTGAGAAACTCGAATTGAGTGTTCATGCCGAAGAGCGATTCGGAATGGCCGATGAACAGGTAGGAATGCGAGTTCATCGCGTCCCAGAACCGGTTCACAGTGGCCTTCTGCGCAGGCTCGTCGAAGTAGATCAGCACGTTCCGGCAGAAGACCAGATCGAGTCCGCGAAGCCCGCTGTCGTTCTTGAGGTTGTGATAATCGAATTTGATCAGGTTCCGTATCTCGTCGCGCACCTGGTATCCACCATTCTTCTTTTCAAAGTACTTTTCCAGATAGCGTTCGGGAACACCTACGATGCGGTTTTCCGGATAGAATCCCTCTTTGCCGATCATGAGCGATTTCAGGCTGATGTCCGAGCCTATCAGCTCGATCGCTATTTCCGGCGGGACGAGATCGCGCAGCATCATTGCAACCGAGTAGGGCTCCTCACCGGTCGAGCAGCCGGCACTCCAGACCCGGAGCCTGTTCTCGCCCCGTTTCTTCTTCTCCGCCACCAGGTCCGGAATTGCATGGTACTCCAGCGTCTGAAAGTGCGCGGTGTTGCGGAAGAATCGGGTCAGATTGGTGGTCACCGAATCGAGAAGCACCTTCAGCTCTTCCGGGTCCCGGTTTATCAGGTTGTAGTAATCCGTGAGATTGTCGGTGTGCGCGTACTTCACACGTTCGCGCAGCCGGCTCTCGAGAATCGACCGGTTGGAGTTGGAGAAATGAATGCCGCTCTCATTATAGATGAGCGCTCGATACTTTTCGAAATCGGTATCGGTCAGAAACTCTGCCATAAGTGCCGTAACAGCCACCTTTTCCAAAATTGTACGCACAATTGAATTGGTTGTCAATAGTGGAGCTTTATTTGATATTGAATATAATTGATATGCCTGAAAAAAACACACTTTTCCGGAAAAATAATTCGCCCGTGCTATATTCGAAACGATGGTTCCGCAGACCTGCGAGCTCGAAATCAAAGCAATCGTACTGCACCGGAGGACTCACGAGCCATCCGCAATTCTCCAGGACCGCACCGGCCTTCGGGTTGTCACGGTTCCGGTGGATCTGGCGGAGGCGGGAGCCCTCGTCATCGGAATAGAGCAGTCCGAGAGCGGGCTACCCTTTCCGGAGGATCTGGTTGTCCGTCTCTTCGACGAGCACCGCTTCACCGCAGAAGGTGTGTACCTCAGACCACTGAAACACGACCGATTCGAGACGTCGCTCCACTATCGCGCCGGGAGGCGGCACCATGAAATTCGGCTGCGCCCGGGTGAGGGGCTTTCTCTCAGCGTGCGATTCGAAGTCCCCATCTACATCCGAATGGACGACCTGAACCGCTGCAGCTCCTGCGGGATTCCCTCGTCGCTCGATCTCTTCTCACAGGACGTGCTTCTGCTGGATTCTGCCTCCATCCGCGGGCTCTGAGTCCGGAATTCTCCCCACAGTTCAAGCGTACTTGCCCACGCCGCCCGCTGCCGGGTAGTCTAAGCGCATGAAGGTTCCCAACCTGCTTGTGCTGCTGACCCTCGTGCTGGGCGTCGCCTCCCTCTTTGTCGGTGAGGCGCACATTGCGGCCGCCTGGGTGAATACCGCTGTCTCGGCAATAGATTGGGTAATCCTCGCGCTGCTTGTCATCGAGATCCTGATCGAGTACCTGCGGGAGCCGCTGAAGCGGGGATTCTTCCGGCGCAATTCTGCCTCGGTCGGCCTCGCGGCACTCTTCGTGGTGCTCTTCCTGCTAGCGCGATTCACAACGGCATCCGCCGGATACAGCACGGCTGTCGTAATCGTCCGCAACCTGTTCATAGTCGCAAAGGTCTTTACGCGGTTCCGGAGACTTTCCTCCTTCCTGGTAAGCCTCACCGTCCACCCTGCGCAGACCATCCTCGTGAGCTTTCTGCTGGTGATCCTTGTGGGGTGTCTGATTCTGATGATGCCCTTCTGCACCGTCGACGGACACGGGCTCTCCTTTCTCAACGCGCTGTTCACATCGACCTCAGCCGTCTGTGTGACCGGCCTCATCGTGGTCGACACCGCGACCGCACTCACGCTCGCCGGCCAGATCGTCGTTCTGCTGCTGATTCAGATCGGTGGTCTCGGGATCATGCTGCTCTCCTTCTTCACGCTCTTCGCCATGGGAAAGAGCGTATCCATCGAAAACAAGCTGTTGATATCCTATATGCTGAGTCAGGATGACATGGGAACGCTGGTGAACACGGTGAAATCAATTATCCGGTTCACCGTGGTCATCGAGGGCGCGGGAGCGGTCCTGCTCTTTGCCGCGTTTGTTCCGCGCTTCGGGTTTACCGGCGAGACGCTCTTCCTTGCCCTGTTTCACAGCATCTCGGCCTTCTGTAATGCCGGCTTCGCGCTCTTTTCGGACAGTCTGGTGCAGTTTCGCGGCGACGTTGCGGTCAACGCGGTGATCAGCCTGCTCATCATCCTCGGGGGTATCAGCTTTGCGGTGATGCTCAACGTGATGGACCGCATCCGGGGAAGCGCCGAGCGGCTTTCGCTGAACACGCGAGTCGTCCTGGTGTCGACGGCGGTGCTTCTGCTTGCCGGCACGTTCATCATCTACGGCAGCGAGCACGGCAATGTCATGAAGGGTTATTCGCTCGGCGAGCAGTACCTGTCGGCCTTCTTTCAGTCGGTTACCCTTCGCACCGCCGGATTCAACACGGTGCCCTTCGGATCGTTCCGCACCTTCACCTACCTGGTGATGATGGCTTTCATGTTCATCGGAGCCGCTTCCGGGAGCACCGCGGGCGGCATCAAGGTCAACACCGTCGGGGTTCTGCTCGGATACGTGGTGTCGGTGCTGCGCAACCGACGGCGCCTGACCATAATGCGCCATTCGATATCCAGAGACCAGGTGCTGCGCGCCTTCCTTATCCTTCTGTTCGGTGTGGTGGCGTTGCTTGTGGCTTTTTCGATCCTGGCGGTCAGCGAGACACTGCCATTCCGTTTCGTCGCCTTCGAGGCGGTCTCGGCCTTCGGCACCGTCGGATTGAGCGCGGGGATTACCGCAAGCCTCTCGGCGGTCGGCAGGGTAGTGATTATAGTGTTGATGTTTCTCGGCAGGCTCGGCCCGCTGACCGTGCTCGCGGCGGCGACTCAGCGTGAGAGTGATGTCCGCATCGAATACCCGCAGGGTGTGATCGCGATAGGTTAGGAGGAAACGTGGCTCGTGAGAAGGTCTTTGCCGTGGTCGGGCTGGGAACGTTCGGCCGGGAGCTCTGCGCAACGCTGATGGAAAAGGGAGGCAAGGTGATTGCCATCGACAATCAGGCACTCCTTATCGACCGCGTTCGCGACGAGGTGACGCAGGCGATCCTCATCGATTCGACCGATGAGGATGCCATCGCCCAGGCGCCGCTGCAGGATGTGGACGTCGCGGTGGTGGCGATCGGTGACAATGTCGAGGCGAGCATTCTGACCACCGCGCTGCTGAGGCGCGTCGGCGTGCCCCGCATAGTGGCACGTGCCGTCACCGACATCCATCAGCAGGTGCTGCGGCAGATCGGCGCCGATGAGATCGTGAATATCGAAATAGACGAAGGACGGCGGGTCGCACAGCGGCTGATAAGTCCGGAGGTGCTCGATACGGTTCCGCTTTCGGAGCAGATCAGCATGGCGGAGCTCTACGCACCGCACTCCTTCGTCGGTTCGACACTCGAGCAGGTCGATCTGCGCAACAAGTTTCGCGTAAACATCGTGAGCATACGGCGCGACGACATCTCGATCGACGAACAGGGTAATCCGCGTCGACAGGAAAAGCTGCTCTTCCCGGCAGCAGGTGACAAGCTCGAAGAGGGCGACGTCCTCATCGTCGTCGGCAGCAACGAGGATATCGATGCGCTGCGAAGCTATTGAGGGGGGCAGGCGATGATCCTGATCAAGCGGGCGGTTCTGCTCGCGTTCGGCATACTCGCAGCGGCGGCGGCGCTGTTCGTCGGCATCTACGCTTATCACCTCGTCGTCGCATCTATTCCCGCGGCCTCGGGTTCGGATGCCGCTTCGGCGGCAAAGACAATTGCCGAATCGGTCCTGTTCAGCGCAATAGTCGTTGCCACCCTCATTATCCTGGCGGTGGCGGCGATCGTGGGCCGCAGCCTCTTTCTCACGCGCGAGCTCGACAAGATAGTGGGAATGAGCCGCTACCATGACTTTTCACCGGAGGCGTCGCTCAAAAAACTCGGGGCCATCGGCGACAGGCTGAGCGCACTCTATCGCAATGCCAACGCCATCAGCGAAAGCAAGAGCCTGAAGATAAGCGCGCTTTCCGAGCTCGACACCTTTCTGGTGCTCAACCTGCCGTCGCCGGTCGTTATCGCGGACCTGACCGGCAGAATCGTTCACGCGAGCCGCAGCTTCGAAGAGAAGGTCGAGCTTGACCGAAATCAGCTCCTCGACGCGAACCTCGGCACCGTCATCGAGGGACTCCCCTGGAACGAGGTCGAAATGGAGCTGCTGCGCCGCCGAATACCGGTGTCACGCAAGACCGATCTGGGTGAGCTCACCTTCTTTCCAATCGAGAACCGTGCAGACGAAATTGCCTATGTCGTCTGCTCTCTGGAGAAGGCGGAAAAGATGTGGCTCCCTGAGAGCATGCGGCACGACCGCGAAGCTCCCGCGGCGGGCGCCGGCGCCGAGCACCGGCCGCGCCGCTCGGTGATCGGCGGACTGCGCAGCGCTATCTCCGGTTTCAGACGCGGCACGCGTCAGTAGGCGCGCCGCAAAAGCGGCCTCGCGATTGACACGCGTCCGCCATCTATTAAATAATGCTGTTACATGAAGAAGTACATCGTCGTCACTGGCGGCGTCTGCTCCAGCCTGGGGAAGGGTATTGCTGCGGCATCCCTGGGTAGCCTCCTGGAGAGCAGAGGCCTTCGAGTGCGGATGGCAAAAATCGATCCGTACATCAATGTCGATGCCGGAACGATGAGTCCCTACCAGCATGGCGAAGTCTACGTAACCGACGATGGTGCGGAAACCGATCTCGATCTGGGCAACTACGCCCGTTTCACCGGCTCCCCCCTTTCCCGCGCCAACTCGATCACCACCGGTCAGATCTACCAGGAGGTGATTCAACGGGAGCGCGAAGGCCGCTATCTCGGCAGAACCGTTCAGGTCATTCCTCACATCACCGACAGAATCAAGCAGCGCATCTACGCTGTGGGAGAGGACGCGGATGTCGATGTGACGATAATCGAAATAGGCGGGACGGTCGGTGATATCGAATCGATTCCGTTTCTCGAGGCCGTCCGGCAGATGATCCACGAACAGGGGCACGAGAACGCGCTCTCGGTTCACCTCACTCTGGTTCCCGAGGTTACGAGCGGCGAGCTCAAGACCAAGCCTACGCAGCATTCGGTGAAGGAGATGCGCGAGATCGGTGTCCAGCCGGATGTGCTGTTGTGCCGCGCTCCCTGGCAGCTCGACGACGACATGCGGCGGAAGATCGCGCTGTTCACCAATGTCGACTACGAGGCGGTAATTTCGGCCTACGACGTGCTTTCGACCATCTACGAAATTCCGCTGATGTACGCGGAGCAGAAGCTGGACGAGATCGTTCTGAAGAAGCTCCACGTCGAGTCTACCGATCCCGGCTTTCTCACGCCCGACCTTTCGGCCTGGCACGAGGTGGTGGACGTCTATCGCAACTGCAGCAAGCGGGTGCGAATCGCGGTGGTCGGCAAGTACATCGACCTTTCCGATTCCTATAAGTCGGTGGACGAAGCGCTCTTCCACGGCGGCATCGCCAATATGGCGCACGTCGAGCTTGTGAAGATCGATTCGGAAAAGCTCGAGAAGATCGAGGACTTCACCGGTATTTTCGAGAACGTCGACGGCATCCTCGTGCCCGGGGGCTTCGGAAGCCGCGGAATCGAGGGAATGATCCGGACCGCCCAGCACGCGCGGGAAAACGGCATTCCCTACTTCGGGATCTGTCTGGGCATGCAGGTGATGGTGATCGACTATGCGCGGCGGATCCTGAACCTGACCGATGCGGACAGCACCGAGTTTCACCCCGATACACCGCACCCGGTTATTACGCTGCTCGAAGAGCAGATCGACGTGAAGAACTACGGCGGAACGATGCGGCTGGGCGGCAGCAGATCCAAGCTGCTTCCCGATACGCTCATCCGTTCCATCTACGGATCCGAAATTATACGTGAACGGCATCGGCACCGGTACGAGGTGTCCAACAGGTACCGGGCGCAGCTGCACGAGGCAGGTCTGGAGGTGACTGCCGTCACCGAAGACGACGCACTGGTCGAATCGGTTGCGTGGGCGGGACATCCCTGGGGCCTCGGCGTCCAGTACCATCCGGAGTTTCTCTCCAAGCCGACGCAGGCCCATCCGATGTTTCGAAGCTTCGTGGCCGCGTGCGTCGAGCGGATGACCCGTGAGGGACGTGCCGCATCGGCCGAAGGCTGCGAAGACGGCTCGGAGACAGGAGGACGGCAACGGCCGCGAACCGTGTCTCAGGATGCCCGGACGGAGAACCATGAGCATCTGCCGACGACGCACGTGGCGGGGTAGCGCCACCGGACCTCAGCTCTTTCTTTTCGGCGCAATCCTGGCTACGGCCGGATCGCTTCTCGCCTCCTGCAGCCTGGACTACGGCCCGGCGCAGATCGCGCAGAAACTCAATGAAAACACGCCCGATCTCGTTCTCTTCGACTTCCAGAATACCAGCGTGCGCCACGGGCACAAGCTCTTTCAGCTTTCAGCAAGCTATTCGGAATCCTTCGATCAGAAGCAGCAGCAGAATCTTACCGACGTCCGGTTCGTCGAGTTCGACGAGAAGGGGAATGTGATCACCCGCGGAAGCGCAGATCACGCCCTGCTCTACACGGACAGCAACAATGTGGAGCTTTCCGGACACATCCGCTTTCACTCCGATACCGAAAAGGCGACCGTGAGCTGCAGCTATCTTTTCTGGAACGATAAGGCGAGAACTCTGACCTCGCGTCCGGAGGACACGGTCACGATTGAGAAGGATTCCGGCACCGCACTGTCGGGCAAGGGTTTTTCCGCTGATGTCGCGCGGCGTGACGTGCAGTTCTCGGGGCCGGTATCCGGCACCGTGGTGGCCCAGGATGAGGCGGCGCCGCAATGAGGACGCTTCTGCCCGCTGTAACCTTCGTGGCGATGATCGCGCTTGCCGCCTCGCCGCTTTTCGCCGCTACCGACATCCAGTTCTCCGCGGATCACCTGGAAAGCTCGCTTGCCAAGGGCAAGGAGCACACCATCCTTTCCGGCAACGCCGACGTCAAGACGAAGAACACGCGAATCCGCGCCGACCGGATCGAGCTTTACGGCGACAATTTCCGCTATGCCATCTGCACCGGAAACGTCGACGTCGTCGACTCCGAACGGAAGCTGCACATAAGCGGCGATCACTTCTTCTACGACCGCGAAACCGAGCTCGCCCGGATGGAGGGCAACGCGGTCATGGAGGATACCAAGAACGACGTGGTGGTCAAGGCGGGGTTCATCGAGAGCCGGGGAAAGGAGAATGTCGCGCTGATCCAGATAGGCGTGCGGATCTTTCAGAAGGATGTCACCGCCAGGGCGGAGCTCGCGCTCTATCACCGCGACAGCAACACCCTCGACCTTTCGGGTATGCCGGTCGCCTACTACAAGGGCGACGAGTACCGGGCAGGCAGGATCACGATCAACCTCGACACCGACGACATCACCCTCGAAGGGCAGGTGAGCGGCCAGATAGTCACCCAGGAACAAAATCAGAACGGCCAGCAGTCCGGGACGGGAACCTCCTCCGAAAGCGGGAACGCACCGAACACCGGCGGTACGTCAGGCGCCGCGCCCGCCGCCGGCAGTACTCCTGCCGCCGGCAGTACTCCTGCCGCCGGCAGTACTCCTGCCGCCGGCAGTACGTCTCCCGACGGGACCAGCCCGTGAACGGCCGCTCGACCCTCGATGTGGCGGGTCTGATCAAGCGCTTTGGCAAGAAGGAGGTGGTGCGCAGCGTCACCTTCTCGATGCACGAGGGCGAGGTGGTCGGATTTCTCGGGCCGAACGGTGCGGGAAAGACCACCGTCTTCTACATGATTGTCGGCTTCATCCATCCCACCGAAGGGGAGATATCACTCGACGGGCGCAACATCACCCACGAGCCGATGTACCGCCGCGCCCGCGCAGGCATCTCCTACCTGCCGCAGGAGCCGTCGGTATTCCGCAAGCTCAGTGTAGAGCAGAACATCATGGCTATTCTCGAGACCCGCGCCGATCTGGACCGGAGCGCGCGGCTCAGGCGGCTGGAAGAATTGCTGGTGGAGCTCGGCATTGCCGAGAACCGCAAGCAGAAAGCCTATACCCTCTCCGGAGGCGAGCGGCGCCGTACCGAAATTGCCCGCAGTCTCGCCATCCAGCCGAAGTTCCTGCTCCTCGACGAGCCGTTCGCCGGCATCGATCCAATCGCAGTCTACGAAATCAAAACCATCGTCCAGAGCCTGGCCTCCCGCGGAATCGGCGTGCTGATCACCGACCACAATGTCCGGGACACTCTGGAAATCACCGACCGCTCCTACATCATCAAGGACGGTGAAATTGTGGTGGCGGGCAGCCGCGAAGAGGTGATGAACAATCCCCTGGCCCGCAAAGTCTACCTCGGCGAACGCTTCCAGATGTAGCCGCTGACAACACTCGACGTTGACAAACCTCCGGGGGTGCCTCAATATTAATGTGTGGGAGGTACCCTTGCAGATACAGAAACCTGTTCTTGTACAGGAACAGCGACTCAAAATGAATCCCCAGCTCTTCCAGAGCATTCAGCTCATGGCCCTCCCGCTTCAGGAGCTGAAGTTTCGTATTCAGGAGGAACTCGAAGCAAATCCGGCGCTTGAGGTGGTAGAGGATCGTTCCACCGTGTCGATAGAAGAGGAGCCGCCGCGGCGGGACGAGCAGAACGAGGAGTATGACTACTTCGAGGATTCTTCGGATCCCGGTTACACGTCGAGCGGATACGACGACGCCGCCGGGGACGCCAAGCGAAAGTTCATGGAAGGTGCGCTTTCGCGGCCCGAATCGCTGCACGAGCACCTGATCTGGCAGCTCCGGCTCCAGCCCATCACCGAAGAGGAGTTTGCCGTCGGACAGCTTCTTATCCGGAATCTCGACGACAACGGTTTCCATCACGAGTCGCTCGACGTGCTGCTCTCCCCGGAGCAGCTCAAGACCGCCGAGAGTATCATACCGGTCATTCAGACCTTCGAGCCTGTTGGGACCTGCGTAAAGGACTACCGGGAGTCGCTGATCGTGCAGGCACGGCTCAGCTCGCAGACTCCTGCCGGGACCGAAACCATTCTCACGCAGTACCTGGATCTCCTCGAGCGGGGCAAGTATGCCGAAATCGCCCGAAAGATGAAGGTGGACGAGCCGGACGTCCAGCTTTGTCTCGCGTTCATAAGGGGGCTGCAGCCCTTCCCGGGTCGTCAGTTTTCCGATGAAAAGCCCACATACGTCATTCCCGACCTCATGGTCAAGATGAAGGAGGGGCAGTTCGTCATCATCATGAACGACGAAGAGATCCCGGTGCTCGGCATCAATACCTTTTTTCACAACATGCAGGGCGACCAGCAGCGCGGGAAGCAGAAAGAGGTCCGGCAGTTCGTCAGCAACAGCGTCAAGAACGCCCGCTGGTTCATTCACAGCATCCAGCAGCGGAATCAGACGCTGCTGAAGACCGCACGTGCGATAGTGGAATTCCAGCGCGAGTTCTTCGTGCGCGGGCCAAAGTACCTCAAGCCGCTCACCCTGAAGGACATAGCCGGTGAGGTCGGCGTGCACGAAGCAACCGTTTCGCGCATAACCACCGGCAAGTATGTCCAGACCGAGTGGGGCATCTTCGAGCTGAAATACTTTTTTTCGAACTCTATTTCCGGTTCTGGTTCAACCGGGTCCCGGTTTTCCAAAGAGGGGGTCAAGCAGACCATCAAGGAGATACTGGAGGCCGAGAAACAGGAAAAACATCTGTCTGACCAGCGCATCGCGGAGCTGCTTGCCAAGCGGGGAATCAATATTGCCCGACGGACGGTTGCGAAGTACCGGAAGGAGCTCGACATATCCTCGTCCTACGACCGATAGGCAGAAAATCACATCTCGAAGGCAGGGTTCCGTTGGATAGCCTGTCTTCGAACCAGAACAATCCCATCACGGAGGTGGTATATGATCCTCGAGCTAAAGGGCGTTCATTTCGATGTAAAGGACGAAACAAAGGAGTTCGTCGACAAGAAGATCGAGCGCTTTGACTATGCCCGCGACATGATCGTGGATATGCTTTTTACGCTGACCAAGGAAAGACGCGATTTCAAGTGTGAGGTGAACCTGAACTTCCGCTGGGGAGTCTCGAGCCATATAAAGGTGCGTGCATACGACCTGCACGAAGGGCTGGACAAGCTCTTCGACAAACTCGACCTCAAGATCAAGAAGGAAAAGAGCAAGGTGCAGGAGCACAAGGGCGCTCCCACCGAAGTCTGAATACAAGAATGGGAGCTTACGGAGCGGCACCTTCGCGGCGCCGCTCCTCGACCACGTTATGAAGAAGTTCACCGTACTGGACCTGCTGGACCTCGACCTCAAGGAGCACAATGCGCTCAATCTCAAATGCATTGGCGGCAGATCCGGCCTCACCCGCGAAATCACCGTTCCGGACCTCAATCGTCCCGGGCTCGCGCTGGTGGGGTTCTTCGAGAATTTCGGTCCGAACCGGATTCAGCTCTTTGGCCGCGGGGAATACGCCTACCTGCTCAAGCTCGAGCGTGAGGACAACCAGGAGAACCTGGAAGAGCTCTTCAACCGGGAGATCTCCTGCTGCATATTTACCCACACACTCGCGCCGCCGGATGCCTTTCTCGAGATCTCGGAGCGCGCGCGGGTGGCCACGCTTCAGACCGACCTGGGCACGAGCGAGTTCGCAGAGCGCATCATCCGCGCATTGAGCAACGTGTTTGCTCCGCAGGAGGTGATGCACGGGGTGCTCGTCGAGGTGTTTGGAATCGGCGTGCTGATTGTCGGCGACAGCGGCGTCGGAAAGAGCGAGGCGGCGCTCGAGCTGATCGAGCGCGGTCACCGGCTGGTTGCAGATGATGCGGTGGAGATACGGTGCGTGTCGGGCAATATCCTCATTGGCGCGGGAGCGCACAAGACGCTCGGGCACCACATGGAGATCCGCGGGCTGGGCATCATCAACATTACCCACATTTTCGGAGTCGGCGCAATCCGCGACAACAAGCAGGTGCAGCTGGTCGTCGAGCTCGAGCTGTGGGATCAGAACAAAGTCTACGACCGGATCGGGGCCGAAGATCGCACCAAGGAGATCCTTGGCGTGCACGTGCCCTACCTGCAGATACCGGTAAAGCCGGGACGAAACGTTCCCATTATCATAGAGACTGCTGCAATGAACGAGCGCCTTAAGAAGATGGGCTACTATTCGGCGCGGGAATTCAACCAGAGCGTTCTGAAGTGGCTTGAAAGCGAGAACGCCCGTAACCTATACTTCGAAAAGCGGCGTGAACTGCTGGAACGGGAACAGCAAAAGGGCGGTTCCGCGGGTTCCTCGAACGCCTCGATCATCGAGGCAGACTGATCCTTGCCGGGGCCATCTGCCGCAGAGTTCAAGACGGCTGTTTCAAACACTTTTACCGGGGTTCACCATGCTTCAGAAGGAATTGACCATCAGAAACCGCGCCGGAATACACGCTCGCCCGGCGGCCCTGATCGTACAGACAGCGACCAAGTTTGCCTGCAAGATCAATTTCCAGAAGGACAACGAGACGGTCAACGCGAAGTCCATCATGGGGATAATCACCCTCGGCGCCGGACACAATACCAAACTGACGGTCACGGCCGACGGAGAAGACGAACAGGAGGCCGTGGACGCGCTGGAACGGCTCTTCGAGAGCCGGTTTGAGGAAGAGTGAAACAGCGGTCAACCTACAGCTCTGTTTTCCGTTCCATCGGCGCAGCAACACCTGCGATAGCAGCGGCGGTGCTGCTGTTGTGCGCGGCGGTCCGCTCTCCGGCGATGAGCCTTGAGGCGAGAACCGATCCGGGGCCGGACGGCGTCACACTCGACGTCCGAACCGACGCTCCCCCTGCGCAGGCTGTCCTCCGGACACTCGATTCGGGCATGCGCGCGGAGATCATCTTTACCATTCAGGTCTATCGCCATCCTGAAGGGCTCATCCGCCTGCTCGGCGACCGTCTGGTGCAGGAGATCCGGATCACCCGCGAAGCCCGGTGGGACGCCTTAGGCGAGCAGTACGTGGTGTCCAGCTCGCTTGGTCCGGAGGTGCGGACGCGGAGCATCGATGAGTTCGTGCGCCGCTTCTTCGGCATCTCGAATTTCGTGCTGCCCTGGTCGTTCCTGCGCGCGGACGGGAACCAAGGCGGCTCTCCCTCCTACATGATGGTGAGGCTCCAGGTCCGTCCGATGAAGCTGGTGTCGGCGCTTGCCATCCTTTCCTTTCTTCACATGGAACAGGAGATCTCTTCCGCGTGGGCTCGCATTCCAATCCCCGACGGCGTCAACACCAACGGCGCCAACGCCGACGGCGCGGCAGGGAATTGAGATGAGAATTCGCCGGACGGCGAGCACGTCACTCACCAGCCTCATCAGCCTTGTGCTGCTCTACATGCTGCTGATCGGGCTGGTGCTCGTCTTTTCCAACGAGATCCTTATGGATCTGACCTTTTCGCACTCGTTTTCAAGCGTGCTTGTGATCGTCGTCGGCGTGCTCTTCCCGGTTGCCCTCACAGTCACCATCGTCCTGAACATTGCGAGGCTCATTCGCGACAAGACCACCGGCCGGCCCGGTGTGCGCTTCAAGCTCCGCCTTCTGCTGTTTTTCTTCTTCATAGTCATGCTCTCCTCGGTCCCGCAGGGAATCCTCTCGATCAACTTCATCGGGAGCGCCACCAATCTCTGGTTCAGCGGCCGGACGGGCACGGCGCTGCGGAGCGCTCAGAACATCGCGCTGCAGTACTACCACGAAAAGACGGCGAATCTGCAGGATTTTGCCGGCAGCGCGGTGCTGCGGACGCTCTTCCAGGATCTTTCGCGCAGTCCGCGCCGCGTCTGGGACGGCATCCGCACGATTCACCCCTCGATCGATTCCATGCAGGTCTTCGGACCTACGGGGCAGGACATCTATTTCGTCGGGCAGCCGGCCACGCGTCTCACCTACAGCCAGATCCAGGGCAACAAGCCGGGCGAGGTGGTGAAGGACTCGACCGGTGCGCTGAGCTTTGTGCGGGTCATCGTCGCGCAGCCCCGCCAGGGGAGCGAGCAGTACCTCGTCGTCCTGAGCGAAGTTCTGCCGGCCGGCTTCGACCGGGGAGCCACCGAGATAACCAAGTCACTCGAGACCTTCCAGCAGCTCGACCAGATGCAGTCGGTGTTTCTGGTGGGGGTCATCCTCTTCTACGGATTCTTTTCGCTCCCTTTGCTGCTTCTTTCGATCCTGGTCAGCTTCTTCCTGAGTGACGAGATTATCCGCCCCATAGTACAGCTCGAGGAGGCGACGCGGCGCGTTGCCGACGGCGATTTCTCCTACCGGATCCTGAGCCGGCGCGGCGACGATCTGAGCCTGCTCGTGAGGTCCTTCAACCAGATGGTGTCCGAGCTCGAACGCTCGCGGTACAAGCTTCTCCAGACGGAGAAGGTCGCCGCCTGGCAGGAGATAGCCCAGCAGCTCGCACACGAGATCAAGAACCCGCTGACGCCGATCAAGCTCTCCGCCGAACGTATCCTTCGCAAGTACCAGCAGCTGGGCAGCGAGGAGAGGGAGGAGTTCGGCCGGATCCTCGAGGTTTCGGTGCGCGCCATCGTGACGGAGGTCGACGGGCTGAGCAACCTCCTCGGCGAATTCCGCGACTTCTCGCGGATGCCGGAGCCGCAGCCGCAGCCGGTGAACGTCGCGCAGGCGGTTCAGGAGACGGTGGCCACCTATGGTTCCATCTCCGGAGTCACCTTCCACCACGAATACCTCGATCCCCAGCTTTCGGCGATGGCGGATCCGTCGCAGCTGCGCCAGGTGCTGAGCAATCTCTTTAAGAATGCCATCGATGCGATGAACGGTACGGGTGAGGTCTTCGTACGGGCCGACCTTGTCAAAAAGGGGAATAGCCTCTACTGTAGGATCCAGGTTCAGGACACCGGGCCCGGCATCGATCCGGAGTTCCACGACAAGGTATTCAACCCCTACTTCACCACCAAGAAGCACGGGACAGGGCTCGGTCTTGCAATAGTCGAACGCATTGTATTTGATCATCGCGGCCAGATCTGGTTCGAGACCGAACAGGGTCTGGGCACCACCTTTTTCATCGACCTGCCGACAGGATAAACCATGGGCGAACCGGAAACCGCCACGCGAGCACGCAGTGTCCTCATCGTCGACGACGAGGCCGGCATCCGAGAGGTGCTTTCGGCTATCCTCGAGGACGAAGGCTACGAAATCCACACCGCTGAAGACGGTCTTGTCGGCCTGTCGCTTCTCAAGACCGAAATAATCGACCTGGTGCTTCTCGATGTGTGGCTGCCCAACATGGGCGGCATCGATGTGCTCAAGGCGATCAAGAAGGACTGGCCCGACCTCGCGGTCGTCATCATATCCGGTCACGGAAACATCGACCTCGCCGTAAAGGCGGTGAAGCTCGGCGCCTTCGACTTTCTCGAGAAGCCGCTGAGCCTGGAGCGGGTGGTAACCGTGGCACGGAACGCCCTTGAAATGGAGGCGCTGCGCCGCGAAAACCTCCAGCTGAAGAACGTGATGGTCTACCAGGATGAGTTCATCGGCCGCAGCGCCGCCGTCATGCGTATCCGCGAGCTCATCAAGCAGAGCGCGGCGACCGACACGCGCATTCTGATTACCGGAGAGAACGGCACCGGGAAGGAGCTGGTTGCCCGCGAGGTGCACCGCCGCAGCCTGCGAAACCGCGGCCCCTTCATCGAGGTCAACTGCGCGGCGATTCCGGACACGCTCATCGAGAGCGAGCTCTTCGGCCACGAAAAGGGGGCCTTCACGAGCGCAGTCGGACGGCGCAAGGGCAAGTTCGAGCTCGCGCACCGGGGAACCCTCTTTCTCGACGAGGTTGCCGACATGTCGCTGAGCGCGCAGGCGAAGGTGCTGCGCGCCATCCAGGAGATGCGTTTCGAGCGCGTGGGCGGAGAGGAGTCGGTCTCGGTCGACGTCCGGATCATCGCCGCCACCAACAAGAACATCTCCGAAGAGATAAGACGCGGCCGTTTTCGCGAGGACCTCTACTTTCGTCTCAATGTCGTTCCCATTCACGTTCCGGCGCTTCGCGACCGCGAAGAGGACATCGCGGTACTGGTCGACTACTTCATGAGAAAGCACGACGGCAGTTCCGAGGAGGTGCAGCGGAAGATCTCCACGGGAGGTCTTGCCGTTCTTCGCAACTATTCGTGGCCCGGTAATATCCGGGAATTGAAAAATTTCGTAGAACGGATTAATATAATGAGTGACGAGCAGGACATCTCGGCGGAAACGGTCACCCATTATCTGGGTGAGAGAAAGGGCGGCGAGCAGAAAGACGGCCTTCTGGCGGAGTTCCAGGAAATGGGACTTAACGAAGCCCGGGACACCTTCGAGAAGCGGTACATTGAGCAGAAGCTGAAGGCCAACGGTTACAACATAACGAAGACCGCGCAGGCGCTGGGAATCTATCCGAGCAATCTTCACGGAAAAATCCGGAAGTACGGGATTCAGATAGACAAATGAAAGAGATTACGTCCAGGCAGCGCGAAATCCTTCAGTTCATCAAAACATTCATCGACACGCATAGATTTCCTCCTACCATACGCGAGATCTCCGAGCGATTCGAAATCTCGGTGAAGGGCGCTTACGATCACGTCAAGGCGCTCGAGAAGAAGAACTTCATCCGCTGCAACACCAACCGTTCCCGCTCCATCGAGGTGCTTGAAAAGAGCGGAGACGAAAACGAGGCGGTTGCGCGGGTGCCCATCATCGGCAACGTCGCTGCCGGCAAGCCGCTGTTCGCCGAGGAGAACTTCGACGGTGTCGTGCGTATCCCCTTCGAGCTCGTGCGTAAAGGCAAGCATTTCGCGCTCAACGTCAAGGGCGACAGCATGAAGGACGCCGGCATTATGGACGGCGATATCGCGGTAATCCGCCAGCAGAGCACGGCGGATAGCGGGGATATCGTGGTTGCGATGGTCGATGAGGCGGTGACCCTCAAGCGTTTCTATCGCGAGAAGAACCGCGTGCGGCTCAAAGCCGAAAATCCGGCCTTTCCGCCCATCTACACGCGCAACGTTCGAATTCTGGGCCGGCTCGCGCACATCATTCGAAGCTATGAGTAGATTGCCTCCTGTATACCTTTTGCTCGGACCCGAATCCGGGGAGAAGGCGGAGTTTGTCCGAACAGTCCGTGCCGGCATCGAAAAGCGCACCGGCGAAAAACCGGAGGAGTCGAAGTTCTATCCCTTCGAGACCGGCATGGCCGATCTGGTGGCGATGCTCCGCAACGGCTCCCTTTTCGCCGCCCACCGGCTCGTGTTTCTCGACAGTGTCGAACAGCTCAGCACCAGGGCGGACATAGATCTGCTACTGGGATACTGTGCGCATCCGGTGGAGGACGCGACGCTGATACTCACGAGCGATCAGACACAGGTGGACAAACGGCTGTCGGCCGCCGTGCCTGCCGACCTGCGCAAGATCTTCTGGGAGATGTTCGACAATCAGAAGCTGGGCTGGGTCACCGCCTACCTACGCAAGCAGGGATGCAGCATCACAAGCGAAGCGGCCGGCCTGCTTCTGGAAATGGTGGAGAACAACACTCAGGAGCTACGGCAGGAGTGCGACCGGCTCGCGCTCTACTTCGGCCGCAGTCACGAGATTGCAGCAGATGACGTCGAGACCTTCATCTACCACAGCAAGGAGGAGAATGTCTTTTCGCTCTTCCAGGAGATGGCAGCCTGCAACTTCGACGGATCACTTGAAATCCTTCAGAAGATGATGCTCGGAAGTGAAGGGAACCCGGTGGCAATAATGGCCGGCCTCATCTGGCAGTTTCGCCGTCTCCTCAGCCTTTCGGTGCTGCTCGATGAGCGCTACAGTACCCGCGACGCCTTTACGAAGCTTGGCATCCGCAGCAAGCGGACGCAGAAGAACTACGAGATCGGCGGGCGCAACTACTCGCGTGAGAGCCTGGAGCGGATTCTCGTTCTTGCCGGCCGATACGACGCGATGTTCCGCAGGCTCGGCTCGGCGGTGCATCCACTTCTGCTGCAGATCTTCGTCTACTCGGTGATCATCCGTAAAGGAAAGGAGCCGGAATCCGCGTTCTACGAGCACGGCGAATACGAGCTCTGAGCGGAAGGCACGCGGCCTTCCGTCAGGACATATCAGTTTCAGTGCTATCCCACAATTCATGCAAGTCCGCCCGGCGGACAGAGGAGGAGCCATGAGCAGCGAGCAGCCTGTACGGATTCTGATTGCAGACAAATTGTCCCCGAGCGCCGTTTCAGCGCTCGAGAAGCTCGGCGCGCAGGTCGAGATGCACGCCGAGCTTTCGGCGGACGACCTGCCGGCCAAAATCGGTGAAACCGAAATTCTGGTGGTGAGGTCGACCAAGGTCACCTCGAAGACAATAGACGCGGCGGGATCTCTCTCGCTGATCATTCGCGCGGGTGCGGGCGTTAACACCATCGACGTCGCGGCCGCGACGCGTCGCGGCATCCACGTGAGCAACTGCCCCGGGAAGAACTCCGATGCGGTCGCAGAGCTCGCGATCGGGCTGCTTCTCGCCGCCGACCGGCGGATCGTAAACGCCTCGGCCGACATGCGCGCGGGACGCTGGCGAAAGAAGGAATACGGCAACGCGGCAGGGCTCCGCGGGCGAACGCTCGGCATCGTTGGTCTAGGAGCGATTGGCCGCGCGGTCGCCGCGGCCGCCGGCGGCCTCGGGATGAAGGTTACCGCCTGGTCGCGCAGCCTTACCCCGGAGACGGCCGACGCGCTGGGGGTCAAGTTCGCCGCCGATCCCATCGAGCTGGCCTCGCGTTCGGATGCGGTGAGCGTTCATCTCGCCGCCACTGGCGATACCGAGCACTTCATCTCGACAGCTTTCTTCAATGCGATGAAAGAGGGCGCCATCTTCATCAACACCTCTCGCGGCGAAATCGTCGACACTGCGGCGTTGACAAAGGCGATCGCGGAAAAGAAGATCCGGGCCGCGCTGGATGTGTTCGAGAACGAGCCGTCCGGCGGCGAGGCTGAGTTCACCAACACAGCGCTCGCTTCGGCACTGGTGGGCGCAACGCCTCACGTCGGCGCCTCGACGGAACAGGCGGCCGAGGCGATCGCCGCGGAGGTGGTGCGAATCGTCAAGGTCTACCTCGAGACCGGCAAGCCGCCCCAGAGCGTGAACGTGCGCGACAAGTCGGCGGCGCAGACCAGCCTGGTCGTGCGCCACTTCAACCGCGTCGGCGTGCTCGCATCGGTGCTCGACGAGCTGAAGAACGCAGGTATCAATATCGAGGAGATGGAGAATACCATATTCGGCGGCGAGGGAATGACGAAGGATTCCGACGGGATTGCCGCCTCCTGCACGCTGCGGCTCGACGAGAAGCCGACCGCCGACCTGGTCAACAAGATCCGCGGCCTCGAAAACATCATTCAGGTCAGCGTGAAATAGCTCAGGAGCCCCGATTGCGCGGCGGCCTCGGCGGTCGCTGCGACCGGGGCGCTCTGGCCGACCGCGGTTTTGCGGGCTCTTCGGCCGCTTCGAGCTTCGTCTCTATCCCCGACGAGCTGCGTGAGTCGACGCTTCTCAGCAGCTCCTGCACTTCACGTGCCTTCTCCTCGCTTATGCCTGCCGCTGATGCAAGCTGCTGCGGCTCGGCCTCCGCCATCGCCGAAGTCGACGCGAAGGTCTCGAGAAGCTTCCGGCTGCGCTTCGGGCCGATGCCCGGCACCCGCTCGAGCAGGCCGATTTCGACCTCCTTCGAGCGAAGGCGCTGGTTGAAGCCGGTGGCGAAGCGGTGAGCCTCATCGCGAACGCTCTGGATGACGCGCAGCGGCGCCGAACCGAAGGGCAGGAGAATCGGCTCGGATCTTCCCGGCACGAAGATCTCCTCGTTTCTTTTCGCGAGCCCGATGAGCGGAATCGAAAGGCCGAGCGCCTCGAGCACGCCGCGCGCCGCGCTCAACTGACCTTTTCCGCCGTCGATCAGGATCAGATCCGGCGCCGCAATTTCCTGATTCGCGACCCGTGTATACCGGCGGGCGACCACCTCCCGCATCGATGCAAAGTCGTCGATCGCTCCGTCGAGCGTCTTAACGTGGAAACGGCGGTACTGCCCCTTGTCCGGAACTCCCTCTTTGAAGGATACCATCGACGCGACGGTATGCTTGCCCGAGAGCTGGGCGATGTCGAACCCTTCTATGCGCATCGGCAGCTGCGGCAGCTTGAGGATCAATTGAAGCTCCTCGAGGGCCGGCCGGTTGCCGCGCTCCCGGATGCGCTTCTCGAGATCCTGCCGGGCGTTTTCGACCGCCATGCGCATGATGGATGCGTCACGTCCCTCCTGCGGCGTGGAGATCACCACCTCCGACTCGAGCTTGTCGCGGAAGTAGCCGGCCACCGCCGCCGTTTCGATCGAGACCGGAAAGAAGAGCTTGGCCGGCGGATGCCTCCGTGCATCGTAGTACTGGATCAGGAACTGCTGAAGGTCCTCCTCCTCGGTGCCGTAGGAGTGGGTGCGATAAATATCGCTTCCGAGGAGCTTGCCGTTCCGCATCTGAAAGACCACGAAGGTGGCGAGCTCCTCCCTGGAAGCGGAGGCGACGTAGTCGCGCGCGTCCAGATCGGAGTCGACCACCTGCTGCTTCGCCTGAAGCGTCTCGATCGCCTCGATGCTGTCGCGAAGCTCGGCTGCCTGCTCGAAGCGGAGATTCTCCGCCGCAGTGTGCATCCGGTTCCGGAGCCCGCCGAGGAGCTTTTTCGTCTTCCCGGAGAGGAGCTTCCGAATCTGGTCCACATGCTCGAGATACTCTTCCCGGCTGATCCTGCCGGCACAGGGCGCTGCACACCGTCCGATATGAAAGTAGAGGCAGGGGTGGTCGCGGTGCTTGAGCGGTCCGCGGCACTTGCGCAGGGGAAAGAGACGTTCGATCAGCTCGAGATAGGTGTCGATGCTCTGAACGTCGGGATAGGGGCCGAAGTATTCGGAGCCGTCCTGCACGATTCGCCGGGTGCGAAACACGCGCGGGTATTCGTCGGCGGTGATCCGGATCACCGGATAGGTCTTTCCGTCCTTGAGGTTGATGTTGTAGCGCGGCTTCCACCGCTTGATCAGGTTGTTTTCGAGTATCAGCGCCTCGTACTCGTTCTGGGTGATGATGTAGTCGATTTGTGCTACCTTCCTGATGAGGACGGAGGTTTTTACATCTTTTTCACCGGTAAAATAGGAACGAACACGATTGACGAGCACCTTGGCCTTTCCGACGTAGATTATCCTGCCGGATGAATCCTTCATGAGATAGACGCCCGGCTCGCGCGGAAAATGCGCGATGCTCTTTCGGTTGAGTGTGTGTTTCTCCATTTTTGCCGATAATAATGTATTAAAGTTATGGGAAGAAGAGCAATTGCACTAACCCTCACACTTCTTTCCCTCTGCGCGGCATATCTGTGCGCGCAGCAGCAGGATATCGTCCTCGGCAAAGAGGCAGGGTGGCGCGACCTCGAACAGACCCAGAATCTCACCGAAAAGCCGGGCCGCCAGGGCTATGCCGACCTCACGCTTGGATCGAGCGAATACTCCCCGGATGCCGATACGGACGTCCTGCTGCATTTCGATTCCACGCCCGTGCGGGATGCCGCGCACCGCTGGACGGTGGTGAAGAGCGATGTCACCACCCTCACGAACAGCCCCCGACTGGGGGCCGGAGCCGGCGTTTTCACTCCGGGGGGAAACGGCATCGAGTTCGACGTTCCCCGCGACAGCCTTTTCGGCCCCGGCGCGGCATCCGGGGATTTTTCGATCGAATTCTGGCTCTACGCGGTGGGAGGCCAGGAGAACCGGAACCTTCTCTACTGGAAGGGGGCTCGATGGGCGCCCTCTCAAAACGGGGCGTCGGGCGGCAAGGAGCCTCTTCCGCAGGAGGTGAGGATCGAGCTCAACGACCGGCGTGTCAGCTTTGTATTCAGCAATTTCTTTTTCTCGCCGGACAACAAACCACATTCAGTCTCGCTACAGGGCGTGCAGGGAGTCATCCCGCGCACCTGGCATCACCACCTGCTCCGGTTCCACCACTCGACGGGTCTGCTCGAATATCTGGTCGACGGTGTTCCCGAAGCAGTGACATACGCCACCTCCACCGGCCGGGAGAAGGGATCTGTCTACCTGCCCTATCCGGGGGAGCTCTCCCAACCGCATGTGCTTCTCGGCAGGGCATTCACCGGAATGATCGACGAGTTCAGGATCGAGAAGAGGGTGGTGGAGTCGCCCAATCTGGACCTTGTGACCAACGCGCGCGGTGTCGGCGTGAGCAGAGTCTTCGATCTCCAGTACTCCCGGTCGCGCCTCGCGAAGATAACATCGGTTTATGACACGCCGGGCAACACCGCGGTCCTCTTTTTCTACCGCATCGGCGACCGCAGCAACGGTCAGGAGGTGCTCGATTCCGACTGGGTCCCCTTCATGCCGGGAACCGATTTCCTTCACGGCGCGAAGGCGATCCGGGGCCGGTACCTTCAGCTTCGCGTGGAGCTCCTTCCCGACGGTCCACACCAGGTCACTCCACGGCTCCAGTCGCTCGATGTCAGTTACCTTCCCGATCTGCCGCCGCTCCCGCCGGCAAGGCTGACAGTAAAGCCGGGCAACGGAGAGGTCACGCTGCAATGGACGGCGGTGCCGGAACCTGACGTCCAGGGATACATGATCTACTACGGCGACCGGCCAGGTCAGTACTTCGGGACCGATATTCCGAAGGGCATCTCTCCGCTCGATGTCGGCAATGTCACCTCGATTACCCTCTCCGGCCTTACAAACGGAAAACTTTACTATTTCGCCGTGTCGGCCTATGATGAGTCCCGAACCACGGGGCCGGGGGGCCGCCACACGGGCCCGCTTTCGACCGAGGTCACGGCGAGACCGTTGAGGGTGTACTGATGGCGAAAAGCAAGCTCGGTACAGTTTTTCACCGCGCAAAACAGGCCTATCGCGCGCGCGACTTCCAGACGGCCGAGAGCCTCGCCCGGAAGGTGGTGGAGGCCGCGGACGGCTCGTCGGCAGCCCATATTCTTCTCGGAACGATCTACGGCAGCACCGGCAAACACCAGGAAGCTATTGCGGAATTCAATCGGGCAATCGAGATTCAGCCGGAGAACCCTGAGGCTTTCAACAACCTCGGGGTTGTCTACCGGCAGATGAAACAGCCGCGCGACGCCCTCTACTGGATTACGCGCGCCATCTCGCTCAGCCCGAAGAAGGCGGACATCCACTACAACCTCGGCAACGTCCACAAGATGCTGAATAATTACGACGAGGCGATCGCCGCGTACGGCCAGGCCATATCGATCGACAGGTCGCTCGCCCCGGCCTACAACAACCTGGGCACCCTCTATGAGCAGCGTGGCGAATTCGATCGCGCCGCCGAGGTCTTCAACGAGGGGCTCGGTGCCGACTCGAACAGCCCCAACCTTCACTACAATCTAGGTATCGCGCTGCAGTCGGACGGCAAGCTCGACGACGCGCGCGTGGAGTACGAGCGCGCCCTGAAGTCACGTCCCGGATGGACCGACGGCCTGAACAACCTCGGAATCGTTCTCGAGAAGCTCGAACGGTACGACGATTCGGTGAAGTACTTCCAGGAGATGCTGCGGATCGATCCGAAGAACGCAACCGCACACAATAACATCGCCACCGTCCTTGCAAAGCAGGGACGTTCCGATGAAGCCATCGCCTACTTCAAGCGCGCGCTTTCGAGCAAACCGGACTACGTTCGTGCCGCGGTGAACCTGGGCCAGATCATGGAGACCTACCGCAACCAGAACGAATCACTGGAGGAGATCCGCGGGCTGGTCGCGGCGGCCCAGGACAACATCGACCTGCGGTTTCAGCTCATCCACGTTCTCATCAACCTGCAGCGATACGCAGAGGCGGAAAAGAACCTGCGCTTCATTCTGTCGAAGGAGCCCAACAATCCGCGGGCGTGGCAGGACCTCGGCGGTGTATACACACGCATCGGCAAGACGAAAGAGGCGGCTGAATGCTACAAGCGGCTCCAGAAGCTCGAGCCGGACAATCTCGAGTTCCGTCTGGAGCTGGCCCGGATCCTCCGGGATCTCAAGCAGTACGTCGCAGCGATTGCCGAGGTAAGACGGTACCTGGATGCCTTCCCTGACGACCTGCGGGCCGGTCTGCTCTACGGTGAGCTGCTCTGCCTTTCGGGAGATCCGAAGCAGGGGGTCATGGTCCTGGAGGAATTGAAGCAGCGCTACCCCGACAACGGGAACATCCTTGCAGCACTGGCGGAGGGTTACCGCCTTCTGGGAGACCGCGACCGCGCCATCGGCACGGCAGACGAGCTCATAAACCTTCAAGGCAACCGGGCGAATCCCGAGGATATCGAGAGCCTGAACGAAAGTCTCGGGCTCTACGAAAAGGCGGTCGAGGCCTTCGAGCGCGATCATCAGGCCGACTGGCAGCGAAGTCTCGAGCGTCTCGGGCGGCTCACCGTGGAGGGTTCGCCCGAGGAGGATCGCGACTCGGTCTCACGCCTGCTCGAAATCGAACCGATAGGGCTCGAGCACGAGGAGGAGGATTCTCTGCTCGATCTGGCTGAAGAGGAGACCGGAGAAGAGGATGAGCCCGAGTTCGGGACGCCCGGCTTCGAGGATGAAGACGAGAGCCTCGAGGACGTTTCCAAAGAGGATCTGAGCGACGATTTCTCGCTGTCCGATCTCATCTCGGAAGCGGGAGTGGAATCCGACAGCGAAGTTGAGCCTGAATATACCTGGCCCGCAGGCAAGAAGCCGGACATGTCGCTCTTTGGAGACGAAGAGGAAGAGCCGCCCGAGGCGGAAGAGGCCGAAAACCCGGCTGCCGCGGCTCCGCCGCAGGGGCAGCCGCAGATGCAGCCCCCGTGGCCGCAGGCACAATGGCCGCAGCCCCCCTACGCGCCGTGGCCGCAGTCCGGTCCGCCGGGCGGCTGGCCCCAACCCCAGCAGCAGCCGGGACCGGGCGCGCCATACGGTGGAGCGCCTGCGGCGCAGTGGCCTCCGCCGGGTCCTTCCGCGCAGCAGCAACCGGCAGGCGCCGGGGCGCCCGCCGGAATGGGTGCGGGTGGCGGCGCGGTCCCCGCAGGTGCAGCTCCCGGCGCCGGCGGAACAGGCGGCGCGACGGGAGGAGGCGGAGCCGGTGGCGATTACCGCGGCGGGCTGCTCTCCCGTGGCCGGACGATGCGCGGCTCTGCGCCGCCCGAAGCGCCGGGCGAATTCGCAACGCCGCCGGTGTTCGAAGAGATTGACGGCGGCGACATCCCTTCGGACGAGGCGCCGCGCTGGCCTGCCCCGCCGCCCGCGCACTGGTCGCGGGGTCCGTTGGGATCCGGAGCCGAGGACGACGATGAGATCGCCGAGCTCGAGCCGGTGTCCGATCTGGACGACTCACCGATCGAGCTCGAAGAGGAGCTCGAGGATCTGCCGGCCGAGGCGGACCACGAGGAGAAGCTTCCATCGCTCGAAGAGGAAGAAGCGGCCGGGCTGTTCGAAACCGGCGGCCTGGAGCTCGAACAGGAGGAGGCTCCGGAGAGCGAGACAGAGCCCGAAGCCGAAGCCGAGACCGAGACCGAACCGGAGCCCATAGAAGACATCGAGATCGAAGGTATCCCCATGATGGAGACGCCTGAGGAGGGAGCCGCCGATGAAGCTGAGGCGGCTGCCAATGGCGCGAACGCCGGGCCGATGGAAGCGGCCGGACCGGCCGGTTTCGGTGGCGGCGGTGCGATCGCTCCGGCGGCCGAAGAGCTCCCCGAGCAGCGAATGTCGGCGGCTCCGGCGGCCGCGGCGTCACAGAAGGCAGGCCCCGAAACGTCTGCGGGCGGCGGCGAAGTCTCCGGCTTCGAAATTCCTGTTCAGGCTTCGGAACCTTCCGGCGCCGTGGCAGGCGAAAACGTCCCCTCGGGCCCGGAGCCCGGGGCCGGGAAAGGCGCGCCGGCGAAAATCGCACAGCCGACAGCCGCGCGGCCGGCGCGGCCGCGTACCGAAACGGAGGAGGAGGCCGACATGCTCGACTACCTGGTCGGGCTCGCGCACGATCTGCCTCCCGATCGGGCCCAGAACTTCGAGCAGAGTGAATTCCGGCTCAGGATAGAGACGCTCAAGGCAAAGCTTGCCGGTCGCGGCGGGCTTCTGAAACAGATGCAGAAGTATCGGGACGATGCAGGCGTCCTCAACGGAACCGAGCCAACCAGGGGGCCGGTGACCATGGCTAAGATCGCCGATACGCTGCAGTTTCTGCGCCGTCTGGCGGGTGACCTGCCGGATCAGTCCGTCGGGACGATACTCCAGGAGAGGGCGCACGGGCTGCTTCGACGGCTTGAGGCGGTGCGGCGCGAGGCGCAGAGTTAATCTGATGGATACACCGGAAAAGCTGTCCCGGGTGAGGGGCTACATCGACAGGATGCCGAGTCTTCCCCCGACCGTGGCCAAGATCCTCGAAATATGCAATGACCCGAAAACTTCGCCGGTTGACCTGAATCGGGTGATCAGCCTCGATCCGGTGCTGATGGCCCGCGTGCTTCGGCTCATCAATTCCGCCTACTACGGACTCTCGACCAAGATCGTATCGATGGTGCGGGCCATCATCATGCTCGGCATCAACACCGTCAAGAACCTCGCCCTCAGCACCGCGGTCATGGATGCGCTTCACCGAAAGAGCGATTTCGGCGTTCTGAAGCCGGTGGAGTTCTGGCGTCACTCGCTCGCGGTGGGGGTGACCTCCAGGCTGCTTGCCAAGATGGGCGGGGCGGAGACCGGAACCATCGACGAGTACTTCGTCGCGGGGCTGCTCCACGACATCGGAAAAATACCTCTCGACCGGGTCTTTGCCGATCAGTACGCCCACGTGATCGAGGTGTGCGCAGAGCGTGAGATTCCACTCTCGGTTGCCGAGCGCGAGGTTCTTGGATTCGACCACACCGACAGCGGCAAGCTCATTGTGGAGGCCTGGAGTCTCAGCCCGGTCATTCGCGACACGGTGAGTCATCATCATGACCCGGTTTCCTACGACGGGCCGGACCGGCATGTGGTCTACACGGTCCACGCAGCCAGCCACTTCGTGAATCAGGCGCACATCGGTGACGCGGGCGACCGTTATCCTGCGGACCTGGACCCGGTTGTCGCGAAGGTGCTCCAGATCGATGACCACGTCCTCGAAGGGCTCTCCGGAGCAGTGGATGCGGAAATTCAAAAAGCGGAGATATTCCTCAAACTGATATGATGACCGTCAGGTTCTGGGGCGTACGCGGTTCGATCCCGACGCCCGGCGCAAACACCGTTCAGGTAGGCGGCAACACCGCCTGTATCGAGCTTCGCTACGGGAGCGACGAACAGCTGGTGATAATCGACGCCGGAACCGGCATCCGCGAGCTCGGCGACTCACTGCTCCGCAGCCGAAGCAGCGTCGGGCTTCACGCCTATCTGTTCCTTACCCATACTCACTGGGACCACATCATGGGTTTTCCCTTTTTCGCGCCCATCTACGCAAAGGGAACCTCGATCGACCTCTACGGGCCGGTAACCTGGGAGGATGAGTCGCTGCGAAAGGTAATCGGTCACCAGCTGAGCTACCAGTACTTTCCGGTGCATTCCGGGGAGCTCGCCGCGGCGCTCGAGTTCCACGAGCTGCGCGAAGAATCGGTGGAGCTTCCCGGCGGTATGATCGTCCGGACCAAGTACCTGAACCATCCGGTTCTCTGCCTCGGATACCGCTTCGAGTTCGAGGGCCGGACCGTCGTCACCGCCTACGATACCGAACCGTTTCGCAACCTGTTTCCGAGCGATCCGTCGCATCCGGACTACGATCCGGACGTGGCGGCCGAGGGCGCGAGGGCTGCAGAAGAGGAGAACGCCCGCATACGCGCCTTCTATCACGATGCGGATCTGCTCATCCACGACGCCCAGTATACCCGGGAGGAGTACCTGAAGCGCCGAACCGGCTGGGGCCACAGCTCGCTCGAAGACGCGCTCGACAACGCGATTGCCGCCTCGGTGCGGCGGCTGGTGCTCTTTCATCACGACCCGGAGCGCGGTGACGACGAGCTCGAATCGATTCTCGAAGGGTTTCGCAGGACCGGGGCCGAACACAATCTCCAGGTCGATCTGGCCAAAGAGGGACTGACCTTCACCATCGAGTAGACTCCGTCCACCCCGGACAGCGAGCCCTCAGCTTCCTCCGCCCTTCTCCTGCCGTCTAATCTGTTTTATCACGCCCGAAAGCTCATCGAGCGCACGGCCCGCCGCCTCGTAATTGCCGTTTGACAGGTTGTTCTGATACTTTTCGAACGCCGCCGCAGCCTGTGCGGCGAGCGCCGGCAATCCTCCTGCCGACGGCATTCCTGCCGACGGCATTCCTGCCGACGGGACCGTTGGCGGCGCCTGCGCAGCCGGTGGTACACTCTCCGACGGTGCGTTTGCCGCAGGTTGGGCCGCGGCTACCGTCGCAGTGGATGCGCTTTCCGTCGGCATGTTCCCGCTGAGCAGCGCGTCGACCGAGGTCTGGAACTGGTCGGACCATACTACCCGTTGCTGGTCGGCGAGGACGATGCGCTTTATCTCGGGCAGCTGGGCGCCCTCGGCCTCGAGAAAGACCGGCTCGACGAACATGATGTAGAGCGTCTGTTTCTGAAAGAGCGGTATGGCGAGCATATTGCCCCGGATGACCTGCGAGCCGCGCTGACTCCAGAGGCTGAGTGACCGCGACATCTCCGTATTCTGGTCGATCCGCGCCTCGATCTGCCGGGGTCCCAGCACCTCGATCCCCTTGGGGATCGGAAAGACGGTCAGTTTGCCGTAGTTCGGCAGGTCGCACCTTCCCGCCATCCAGGCGTTCATCACGTTCTTGTTCTTGGGAGTGAAGGGCAGTATCAGGGAGAATTCCACGCCCTTCGCCGTTCCCGGTGCATCCTCGGCTGTGGGAAACTGTACCATTGCATAGTAGGGCTCCACCACCTGGAAGTTCTGCCGGTAGCGCTCGGTAGCGAACTGCCACACATCCTCACGCTGATAGAACGTATTGACGTCGGTCATGTGGTAGGTGGCGTAGACGTCGGCCTGTACCGTCATCAGCCCGACCGGATAGCGGATGTGATGTTTCAGGTCGTCCGGCATCGCTGAGAACGGCTTGAACAGACCCGGAAAGATGCTTTCGTAGGTCCGTATGATGACGTCATTGGGATCCATCACGTAGAAGTCGACGCGTCCGTCGTAGGCGTCGACGACCACCTTGACGCTGTTGCGGATGTAGTTGACCCCGCCGAAGCGGCCGTAGGTGCCGTCGTAGATCTCCGAATAGGGATAGCGGCTGGAGGTGGTATAGGCGTCGATGATGTACTTGATCCGTCCTTCCTTCGTGAGCACCGGGTAGGGGTCCTGGTCGAACTGCAGAAACGGGGCAATCATGCGCGCGCGGTCCTCGATGTTGCGATGAAACATTATTCGCGAATCGGGCGTGAAGTAGTCCGAAAAGATCTGCTGGTATCCGTCGTATTTCCACCCGAAAATGAACCGCCGGAGCATGCCTCCTATCGGGACGCCGCCGTTTCCCTTGTAGGTGGTGTAGACGTTATCGCTGCCTGATGGATAGTCGAACTCCTTCTGTGTTGTCTTGACGTAGATATGATCATTCGTGAGCTCTCCGTAATAGATCTCGGGGCGTGTGATCTTCAGCCCGGAAACCGAGATCCGGGGGGGAATATCCTGGATGATCAGTTTGGGCGTTCCCTCGGCCTGAAAGGCATGCACCGGCGTCATTACCAGACCGTATCCGTGCGTATAGATGAGGTGCCGGCTGAGCCAGGTCTGTGATTTGGGGGCAAGCGAGGACTTGTCGAGCTCGCGCACCGAAAGCATCACCTGCTGGTAGTCACCGTCGATAGTGTATCGGTCGACGTCCACGTCGGGGAAGGAGTAGTAGAGGCGAATCTCCTGCTGCTGACGCAGGTTGTCCCGAAGCGCACGTGAGTCCCACAGCCGGATGTTCTTCATCGTCGATTGATTGTCATCGATCACCTGCTGGGTCACGTTTCGGCCCACGGTGTAGTTCCGTTCCTGCACGCTGCCGCCGCCGAGGTTGTAGGCGGCACGGGTGAATTCGATGTTGTGTTTGATGTAGGGTCGTTCGAGGGTGAGCTCATTCGGGCTCACGACAAGCGACTGGAACAGTGCGGGCAGGATCGAGTTGAAGACGATGAGCGCGCCGATCAGAATGGCCGGAATGATGGCGGTCTTCGGCGAGACCACTATGCCGCTGCCCTCCATCCGGATGAAGAACAGCCTGCGAAGCGCCTTAGGGGAAAAGGCGCTCGCGATCAGCATCGCGGCAATTGTCGCAAAAAAGACTATCGATGCGACGTTGGCCCACCTGCGGACGTGAACGTCCGTCCAGCCTGCGCCTGTGACGGCTCCGGACTGAGAGTAGAGCAGGCGAAACACATCGAGGTAGGAGTTGGCCGCGAAGAGAATGAAGATGGCGGCCGCGGTGAGCAGAAGCGGCAGACGCAGCGAACCGACCCCGGCCTGTCCGCCGTGCGGCACCTCGTCGATCGATTCGGTGCCGCCCCGCACCCGGTAGAGGACCAGCATCAGCACGATGACGAAGAGCGTTCCGAACACAAAGCCGAGCCAGCCAAGAAGCGCCGCATAGAAGGGCAGGCCGAAAAGGTAGAACCCGATGGACTGGCCGAAGACCGGATCTGTCGCGGTTCCTGGGGGTATGTTCGTGGCGAGGAGGAAGGTTTTCCACAATCCGGCGCTCCAGACGCCGAGAATCACTCCGGCGATCAGCGCGAGCCCCAGCGGCACGAATTTTACCGCAGACGGTATGACGCGTTTGAAGCTGTAGCGCAGGACGGCGAAGAAAAGGACAAAGCCGATGAGCGCTCCCGCAAAAAAGAGGCCGATCACCGTTACGAACACCTTCCAGAACCGTTCCGAGTAGCCGACGCTGTCGAACCAGGCGAGCTGCGTGTAGTACTCAAAGGCGACATTGATCGCGATGAGCAGGAGAATGTCGACCACCAGGATGAAGCCGTCACGTCGGAGGCGGGAAACCACCTGTGAACGGTCAAGCCTGCCTGATTTGACAAGGGTGCTGATCAGCGGAATGGCGCCGACACCGACGAAAAGAAGGCCGAGAAAGAAATACATAGGTCACTCCCATTCCTAAGATAACAAATGATACCACATATGACCGGACCTCCTCCCTCCTACCGATTGCCAAAGTCGCCGAATCTCGCTAAAATACAGCCGCTTGTTTCGGGGGATTAGCTCAGTTGGTAGAGCGATAGGTTCGCAATCTATAGGTCAGGGGTTCGAATCCCCTATCCTCCATACCCGCAAACTTCAAACTGATCTCCCGGTGCACTTTCCGATCTTCTGGGATAAGATTATGATGAGATGATACAGGTGCCGGGATGACAAAGACGCTCTCAATTACATCGATCGCCCTTCTCTCGCTTCTCCTCGCGGTCGGCTGCGGCGGAGAGAGGAAGTCAGCATCCACCGATTCAGGCTCCGCGGGCGCATCATCGATAGGCGAATACAACGGCAAGCCGCTCGAGCAGATCCCGGTCGTTGCCACCTTCAAATACCCCGACGATTTCGTGATCACCACCACGCGCAAACAGATCGTCCAGAAGTGGGGCGAGCCGAAGGATGTCGTCACCGAAAAGGTCACCAGTCCCTACGACAAGAACACCGAAGACACCCGATATACGCTGAAATACGACGGGTTCTCCTTCCTTTTTTACTACTCGGCGGCGAAGAAGCAGGAGCTGCTCGTCGCAACCACCATCACCAGCCCGTCATACGCGGTCAGCGACGGGCTGCGGGTGGGGATGTTCAAATCGGTGATGCTTGCAAAGTTCGGTGAGCCGACCTTCGTGGAAAAGAGCTCCTACGTCTACACTGCCGGCATGGGTAGCGAGCCACAGTCGCGATCGCCGAATCAGATGAACAAAGAGCTCACCATAACGGACAACAGGATTTCCAAGATCGTGATCTATCCCGAAATTCCCTAGTTTTCGACGATCGCAGCGCAGGACCACCGGCATGAGCAGTTTGCGGCGAAAACCACACATCCTCTTCGTCTGTACGGCAAATCTCAACCGCAGTCCCACCGCCGAGCTCCTGTATCAGCGAGACCCCCGGATCGAAGTCCGATCGGCTGGGGTAAGCGAGCTTGCGCGGACTCCGGTCGACGAGCGGCTTCTGAGATGGGCCGACTGGGTGATTGCGATGGAGGACGAGCACCTTGCAGCCATCCGGAGGAGCTTCCCGCAGCCGGCAAGGGAGACGCATCTCGTCGCGCTCGATATCCCGGATGTATACCAGTTTCAGTCGCTCTCGCTCGTGCGCGAGATTCGTGACCGTTTCGAACCCCACCTCGAGCGCATTCTTGCCGGGGAGGATGCGGGGGCCGACTGAAAAAGCCGGCCCGGAGGCGTCGCCGTCTTTACATTTGCGGCCGATTCCTGTACCAATAAAGGATTATGACACGTAGATTTACCGCCACCGGTCACCTCATCGATTCGGGAATTCTCACCTCGATCTTCAACCTCATCATTGGCGAGGGGGCGGACTATCAGGTGGTCTCATTCGATATCGGAAAGATGAACGAGGAATACTCGACGATGGAGCTCGACCTCATCGCCGACAACGAGGACCAGATCGAGGTCGTTACCCAGAAACTCGTCCAGGTGGGCTGTTACGAAAAGACTGCGCCGGAAGCGGTGCTCAAGCCCGCGCCGCGCGACGGCTGCGTACCGGACGATTTCTACTCGACGACGAATCATCGAACCGAGGTGTTCATGGACGGCGAATGGCGGCAGGTGGAGCGGCAGCGGATGGATGCCGTTATTGTCGCAGATGCCGACCAGCTGCTGTGCACGAAGGTCCGTGATGTGCAGGCCGGTGACATGGTGGTCTGCAATGCCGATTCGGTCCGCGTCTTTCCGCCCTTCCGCGACCGGCAGGGGGACCTGTTCGGCTTCATGACGAACGACGTCTCCTCGGAGCGAAGCGTCGACGTGATAGTGGACAAGGTCGCCAACGAGCTCGAAGAGAGCAGGCGGGCGGGGAAGAAGGTTGTCTTCGTCGCCGGCCCGGTCATCGTACACACCGGCGGCAGCGCCGCGCTCGAGTGGTTGATCAGGAACGGCTACGTTCAGGGCCTGCTCGCCGGAAATGCGCTCGCCGTCCACGACATCGAGTCGGTGCTCTACGGGACGTCGCTCGGGGTGGCGCTGACGACCGGACGCCCGACGCACGAAGGGCACAAGAATCACATGCGCGCCATAAACCGGGTGCGTTACTTCGGATCGATAAAGGAGACCATCGACGCCGGAGCGCTCACTCGCGGCGTGATGTACGAAGTCGTCCGCAGCGACGTTCCCTACTGTCTTGCCGGGTCGATCCGCGACGATGGGCCGCTTCCGGAAACGGTCAACGATATGATCGAAGCCCAGGCCCGGTACGCCGAAATCGTCTCCGGGGCCGCGATGGTCATCATGCTCTCATCCATGTTACACTCGATCGGCACAGGCAATATGCTGCCATCCTGGGTCAAGACCGTCTGTGTCGACATCAACCCGGCAGTGGTAACAAAACTCGCAGATCGAGGGTCAAGCCAGGCCGTCGGCGTGGTCAGCGACGTGGGCTTCTTCCTGCGCGCTCTCGCAGCCCGGCTGGAGATTGCGCGGCGCGACAAATAGTCGCGCGCAACGACCCTTCGGAGTCCGTTCCTCCGAATCAGGAGTTCTTGAACATGAACGAAGATGCAATTATCAAAACACTGCACCCGCTGGAAGTGCGGGTCCTCAGGCATTTCTCACCGAAGGATGAAATTACCGTCGACAGGATGATCGACGCTCTGGGATTCAACCTCGGCCAGTGCAATCAGGCGCTCAGCTGGCTCTCGGCAAAGGGGTGCGTCGCCGAGCGGTCGCGCACGCCGCGCGTGGTTTACGAGCTCACCGACCTCGGACGGAGCTACCGGGACCAGGGAACACCGGAGGAGCGCATTGTCCGGCAGCTGCGCGAGAAGGGACCTGCCCGGCTTCCGGAGCTCGCTGCCGCCCTCGGGATCGAGAACCGCGACGTGGGATCGGCCTACGGGCAGATGTCGCGCGACGGGCTGCTCGACATGGACGAGGAGAAACGGGTTGTGCTCAAGGACGGCGCTGAAAGCGAGGCCGTCGCACTGGTGCGCCGCCTCCTCGACAGGACACGAAGTGCCGAAACCATCGACGAGTCCGATCTGAGCGGCAGCGAGAAGTCCGCCATGGCCGGCATCAGCAAGAAGCGCGGCGCCTCGAACAGCGCTTTCAGGGTCGCCGAACGCGAGGAGGTCACCTTCGCGCTTACCGGGACGGGAAACGAGATCAAGGCCGCTCTCGAACGTGCCGGGATCGCCGGTGACGAGATCGGCTCTCTTACCCCGGACATGCTGAAGGACGGCTCCTGGAAGAAGAGTGCCTTCAGGGCCTACAACATCCAGTTTCCCCCGGGACGACTCATTCCCGGGCGGCGCAACGCCTACAGCGAGTACCTGGATCAGGTAAAGGACAAGCTCACCTCGCTCGGCTTCGAGGAGTTCGACGGCCCGCTCGTCGAGACCGAGTTCTGGAACAGCGACGCGCTTTTCATGCCGCAGTTTCATTCGGCCCGCGACATTCATGATGTCTACTACATCAAGAATCCCGACCACGCGAAGAAGATCGAGGAGCCCTACCTCTCGCAGGTGGCGCAGACGCACGAGAACGGCTGGAAGACGGGCAGCACCGGATGGAACTACGAGTTCGACCGCGATTTCACCCGCCGCCTGATTCTCCGGAGCCAGGGAACCGTACTGTCCGCAAAGACCCTCACCCACGCCAATGTGCCGGGCCGCTATTTCGGGGTGGTGCGCTGCTTCCGGTACGACAAGGTCGATGCCACCCACCTTTCGGACTTCTATCAGACCGAGGGGATCGTCCTCGGCGAGGATGTCAACCTTCGGACGCTTCTCGGGCTGCTGCAGATGTTCGCCGAGGAGCTTGCCGGTGCCTCCGAGGTGAAATATGTCCCCGGCTATTTCCCCTTCACCGAGCCGTCTGTCGAGGTTCACATCAAGCATCCGGTTCTCGGGTGGTTCGAGCTCGGCGGCTCCGGCATCTTTCGGCCTGAGGTGACCGAGCCTCTCGGCATCAAGGTGCCGGTTCTTGCCTGGGGCCTGGGCATCGACAGAATGGCCCTCATGCACCTTGGGCTCGACGATCTGCGCGAGCTTTTCAGCCAGGACATCGAGAGCGTGCGTCTGCGGAGGAGGAGGTAACCGATGCCCAAGATCGAAGTGAAGGAAAAGACCCTGTACCGGTACGCAGGGAAGAAGATGAAGAATGATGCCGAGCTCGAAGAGCTCCTGGTGTGCGCCAAGGCGGAGCTCGACGGCCGCGATGAAGAGACCGGCGCTCTGAAGATTGAATTGAATGATACAAACAGGCCTGACCTCTGGTCCACCGCCGGACTCGGCAGGCAGCTTCGACTCTACCTCGGCGGCGCCGCGCCCAGCTACAAATTCTTTTCCCGCGAAGGCGATCTCCAGGAGGCCGGAAAACGCATGGTGCTGGTCGACCCGGAACTGCGCGGGGTCAGGCCCTATATCGCCGCGTTCGAAGTCACCGGAAAAGCCGTCGACGAGGACACGCTCAACGATCTGATCCAGACGCAGGAGAAGCTGTGCTGGAACTACGGGCGAAAACGGAAGTCGATCGCAATGGGAGTCTACCGTGCGCAGCTCATCCAGTACCCGGTGCACTATCGTGCTGCCGACCCGGAGAGCACCCGCTTCGTCCCGCTCGGAATGGACCGCGAGCTTTCGCTTCGAGAGATCATCCGGCTCCACCCGAAGGGGCAGGAGTTTGGCCCGATAGTGGAAGGATTTTCCCGAATGCCCTTCCTCGCGGATTCCGCCGACGAGGTCTTGAGCTTTCCTCCGGTGATCAACAGCGCTCGAATCGGCGCCGTCGAGGTGGGGGATTCGAACCTCTTCATCGAGCTCACCGGCACCGACATGCCTTCGCTCGTCCTGTCGGCCTCGATCGTTGCCTGCGATCTGGCCGATGCCGGCTTCACCATTCTTCCGGTCAGGATCCAGTATCCCTACGATACTCCTTTCGGGAAGAGCACGGTGACCCCCTTCTACTTCCAGCAGCCGGTGAAGATCGAGACCGAATTTGCCAACAGGATGCTCGGCGACAAGCTGTCTACCGTCGAGATAACCGCCTCGATCCAGCGCATGGGGTGCAGCGCCACGGTCAGCGGAGGCACCCTTGAGGTGGCGCCGCCCGAATATCGGAATGATTTCCTGCATCCGGTCGATATCGCCGAGGACATCATGATCGGCCGCGGAATGAACACCTTCTCGCCGGCGCTGCTGACCGACTTCACGGTCGGCCGCCTGTCGCGCATCGAAACTTTCGGCCGCAAGGCAAAAAGCGTGCTCGTCGGGCTCGGATATCAGGAGATGATGTTCAACTACCTGTCCTCCGCGCGGGACCTGATCGAACGGATGTATCCCGAGGAGGCGACGGTGCGTCTCAACCAGCAGTACATCCGCGAGAATCAGGCGGTGCAGATAGCCAACCCGATGTCGGAAGGCTTCGAGTTCGTCCGTAATTCCATTCTGCCCAACCTGCTGGCCTCGGAAGCCGCCTCAGCGAGCGCTCCCTATCCGCACAGCATCTTCGAGGTCGGCAAGATCGCGGTGCGGGATGCCGAGGACAACAGCGGCACCCGTACCATCACCAGTCTCGGACTGCTTGCCGCCGACGCCGCCGCCGGATTCAATACGCTCAGCGCACAGATTGCCGCGCTCTTCTATTTTCTCTATCGCGAATTCAGCCTCGAAGAGGTTGATGATCCGCGGTTCATTCCCGGCCGTGTTGCACAGATACGGTGCAATGGAGAGGTGGCAGGACTGTTCGGCGAGATCCATCCGCAGGTGCTCGAGAAATGGGGCATTCAGATGCCGGCCACTGCTGCCGAGATCGATCTGGACAGAGTTCTAGGGTAGCGGAAAGCTGATTACGAATTGCGCGCCCCGTTTCGAGGGCGCGATCTCGATCGCTCCGTCGACCTGAGTCACCAGGCTTACAACCAGCTGGAGTCCGAGCGACGGAGAATTGTTGAGGTCGAATCCTTCGGGAAGTCCCCTTCCGTTGTCGGCGATCGTGAGCCGGGCGGCAGTACCATTCTTCTCCTGCACGCCATTCAGCGTGATGCCTATCTTTCTGCCCTCCTTCGGCGCGGGCTCGCCGGTCGGGAACCCATGGCGTAGCGCGTTCGTGATGAGCTCGTTCAGAACAAGACCACAGGGTATCGCCACGTCGATCTTCAGCTCGAGATCGTCTATCTGGATGTCACTCTTTACGCTCGCGGCGCCGGATTCGGAGCTCATGAGCGCGTTCACTATTCCCGAAAGGTATTCCCTCGCGCTGATACGGGACACCTCCGCGGATCGATAGAGCAGGTCGTGCACCAGCGCCATGGCGCGAACGCGATTCTGACTGTCTGAGAATGCCTGACTCGCACCGGGGTCGTCGATGTACTGCTGCTGAAGCCGCAGCAGGCTCGAAATCACCTGGAGGTTGTTCTTGACCCGGTGGTGTACCTCTTTCAGAAGCGCATCCTTCTCCTCGAGCGACTGCTTCAGCTGATCCTCGGTGCGGCGGCGCTCGGCGATCTCGTTTTGAAGGGCCCGGGTCCGCCGCTGTACCTCCTCTTCCAGGTGTTTCCTGTACCGTTCATTTTCCCGGATCAGCTTCGCCCGTTCGAACGTCGTTTCGATCACGTGGCCGAGTACCTCGAGGTCGCGAACCGGCTTGGTCACGAAGTCCCACGCCCCGTTCTTGAGAGCCTCCACCGCATCGTGAATGAGTGCCGTACCGGAGACCACCACGATGGGAACTCCGGTGTCCATCCTGTGAAGCTCCGAGACGACCTGCAGTCCGTCGACGCCGGGCATCCGCAGATCGCAGAGCACCAGATCCGGCACTCTGCTGCGGAAGGCGTGGACTCCCTCCACGCCGTCAACCGCCGTTTCGACATCGAACCCGGTCTTTGTCAGGTACTCCGCGAAGACTTCTCGAACCAACGGGTCGTCATCGATACACAGTACTCGTTTCTTCATTCAACATGTTCCTGGGATCTATTCCATTCCTCTACAGTCTAAGGCACTTTCTTCTACCGTGCAAACAATCGTTTACCGCCGTCCTTGCACAAAATGAGGATATGCGGGTACATTTGAAGGGATGGGTGTTGTGCGGGACGCGCTTCCGAAAGTCCTGATTCCCTATCCCGGCCCGACGGCCGAACGAGATGAGCAGGACATCTTTGTCTACCTTCGACCGGAGACGAACGACGTCCGGGTGGAATCGACGGTCCTGAAGGTGGTCGAACAGTGTCCGGCCTACAAAAAGGACATGAATCTGGTCTACCTGGCCAATGTTCCCGGGGAGTTCATCACCCGACACCATATCGTCGAACAGCACTATGCGCTGAAGCTCGAGTTTGCCGTCTACGGCAAGGAGCTTTTCACACCCTCCATGAGAGCGGCTTTCAGCAAAGCCTTTCAGATACCATTCGAGGAGGCCGACATTATCGGCTCCTTCGAGGCGCTCAGAATGCTGAAGCTGCGACCGGAGGAGCTGTTTACGCTCTGGGTTCCCGAAGAGGATCTGTTCGTCGTCGACGGCCAGTCGGTGAAGCGTATCGGTACCACCTACGTCGTCAACTATGACATTCCGGCGCTGCTTCACAAGAACAGCCGCGGGACAGACATAGCGGTAATGATCTTTCGAGTGCGGCTCGGCTATTCCTTTTTCAACGAGCTGGTGGAGCAGATGCGCGACGCGCTGATACGGAACGACCTGATGAGCCCGAAAACGCCGCCAAGCCGCGCGTTCCACTATTCGAAGGGTCCGTTCGAGCAGATTCTGGACGGCTTCGGATACCTGTTCACCCCGCAGTTGGAGACCGCCTCTCTTGCCGACCTGACCTTTTCCAGCTTTCTGGCGCGAAACGGCATTCAGTTCGACACCATCCGCGGGGTGGTGAGCCATCCGATCCTGCATTTCAAAGACGAATACGGAGATACACTGGAGGAGAACCTGTTCAGCTACACGCTCTTCGACGACTACGAGACGGCGCTTCGAAAACTGCGGACCATGGTTGCCCAGGTGGTGCTGCCTCGCCGGGGTCCCGGACGGGGAGCTTCCGCGCACGATGCGATCCGGCGGCAGGCCTGAGCCCACCTTCGGTCCTTTTTTATGATTGAAAATTTACCATGTGATTCGGACACCGGGGACGGCTTTCAGTCGCCGCGGATAGAGTATTCGACCGAACCGGCAACTCTGCTCGAACAGATAATGCCCTTCCGCTTCCTTCCACCGGAGAAGCGCGCGTGGCTCGCCGCCCAGCTCGTTCGGCGGCACTTCTCCCCCGGGGAGGTGATCATGCATCAGGGCAACGAAAGGGATCGCACCGTCTATCTGATGTACTCGGGAACCGTGGACGTCTTCGACAGACGGGCGGGCCACTCGACCGGGACCCTGATCGAGGCGGGACACTACTTCGGGGAGTGGGAGCCGCTTTTCGAGGGGGCACGGGTCTACGAGATCCACGCCATCAATGAGGTCGACTGCTTCGCGATGACCGATGAGCAGTTTCTCTCGCTTCTTGACGGCGCGCCCGCCTTCCGACAGGCCTTCGGCATCATCCTGCGCGACAAGCAGGGGATCTTCGTTCCGTTCGACCGGTTCCGCGCCGAGCTGATGCGCGGCGCAATCCAGGGAAACATCGCGATCGAGCGGCTTCTGCCCTTCTACCGCGAGCTCGAGCCGGCGCTGCACCCCAGGGCCGGCTCCGCGGTGGATCTCGACCTGAAGGCGCTCGCCTACGCGGTCCGCCGCCTGCCGGTCAACGTCACACGGACCTTTGCCTTTTTCGCCACCGACGAGCCACCGGCCACCTACGGGATGCCTGACCGTTATTTCCCTTCCGTTCCGACAAGCGCGCGACGCCGCAACATATGGGAGATGCTGCCGGGGAAGAATCTCGTGCTCATGCGCAACGGGCTGTCCGACCTGGTGGATCTCGTTACCTGTCTCTGCGTCTATGCAGTGGAAGCCCAGAAACTGCGGCACAGACTGCAGCAACCCGAACGTCTTTCGATAGTCGAGCGCGGTGCCGCCGAGATAGCCGAGATTCCGGATGTGGTCACGCGCTCCTCGAAGACTGCCGAGGTGCTCGCTTCGCTGCCGTTTTCATCCGAAGAGCAGACAGACCTTGCGGCAATCTGGGGCGATCATACCATCGCAGGACTTTCCGATATCTCGCGTCACCGCGAGATGTTCAGTATCGATGTCCGGCGGCACACCAACAAGTACAACAGCCGCCGGTCGGAGCTGTGGACCTCTCAGCTCGCCGAGGCGACACGGGAGCAGATGGGCTGCGACCCTGCGGAGCTGCCCGCAGATCTCGAAGTCCACGTGATAAGCAGCAACACGCACTCGGTCTCGAACTGCCTCAACCCCTGGTACACGCTCAACCGGCAGCGGGTTCTGGACTGGGCGAAACGGGGACGCCATCCGCTGCTCGAGCAGCCCTGGAAGAAGGAGTTCGACGCCCTCTACGCGGTGGTGCGGGACTACTTTGTCGACGACCCCGAACGCGCCGTGGAGAGCAAGAGCTTCGGCCGCGAGCGCGGCATCTACCGGCTCGAGGAGACTGCCTCCACCGGGATCCAGGTTCAGCTCATCGATACCGCCAGGCTCGGCGGGCTTCCGGTCGACCCGGGTATTGCCGAGATACCGCGCAACTCACGGAAGCTCATCGTCAACATAGACTACGCATTCGGCGAGCAGGCCGAGCACATCATACGCAATCTCCTGCTGCTGTACGGCCCGCTCGTGAAGAGCGTGAGCTTTCTCGGAAAGGCCGGCGCGCTCGTTGGAAACCGGGGAGACATCCTCGTGCCGACCGCATTCATCGAGCAGAGCAGCGATCTCTATCAGGCGCTGCCCTCGCCGGATGCGAATGCGGTGGAACGTCTTCGCGGCGCAACTGAACGCGCGGTCCATGTGGGGGCGATGCTGACGGCCGAGGGCACGCTGCTGCAGAATCGCACCATGCTGAATTTCTACAGGCGGCTGTGGAATTGCGTCGGCATAGAGATGGAGGGGGCATACTACTACAGGCAGGTGATGGAATCGCGCTCGCTCGGAGTGATACCCGAATCGACGCAGGTGCGCTGCTACTACTACGTGTCGGACCTTCCGCTTCGCACGAACTTTGGCCTCTCCGACAGTCTCAAGGCACAGGAGGGCGTTCCACCGCTCTACGCCATCACGCGCGAGATTCTCGGTGACATTCTCGGCGAGGCATAGCCGCGCCCGTTACCTCTCCTCGCGGGAGCGATGGAGAGCCGCCTCGAGCGCCTCGAGGACGGAGTCCGAGCTGAACGGCTTCTCGATGTGACCGGTCATTCCCGCATCCTTGATACGCTGCAGGTCCTCGTCGCCGGAATGTCCGCTTACCGCTATCACCGGCACGTCAGGGTCAAGCACCCCGGCACCGCGGCGAATCTGACGCGTAGTCTCAAGTCCGTCGAGTTGAGGCATCGAAATGTCCATGAGCACCAGATCGCAGCGAGTAGTCGCGAGGTAGGAGAGGGCGCTCCGGCCGTTGGATACAACGTGCACACGGTGTCCGGCCTTCTTGAGAATTGTCTCCAGGACGAGCACGTTGAGCGAATTGTCCTCGACGACGAGTACGTCCACCGCCGAGCCTGCAAGGCGCGCCATGACCTACTCCAGAATCGACTCCAGAAATCCGCAGAAGTCTGAATATTCGGAGAACGCAGGGAAATGGGAATGCGAGCTTACGATGCTCTGCGGCGGCCGGAACAGGATCCCGTGGTCGGCCTCCTCGAGCATGCCGAGATCGTTGTAGGAATCTCCAGACGCGATTACCCGGAATCCGATCGACTTGAATGCGCGCACCGCCATTTTCTTGCCTTCGGTCTGACGGAGCCTGTATCCGGTTATCATGTTACTTGCGTCGGTTTCCAGATCATTGCAGAACAGCGTGGGCCAGCCGAGTTTCTCCATGAGCGGCGCGGCAAACTGCCTGAAGGTGTCGGACAGGATCACGACCTGCGTGCGGCGACGCAGGAACTCCAGGAAATCGTCCGCGCCTTCGAGCGGATCTACCGTTGCGATGACCTGCTGGATCTGCGACAGGCTGATACCGTGCTCCGAGAGAATGGAGATCCGCTTCTTCATCAGGGCATCGTAGTCGGCGATGTCCCGGGTGGTGAGCCGCAGCTCATCCAGCCCCGTCCGGTCGGCAACAGCAAGCCACACCTCAGGCGTGAGGACACCTTCGAGATCCAAGCACACTATCTGCATACGCGGAGTTTATACCACATATGAGGTCAGGTGGGAAGAACAGCTGCACGGCGGAATTGTCGTTGCGGGTGCCCGGAGACGGGATTATAATGACCGAAAGGAGCCGGCAATGAAGAAAATCGCACTCTTCGCCTTCAACGGCGACCCAAACTGCTTTCTGCATGTGCTCTTGAACGGTCTGGACCTTCGCGAAAAGGGCCATGATGTGGCGCTTGTGATAGAAGGGAGTGCGACACGGCTGATCGAGACACTCGCGAAGCAGCCCGGCGCGGACGCCGACGCCCAGATGGTTCATCGGCTCTATGAAGAGGTGAAGGAGCGCGGGCTCATCGACTGCGTCTGCCGTGCCTGTTCGAACAAAACCGACGTAGTCGCCGAGGTTGAACGGCAGGGTCTTCCCTTCGGCACCGAGATGAAGGGGCATCCCTCGATTTCCCGGTACATCGACGATGGGTACGAGATCCTGATTTTCTAGCTGTCTACCCCAGTTTTGCGGTCCGCAACTTGCGGTCGAAGGTCACCAGACTTGCGCCGCAGACCACCAGCAGGTCCGCCGGCAGCAGAAGTGGAGACGGTACCTCCCCGAACAGCGCATATGCCATAGTGCCTGCGAAAATGAACTGTGTCAGCATGCTCAGCGACACGAGCTGGCTCGGAAGCACGCGCATGCTGCGGTTGTACATCGTGTGTCCGATAATCGTCGGGACGAGACCGAGATAGAGGGCGAGAAGGAGGTTTCCCGGCGTCAGCTCGCCGGCGAGGGCCGATGCTGCCTGGGGGAGACCGATCTTCCGAGGGTGATCGCTACCGCGCCCGCGCAGAGCGTCACCAGTCCCGTAAACCAGTAGACCGGAACAATGTAGAGCCACAGCGAAGGCTCGCGGTCATTGCGCCGCGCGAGCCCCATGTAGAGGCTGAAGAAGACCATCGAGCCGAAACAGATCAGGTCTCCCGCCACGGTCGAGCCGTTGAGACGGATATCGCCTCCGGCGAGTACCATTACGCCGACGATGGCAATCACGGTTCCGACGATCTCCCGGAGGGTGATCACCTCCCGGGTCATACCGTAGATGATGAACGGCATGGCCACCGGCATCAAGTTGACGATCAGGCTGGCGTTCGCGGCGACGGACGCGCGAGCTCCGTAGTTCCAGGAGACAAAGTGAACTGCAAGAAACAGACCCGGCAGCAGCGACATTCGGGCGGCGAAGGCCATTTCGCGCCGCGTTCGTCCAAGGCGGGCCGACTCCCGCAGGTAGAGCGGCGTGAGCGCCACGGCGGCGATCAGGAGCCGCAGCGAGGCGAGAACCACAGGATTGAGGGTGGAGGCCCTTATCGCGATCACGGCAGTCGACCCGGTGACCTGCCCGATGATGAGCAACAGTATGTTGAGAAGCATGCGACAGTATAGGCCATCGCGCCGCGCGGCGTCGAGCGGCCGCCGGGGTCAATGAAAATCCCTGCTCTCGAGGGTGATCGGCTTTTCCGACAGCTTCGGAATCCAGCAGGATTCAACAAGGAGGTGGACCACATTTTCCGCCGACTGGTTTGGC
>CAZNYW010000025.1:0-6659 GCA_964577375.1 uncultured Spirochaetales bacterium | reverse complement strand
CCGACTGTACCTTCCCGGTCACTCCCAGAAAGGGCTGCGTAAGCAGGATGCGACGATACTCCAGGAACTTCTTTTCGTGCACGATCAGATTTACGAAGCCCGACTCGTCCTCGAGCGTCACAAACAGCACGCCGGAGGCGGTCTCCGGCCGCTGCCGGCAGATAACGAGCCCCGCGTAGGAGACGGTCTTCCCGCTCTCCATTGCGATTACCTCGCGGGCGTCGGGCAGCTTCTGCAGCCTTAGCTCCTCCCGGTAGGGCTCGAGCGGGTGGCCCTCCGTGCTGTGACTCGAGGAAGCATAGTCCCATGCAATCCTCTCGGCAGCGGTTAGATCGCCGAAATCGGGAACGGCCTCCTCGAAGAGCACCTCCTCAGCGGCGTCGGCCCTGCCGTCCGGCGGCTCAGCGGCCGCCGTCTGTGCCCGCCCTAGGCTCTGCCACAGGGCATCGCGCCGTTCGATTCCGAAACAGGCAAAGGCGCCGCTCCGGGCGAGCGCGCTCAACGCCCCTTCGTCGAGTCTGGACCCGCGCGCGAACCGTTCGAAACCAGGGTGACCGATGGAGGAGTCTCTCCCGGGGCGGTCGGCGTTGTATATAAATGGTTCGCGCGCGAACCGTTCGAAACCAGGGTGACCGATGGAGGAGTCTCTCCCAGGGCTGTCGGCGTTATGTGCAAATGGTTCGCGCGCGTGGCAAATCTTCTCCCAGTCGCCCGGACCGAGGCCCTTGACGAAGCGTAGTCCCATCCTCAGAGCCGGACCTGCGTCGCCGCCGGCCGGTTCGAGCGTGCACTCCCAGTCGCTGGCAAGAACGTCGACCGACCGCACCTCGACGCCCCGCCGCCTCGCGTCCGCGACGATGGTCGACGGATGGTAGAATCCCATCGGCCAGGCGTTGAGCAGCGCACAGCTGAAGACCGCCGGATGGTGACAACGCATCCAGGCGGTGGCGTAGGCGATGAGGGCAAAGCTGGCCGCGTGGCTTTCGGGGAAGCCATACTCACCGAAGCCGCGGATCTGGTCGAAGACCTGTTCGGCGAACTGCCGGTCGATCCCCCGTGCGAGCATGCCGGAAATGAGCCGGTCGTGGTGCTTTTCGATGCGGCCGGATTTCCGCCATGCGGCCATGTCCCGGCGAAGCTGGTCGGCCTGGCCCGGGGTATACCCGGCGGCGATTACCGCAAGCTTCATTACCTGCTCCTGAAAAATCGGCACGCCGAGCGTCTTCCTGAGCACCGGTTCGAGGTCCGGATGTGGATAGACCACCGTCTCCTCGCCGTTGCGTCGCCGCAGGTAGGGGTGCACCATGCCGCCGGTGATGGGGCCGGGACGCACGATGCTCACCTCGATGACGATATCGTAGTAGCTTGCCGGACGGAGCCGTGGAAGCATCGCCATCTGTGCCCGGCTTTCAAGCTGGAAGACTCCCACCGTATCGCTCGCGGTGATCATGGCATAGGTGGCCGGGTCTCCGGCAGGAATTGTCGCCATGGAGAGCTCCGTGCCGCTCTGTTTCCTGAGCAGCCGGAAGCAGTAATCCAGGTGCGTCAGGGCGCCAAGGCCGAGCAGATCGACCTTGAACAAATTCATGGATTCAATATCGTACTTGTCCCATTGAATCACCGTGCGGCCGGGCATTGTCGCGTTTTCGACCGGGACGATATGGCTCACCGGCTCGCTGCCGAGCATGAAACCTCCGGGGTGGATCGAGAGGTGACGCGGGAAGTCGCGGATCTCCCTGCAGAGCTGCGCGAGCAGCGCGATGGACCTGGCGGAGGGGTCGAGCCCCGCCTCGGCGAGCGCCGCATCGAGGTCGCCGTCACGGTAGGAGACCAGGCGCGAGAGCCGGTCGGCGGCGGTCGGCGCTATGTCGAGCACCTTTCCCACATCGCGCACGGCGGACTTGAGCCGGTAGCGGATGATGTTTGCAACCATGGCGGCATGGGAACGGCCGTACTTGTGGTACATGTGCTGGATGACCTCTTCGCGGCGGTTGTGCTCTATGTCCAGATCGATGTCGGGCGGCTCGGCGCGTTCGCGGGAGAGAAAGCGCTCGAACAGCAGCTCCATTCGCACAGGATCAACGGCGGTGATGCCGAGGCAGAAGCAGACCGCCGAGTTCGCCGCCGAGCCCCTGCCCTGGCAGAGAATGCCCTCCCGCCTGCAGAACTGGACGATCTCCCACATCGTCAGGAAGTAGCCGCAATAGTCGAGATCGCTGATGATGGAGAGCTCTTTCTCGAGCTGAGTCCGGACGCTCTCCGGTATTCCGGCCGGATAACGCTCGTGTGCGCCTTCAAAGGTGAGGCGGCGCAGCCAGCCGACGGTCGAGTAGCCGTCCGGGAGGCGTTCGGACGGGTAGCGGTAGACGATCTGGTCGAGGCTGAAGGTGCACTGGCGGGCGATCTCCACGGTTCGGGCGAGCAGCTCGGGCGCATCGGCGTAGCGGCGACGCATCTCCTGCGCAGGTGCGAGAGAGTATTCGGCATTTGCCTTGAGCCGGTCGCCCGCCTCGTAGATGGTGCAATTGTGGCGTATGCAGGTGAGCACGTCCTGCAGCGGCCGCCGGGCCGGATCGTGGTAGAGAACCTCCTGGAAGGCGACGAGCGGAACCGGCGGTGAAACCGCCGTGGCAAGCGCACGCGCCGCCGACTCGGCACGGATATCCTGCTCGGTGTGGTGGCGGGAGATTCCGATGTAGAGCCTGCGCCCGAAGGCGCGGTAAAGGAAGCGAAGGTATTCCTGCGGCCGGGCGGGAGCATCGGCAGGGGCGGTGTCGGTCCATTCCAGAATCGTTCCACCGGGAATCACGGCGATCAGGTCTTCGGCGTGCTCATAGACCTCCGCCCAGCTGACCGATGAGCTGCCTTTCCGGCTGCGCAGCCGCCCGGTGGAGATGAGCGTGCAGAGGCTTCGATAGCCCGCCCGGCCCCGCGCGTAGAGAACGACGGTACTCTCGCGGCGGACCGCGTTTCCGGAGCCGGCAGTATTCTCACTGTCGGCTCCTTCGATGACCGTGATCTCCGAGCCGATGATGAGAGCGGGGGCTCTGGCCGGGACCGAAGCCTCGGCTTGAGGCAGGGCCTTCACCGCTTCGTGCGCGCACGCTTCGTGCGCGCGCACGATCCCGTAAACGCCGTCGCGGTCGGTCAGGGCGATTGCGCCGAGGTGCAGCCGCGCCGCCTCTTCGACCAGCTCCTCGGGATGGCTCGCGCCTTCGAGAAAGGAGTAGTTGCTCTTGCACCAGAGGGGAACATATGAACGTCCGGAGGATATGGCTCTGCTCGACATAACCGACTCGCTATTCAATTGATCCCTGTATGATCCAGCGGTCGTCCCGCTGCTCCAGCCAGAGGAGCGTGCCGTCCTCCGCTGCAAAATAACGGTATGCAACCTTGTAGGGGCTTCCCCACCAGGTTCCCGAAAAATGGAGTGTATTCGAAGCCGCTCCGCCGTGACGGAGCGAGACCGGTGTCGAGAGGGTTTGCGGCGAGCCGAAAAGCCGGCGGACCCGCGTGAGCGTCGCCTGCGGCCCGGAGCGCCGGCTCACCGCAGCGGGAGGCAGGTGCTCGAGCGGCTCCCACCGGTACCGCTCCCGCGGCAGATGCTCAGGGAGAAGCCGCGCAATGCAGACCGATTCGTTCCCGAGCTCCGCGCGGATCAGGGCAAAGGCCCTGTCGGCGGAACCAGTGTCGCGCTCGGGCGGCCTGGCGAAGATCTCAGCCTGTGCGTGACGAGCCCGTTGGAGCGTGACCAAAAGCGAGATCTCTTCAACCGGCCCTGCTATGGCAAGCCCCTCCACGCGCAGTTTCAACAGCTTCGAAAGGAGGAGCTTCTCGCCGGTCGGCGCGGCAGGCCGGAGGAGGGCCGTAACCGGCTCCATCCGCTCCCCCTGCCACCCTGTCTCGAAGGTGAGCGTCAGGCGCATCTCCTTGATCAGCTCCCGTCGGCGTGCGACCTCTTCGTGGAGCTGGTCGAGCAGCTGAAGACCGGCGACGCTGAGATAGGTTTTGCCGGCAACGGGAGAGGGAAAGCAGCGTGTTCTGCAGAGAGGATCGCTGCGGGCGGATGTCTGGACGGGAAGCGTCCCGAGCCCCTCGGCAAACCGGTGGACCGCCGCCGCATCCTCACCGAACCGCTTGCGGACGCCGCCTGAGGGCAGGGCGATGAAGTCGCGCACGGTGTGAATACCGAGGCGAAAGAGCGTCTCGGTTGTGCGCGGATCGAAGGGAAGGACACGAAGGGGTGCCCGGCGGATGAGATCCCTTTCCGGCCTGCCGCCGGTGAACAGGGTGTTCCGGCGGTAGAGACGGGATGCGGCATAGGTGCCGAAGCGCGTGGTGCCGACCGCGACCGTTGCGGTAAAACCGGCCCGCCCGTTCAGCGCTTCGCAGATCGCTCCGGCCCACCTCTCCGGGCTGCCGAAGATCCGGTCCAACCCCTCCGCATTGAGCCAGAAGGTTCCGGCACCCATGTATACCGTCGGTGCACCCTGAGCGCGCGCAGCGCCGAGGCAGGCGGGCTCTACCGAGGGACTGAAATCGAAAAGAATGTCCGAAAGCGCAAGGATGGTTTCCTGCACTTCCCCATCGGAAATGGCTGCAGCCTGAAGGCCCGGGACAAGGGAGAGGGCGGATGCGTATCTCATCCCCGGGCGGACCCCCTGATCGAGCGCCGTGCGATTCGTTTCCAGGACGATGCCGAGCGGCCTGTCCTCGGAAATGACCGCCATCGGGCGGGGCCGCAGCTCGGGATGGCGTCTTCCGTATAACTGGAGTTTCAGCTGCGGTATGTTAACACAGGCCAGCAATCCCATTGCACACTTCCGTGTAGACCCGTCCCGGTCCGTTTCTTTTGTCCTTGGTAACCGTGAGCTCGCAGAGGGTCCCCCTCTCTTCGAGAGAGGAACTGCGGCGCACGCTGCATCTCAGGCGAAGCGAGATCAGGGAGCCGAGCGTGTCGTTTTCCCGGCGGGAGGCGGCAGCGCTGGTAACAATGAGCATGGCGGCGTTATACTGGTCCGCGAGGCTGCCAAGGCGTCCGAGCACCGCGTTGGAGAGCCTCTGACCGTCGATGTGGAGTATGACGAGGCCGAAGGCCCCGGAACGGACGAGGTGCTCGGCCGCGCGCGAAGCCCGGCGGGCATCGGGTGCAAACACGACCGGCAGGGATCCGAGATCTATCCGGTTTGCATCGAAATCCGGCGGGTAAAAGATGTCGGTGGAAGCTGTCACCCAGGCGGCCGGTTCGCCGCTGGAAGCTGCATCGAGAATGAGCCTGCTGATGAGGGTGAGCCAGGGACTTCCCGGTTCGGTCGACAGCTCACACAGCCTCCCCGCGAGGGTAGAGACTGTCCACGAGAAGCTCTTGCCGGATTTCGCAGCGGGTGGCGCAAGGTCACGGGCGCGGCGGACAATTACCGGTTTCCCGGAGACCGTCGTCAAGTTCATGGTATCTCCATACTACTACACAAATGTTAAGTAATCAATGGAATTCCTGCGGATTGGCACATTTTCTATTCGCGAATACAAATACACGCTATAACTGGCGTTGCCGGTGGAGACCGGCCCTACTGATAGCGGCTATAGTCGCGGTGCTCTCCGGGTGCTCGAGCATGCAGTACCCGCTCGACGTCTATCTCGGACCGCCAGCCGGCGAGAAGACGGCAGTCCACTGGCTTCCGCTCTATCGCGGCGTCGCCATCGCGCAGATGTCCCTGTCGAAACCGCCGCTTCACCTCTGGGCGGTCAGGGTGGACCTTGCTGAACCGGGCGTCTCGGTAGTGGTGACTCCGCCCAACGGTCCGCGGCCGCTCGACACCGAGGGGTCCACCACGGCGGCCTTCCTTCGCGACAGCGGCGCCCGGCTTGCCGTGAACGCGTCACCTTTTGCTCCGGTTACCGATACACCCGGCGCCTCCGAAGACATAGTGGGAGTCTCCGCCGTGAACGGGGATGTCTACTCACCCCCTGTGAAGGAGGGCGGGGCGCTTGTCATCGACCGGAGCGGCCGCGCATGGGTTGTCGAGCAGGCGTCGCTCGCCGCCGGATCCGATGTCCAGGAGGCGGTCGGAGGCTTTTCGATAATACTGAAGGACGGCCGAATACTCGGTTCCACCGACCACCGTCATCCGAGGACCGCCGCCGGCGTGTCGCAGGACCACCGGCATCTCTACCTTCTGGTGGTTGACGGCAGACAGCTTGCCTGGAGCGTAGGGGTGACGACGAGAGAGCTTGCAGCCTGGCTCCGTCTCTTCGGGGCTGCCGACGGTCTGAACCTCGACGGCGGCGGTTCCACCACGCTCGTCGCCCGGTTGCCGGACGGCGCGCCTGCGATCATCAATTCGCCGATCGACGGGCTTGTGCCTGGCCGGATGAGGGTGGTGGGAAACAACCTCGGGATCCGCGCCGATCCGCTGTTGTTGAATCGCATGCTGTACGACACCCTGAGAAAGGTCGCGGCGGATCCCTACTCGATAGATGCCAGCCCGCCCTGAGTCGCGGCCCCCCGGTGGTATCAAGAAGCCTGTTGATATTTCAGGGGAGACGGCACACCTTCGGTGCATAGAGAAGCAGGGCGACCGCTGCGAGCAGGCAGAGCGATGGTAGTATCACGAAGCCTGTTGATACCAGGGATCCAGATCAGCAAGCGCATACGCAGG
>CAZNYW010000024.1:55234-58575 GCA_964577375.1 uncultured Spirochaetales bacterium | reverse complement strand
CGGAAGCTCGGCGGCCGTGTGGGGATCGAGAAAGGCTGCCTGGTAGATGTGATCCCGGTTTCCGGTAAGTGCGGCCTCGATGGTCAGTTCCTGGACATTGATATTGGTCTGGTTCAGCGCCGCGCATTGCGGCGGCAGGGCACCGACCGGAACCCCCTGTACGCCGTTGCGATCCACCAGGCAGGGAACCTCGACGCAGGCGGAGTCCGGGAGGTTCGCGATGTGTCCGCGGTTGAGGATGTTCGCGTGAACCCGGATCGGGTTGCCGGTGACCATCGCCTCCATGATATACGAACCGTATTCATGGCTGCGGGAGTGCGCGAGGTTCTGATTGTTGACGATCTTCTCACGCTGCTCGGCCCAGTCGCTGATCTGCTTCAGGCAGCGGCGCGGGTACTCATCAAGCGGGATATTGAATTCGTCGATCTGATCCGGATCGCCTGACCGTATCCAGTAGGGTGTGTACTCGGCGCTGTGCTCGGAAGACTCGGTAACATAGTAGCCGAAATGGCGCATGAGCTCGAGACGGACCATGTCGTCATGTTTCTCCGCGCCGGGTTTGCGCGCCGCCTCGTTCCTGTCCGCCGCCCGCCGCCGAATCTCCGGGTAAAGATCCTGCCCGTTGTGACTGATGGACAGCAGCCAGGCCATATGATTGATCCCCGCGATTTTCCACTGGGTATCCGCTGGATCCACCTCAATTTCGAGCTCCTCGAGAAGCTTCGGTACGCAGACCTGTACCGAATGGCATAGTCCGGCTGTCCGTATGGAGGAGCCCCGAAGCAGTGCGCCGGTGACAATCGCCATCGGATTTGTGTAATTGAGGAAGAGAGCGCTCGGGCAAACCTCTTCCATCAGGCGGGCAAAGTCGAGCACCACCGGAATCGTGCGAAGGCCGCGCATGATTCCTCCGATGCCCAGGGTATCGCCGATAGTCTGCCGCAGCCCATATTTTTTGGGAATTTCGAAATCCAGTACCGTCGACGGCTCGTAGCCGCCCACCTGGATCGCGTTTACCACAAAGTCCGCGCCCTTCAGGGCTTCGCGCAGCGCCGTTTCGCCCAGGTGGGCCGAAACCCGCGCTCGTCCACGATTGATTGATCTGTTGAGGTTTTCCACCATTAACCGGGAATCCTCGAGCCGTTCCGCATTGATGTCGTACAGGGCGATGCGGGACTCGCCGAGCGCTTCGCTCGTCATCACGTCGCCGAGAATGTTCTTTGCAAAGACCGTGCTGCCCGCACCCATGAATGTAATCTTGGCCATTGAGCCCCTGATCAAATCTACCAGACAGTCGGCCGGTGGTCGAGTCCCGGATCCGGGGGACGACTACGTCCCGCTCGCCGTGACATCGGGCACTCGAAGCCGATCGAACAGCTTTGTCACCTCTGCGGGCTCGCTCCGGTAGCCTACGTAGCCGTCGGGCCGGATGAGGTAGAGGCACTGGGCGCGCGCGCCGTAGCGGTGGTGGACCATGGCTTCCGCGTCGTAAAGCCGCAGCAGGGCACCGTCCGCCCTCCCGGCCACTGACTCGCGCGCCGACAGGATTACCGGCTCGACTGCCGGTCCCATCGTTTCCCTGACGCGACGGGCGATCGCGGCAAGCTGCCGAACGCCGCTGTCGGCCTCCGTTTGAGTGTGGGTGCCTTCGAAGAGCAGAAGCGTATACCGGGTAGGATCGAAGAGGTCGTAGAGCGTCGTGGTCCGTGGCTGCCCGTCCGGCCCCGGGGTGACGGCTATCGCGTTGGGCGCGCGGTCTCCGGCGTGCGGGCCTGCGGCGAACTCCGGGCACTCGGAAAAATCGCTGTGATGCGCATGCTGAGCGTGAAAACGGGTACCTGCCTCCCATTCGGCCACAATCGGGCTGTGCCGGTAGTGGCAGGCAAGCTCGCCGAGCTGGCGGGAGGCGAGGTTACGGACGTAACTGAGCTGCCCGATCATACCGGTCATCTCGTCGCGAAGAGCCATTGCGATGCGCGACCGCAGGTTGAGCTCCGCCTGCAGGAAGCTCGTCATCTGAACCACCGACCGTCCGACCGGATGCCGCTCGCTCTGATAGCTATCGAGCAGTTCCTCGCCGCTCAGTCCCCGGCAGACAAACCCGAGCTTCCAGGCGAGGTTCGCCGCGTCCTGGAGGCCGGTGTTCATTCCCTGTCCACCGACCGGACTGTGAACGTGGGCTGCATCTCCCGCGAGGAACGCGCGGCCGACTCGGTAGCTCGGTACCTGCCGGTGGTTCACCCGGTAGTAGCTCATCCACCGCGGGTCGGAGAGCTTCGTCGGCAGCGGTGCCCGCCGATCGAAAAGCCACTGAAGCTCCTGGAGCTCGGGCTGCTCATCCTCGTCGTGTATCCATTGCGACCGGTCGTACTCGCTTGCCACGGACCATCGTCCTTCGGGGAGCGGGATGCCGAAGATGGTTCCTTCGGGAGAATTGAATTCGAACATCCTGTTTGACGGCATCGCCCAGTCGATCTTCACGTAGCCGACCACATAGTGATCGGCGTCCTCCGACCCTTCGAAGGGAAGGCCCAGCCGGTGACGGACGGTTGAATGCGCGCCGTCGCAGCCGACGATGTAGCGAAAGCTCGCCTCCTCGCTCCCGCCCCCGGAGCTCTTCAGCGTCGCGCGGACCCCATCCCGGGATTCGGTGAAATCGGTCAGCTCCACGCCGCTCTCGATCGAGCCGTTCAGCTCGCCGAGCCGCGCGCTGAGCAGCTCTTCGGTTCTGAACTGCTCGAGGCCGAGTATGAAGGGGTAGGGACTGTCGAGGTGTTCAAAGCCGATGTCGAGAATCGGCTTCAGGATCGTACCATCCGCCGGTCCCTGCGGCGAGCGCGGTCCGTGGTGCCGGTTCATCAGCGTCAGGCTGTCGACCCGGTTTCCCGCATCGACAAAGCGCTTCGCCGCTCCGATGCCGTGGAGGATCTCGAGCGTACGCGGCATCACCCCCGACGCTTTGCTGATCTTCCGCGGTGCGTCGAGCCGGTCGATTATGCGAAAGGATACGCCCTGCTTCGCAAGCAGACAGGCGAGCAGCAGGCCCGTGGGCCCGGCCCCCACAACGAGCACATCAATCTGTTCCGACATTACACACCCCCTTCAGGGCGACGGCCGGCGCCCAGAAGATGAGAATTTTAGTAGTAATTATCCGACCCACTTTTGCTCTTGTCAAGAAATGTCTGGGTCGTCCCTGCGGTTCTCATTTCAACGCGGCGACACATGGAATTGCGTAGCGCTCGCGCGAGATCCCGGAATCTGGCATACTCACGGTGATGACTACTATTGTTTCCGGGGCCAAAGGTTCGGCGAAGACTCGGCGACTGCTCGAGCTGTATGGA
>CAZNYW010000024.1:33729-55134 GCA_964577375.1 uncultured Spirochaetales bacterium | reverse complement strand
ATTGGAAAGCTGGAGCTGCGCGGCGGTGGATTTGCCCGGCTCCTCCGGCAGCTGCCGGATAATTGAAACCGATTCGGATTGAACCGTGGGAGGGTGCCTGGAATGGGGTGATACCGCTTGGTATTCCACGGCTCGCTGCGGCGGAGCGCTTCGAGCAGTCGAACGACCCCACCGGACAGCAGCGCAGGAGCGCCATGCGCGCAACACCCGGGTTCGAGCTTTCCCACGCGCTGTGGAGGCCGCGACCGCAGGGAATGCGCGTGGTCGCGCGCATCGCCTACAGCGCTGCCGGCGGCGGAACAGCAGCGGCCGCGGGGAGCCTGCTCATCCTCTACTCGGTGGTGGAGCGTGCGGTTCGCGCCAGGTATCCCCACGATCAGGATCCGGTCTATACCGACAGCTGCGTCGAGTTCTTCTTCACGGCCCCGCCCGAGGAGTCCTATTACAATCTGGAGTGGAACCCGATCGGAACCATGCTCGCCGGCTACGGGCGATCGCGCCACGAGCGGGTCCGTCTCAGCCCTGCTGTTCTCGCCGGGGTGGAACGGTATCCTTCCCTCGGACGGGACCTTTTCGAGCTGCGCACCGGGCCTCTCATTTCGTGGGAGCTCCTTCTGGTCATCCCCCTGAACGTGATCGGGCTCGCCGGCGGCGTACCGCTTTCCGGCCGTCTCATCCGCGCCAACGTCTGCAAATGCGGTGACGAGCTTCCGGAGCCGCACTATCTGACCTGGTCGCCGATCGACACGCCGCGTCCCGACTTTCATCGGCCCGAGTTCTTCCGGCCGATGAAGTTTCTCTGATCTGCGTGAGTCTACACGTGCCGGGCCTCCCGTGACCTCGTGCGGCCTTTCGGGTATCATGTCGACATAGATGGAGGAGTTTGATGGCAGATCTGAAACAGGAAATCGCACTGCGCGAAAAAGAGGAGCTCGAGCTTCGATTTGATTCGTTCTCGAACGAAATGGCCCTGGAGATCGGTCTCCTGCTCGTCGAGCAGGCCCGTGCCGCCGGGCAGAGCGTCGCGGTCAACGTCGAGCGCGACGGACATCAGCTCTTCCATCATGCGATGAGCGGGACCGCGCCCGACAACGGCGAGTGGATCAAACGCAAGATCAGGGTGGTGCACAGATTCGGCAAGAGCTCCTTCCATGTCGGGCAGATACTGAGCCTGGCGGGCACCACCATCGAGGATCGCAGCTTTGTCGATCCCATGGAATTCTCCGCTCACGGCGGATCGTTTCCCATCACTCTCCGCAATACCGGCATTGTCGGCACGATCACGGTGTCCGGCCTTCCGCAGGAAGAGGATCACAAGCTCGTCACCCGGGTGATCCGCGAATATCTCGCCCGCAGCTGAGGGGCAGCTCCTACAGGCTCTTCAGCACGTCGAGAAGGTAGGGAAGCAGCTGCTTCTTGCGCGAAAGCATGCCGTGCATTTCGAACACGCCGCGGCCTGCCCGGGGATACTGGATCGCGTCCGCGACCCGGGCGGCGCCAGCGAAGAGCAGCAGGCTGGTTTCGCGTGTAATGTCAGTCACCAGCAGGCAGGCGAAGGCGCAATCGAGGCGCTCGCGGGATTGCTCGAGCGCCTCTGCCAGCGCGTCCTTCCGTTCGTGGAAGTTCTTGAATCCCACCATTTCGATCTGGCTGACCGCAAACTTGAATCCGCTCTCCTCGTACAGTTTCTGGTCCTGTTTGATGATGGCGTCCGGCGGCGTTCCGGCAAGCTCGCTTCCGGCGGCGAACATCTCCTCTCCGTAGGTTTCGATCTGGACCCCCGCAATTCCTGCAAGCCAGCCGGCGACATCTTGATCGACGGCCGTAGTCGTCGGTGACTTGAGTATCACGGTATCCGAGAGGATTGCGCTCAGCATGATTCCAGCGATCTGCGGGTCGGGCGAGTCTCCGTTGCTCCGGAACATCTCCGCCACTATCGTACAGGTCGAACCGACGACCCGGTTGATGAAGGTGATTGGCAGCTCGGTGCTGCGCGAGCCGAGCCGGTGATGGTCGATCACCTCCACGATTTCCGCGTGCTCGGCTCCGTCGACCGCCTGCGACAGCTCGTTGTGATCGACCAGAACCACCTTGAACTGGGCCTGATTCAGGAAGTTGAGCCGGGTGATCACGCCGCGAAGATTGCCGTCGTCGTCGGTGACGATGAAGCCTCCCGCATTGTAGCGGTTGATCTCCCGTTCCGTCCGCCGGACCAGATCGTGAACGCGAAAGAGCGGCTCAGCAGACTCCAGATGGTCCGAAAGCGGCTGCGACTCGTACAGCGCGACGAGGGTCTCCACGAGACTGCGGGGACTGTAGAGGATGCGGGCTCCGGCGAGACTCTTCACGCCGGCCGATTTCCGCCGGCCTTTCTCGGAACCGTAGACCACAAGAAGGTCCCCCTCTGCCGGGGTCCGACCGTCGGCCCAGTGCGCGAGCTCTGAAGCGGCCACGATGGAGAGCGTACGCTCTGCCGGGTCCGCATCCGCGGTCGTTCCATCGAGCCGCCCGTCGACGGCAGGCGCGACGACCCTGCCGCTGAAGCTGGCCGGCAGCGCCTTTCCCGGCCCGGTCCATCCCTCGGTCCGTGCAAGCAGCTCTTCCGGATAGAAGGTCAGGTTGCAACCGGTGCGGATTCCCGCAAGCTGTTCCGGTGCGCCGGCGAGCGCAAGCAGGCTGACCTTTCCCAGGCAGCGCCCCCTGTCGTCGGTGACCGGCAGAAAGGAAAAGCGACGTTCGAGCATTATGGAGCGCGCCCGACCGATCGGCTCTTCAGGCCGGAGCGCGATGAGCTCGCGCTCGTCGATCATGATGTCAGAAAGGCGGGGATAGACGTCGGTCAGGAGCGGAGGCGCTGCCACGCCGAATCTTTCGAGGACGTACCGGGTCTGTGCGTTGAGGTTGCCCGCGCGGAAGGGCCGCGCCGGTGTGCCCCGGAGGGTCTTGAAGCGGGCGTAGGATATCGCCGAGCAGATTGAATCCGTATCCGGGTTCTTGTGACCGACTACGATAAGTGGTCGCTCTTCCATGACGCGCCTCCACCTCACAAAAATACTATCCGGCCGCGGCGGGCGCCACCCTTCGAGCGAGCTTTCCCGTCCTCTAACGCTGCGGCGCCGTCGCCTCTCCGCAGGACTCGCGCGGAACCACTGTCGCTGCGAGCACGAGCTCCCTCTGCGCGGGCTCACGGCCCTCGGTGAGCTCGAGCAGCATCCGGGTAGCCTGGCGGCCCATCTCGGCAAGCGGCTGCCGGACCGCGGTCACCCCGGGCGCGATGAAATCGAGGAACGAGTAGTCGTCGAAAACTGAAAGGCCGACCGGTTTCGTCCCGGCGGGCCGCCCGGATTCTCCCTCCTGCAGAGCGCGAAGGGTGTCGAGCAGGAAATCGCCGCCTGCGCCGACGAAGATCGCATCAGGTTTCCACCCGTTCACGACGTCGAGCACGGCGCTCCTCGCCTCCTCTCCTTCGTACCCTGCGTGGACGACCCTGTGGTGGCGGATGCCCGCCTCTTCCAGGGCGGTCAGATAGCCGCGGACCCGCTCGCCGGTGTAGTGATAGGACTCCGGTCCTGCGAGCATCGCGATACGGCGATATCCGCGTTCGATCATATAGCGGATCATGTCCCGCGCTCCCTGAAGATTATCCACGTCAACGCAATAGTGCGTGAGCGCGACGCTTCTGCCGCCCGGCGAATCGAGACGATCCGGCGGAATCTCGGCCGCAACGTCTGAATAATTATGCAGCCGCCGCGAGGGATTCTGCATAAGTCTCTGGACAACGGCGCACCTTTGCTATTAAATATGTGCTACATGTCACACAACATGGGCCGGGTGTCCGCCCGGAACTAAGAAAGGAGGAGCATATGCGCAAAGTCCTACGGGCCGTGGCAATTGTCGCGTTGCTGATGGCCGCCGCCGGTATGGCCTTCGCCGGAGGGTCGTCCGAGTCATCGGCACAGAAGCTGCCGATTATCGGAATCTCGCAGATCGTGACTCACCCTGCGCTCGATGCGGTGGTGAAGGGTGTTCAGGACGAGCTTGCTGCACAGAACATCAATGTGACGTACGATCTCCAGAACGCCAACGGTGATCCGAACACTGCGAAGCAGATTGCGAACAAATTCAAAGCCGAACACGTGGCGGTAGCGGTGGGTGTGGCCACCCCGACTGCCGTCGCGCTTGCCGACACGCTGAAGGACATTCCTGTTATCTTCTCCGCCGTCACGGATCCCGTGGGCGCGGGCCTTGTCGCTTCACTCGACAAGGGTGGCAAGAACGTGACCGGATATTCCGACATGACTCCCGTCAAGGCGCAGATCGAGATGTTGGCGAAGCTGGCCAATGTGAAAAGACTCGGTCATGTCTATACCTCCAGCGAGCAGAACGCCGTTACGCTCGCCAACATGGCAAAGCAGGCGTGTGAGCAGCTCGGCATCCAGTTCGTCTCGTCGACCGTGACCAACTCGGCTGAGGTACGTCAGGCCACGCAGTCTATCGTGGGCCGTGTCGATGGCATCTACGTCAGCACCGACAACACCGTTGTATCGGCGCTGCCGTCGCTCACCGAGGTCGCAATGCAGGCGAAGGTTCCGGTCTTTTCAGCGGACCCGAGCTCTGCCGAGAAATACGATGTGCTTGCCGCCTACGGCTTTGACTACTACGCCATTGGCAGGGCTACGGGCCGACTGGTAGCGGAAGTGCTCAAGGGAAAGAAGACCGCCGACATTCCGACCCAGTTTCTGACTGACCGCAAGGACCTGATCCTGCTGGTGAACCTGGATGTCGCCAAGAAATTGGGGATAACGCTGCCCCAGAGCATCATCAACGATGCAGACAAGATCGTCGAGAACGGCAAGGTCCGTTCAAAGTAAGAATCCACAAGGCCGCCTCGAACCGGGGCGGCCGACTTCCTTCCAGTTCAAACAATGCGTTTCGGGCTTCTGAGTACCCGCCTTTTCTGATATACTGTCCGCCGACATTTCTGCCAAAGGAATCAATAGATGATCGAAGGGATCCTGCTTGAAGGATTGATTTACGGAATCATGGTTCTGGGGGTGTTCATTACCTTCCGGATCCTCGACTTCCCGGATCTCACCGTCGACGGCTCGTTTCCGCTCGGCGCGGCAATCATGGCAAGTCTCATCCTGGCGGGTCAGCCGCTCTGGTTCGCGCTTGTCATGGCGGCGATAGGCGGCATCCTCGCGGGAGTGGTTACCGCGCTGATTCACAACAAGCTCGGCGTGCCGCATCTTCTTGCGGGTATTCTCACCATGACGATGCTCTATTCGGTGAACATCAGGGTGATGGGCGGGAGGGCCAATATTTCGCTGATCCGGCAGGACACCATCCTCACCAGGTTCAACAGCCTGTTTCCGTCCGGATTTACGCAGGACGGCTCTAATCTTATTTTTTTCGCGATAGTCGCCATCGTCGCGATGCTTCTGCTCAACATCTTCTTCCGCACCGATCTCGGCATGACCATGGGTGCGATGGGCAACAATCCGCAGATGGTAATCTCCACCGGCGCAAATCCGGCTACACTCAAGATGATCGGCGTTGCTCTTTCAAACGGCATGGTGGCGATTTCGGGAGCCTTCGCCGCGCAGTATCAGGGCTTCGCCGATGTGAATCTCGGGCAGGGGACCATCATATCGGGCCTCGCCTCGGTGATGATCGGCGAGTTCCTCTGGAAATCGAACCGGATATCGGTCCTCACCCTTCGGGTGATTCTCGGATCGATCCTTTTCCGCGCGGTCATGTACATCGGCAGGTTCTACGGGTACTACATCAACCTGACGCCGAACGATCTGAAGCTGATCACCGGCCTGCTCATCATTCTCAGCCTCATCATCACCCGCGGCCGTGACACCATGAAGTGGCTGACCTGGACGCGGCGCACCGAGAGCCGGGCGAAGTCCGAGAACCTCGCGGCGGGTGCCGGGAAGACGCAGTAGGGGGATCGGCATGATCAGGCTCGAAAACATCACGAAGATTTTCAACGCAGGAACCAACAACGAGAACACGGCGATCCGTAACGTCGATCTCGCCGTCGCCGAAGGCGACTTCATCACCATAATCGGCAGCAACGGAGCCGGAAAGACCACCCTTCTCAACCTGGTGTCGGGAACCGAGAGTCCCTCGATGGGCCGCGTATTCATCAACGACCGCGATGTGACGAAGGACCCCGAATACAAACGGGCTCGGTACATCGGCCGGATCTTCCAGAATCCGACGCTCGGCACGGCAGCAAACATGTCGGTGGAAGACAACATGATCATCACCTATCTGAAGGGGTTCAAGGGGCTGAAGATAAGCCTCAATTCGCGTACCCGCGCCCTCTTCCGCGAGCAGCTCAAGCCCCTCGAAATGGGGCTCGAGGACCGGATGAAGGACAACGTCGGCCTGCTCTCCGGCGGTCAGCGTCAGGCGCTCACGCTGCTGATGATGGTTCTCGCTCATCCGGCGCTCATTCTGCTCGACGAGCACACTGCCGCGCTCGATCCGAAGAATGCGCAGATCGTGCTCGACCTGACCATGCGCTTCATCCGCGACTACAAGCTGACAACGATGATGATCACCCACAACATGAGCCATGCGATCGAGTACGGTAACCGCCTGCTCATGATGGACAAGGGTGAGATCATCCTCGACGTTTCAGGCGAGGAAAAACGCGAGCTCACCGTCGACAAGCTGGTGCGCAAGTTCCACGAGATCCGAAAGCATTCGCTCGAAACCGACGAAATCCTGCTTGCCGAGGAGCAGGACCCCTCCTGAGCCCTTTCGACCCTGCTAAGTGCCTTCCCCGGCGGAAGGACCTTACGACAGGATTGCTGCAAGCTCCTGTGCGTTGTGGAAGGCGTTGCCGCCGAAGTGGTTGTTGAAGGCAACAAGCATCAGCGTGACTTTTTCCGCCGCAAGCCGCACGGCTGCTGCGAGGTCGGCGAGCTCCTCCGGCGAGTAGCGGTAGTCGTAGCGGCTCGCGTTGTCGCCGGTCCACCACTTTGCGCGGTTCCGGCCGTGCAGACGGAGATAGGAGGTCGGGCCGGTGACGACCGGGCGGAGATCGGGAAGCTCGCGGAGCGCCGGGAGGTCGGTGAGCACCAGGCTCAGTTCCTTTTCACGCATATAGTCGTAGACACGTTCGTGATGCCAGTCCCGGTTCCGGAACTCCACGTAGAGAGGGAGCCCGGTCAGCTCGTCGCACAGGCCGGCAAGGTAGCGGCGGTTGTCGTTCGTATAATGGAAGCTGAAGGGAAACTGCAGAAGGATACCCAGCAGGCGATGCGCGTCGATGAGCGGCCGGATTCCATTGCGGAACCGGCGGACGTTCGGTTCCTGCGGGCCGGTGCGTTCGTGGGTCATCGAACGGTGCGCCTTGAGCGTGAAGCCGAAGCGCTCCGGGGTACGGCCGACCATGGATTCCAGTGTCGAGGGATCGGGCATCTTATAGTAGGAAAAGTCGAGCTCGACGAAGGGCAGCCGGTCCGCGTACCAGGAGAGGAGACCCCCGCCGTCGATCTCCGGCGGGTAGACGGGCCCCACCCAGTCTTTGTATGAATAGCCGGATGTGGCAACGAGAATGGACGAAATACCCATATCCATACTTTAACAGAGTACTGGTAAACAAGGTATTGATGCAGGCAGGGTTATGTGATTATATTAGCGCCCAGTAGCGTCCCATTTCTCTTACAGTCGTTATTCGACATATCATGAAAATCCGAGAAAACTCAGACGGCAACTCGTTGCCGACGGATGCTCACGCTGCAGTATAAGGGTTGAGAGGTTAATAATAGTATGTGTGCTGATTTGACAAAGCTGCGGAACATCGGAATAAGCGCTCACATCGATTCGGGGAAGACCACCCTGACCGAGCGCATCCTGTTCTATTGCGAAAAGATCCACGCAATCCACGAAGTCCGGGGAAAGGACGGCGTCGGTGCAACGATGGACTCCATGGAGCTCGAGCGGGAACGCGGCATTACAATCCAGTCGGCCGCGACGAACGTCACCTGGAAGGGTCACAACATCAACATCATCGATACTCCTGGACACGTCGACTTCACCATCGAGGTCGAGCGCGCGTTGCGCGTGCTCGACGGCGCCATTCTGGTGCTGTGCTCGGTAGGCGGTGTCCAGTCCCAGTCGATCACCGTGGACCGCCAGCTCAAACGGTACAATGTGCCCTTCGTCGCCTTCATCAACAAGGCAGACCGTACAGGCGCGAATCCCTACAAGGTCAAAGACCAGCTCATCGAGAAGCTCGGGCACAACGCGGTGCTCGTTCAGATGCCGATCGGGCTGGAGGACAAGTTCGACGGCCTCATCGATCTGATCACCATGAAGGCGGTCTATTTCGACGGTGAGGCCGGTGAGCAGATCCGCCACGAAGAGATCCCGGCTCATCTGAAGGAGGAGGCAGTCCGGCGGCACGAAGAACTGATCGATGCAGCCTCCATGTTCTCCGACGAGCTGGCAGAGGCGTATCTCGAAGGAACCGCAACCGAGGACCAGATTCACCACGCCATCCGTGCCGGCGTTCTACGCCGCGAGCTCACACCGGTCTTTGTCGGTTCCGCCTACAAGAACAAGGGCGTCCAGCTCCTCCTCGACGCGGTCACCCGCTATCTGCCCGATCCGACGCAGGTTGCCAACATTGCGCTCGATCTCGACAGCAATGAGCAGGAGGTCAAGCTCGCGGCGGGAGACGACAAGCAGACGGTGGCGCTCGCATTCAAGCTCGAAGAGGGCCAGTACGGCCAGCTCACCTATCTTCGCGTCTACCAGGGCTCGGTGAAGAAGGGCATGGAGCTCTACAACGTGCGGTCTCGCAAGAAGTTCAAGGTCGGGCGGCTGATCCGGATGCACTCCAACCACATGGAGGACATCACCGAGGCGGGGAGCGGTGACATCGTCGCCCTTTTCGGCATCGACTGTGCGTCGGGCGACACCTTCTGCGACACGTCGCTCAACTACTCCATGACGTCGATGTACGTGCCGAATCCGGTAATCACCCTGGCTATCACCCCGAAGGACAAGAAGTCCTCCGACCAGATGAGCAAGGCGTTGAACCGCTTCTCGAAAGAGGATCCAACCTTCCGCACCTACGTCGATCCGGAGTCTCAGCAGACCATCATTCAGGGGATGGGTGAGCTCCACCTCGACGTCTACATCGAGCGGATGCGCCGTGAGTACAGGGCCGATGTTGAAACCGGCATGCCGCAGGTGGCCTATCGCGAGGCGATCAGCAACCGTGTTGAGTTCGATTACACTCACAAGAAGCAGACAGGCGGTTCGGGACAGTTCGGACGCGTCGCAGGCTACGTCGAGCCGGTGGAAGGGCAGGATTACGAGTTCGTGAACAGCATCAAGGGCGGTGTGATTCCGAACGAGTACATTCCGGCGGTGGACAAGGGATTCAAGACTGCGTGCGAGAAGGGCTCGCTCATCGGTTTTCCCGTAATCGGTGTCCGCGTCGTGATCAACGACGGCAGCACCCACCCGGTAGACTCTTCGAACCTCGCCTTCGAAATGGCGGGAATCGGAGCCTTCCGTTCGATCTACAATCAGGCGAAACCGATCATCCTTGAGCCGATCATGAAGGTGTCGGTCGAAGGGCCGACGGAATACGCCGGTAACATTTTTGCCAGCATCAACCAGCGGCGGGGGCTCATCCTTGCCTCGACTGAAGACGGCGCGTCCTCCCGGATCGAGGCCGAGGTTCCGCTTTCCGAGATGTTCGGCTATTCGACAATTCTGCGATCGCTGACGCAGGGCAAGGCGGAATACTCCATGGAGTTCCTCAAGTACGGCAAGGTGCCGACAAATATTGCGGAGGAGCTGAAAAAGGAGTATGAACAAAAGAAGAAGGTCGAGCAGCGTTAAGCGGCCGGAGGTTGAGAATGATCAAAATAGAGCTGGTTAAGCGGAGCCCTCTCCGCATCCTTGAAAAGTCAACGCACGGTGGTCTGAAGGCGGGCGAAGTGGGCATAGTGGCCTCCCGCAAGGGTGTCGGCAAGACCGCCTGCCTCGTTCACATCGCCACCGACAGGCTGCTGCAGGGCGATCACGTCATCCACGTCTCCTTCGCGGGCCGCACCGACCACATCATCAGCTGGTACGAGGACATCTTCCGGGAAATTGCCCGGAAACGAAACCTCGACGATGCGATGGATATCCACGATGAGGTAGTGAAGCACCGCGTCATCATGAACTTCAGCCTGGACGGGGTCAGCATCGAACAGGTGCTCAGGAGTCTCCGGGCGATGATCCAGGACGGCGGCTTCGCGGCCAATACCATCATCGTCGACGGATTCGATTTCGAAAACCAGAGCGTCGAAGAGGTCCAGAAGTTCCGCCGATTCGCCGCAGAGCTCGAGCTGACCGTCTGGTTCAGCGCTTCGCTGCGCGGGGACGATCCGCTCTACAACAAAGACGGCGTTCCGGTCGTGCTCGAAACATATCTCGACGAAATCGAGGTGCTCATTACCCTTACGCCCACCCGCGAGTTCGTGCAGCTTGGGCTGATCAAGGATCACGAGCGCATTGTCCGTGAGGATCTGCACCTGAAGCTCGATTCCAAAAGCCTTCTGATCGCCGAAGAATAGCTCCCGCGGCGAGCATTGGACCGTTGGTGCGCGCCGGGATGAACCGCCGCGCGCGGCCGGCGGCCGAGTGTGTCAACAATCTGCGTGAAACCACAATCAGCGCGAAACGCGCACGTTTACCCGCCTACATAAAGACAGGGGCTCGTCCGGTGCGAGCGGGCAGCGGGAGCACCAGGGCGACTGGGGAGTGCACACCCGTTGGCCAAACGCCACAAACAGCCCGTTCAGCTCGATCCAGAACTCGCGCGGAAGCAGCCCGGTCAGTGCCGTCTCGGTCTTTTCGGGAGTCGCCGTACGTACCCACCCGAGCCGGTTGCTGATTCGGTGGACATGCGTGTCGACGCAGATGGCAGGAATTCCGAAACCGAGACCGAGGAGGAGATTGGCGGTCTTCGGTCCGACCCCCGGCAGCGCGGTCAGTGCTTCGCGCGAAGCGGGAACCTCTCCCGCGTGAAGCTCGATGAGCGTCCCGGCAACCTGGCGGATGTGCTTCGCCTTCGTGCGATAAAAGCCGGCAGGGTAGATAAGGCTGGCTATCTTCTCTTCAGGGAGACCGGCCACGCCCTTCGGATCCGGCGCGAGCTCGAAGAGACGTCGCGAGGCCGCGAGAGTCACCTCATCCTTCGTCCGGAGCGAAATCATGGTCGAAATGAGTATTTGAAAGGGGTTGACCCGCTCGTTTGCGAGCCGTGATACGGAGGGAAGGGATTCAGGCGGGAGCACTTCGCGGATCGAGTCGAAGATCCTCCGCCACTCGGCTCCGTCGCCCGGCCTCTTCGGATCAGAAGTCCTCTTCGTCGAAATCCTCGTCCTCGTCTGCTGAGTCGCCGGACTCTTCGGCCTGTGCCGCCTTCTTCTTGGCGTGCTCGGCACGTCTGCCCTCGGTTTCGAGGCGGGCAAAGACGAGCTGCTCGACCTCATCCTTGGAAAGGTTGAGGGAAAACGAGATTTCGTCCACCAGCAACTTCATCGCGCTGTCGAACAGCTTGCGTTCGAGGATCGGCAGCTCCTTGACCTTGCTGCGGTGGTAGAGCGCGCGCACGACGGTTGCGATATCAGTGACGCTTCCCTGTTTGAGCAGGTCGAGGTTCATCTGGTACCGCAGTTTCCAGTCCGCAGGAACCGGCTCGTAATCTTCCGATATCAGCTTGAGCGCGCGTTCGGCCTCTTTCTTGTCGACGATTGCCCGGATGCCGAGCTCCTCGGCCTTGTCGACCGGCACCATCACCGTCATATCGGAGACCTCGAGGTAGATAACATAGTAGAGAAGCTTCTGGTCCTTGAACGGGCGCTCTTCGATCGATCTGATGTGTCCGACGCCCTGCAGAGGATAGACCACCTCCTGGTTCTCTTTGAACGTGGTCGCGGGGCGCTTGGACTTTGTGCTGCTTTTCATATGTGACAAATATACAGTAAGTCGATTTTAGCGTCAAAGGGCGGAGACCACGGTCGGACACCGATTAAACGGATCTTGAGCGCGCGGAGCGTCTGTCCTATAATCCTCAAGCCTATGGACCGGCGCAAACTGGGCAAATTCATCTCCTCCGCTGCCTTTCCGGCGATAATCGTTGCGATCGTGGTGGTTGCGCTGGTCTACCGGCGTGACATCGGACAGGTCTTTTCCTCCAAGGCCCACTTTCAGGCGTGGATCGACGGTTTCGGGGCCTACGGACCGCTGATGTTCGTGGCGGTTCAGGTGTTTCAGGTGGTGATCTTCATTGTCCCCGGGGAGGTCGCTCAGGTGGCCGGCGGCTACCTTTTCGGCGTCTGGTACGGCATCCTCTATTCGCTCATCGGCATCACAATCGGCTCCGCCTTCAACTTCTACCTGGCGCGTCTTCTGGGCGTCGCCTTCGTGGAAGGACTGTTCAAGCCGCAGCAGGTGGAACGTTTCGAGGCCGTCATCAGCTCCGGACGCGCCAGGGCCGGCTTCTTCCTGCTCTTTCTCATACCGGGCATTCCGAAGGATATTCTCTGCTACGTCGCCGGCCTCTCGCGGATCGGATTCATCTCGTTTCTGCTGATTTCCATGGGAGGCAGGCTGCCGGGGGTGATCGGAAGCACGGTGATCGGCAACTCCGCCGCCGGCAGCAACTGGACGGTGACCGCTGCGGTGACCGGCGCGGCGGTTCTGCTTTTCGTGCTTGGGCTGATTTTCAGATCACAGCTTCACGCGCTGGTGGAAAAGGTCATCCACCGCGGTGAAGGCGATCCGGATCGCCCCGATAGGCGGTGAGATCGGCCTGCGAGGAGAAATGAACAAGCCGACCCGAGGCAGGTTCGTCCGAGGGTGCGGAAAGAGAGGCCACACCCCGAAGCGGCTTCTTGGCCGCGAACTGAAGGTACTTGAACGGGTGAATATCGAGCGGATTCGGATACCAGCCGTCGATCTGGTTGAGGTCGATCACATTGATTGCCGGTGAGTGGCTGAGGGGAATGACCTCGGCCGTATCCAGAAGGATCTGCTCGCCCTGGCTCAACAGCTGATACCGCTCGCGGCCGGACTTGCCGAGCGATTGCCGGATGAGCGAATCGAATTTTTCGTTGGTGAAGTGGGCATCGTTGAGATTGCTCCCGCTGGTCCACATTTGCAGGAAGGTGAGCGGGTCGGCGAAGTCTCCAATCCAGGTGAGGGTGGCCAGCGTGTAGTCCGCGGTCGAAAGGTTGTCGACATAGCTCTGGTAGGGCTTTGTGTCGATCGTCACCTCGGTCCCCTTCCCGAGCGCATCCCGCCACGCCTTTGCCATGATGTCCGCGATCCGGCTGTTGTCGGTACCGTCCGGTATGTGAATGACTATCGGCGGCAGCCCCTTTCCGTCGGGAAACCCGGCCCCGGCAAGCAGCTTCATCGCCTCGTCGCTGTTTGAGGCGGTGATGCCCTTGACCTCGGGATAGTAGGGAATGGGCGGAACCAGCGTGGTAGCAGGAATGAACTGATACTGATCGCTGCGCAGCTGATCCAGCGGCAACAGCAGGGTGAGCGCTTTCCGCACGTCGGGGTTGTTCCACGGCGCCTTGGCCGCTTTGAAGAAGAAGTAGGTGGTCGCAAAGAGCGGATTGATCACGATTGCGTCGCGGTTGGTTATCTGATCCAGGGCAATTCCGCCCGCGACCCACTGAATCTTGTTCTTGTTGAAGTCGTCGGCGATCGCCTGCACGTCTTCGCGGAAGATGATCTTGATGCGGGGAATCTTGACGTTTGCCGCGTCCCAGTACAGATCGTTCTTCGCAAGGTCGATTTCGCTGTCGGTCCGCTTCGTAATATAGTAGGGACCATTTCCAATTACCGAGGGGAGTGTCGACCAGTCCTTATCGTAGTGCAGCAGCGTCGGATTCACCGGGACGAAGCTGTGATGGCAGAGGATGTCGAGGAACTGCGTGGCGGGTTCCACCAGATCCACCTCCAGCACCGTCGGCGAAATGACGTGGATCCCGACGCTCGAGGGATCGGTATTGATCCCCTTGCGGTAGTTCTCGGCCCCCACTATGACATCGAACAGAAACGAATAGGCTGAATGGTTCGAAGGCTTGAGGAGCTCGAGCCAGCTGTTTCTAAAATCGGAGGCAGTCACCTGGTCGCCGTTCCAGTAGCGTGCGTCGTTGCGCAGGTAGAACCGGTACTGTTTGCCGTCGGGGGAGACCTCCCAGTAGCTCGCCACGCCGGGTTCCGGCTTGAGCGTCACCGGGTTGTAGGTTACGAGACCCTCGTAGATCGCGGTGAACAGCTGCGCTTCGGTCGAGGAATATGCCTTGATCGGATTGAGCTCCAGTTTCGTCGGAAGGTAGCTGACCACGAACTCGTCGTTTCCGGGACCGCTTGATTTATTGTTTCCACCGTTGTCCTGGGCACTTATTTGAGCGGACAATATGCCGCCGGCCAGCAAGAAGATCGCAAGAAGCACGGGTAGTCGGTTGAGTCTCATTTCCTGTCCTTGGCGGCGGAACCACCAATGCAATAATACATAAAAAAGCCCCCTTCGGCAGGGGGCAAGATCCATAAGAACGACCATCCAGGGAGAAACCGTCTGTCCGACATTATACTCCAACTGGCCGGAAAAATCATCGCAAATTCTCCCGAATTTCCGCCTTTTTTCACGGCAAACGGGAATAGGTGAGCCCGCAGCTGCGCGCGACCCCCTGATGAGTGCACAGACCTGCGTGCGTGTTGAGGCCCGCGCGGATGGGACTGTGGCTGCGAAGGGCGTTTTCCAGCCCCAGATCGGCGATCAGGATGCCGTAGGAGAGCGTAACGCTGGTCAGCGCCATGGTCGAGGAGCGTGCAACCGCTCCCGGCATGTTGGCGACGCAGTAGTGGACGACGTCGTCGACGATATAGATCGGTTCGTCGTGCGTGGTCGGCCGGCTTGTTTCCGCGCAGCCTCCCTGGTCGATGGCGACGTCTACCAGCACGGCGCCCGGCTTCATCAGCTTCAGATGTTCCTTTCGGATAAGTTTGGGCGTGGACTCTCCGGGAAGCAGAACCGCGCCTATGAGAATGTCCGCCTCGTGAAGAACCATCTCCACGTTCGCTTCCGTTGCATAGAGCGTCGTAATCGAGCTCCCGAAGATGTCGTCAAGGTAGGCGAGCCGCCGCGCGTTGACGTCGAGAATCGTCACATTCGCTCCGATGCCGACCGCGATCTTGCAGGCATTGGTGCCTACAACGCCTCCGCCAAGGATCGCGACATTGCCGCGCGGCACTCCCGGCACTCCGCCGAGCAGAATCCCACGCCCTCCAAACTCCTTCTCCAGATATTTGGCGCCCTCCTGAACCGAAAGACGCCCGGCAATCTCGCTCATCGGGGTAAGGCAGGGCAGACTATGATCCGGCAGCTCGATGGTCTCGTAGGCAATCGAGGTGACCTTGCGGTCGAGAAGCGCCTGTGCGAGCTCACGATTGGCCGCGAGATGAAGGTAGGTGCAGAGAAGCTGCCCCTCCTGGAGCAGATCGTACTCTTCGAGCAGAGGCTCCTTTACCTTGACGATCATGTCCGATTTGGCGAAGACCTCGCTCGCTGAGGCTGTCAATCTGGCGCCGTTTTTCCGGTACTCGTCGTCTGTGTAGCCGGAACCGAGCCCTGCGCCCTCCTGGAAATACACTGTGTGTCCGTGGGCGGTATAGGTGCGAACGCAGTGGGGCGTCATGCCGACCCGGTATTCGTGTCTCTTGATCTCTTTCGGCACACCGATGTTCATCTGTTCTCCTCCGCCGTCAGCATACCATGAACCCAAAAAACACTCCAGAATGCCCAACAATCGTGTCGATACTAGACGAGGAGAATTGGGAGGAAGCTTCGATGTATCAAAAAAGTTACACATTTCGCTCGATCGCCGCGGGACTGTTCCTGTTTGCCCTTTCCGCGGCCGCGCTTCCGGCGCAGGAGCAGCGCGCTTCTCCCAATCTGCAGGCGATCGACTTCGCCGACGCGACCATAAGCCAGGCTGGGCCCCAATCCTTCTACGTCCGCCAGGTCAGGATCAACGATTCGCAATACTCGCTCTTCGTCTCCCGGAACAGCGACGGCAACTGGGTGGTGACTAGGATCATTCCCGAAAGCGACAACGTCCTTCCTCCCAACGTGATGCTCGATTTCGCCTCCGTCACCAGGGTGAGCGCGAGCTCCCTTGTGGTTGACGGCATCATTCTCGACGGCAAGATCTACCAGGGAACTCTCGATGTAACCGGTCCCGGTTCCGACATCGTTCTGTCGAACCTTTCACCCGGCAGCCTTACCGACCGCGCGGTGGCGACTGCCGACCAGTTCCGGCAGCTGCTCCTGTCCGACGAAACGAAGCGGTTTCAACAGGAGCTCGAAGCGCAGCGGCAGGAGATGCAGGCAAGGAACGACAAGCTGCAAAAACAGATAGATTCGCTTACCAAAGAGCGTGATCAACTGCAGAGCCAGCTCGCCCAGGCGCAGTCCGGCGGAGGTGCGTCCGATTCGCAGATGACCGCGCGGACAAACGAGCTCCTGGCCGCGAACAAATCGCTTACCGACAACAACGCGAAGCTTCTCGCACAGAATCAGGAGCTGCTCAAGAAGAACCAGTCGCTGCAGCAGCAGAATCAGCAGCTGACGCTGAGCGGCGCGGCCGGATCGGATGCGGCGCTCAAGATGCTCGTCGACAGGCTCGAGGCAGAAAAGACAGATCTCGACCGCGCCAACCAGCAGCTCGCCGCGCAGGTGGACTCGCTCAGGACGCTTGTCACCGGCCTCCAGAGCCAGAATGCTTCGCTCGTGAAACAGGTTTCAGACCTGCAGTCGGAGCTCGCCACCCTCAGGTCGACCTTCCCGACTCAGTATGGTGTCACGCAGGACCAGTTCTCGGCGGAGGCCGATCGCCTGCATTCGCAGCTCGCCGCGCTGCAGACCCAGATTTCCAACGTATCGCATCAGATAGCGGGCGAAGCGGTAGTTCCTCAGAACGATCTGTCCACCGTGAGCGGGGCCGGAACCGGCACGAGCGAGGCGGCACTTCGCGCGCAGATTGCGCGGCTCCAGGCGGAGAACCGTTCGCTGATGGCGCGGAAGGCAGACCTGGAACAGAATATCCGCAGCCAGATTCTCGAGAAGGGGTACATCGGACTGTACCGGCCGCTGCTCACAAAGGTGCTCTATTCGGGCTTCCAGGGCGGCGACCCTCAGCTCGGAAGCTGGCAGCTTCGCGCCGGAACCCTCTTCCAGTATGACCCGCGGCAGTTCTTCGCCAAGTACGCGCTGCCCGTGCCGCAGGTGTCCCGGCCGACGCTCTATACGATGCAGCTTCGAGCGGCGGGAAGCGGATGGGTCGGTGTCGGGCTCCACATATTTGCGAGCGACGTCCAGAGCCGGAAGGGCTATGGAATGGGAAGAAGTCTGCTCGTCTGGCTGACGAGGGACCGCCGTTACTACAAAAACGACGGAACCTACCTCCAGCTTTATCGGTCGGACGACGATGTGAACATGGGGCGAGTCCTCGACGCCAAGATTCCCGAGGCCATCGGAGACTATCTCAAGCTCGAAGTGCTCTATGAGCCGGACAAGGAATACATAACGATCGCGGTAAACGGACAGGAAAAGGTTCGGTACAAGACCTGGTTTGGGGTCGATTCGGGGGTAACGGTTGCGCTGCGGACGCTCGGCGCCGGCGCAAGCTTCCGGGACTTCGATGTACGGACGCTCGAGCCGGGGAGGTAGGAGACTATGACGACACAGGGCCGAACGAGCGAGGCAGTTCGCCTTGCCGCGGGCTACGAGAGGATACAACCGGTCGCGAACTACGCACCGTGGCTGACCGATACGGACTTTCAGACGATCCATGCAATGATGGAGGGGTGGACCCTGGTGGACATCTATCGCTGCTACTCGCTGTGGAAGCTCGTCGAGCAGGCGGTGCAGCTCGAGGGCGACCTCCTGGAGGTAGGCGTCTGGCGCGGCGGAACCGGCGCGCTCATCGCCGCGCAGCTCGAACGGCAACGGCGACGCGACCGGTCGGACAGGCAGGCGGAGGCGCCGGGCGAAAGCGGTACGGCGGACGGTTCCCGCTGTGTCTTTCTTGCCGACACATTCAACGGCGTAGCAAAGGCGGGACCCCGTGATACCTACTACCGCGGCGGCGAGCACGCCAACACCAGCCGTGAGCTTGTCGAGGATCTCCTGGGCCGGGTCGGAGCCACCAATGCGATCCTGCTCGAAGGCGTCTTTCCGGAAGACACCGGCGACCTTATCGACGACCATCGCTTCTGTTTCTGCCACGTCGATGTCGACGTCTACCAGTCGGCCAGGGACACTTTCGAATGGGTGTGGCCGCGGCTGAACACAGGCGGAATAGTAGTTTACGACGACTACGGATTCTACGGATGCGAAGGGGTAACCGCCCATGTGAACGAGATCTTCCCCGACAGCCGGAGAACGGTCATCCACAATCTCAACGGTCAGGCAATAGTGGTGAAAACCGCCTGAGCCGAAAGGCCGGCGCCCCGGCGGGGGAACCCGAATCCGCGGGCCTCTTCCATCTCTTCGGCGCTTCGTAGTATTTTTCCTTCATGAAGCGCATTCTGGCTTCGATCGGACTGAATCGCCTGCTGTTCCTCATGGTGCTTACTGCGCTGCTAAGCTGCAGCACGGGCTCCATTCTGGTCGAGCGGCACGACTACTTCTATGATCCTCGCAGCGAGGTGAAGGAGGTTTTCGCCAGACCGACCGCGAGTGAGCTTGCGATGGAGCGTTCGCGGCTCACCGCGGAGGATCGAAGCCGCATCGACAAGCTTCTGAACAACTCCGACGCAGCGCTCGTCCTCTACCGCGACCCGCATACTCGCAACATGGTCATCGACTACTTCTGCAGGCTTGCCGGATCCGACGAGATCGCGCTGTCGATCCTCTATCATGCCGACAGGGACAATGTTCCGCTTCTTCTCGCTTTCTCGCTCGCCTACGTGGAGAGCAAGTATCAGGCGGTTGCCGTGAATGTGAACGCCGGTTCGGTCGATCGGGGTATTTTCCAGCTCAACAACCTGAGCTTTCCGTCTCTGTCGGTGGGCGACTTTTTTCACCCGGAGACGAACATAGCCTACGGAATCGACCATCTGCGGTGGTGTCTCAAATATGCCCGTGACGAGCAGACCGCGCTCGCGATCTACAACGCAGGGCTGAGCCGGGTGTCGCAGGGTGGCATTCCGTCGAGCACCCGTGAGTATGTGTACAAGATCACACGGTTCGAGCGGGAGCTGTCCCGCGATTTCCGCAACTATATCCGGCGCAACATCGAGACCGCATAACGCCGGGTGCATCAGTGAAGATTCCGCGGCCCGCCCGACCTGCGGTCATACAATTGGATTGAGGTGAATCGATGGTAATCATTCTCGAGCGAAACATTCGCGACGACGACAAATCACGCATCCGCAGCTTTCTCGAAGAGAGGGGCTTGAAGGTCCGTGAGATCGTCGGCGTCGAGGAGACCATCCTCGGCGCTGTCGGGAGGGTCAGCATTGACCAGCGAGAGGTGGAGATCCTTCCCGGCGTCGAGCGCGTCATCCCCATCTCGAAGCCGTACAAGCTCGCCTCGCGCGAGCTGCAGAAAGAGGATAGCATCGTAACGGTCGGGCCGGTGAAGGTGGGCGGCAACCGCATTACGATGATCGCCGGGCCCTGCGCGGTGGAATCGCGGGATCAGATGCTCGAAACGGCGGAGATGGTTCGGCGCTCGGGCGCGGTAATCCTTCGCGGCGGAGCCTTCAAGCCGCGAACCTCCCCCTATTCGTTTCAGGGACTTGGCGAGGAGGGGCTCAAGTATCTGAAGGAGGCCGGCGAACGGACCGGCATGCCGGTCGCGACTGAGGTAGTTTCGCCCGCGCACGTCGAGCTGATGCGGGATTTCATCGACATGTATCAGATCGGCGCTCGAAACATGCAGAACTTCGAGCTGCTGAAAGAGGTAGGCTCGCAGGGCATGCCGGTGCTCCTCAAGCGAGGCATAGCCGCGACGATCGAAGAGTGGCTGATGGCGGCTGAGTACCTGCTCGCGCACGGCACCGAGGACGTCATTCTCTGCGAGCGCGGCATCCGCACCTTCGAAACCTACACCCGCTACACGCTGGACGTGTCCGCGATTCCGGTTGTCAGGAAGCTCTGTCATCTGCCGATCATCGTCGATCCCAGCCACGCGGTGGGAATACGGGACAAAGTTCCTCCGGTCGCGCTCGGTGCGGTCGCGGCCGGGGCGGATGGGCTCATCGTAGAGGTGCATCCGCGGCCGGAAGAGGCGCTCTCGGACGGACCGCAGGCGCTCTTTCCCGGGCAGTTCGAAAAGCTCATGCGGGATATCGAAGCGCTCGCTCCGGTGGTCGAAAAGGAGCTGAGCCGGCTTCCGGAGCTCAACGAGACGCGCCCGTCGCTTGCCGGGGTGGTGCGTGATGTGGACGAGGCGGGCGAAATGGCCGTTGCCTTTCAGGGTGAGCGGGGTGCCTACAGCGAGCTTGCCGTGAAACGGTACTTTCAGAACGACGGGATTCTGCCGCTTCCTCAGCCCTCTTTCCGCGACGTCTTCGACGCGGTGCTCGAGGGAAAAGTGAGGTACGGTCTGGTCCCGCTCGAGAACTCGCTTGCCGGCTCCATCCACGAGAACTACGATCTCTTTCTGCAGTACCCCGACGTACGCATTGCCGGGGAGACCCAGATCCGGGTGATGCACACCCTCATCGGACTTCCCGGAACGGGGCTCAACGCGATAAAGCGCGTTCTGTCCCACCCACAGGGCCTCGCCCAGTGCAGCCGTTTTCTCGACGAGCATCCCGACTGGGAACGGGTTCCGTTTTACGATACTGCCGGAGCGGTTGCACATATCGCCCGGGAGGGTGACCCCTCGGGTGCCGCAATCGCAAGCTCGGAAGCTGCTCGAGTCTATAAGATGGAGGTGCTCCGGGAGGGGATCGAGACCAATCCGCAGAACTACACCCGTTTTGTGGTCCTTGCGCGCGAAGAGGCGAGTGCCGTCGCAGCACCGAACAAGGCATCAATTGTTTTTTCGACGCCCGACAAGCCGGGAGCGCTTTTCGAGTGTCTGCGAGTGCTGGCCGAGCGACAGGTCAACATGAAAAAGATCGAGTCGCGGCCGATTCTGGGGAAACCGTGGCGTTACATGTTTTATCTGGATGTCGAAGTCCCGGCCGAGGAAGAGCAGTTTCGTGACACCATGGACGAACTTTCCACGCGGACCGAGGATCTGATGATTCTAGGAAAATACCGGGTCTGAAGGGCCGGCGGCGCCGGCCCCTCCCGCGTCAATCCTGACGACGTCAGTCCTGACGACGTCAGTCCTG
>CAZNYW010000024.1:0-33629 GCA_964577375.1 uncultured Spirochaetales bacterium | reverse complement strand
TCCTGACGACGTCAGTCCTGACGACGTCAGTCCTGCGACGTGTTGATGTCGAGGATTTTCTTGAGCTCGTCCTGTTTCGGTTTGACAAGCGAAAGCTCGGATTGCGGCACGTTTACCGAAATACCCATCATCTGCGACTGAACTGCCTTCATCTGCTCGATGGCGGACTTTTTCTGCGCATCGGTCATGTTCGGATTCGACTGGATCTGATTTATGGAGTCCTGGATCTGGCTGTTCGTGCTCGGCATGTGTTCCTGGATCGCAAGCGCCGTCAGACACAGGGCGACCTCCACCGTCACGTAGCCGAACCGGTCGAGCTTCCAGCCCTTGCCGTTGAGGTAGGCGACGAAATCGCTCCCTGCAAACATGTTCGCGAGGGCTCCCGGATTCTCGTTGTTCGAAACGTTCCGTCCGTGTGAGTCGAGCCATTTGACCACATCCGGCCAGTCCCGCATGAACCGTGACAGTTCCTGTGAGGTGAACGGCTTCTGATCCTGGTAGGGGTTCTGCATGCCCATGCCGGGTCCGCCCATTCCAGACTGCTGCGCGAAAAGCGGCACAGTCATCGAAAGAACCACGAAAACAACCAACGCAAATCGAGTTATGTTTCGCATGTCGAAATGATACCTGCGCCGTGCACATGCGGTCAAGCAAAAGTGCGGCCTGATCTCAGAGCCCGACGTCCTGGCCTGAGGACGGGGTTTCGACGTCGATGCCGAGTTTCTTGAGCTGCTCGATTTCGTCCTTCCGCGCGACGTACTCGTGCTTTTTCTGGTTTGATTTGATGATGTTGTTTTTCAGACCGGTGAGCTCTATCTTGATCCCGCGCATCTGCGATCGCTCCTGCGCAGTGACCGACTCCTTGAAGAAGGTATCGAGCGACTGAAGGCGGCGGTGCATCAGCTGCACCTCGCCGATGTTTCGGGCGAGGAAGGAAAAAAGCTGATCTTCCGATGCGCTCTCGACCTTCTTTGCGATGTTGCCGGTTCGCCCGATGATGCCGGCGAAGGTTCGTGACTTGCGCTCCACATGCTCGGCGAACTCGTTGAATTCGATTTTCTCGTGCTGTACCGCCGAAGTGGTGATATCGTTGTAGCTCACCTCGTAGATGTGTCGCTGAACCCTGTGCCCGAGCGCGCGCATGATCCAGAGCCGGAACCGCTCTCCGAACGATCTTCGGCGATTTTCGAGCAGAATGGCATTGTCCTTGAGCTTGATGCTGCAATCCGCAAGCACACGGCTCGAATTGGCCAGGATGCGCAGTCCGTCGGAGAGAATCTGGCGCAGATCGTCAGCCTTTTCGTCCCGTTTCTTCTTCTCCTCTCTGACCGCGAGCGACCGGAGCACCTCCGCTTTCCGCCCGTCGGCGTTCGGCGCGTGATCTTCCTGGATTATCTCCTGGGCAAGTTCGGCGTAGAATGGCTCTTCAGGTCTTCGCCTGGCGCACAGCCGTTTGATCGCTTTGACGCTCTCTTCCAGTTGAGAGAGCGGCGTCGCAGGCAGCGTCACATCCGGCATCACCTCCTGACGCAGCACCAGCTTGTAGGCTTCCCGCTGGAAATCCGCGACCTTCTTCAGCTGGGCAAGTATCTGGTGCTGAAGCTTGGACAGCTGATCGTGCGCGTCACCGATGATGCTGGTCGACAGCTGATCGGTGCCGCGCACCACCTTTTCGAGAAGCTCGGCCAGGACCCGCGTCGTCATATTCTCCGACGTGGGTGACAGCTGGCTCCAGCGGATGTAGCTCGTGAGCGCAACCAGATCCTTCAGTCGCCGGAGTGTCAGAAAGTCGAGACTGAACTGGTAGTAGTGGTTGAGAAAATCGAGCTGCGATTCGAAGTCCGAAAGGCGGGTGCTCATCTGGGTGTCCCGTTCCGATTCCAGAAAGGGGCGGTTCGAGGGAGCGGTGATCTCGGATATCTTCCGGTCGTGCTTGTAGGGATCCTCGTCCACCAGCGCCTTCCGAAGGAGGACGTTGTAGAACGCCTGATAGGAGAGATGAAAGGTGCGGAAATTGTCCTTGAGTCGAGGAAGCTCGGTGCGTTCGAGATGCTCGTGCTGGATCCCGATCGCGCTCTGCAGCTGTCCGAGAAACGCGACGCTTGAATCCCCTTCCATAGTGGGTCTATTATGGGCTGGAATGGAGAAAATGGCAATCACGGAGATGGTATTGAATGGGCCTGATACGTCCTTTTGATCCCGCAAAGCTGGTGATTCCGGCGCTTCTCGCTGACAGCGCGCTAGCGTCACCCGTGCGAGGCTCGCTCGAGTCCGCATTCGGTGCCATCGACTATCAAAGTCCGGTGCTGGACTTCTCCTACACCGACTACTATGAGAAAGAGATGGGCCGGGATCTTGTCCGCGTCTTCTTCTCGGTTGGACCACTCTTCCTCCCTGACGGGCTTGCCGATGCCAAATTGCAGGCCGACCGTATCGAACAGGAGTTCGCGGGACCCGCAGGACGCCGGGTAAATCTCGACCCCGGCATTCTCACCGAAGGGCGGCTCATTCTCGCTACGACAAAGGATCATGCGCACCGGATCCCGCTCCGTACCGGTATCTACGGGGAGGTAACGCTTCTCTATCACCGCGGCGGATTCGAAGCGCTTCCCTGGACCTACCCCGACTACCGCACTCCCCGGTACCAGGAGATTCTTCTCGCGATCCGCAGTACTTACCGCGATCAGCTGCGGTCGGCCCGGCGGTAAGATTGTCGGACGGCCCTGAAGCGGCGCTCCCGATACCGCGTCTGTTCTTGTTATGGACCACCTGCCGTCCCGAACCCTCTCCGCTCTCATTATCCTTGCCGGTCTTTGCGGATGCACCTATCTCGATACCGGCAGCAGCCGTCTTGTGACCCTTCCCGACCCTCCGCCCGCCTGGCGGACAGCCTTTGGACCGATGAGCCACCTGGTGATCTGGATCGACGAGAGCGGCCGGCCCCGGCAGTGCCGGCTCGGGCCAGGGGAGGGCCGGTTGTCGGTACGGACCGGAAAGGAGGGCTGGAATCCGGTCGCGGCCTTCGCGCTGCCGCCGCAGGCCGATGCGGAGGCGGCAGCAGCAGCCCGGGGAGGGGCGGACGGCCTTTTTCTCTATCCATCTGGCGCTGTCATCGCCGGGGCAGCCGGTCCGGCGGAGCCGCTGGGGGAAGAGGTGCGGCTGAGCTACCGCGAAGGGGCCGCCGCGTTTATCCTGCTCCGGCTTGCCGGACAGAGGGTGCCGATAGAGGCGATCAACGTGCCGCGGCTTCTCCGCGAGCTTTCCGAACGGACCGGCGGCGATCCGTGGCGCACCGACGTCGAACGGCTCGTGCTCCGGCTCGCCGCGAAGGACTTCCGGGCGGACCTGATACGGGTTCGTGACGAAATCACCGTCTCGCTGCCCGATTCCGCCGGCGGTGAAGAAGTCCCGGCGCCGCGCGCGCTGGTGTCGCGCGATCCGCTCAGGCCCGAAGCAAACTTTCTGGTGGACGATGGGGGAGTACCCGGGGTGTCGGCGCCGACGGCGTCGCTTTCGAGATTCTACTCCGCCGACGGCGCTGCGAGATACGACCTCTGGATATCACCGGACGGCGGTGCGCAGTGGATCACCGCTCCGCTTCCGCTGCACCCGAGGTGACTATCGCGCGACGATGTTCACCAGTTTGTTCGGTACGGTGATGATTTTCGTAATCGTTTTGCCCTCGACGAGTTCCTTCGTGCGGTCGAGCGCGAGCGCCATCTTTTCGAGCTCCTCATCCGGCGTGTCAGCCGCAACATCGAGCTTGCTTCGCAGCTTGCCGTTGATCTGGACGACGACGGTAACCCGCCTCGCCAGGGTGAGCTCCTCCGTCCATTCGGGCCACTTCGCGAAGGCTATCGTCCCGGTATGGCCGAGCTTGCGCCACAGCTCTTCGCCGAGGTGGGGAGCGTAGGGAGAGAGCAGCAGCACGAAGGGTTCCCACAGGGAGCGCAGGAGCTTCTCTTCTTTGAAGAGCTCGTTCACGAAAATCATCATCTGCGCTATTGCGGTGTTGAACTCCAGGTGATCGGTATCCTCGCTCACCTTTTTGATTGTCCTGTGCAGCAGGCGCTCCAGCTCTTCGCCGGGCTTATCGTCGACGAGCTCGCGCTCGGAAAGGCGCCATACGCGGTCGAGAAAACGGTGAACTCCGGTCAAGCCGTTGGTGCTCCAGGGCTTTGCAACCTGGAGCGGTCCCATGAACATCTCGTACATGCGCATGGAATCAGCGCCGAACTCTCGCACGATGTCGTCCGGATTGATGACGTTGCCCAGAGACTTCGACATTTTTACGCCGCCCTCGCCCAGAATCATCCCCTGGTTGATGAGGCGCATAAAGGGTTCGTCGGTGTTGACTACACCGAGATCAAAGAGGACTTTGTGCCAGAATCGGGCGTAGAGCAGGTGAAGCACTGCATGCTCGGCGCCGCCGACGTACAGGTCGACCGGCATCCAGTAGTCGATCTTGTCGCGGTCCGCAAGCGCCCTGGCGTTCTTCGGATCGAGATATCGCAGAAAATACCAGCATGAACCTGCCCACTGCGGCATCGTGTTGGTCTCCCGCTCGCCGGAACCACGTGAGGAATCGGGACAGCCGCAGCGCACCCACTCTTCGACTGCCGCCAGCGGGCTCTCTCCCGTGCCGATCGGCTTGTAGCTCTCGACCTCCGGAAGACGCACCGGCAGCTCCGAGTCGGGGACCGGGAGAATATCACCGTCGGCGCAATGCACCAGGGGAATCGGCTCGCCCCAGTATCGCTGCCGGCTGAAGATCCAGTCGCGCAGTTTATAGTTCACCGCCCGGGTTCCCTTTCCGTTCTCTTCGAGCCAGGAGACAATGGTCTCCTTGAACTCCGCCGTCGGAAGGCCGTTGAACCGGCCGGAATTGACGGCAAACCCGTCGTCGGCCGTAGCCGCCTCCATCGGTGGAATGAGCTGCTTCTGCCTTTGCGGGTCGTTCTCCGCCTTCGCCGCCCTGAGCGTTTCGTAGTCGGCTGCAGAAGCGACCACCTGCACAATGTCGAGCCCGAACTTGCCCGCAAATTCCCAGTCGCGTTCATCGTGGGCGGGTACCGCCATAATGGCTCCGGTCCCGTAGGAGATGAGGATGTAGTCGGATATCCAGACAGGAATTTTCTCCCCGTTTACCGGATTGACAGCATAGGCGCCGGTGAAAACGCCGGTCTTGTCCTTCGCGAGGTCGGTCCGTTCGAGATCGCTCTTGAGCCGTGCCTGATCTATATAACGGTCCACCGCTTTCCGCTGGGCGGGTGTGGTAATGACGTCCACCAGATGGTGCTCGGGCGCAAGGACCATGTAGGTCGCGCCGAAAAGCGTGTCGGGACGCGTGGTGAAGACCTCGATCTCGTCGGCCGGATTGGCGCCGATCTGCTCTTCCACGATCGGGAACCGGACGTTGGCGCCTTCGCTTCGGCCGATCCAGTTGCGCTGCATCGTCTTGATCGACTCCGGCCAGTCCAGCCGTTCCAGACCCTCGAGCAGCCGGTCCGCATATGCCGTGATCTTGAGCATCCACTGCCGAAGCGGCCGGCGCTCCACCGGGTGGTTGCCACGTTCGGAACGGGGCCCTTCCGGTGTCGTGATCACCTCTTCGTTTGCGAGCACCGTACCCAGCTTCTCGCAGTACCACACCGGCACCTCGGCCATGTAGGCGAGACCCATCTCGTAGAGCTTGAGGAAGATCCACTGGGTCCACCGGTAGTAGTCTGCGCTGTGGGTCGAAACCTCCCGGTCCCAGTCGTAGGAGAATCCGAGCGACTTGATCTGTTCACGGAAGCGCGCAATGTTGGCCTCGGTGGTTTTCCGCGGATGGGTGCCGGTTTCGACGGCATACTGCTCGGCCGGCAGGCCGAAGGAGTCGAAGCCCATCGGATGGAGCACATTGTACCCGTTCATCCGGAGATACCGGCAATAGATGTCGGTTGCCGTATAGCCTTCCGGGTGTCCGACGTGCAGCCCCGCGGCGGAGGGATAGGGGAACATATCGAGAATGTAACGTCGCCGCTCCGGTGGAAAGGAGGAGTCTTCGGCTGCCTTGAACGTGTTGTTTTCTTCCCAGTACCTTTGCCACCTGGGTTCGATGTCGGAAAAGGGGTATTTGCTCATGCCAGAGATCATAGCGGAAAGAAATCAGCGAGGTCAATGCGAGGATGGTATCAGCGAGCGTGTTGATAAATAGCTCTATATTGTTTCGGTACAGGCCATTAGCTGAAAAAAACCAATGAAGGCATGCTAAGTGCTGAAACCGGGCGAATCTGGCCGCGTGGCATCAACAAGCTTCTTTATACCACAGACGCGCCGGTTAATCGTTTGCACAAAAAAACCCCCTCAGGAAAGGAGGTAATAAAACCTGAGGGGGCCATATGATATATAAGACATTCCGACGGTCCGTCAACGACGTCGCCGGCTATCTTATGTCAAAGTCAACAGGCCTCGATGCAGGTACGGTGGCAGTTGATCCAACGGGCCTATCAGCTTTGTTTTCAGCGGTATCGTTATATTAATACTGAAATCGATCGAATTTATCAAGAGCTTCGGGGTCGAATCTGATGCCGTAATTCGGGTGCGTTCACCGCGAGAAGCGGTCGGATGCCGGCTGCTGCTGTTGTGTGGCGTAGCGAAGCGAGAGGATCTGCTTGCGCGATATTGCCTCCACGACGAACTTCCCCGCCGGCGTTTCGATTACCTCGTACTGAGCCGGAATACGGCCCGCCAGATCGGTCAGATACCCGCCGATTGTCTGGACGTTGCGATTGTAGGGCAGCTCGAGATGAAGCAGATCGTTGAGCACGTAGATCGGTGTGTCGCCCCGTATCAGGTAGGTTCCGTCGTCGGACTTCGTCACTTTTTCACTTTCCCGGACTTCGTGCTCATCGTACAGTTCGCCGATTATCTCCTCGATGACGTCCTCCACCGTTACGATTCCGGCCAGTCCGCCGTATTCGTCCAGCACGATCGCCATGTTGAGCTTTTCGCGCTTGAACTGCGCGAGTATGCGGTTGATCCGTCGGCTTTCGGGCACGAAGATTGGCGGAACCATGATCTTCTTGAGAGGGAGGTCTGCCTTTCCCTCGCTGAGAGCGCGCATGACATCCTTGATCAGGACTATCCCGACGACTTTCTCCGGGTCTTCGTCGAAGACGGGAATGCGTGAGAAGCCGCGGCGTGTGATTTCGGGGAGCACTTCCTGGACGATCCGGTCCTGCTCCAGGCTGTAGACGTTGGTCCGGTGAGTCATGATTCCCTGAACCGTTACGCCGCTGAACCGGAAGACATTGCGAAGAATCCGGGTGCGGTAGCTTTCCAGAATCCCGATGTTCTCGGCATGACTGATGAGATAGAGAAAGCTTTCGAGCGTGATCCGCGGATTCTTTCTTCCGCCTGTAAGCCGCATGACTATGCGGCTTATCCCGCTCAATGCCCAGGAGATCGGCAAAAGCACATAGGTGAGTACCGAAATGATTCGGGCGGTGTGGACGGTGATGAATTCGTTGTTCGAGATTGCGAGCTGCTTCGGCGTCACCTCTCCGAATACCAGGATGACCAGCGTAAGCACGCCCGTCATTATGCCGAGATACTCGTTTCCAAAGCTCTTGATCGTTATCGAAGAGGCGAGCGCTGATGCTGCGATGTTTACCAGGTTGTTTCCGATGAGGATGGTGGTCAGCAGCCGGTCCGGCCTCTGCGTCAGCTTCTCGATTACGTTGCCGCGATGGCCGTAACGTCTCTTCATTTCCTGAATCTGGACTACCGACAGGGAGGTGAACGCTGTCTCGGTCGCAGAGAAGAAGCTGGAAAGAAGGATGAGAACAGCGAGTGACACGTAGGGGAGTGTCATTACGCCGGGCTCCGGAGAGCAGTAGATGCCGACGCCGCGCGGTTTCCATGGCGGATGGCGAATATCATATCTGTATTAATACTATACCGGGCAACAGACGACTTCTGCAACCGGCGAAAGGGGACGGCGCCTTCGAATGCGCCCGGTCGGACCGGCCCGGTCCAACCGGAACGGAAGGTCTGCCGGGCGTCTTCGGGCGGCCGCAGGGCTATTCGACCTTGAGAATTTCCTTCATTGCCTGCAGCAGGGTAGGTTTCGGCAGCGCGCCTGCCGCCATCTGCGGCCGGTCCTCCATCGGAATGAAGAGAATCGAGGGGATGCTCTGGATCCCGAATGCTCCGGCAAGCTCCTGCTCCTCGTCGGTGTTGACCTTGTAGACATGAAGCTTGTCCTTGTACTCCTCGGAAATCTCCTCGAGAATGGGGGCCACCATCTTGCACGGGCCGCACCAGTCTGCGTAGAAATCGATTATTGCCGGGAGATCGCCCTCATATTTCCATTCGCTGTTCTTTTCGTAGTTGAAGACCTTCTCCATGAATTTGTCTTTTGTGAGATGCTCCGACATGTCATCACTCCTTTCATATGAAAATTACTATATAGATATTACCAAATACTTGTGGAAAAGTAAAGGGGTACACCCGAGGTGATCAGGCTGTTCCAGGTCCCAAACTTACTCGACAACGGTCACCGAGTCAAACCCGGCACTCTTGAGAAAGGATTCCACCAGGGTTCCCGCCCGGCTGCGCGCTCGTGAGAGAAGATCGCTCGCCTCCGCGTCCTGCCGGACGTGATCGGCGACGAACTCGCTTATCCGCTTCCACCCGGCCGGCGGAATGCGGATATCGGGGTAGATGTAGCCGGCTTTGCTCGGGTCTTCGGTCTGGAGATCCGTAATCGTCGCGTCTGGAAGGGTGACGGTGACGTGCCGCTGCCTGTCGGATGATGTTTCCACCTGCAGCCAGCGGGAAATCTCCTGGTTAGAAGCGGCCTCCGGATGGGCGATTCCGGGAGCTTTGAGATCAATCCCTGCGCGGACGACCGTTGTCACCACCACGAAGTCGTAGCGGTCGGGCCCGGTCTGCATGCCAAGCTCGTGGCTCAGATTGTATGCGCGAAGGTAGAGCTCCTGTCTCGACGTGAGCAGCTCTGCGACCGATCCGTTGGTGAAGCGGGTGGCTGCAATGATGGTGCGCAGATCGAGTGCCGGATCCATGTAGTCGTAGGGAAATACGGTTTTGTAGACCATCTCCACCGTATCCAGCTTGTAGAGCTCCCGCACCTCCCCGAGGAGTGCGGTGGCGCTCCTGGTCTCTGCAGTTCGAACAATGCCGAGCCCCTGCAGCAGATCGATCTTTCCGAGCTTTCCCACATTCGGGGCGATCAGAACGACCGCGACGATCGCCGCGAGAAGCAGCACGGCCGGCACGAGCAATCGCGGAAAGAGTCTCCTGCGCCCGCTCATCCGGCACTCCCGCCGGCGGCGGTGAACTTCACCTCGCGAATGCCGGCCGACCGAAGATAGTATTCGACGATCTTCTTCGCATTTTCCCGGGCCTGAGTGAGTATTCCGCGCGCGACCGCGTCCTGAATGGTCTGCTCCTTCAGTGCGGCGAGCTGGTCACCGTAGTCGAGGAGACTCACGGCTCCCCCGTGCTCGTGCGAGAAGTATTGACGGATCGAGCTTTCGTCGGCATCGGCGGCGAGGATTCTGGCGAGCGGCAGCGAGACGGTTACGGTGTCCGGATCGCCCGGGTCAGGTTCGACCGTGAACCCCTCCGCCAGGTCAATGCCGGCCTGGACCCGGATGTTGACCGCGTAAAGGAGCTGGCGATCCACTGTCTTGAAGATCAGCACCGACCGCTCCTGGCTGATGTATCCGACCGCCCGATAGATCTGTTCGTAGGTGCGAAGCTGGAGAAGGTCCCTGATTCCCGCTTCGAGCTGAGTCCGGTCCACCCGCGGTGCGCTGCACGAGACGGCGAGGAGAATGAGGATGGCGCCGAGGGACAAGGCGACCCGTCCCGACGGGTGAGTCCCGTCGGGCGACCCGGAGGACCTGAAAAGTTGCGAAAACCGGCCTGCCGCCGATCCTGCCATGCGCACCTCCACCCTGAACTATATGCATCCGCCCCTGACCGCGCAACCTTCGGCTGCAGGTGCCGCGGGCTCAGAGCACCCCGCCCGGCGTCGATCGCGTGAACCCGGTCCGGAGCCCTTCGAAGAATGCGCGCGCATTTCCGCCTAGAACGCGGCTGTCGTAGCCGCCCTCCTGAACCACCACGGTGGGAAGTCCCAGCGCGCCGATCATTCTGCCGTTCTCACGGAAGTCCGACTGCACGAGAAGGAAGTTTCCCGTCGGGTCGCCCCGGGCGGTATCCAGACCGAGCGCGACCACGAGCGAATCCGGGTCAAAGTCCCGGACCCGGCCGAGCGCGCGGCGAAGAACGCGCTGGTATCCTTCACCATCGAGGCTTTTGGTGACCGGTATATTGAGATTGAAGCCGCTTCCCGGCCCCGAACCGGTCTCGTCCTCGAATCCGGCGAAGTAGGGGTACTGGAAGCGCGGATGGCCGTGAATGGAGACCGTCAGCACATCGGCCCTTTCATAGAAGATATCCTGCTGGCCGTTGCCGTGGTGGAAGTCGACGTCGAGAATGGCGACGCGTCCAAGGTCGGAGAGGTACTCGGCCGCGGCCGCCGCGGAATTGAGGTAGCAGAACCCGCCGAATACCTTCCTTTCGGCGTGGTGTCCCGGGGGGCGTACCAGAGCGTAAGAGAGGCGCGCCGCACCGGCTGCGACGACGCTTGCGGCGGTGAGCGCGCAGTCCACCGCGCGTCGCGCTGCCGGCCAGACGTTAGGGTGGAGCGGAGTGAAGGTGTCGATGCAGTAGTAACCGGCGCGCACGGTGTAGTCCTGCGGCGGCCTGTCGGCGTGATGCACGGGAAAAACGTAGGGATAGACCGGGTCCTGTCCGGTGGTCATTCCGAGCGACTCCCGGATGATCGACACAAGCGTCGGGTCGTGGATCCGTCTCACTATGTCGTCGGCGAAGTGGCGGATGGGAACCCGCCGGAACGCCTGCCCCACGTCGAGCCTGCGCAGGATTGCCGAGATCCGCACGGGAGATTCGACGTAGCCGCGTTCCCGTATGTGGTGGATCCGGTGCGAATCGTTGACCACCAGCGCAACGGGCTCTTCGCGATGGGTGACGGCGGCAGTGCGCGATTCGGACTGCGGGGCGGTTCGGCGCTGATAGCGCGGCTCCCGTATACGAACCGGATCGTCGGTGAACGAGTCGATCACCATGTCGATGTATGCCGGCGGGCAGAGCCCTGCATACTTGCGTTCGAGGATGGCCCTTACGATGCGACGGGCGGCGGTCCGCCGGAGCACCGCACCGGGCGCCCCCTGACTCTCGCGTTCGAGGTTGTCGAACACCAGATAGGGCGGGCAGTCGTCGCCCTCCCGGATTGGGGTTTCATATCGGGTGCCGACGACCGGGCGTGCGCCGTAGCGTTCGTAGAAGCGGAGGCGCTGGCGGTTCTGATCGAGCGTCGGGGGGTCGCTGCACAGCGTCGGGTCGTCGGGAAGACACTCCATGAAGATGCCTGTCGCTCCGAGGCGGGCCGACTCTTCCCTCACCCGCTGATAGAGGGCGCCACCGACCCCCCTTCCGGGTACGAGCGACGAGGCGACCAGAAAGTCGAGCAGGCAGAATTTCAGGCTTGGGTCGTGTGACAGGAGCGCAAACCCCTGGAGACTGCTCTGACCGTCTTCGGCGGCGAAGAGGATGGTACGGAACTTGTGACCGACCGGATTGTGCATCTGATCGACTATTCCGGTAACGAACTCGGTCTGGATTCCGTAAATGCGTTCGCGAAGGAGCTCCTGAACGCGGGCTATGACCCTCGCATTGCGGTCCGTCAGTGCATCGTGGATTCTTCGGATGCGAAACATCGACCACCTCGTAACGGCCGCCAAATTCCGTTGCCGATTGCCGTCATGACTGCTATATTTCTCTCACACAGTACTTTAAGTATAAACGCGCTACTTCGCGGCGTACAGCCGCAGACTCGCGGTATCAGCGCGAGGCGCCTGGAAGGAGAACCATCAGATGGCAAAGCACCAGTTTCAGACGGAGGTGAATCAACTCCTGCACCTCATCATCCATTCACTCTACTCCCACAAGGAGATATTCGTACGCGAGCTCATCTCGAACTCGTCGGACGCTCTGGACAAGCTGAAGTACCTGACGCTCACCGACGACGCGTTCAAGTCGCTCAAATACGAACCGCGAATCGACATCCGGTTCGACGACAAGGACAAAAAGACGCTGTCCATCGAGGATACCGGCATCGGGATGAACGAGCAGGAGCTGATCGAGAACCTCGGCACGATTGCCCGCTCCGGTACGAAGGGATTTCTATCCATGCTCTCCGGCGACGCCAGGAAAGACTCGAACCTGATCGGGCAGTTCGGCGTAGGTTTCTACAGCTCGTTCATGGTTGCCGACAGGGTCGAGGTGCTCAGCCGCAAGGCGGGCGAGGAAAAGGCCTGGCTGTGGACGAGCGACGGGACCGGCGAGTTCGAAATCAGCGAAGCCGAAAAAACGGCTCACGGGACCATTGTCACGCTTCACCTCAACGAGGAGGGAACGGAGTACGCAACCCGCTGGTCTATTCAGGACGTCGTCAAGAAATACTCGAACCACGTCGCCTTTCCAATCTACCTGCACTTCACCAAGAACGAGTATGACAACGAAGGAAAGGTCAAAAAGAGCGAGGAGACCTCCGAACAGATCAATTCTGCGAGCGCGCTCTGGCGCAAGCCCAAGAGCGAACTGAAAGACGAAGACTACCAGGAGTTCTACAAGACTATCGGTCACGACACCGAGGATTCGCTCTTCTGGCTGCACACTCAGGCGGAGGGAACTCTCGAGTACACCACGCTCTTCTACGTTCCGCAGAAGGCGCCCTTCGATCTCTACTACATGGACTATCGTCCCGGCGTGAAGCTCTACGTCAAGCGGGTCTTCATAACCGACGACGAGAAGGAGCTGCTTCCGACCTATCTGCGCTTCGTGCGCGGAGTCATAGACAGCGAGGATCTCCCGCTGAACGTGAGCCGCGAGATCCTTCAACAGAACCGCGTCATGGTGAACATCCGCAATCAGTCGGTGAAAAAGCTTCTCAACGAGTTCGCGCGCATCGCTCAGGAGGACAAAGAGCTTTACGGGAAGTTCATCGAGCAGTACAACAGGCCGCTGAAGGAGGGGCTCTACTCCGACTTTGGAAACCGTGAACAGTTGATGGACCTTGTCCGCTACAAGTCGACCAAGGTGGAGGGATTTACCAGCCTCGCGGAATACAAGGAGCGCATGCTTCCCGACCAGAAGGCGATCTACTATATCACCGGCGAGAATGAACAGACTCTCAGGCGTTCACCGCTCATCGAAGCCTACACGAAGAAGGACATCGAAGTGCTGATCATGGACGACGAGATCGACGAGGTGGTCGCGCCGATGATCGACAGGTACAAGGATGTGGAGCTCAAGCCGGTCAACCGGGCCGACGCGGGAGAGGATCTCAAGAACGAAGCGGACAAGGAGAAGGAGAAAGAGGCGAAGCCTGTCATCGAGAAGATCAAAAAGGCGCTTGGAGAGCGGGTGAAGGACGTACGCACGTCGGTCCGGCTTTCCGATTCCCCCTCCTGCATCGTGGTCGACGATACCGACCCCACCATGAAGATGCAGGCGATGATGAAGGCGATGGGACAGAAGGATCTTCCGGAGGTCAAGCCCATTCTCGAAATCAACGCCGAACATCCGATTCTGAAGCATCTCAAGGATTCGGAAGATGAAGCGCACATCCTCGATGTGAGCACGCTACTGCTCGATCAGGCGCTCCTCGTGGAGGGGATCACCATCAAGGACCCCGCCGATTTCGTGTCACGGCTCAACCGGATTATGGAAAAGGCGGTCTGACTCGACCCTATTGGCCGTTTTCGCCTCCCGCAGAATCATCCGCGGGAGGTTTTTTTTTGCCTTCGGCGCCCGGGGATCCGCCCTCTTCTTCCGGGGAAGCCGCCTCGCTCGATGCAGCGCGCTGCTCGAGCCGGCGCAGGGTATTCATGAGCGGCTGCTCGTGCAGGACCTCGGCAACAGCATCCGGGTTTTCCATGAGCCGCAGCAGATCCCGCTGCGCATTCGTGAGCATGGTGAGATCGTTGTCGGAGAGCTGGATCTGCTGGAACTCCGGTGAATTGACTATCGTGCTGATGCGCTCGGTGATGTCCTTGAAGAGGTTGGAGCCCATGAAATGGTCGAGCCATGGGAACTTCTCGGCGAAATCCGCTTCGTGGCTGCGGTTCTTGCCAAGCGCATTAAGGCTCGAGGTGAGCGCCTCCTTCTGTTCCCGATCGATCTCGAGATCTTCGATTCGCGAAAGCAGGTCTTCGATAAGCACGTTCTTCTCACGGATGGTCTGCCGGTACTGCTGCTCGGTGAAATCAGTCTTCGCCTTCAGATAGCGCATGTAGGAGCCAAGCTCGTCGGCGTTTGCCGCAAGGCGATTGAGAATCATGGATAGCCGAACCAGCAGCTCGTTTCCGGTCTGATAGGGGTAGCTGATGACGTGGTCGATCTCGCCCCAGGCCTCTTCGAAAACCGTGCGAGCCTGCACCTCGACCACGTATGTTTCGCGGTCCGGTCTCGACTCGATAAGATAGTGAACCGAGCGATAACCGAACCGGTGCTCCTTCACCTCGCAGTTGTTGCTGTTGTAGTACTTGAGGACCTCCTCCGAATCACCGGCCCGGACGTAGGCCACCGGCTTTTCGGCGAGGCTCCAGGTGCTGCAGATATACTCATGGACGTTGATCCAGTCCTCTTTGAACAGGTGGAGCGCCCGGATTCCGACGAGATCAGTTATCTCCTCACGGAAGTTCTCCGGCGTGACGCGGCGGCCGGAATCGGCGCTGCATTTGCGGATGATCTTTTCGGCAAGGTGCTCGTCCTCTTTCAGACGGTACTTTATCGAATGCACTTTGCCGCACTTGAGCAGCGCATCCACTACGTAGCGTCCCACCGACTCGAGCGCCGGTTTCAGGCGGGTGTATTCGGCCACCGTCCGTTCGATCTCCGGCCAGGTCACTCCTGCCCGGTCAAGGGTGTCGCGGCTGATGTTGTATTTCTCAAGAAAAGCATCCCGATCCATGATCTGACAATAACACGAGCGCAGCCTATTGACCAATTCCTGCATGGCTGATATGCTCTCTTTGTTCGATCGTTTAAGCCATCTTTCGTGTGCGAAGGCCCCGAGCGGGGTTGTGCGTGAAAGGTGGTTTTTTTTGGGTTTGCGGCGTGCACGTAAGCGGCCGCCGCAAACGATGAGACGTGAAAAGCTGCGGCCGGTTCGGTCCGCACTTCGCAGCTGCGACATTCAACCCGCGCGACATGTCGGTCCGGTCGACAGGGCAGACGGCGCGCACGAAGGAGGTGTCTATGCAGAGATCAAACGTAATGCCGTACGCCACGAGGCGTGGCAACTAACAATCGAACGGTGGCCTCGCACGGCCGGCACTCACTGCCGGTCCGCGCGGGGCCACGCTCACACTTTTCCCTGACAATTCAAGGAGCCTCACCTTCGACAATTGGCTGTTCGTCATATTCTCGGCGAGCGAGCGACAGGCGGAGCTGCGACGCTGCGCTGCAGAGTCAAAACGGCACCGTCGGCGTGAATCGCGCCCCGCGCAGCGCCCCGCAGCGCGGAACGCATAATAAGTAGCCCGCGCAGCGGTTTGCATCGCGACAGGGGTGTCTTTCGCAGGCACCCCTGTTGCACACATTCTTGTTGACAATTCAAGGGGGCGAATATAGACTAAATTTTATATAAGGACCATTCTGCGTCGGTTTACGACGGAGGGAGAGCCTGTGCCGCTGGAATTCACCCGCGTCGAGGGAAGGGTCACCAAGCCCACCCTGACCATCTACTCGATCTCCTACTGCGAGTTCTGCAAGGAGGCGAAGTCACTCCTGCACGAGGCAGGATACGCCTACCGGTACCTCTTCGTGGATCTCCTCCCGCCTGCCGACCAGTTCACCGTCAGAAAGACTCTCGACCGTCCCGGCGTCAAGTCGCCTCTCTATCCGGTACTCGAGATAGAGGGCCAGGAAGATCGAATCTACGGCTTCAATCGCGAGGTCTGGGCGGCCCGTCTCGGCATTTCCACCGCTTCACCTGCCTCCCGGCCATAGAACCCCGCCCTCCACACTGCTGCAACGCGAAAAAGATAAAAATTTCTTGATGAACCACTGGACAATACAAAATACTTCATATACATTGTTTCATATATAATCACTTTCATATCGATATGAAAAGCGCATCTGCGGGGCGCAGCCTCTGCAGAAGCGGGCCTTCGGGCGGTGAAAGTCCGGCCGTTCTGCGCCCGCGGTGCGCCTTTGCCGATGCGGGCCTCGGTTCGAGTCCCCGAACTCGGGGATCGAACAGGGCACCGCACGGCTCCGTTCGAGGAGGATGTATGAAGGCATTCGCTACCCGGGTGTTCCTGGTACTGGTGCTTTTCGGTGTTTGGATCCTGCTCACACTGCCGGTGAACAATGAGGAGCTCCTCGTGGGCGCCGTTGTCGCGCTGGTGGCAGGGCTGGTAACTCCCCGGGAAGGTATCCGTGTTCTTTCGGGCATACGGTTCACTCCGAAGGCGCTCGTTTTTGCGATCGCCTACATCTTCGTGTTCCTGAAAGAGCTTGTGATGGCGAACTTCGACGTGGCCCTGCGGGTGATAAAGCCCACGCTTCCGATAAACCCCGGTATCGTCCGGGTAAAGACGAAACTCAAGTCACCGATCGGCCGGCTTCTGCTCGCCAATTCCATCACACTCACACCGGGAACCATCACTGTCGAGACCGACGGCGAGGATTTCTACATCCACTGGATCTACGTGAGCGCGGACAATCCGGAGGAGGCGACCCGAAAGATCGTCTCGGGTTTCGAGCGCTACCTGGAGGTGATCTGTGGCTGAAATACTGTTTCTCATTGCCGGCGCCATTGCGACGGTCGCGGGACTTCTGATGCTCATTCGGCTCTTCATAGGGCCGACGCTCGCGGACAGGATAACCGCGCTCGACAGCATGACAATCGTTGCGGTCTCCTTCATCGCGTTTCTCGCATACGCGCTCGGCCGGTTCATCTATCTGGACGTCGCGCTGGTGTACGCGCTCATCAGCTTCGTCGGCGTCATCGTTCTTGCGCGCTATATCGAGCGCCGGCTCTAGGGGAGGATGACGTGAACGGAATAATCGGCGGCATCGTCGCCATCGTAGGAGCAGGATTTCTCCTTCTCGCAGGAATCGGCATGATCAGAATGCCCGACGTCTACAACCGCATGCAGGCAGGAACCAAGGCGACGACCCTCGGTACGATCCTGTTCATCCTGGGCATCGGCATCGCCGAGCCGGGATGGCTTCCGAAGGCGCTCCTGATCATAGGTTTCGTGGTAATGACGAACCCCATTTCCTCACACGTGCTTGCACGCGCGGCCCACATCGTGAAGATCGCGCTGGCCAGGCAGAGCGTCAGGGACGATCTCGCGGAGTCGACGGAGGTCCACTCATGAGCACGATCGAAATATTTCTGATTCCTATCGGCCTTTTCATGGTCGCCGGAGCGATACTGGCGCTCTACCAGAAGAGCCTCATCGCGGCCATCGTTACCGCGGGCGTTGTGAGCCTGGTGGCGAGCGTCATCTACATCATACTGGCCGCGCCGGATGTTGCGATGACCGAGGCGGCGATCGGCTCGGCGCTTACAACCGTGGTATTTCTCTACGCACTTTCGCGTATCCGCAAGCAGGGAGGCAGCGAAAATGATTAAGAGACTGTTGATTCTGGTCGCTATCGCTCTGTTTGGTTTGATGCTCCTGCCGCTTCTGACCGACCTTGGCCCCTTCAAGCAGCTCACGCCTCTCGCCACCCGGTACGCCGAAGGCGGAACAGGCGAGCTTGGCGCGGCCAACCTCGTAACCGCGGTGGTGGTGACCTATCGAGGTCTTGACACCCTGGGCGAGGTAACGGTGCTCTTCGCGGCGACAGCGGGGGTGGGTTTCCTGCTGCGGAAAAGCTCGAGACAGAAGGACGAAGAGAGGGGGGCGGCCGATTCGGAAGAGGCGGGCTCCGCAGGAGGACAGGCGGGTCGTTCTCCGTTCAGCGAAATCCTTTCGACCGGATCGGTGGCGCTCTTTCCCCTCATACTCATGTTCGGCGCCTACATATTCATTCACGGTCACCTCACCCCTGGCGGCGGTTTCCAGGGCGGCGTGGTGATCGCTTCGGGGTTTGCGCTGCTGCTGGCGGCCAACTCCGCGCGGCGCCTGAGCCACGGCGTGCTTCAGCTGGTGGAGTCGCTCTCCGGAGCAGTCTACGTGGCTCTGGGGGTTCTGGGACTGGTTCTGGCAGCCGGGTTTCTGGACACGACTTTTCTCCCGCTGGGAAAACTTGGTCAGCTGTTCAGCGCCGGCGCCATCCCCATCATCTACTCATTCGTCGGGTTGAAAGTCGGCTCCGAGCTGACCAACATCCTGGAATCACTTCGGAAGTAGGGAGCTCGAGTATGGCTATTGTAACTATCCTTGGATTCCTTCTTCTGGGCATCGGCCTCTGGGGCATGCTCACCAGAAAGAACATCATAAAGATAATCATCGGGTTCTCCATCATGGATACCGGCGTGCACCTGATCATTGTGTCGGTCGGTTATCTATGGGGCAGAACGGCTCCTATCATCGATGCCGCGGTTCCGCAGGCCCAGGCCGCGCAGCGGGTTGTGGATCCCATTCCTTCGGCCCTGGTCCTTACGGCCATCGTGATCGGCCTTGCGGTGACTGCGCTGATGCTGAGCTATGCGGTTCAGATGCACAGGTCCCGCGGCTCGCTCAACATCGATGATTTCCGGCTTCCCGTCCGGAAGAGAGGGGAGGCGTAATGTTCAGTCCGTTGTATCTATTCGTCGTGGCGCTTGGCCTCTCCTTCCTGCTCGGTCTTTTCGACAAGCTCGGACGCACCGTTTCGATGGCGCTGCTCTACGCCTCGCTCGCCTTCTTCGTCTACGTGAGCGGAAGCTGGCTCTACACGCTGCTGGGCGGCGCGGCGCCGCTTCTGATCCAGACCGCGGGTTTTCCGCCGCCCTTTGCGATCGCGCTCCGGATGGGAACAAGCGAGGCGATGGTGACCCTCTTTGCCAACTTCGTCGCGCTCCTCGGGGCAATCTACCTGGGACGGCGGCTGAAGTCAGGCCCGATCACCGGCATCGTTCTCTACATTCTGGTGGTCATGGGAGTGAACGGGATGGTGCTGACCCGTGACCTGTTCAACCTCTTCGTGTTCATCGAGATCACCTCGATCTCCACCTATGCCATTCTCGGCATGCAGCGGAACGGTGCAAGTCTTGCCGCCGGATTCAAGTACGTCATGGCGGGCGGAATTGCGTCGATTCTCTTTCTGGTCGGCGTCATCTATGTCTACCGGGTGTCGGGCACGCTCTATATCGATCAGATCGCCGGATCAGTCGAGTCCGCTTCGAACGGCGTCTTCGCCGGTGGAGTGGGTTTCCTTGCATTCTTTCTGCTTTTTGCGTCGATCCTCATCGAGCTGAAACCCTTCCCGGCCAACGGCTGGGCGCTGGACGTCTATCAGTCGAGCCACACCGGCCTTGGTGCCCTGATAGCCGCGGTAAACTCGGCCGGTTTTCTCTTCGCCTTCTACAAGCTTCTGCCAATCCTCCCCGACGCGGTACTTCCGGCGCTGGTGGGACTCGGGCTTTTTACCTTCTTCTTCGCGAACCTGGTCGGTCTTCGGCATTCCGATCCGCGCCGGATCCTCGGCTTCTCGTCGGTGGCGCAGGTGGGACTCGTGACCGCCGCCGCCGCATTCGGCCGCCTGTCGGGCTTCAACGACGTGATGATGCTGGTGGTCGCGGGCGGCCTGTTTCTCAACCATCTGATCGCCAAGGCGGGACTCTTCTGGGTGGTGGGAATCCTCGGCCCGAAGGGCTCGGTCGCGCAGCCCGATGGAAGGAAGCTGCCGGCTCTGTTCACAACGGCGTTCGGTCTGCTGATCCTGGGGCTGGTGGGACTTCCGCCGCTCCCGGCGTTCTGGGCCAAATGGCAGCTGATTGTGCAGCTTGTCTCGGGCGGTCATTGGATCTGGATCGGGATGCTTCTCGCCGGATCGCTTTTCGAAGCGGTCTATCTGCTTCGCTGGTTCGGGACGACCGTCGCAGTCAGAAGGGCAGCTACCGCTCAGGCCTCCGGAAGCCTTCCGGCGCTTGCAGGCGCCGGGGTCGGTATCGGGACCGACGTGGCGGTCGGGGACAAGAACGGCCAGGTTCCGGCGGCAGCTGCGGACGCGACAACGGCTTCGGCGCTGCAAGCGCCTTCGAATCGGTTCACGGCGTCGCCCCGCGGTATGGAGCTCGACGAGAGCGAGTCGGAAGGATCTCCCGCAAAATGCGGGGCGCTCATCTTCGCCGCGCTCGCTCTTACGGTGACCGGCGCGGTGATGACGCTTCTGTCCGGCGAGTTCGGGCTGGTGCAGCTCCTTCCGCTGGCCGCGGGCGTCATCCTCTTTGTTCTCGACTTCCTGCCGGGCAAGCTCAAAGGTCTGCTCTCGCTCGGATTCATCGCCTACGCCGCCTACCTCATCGTGCCGACGGTCTCCGGCGTACGCTGGTTCTTCGAGCTGCTGCTCCTCGCCGGCGGCGGGGTGGTCCTGATCGGTTCGTTCGCACGAAAGGGTCGGCAGGCAGGTTACTACCCGCTCGCCACCATGCTCGTGCTGTCGCTGGGATCGGTCGCCGCCGCGGTAACGGCTCTCGACTTCGTGTTTGCCTGGGAGGTCATGGCGCTCAGCTCCTATCTTCTGGTGCTGCGCGGCGACAGAACGGGCCTTCCCTCGCTCCGCTACGCAGGATTCTCGGTTGCAGGCGCGCTGCTCCTCATGGCCGGCTTCGCCGCGATCGGGAGCGCAGTTCCTTCGGCACTTGCCGCCGGCAACGGGATCGCGGCCGGTCTGACCGGAGGAATCTCCATCGATCATCTTCTCGGCATCGGCGGGATGGCTACCGCCCTCAGTGCTGCCAATATTGTTGCTCCCGGGCTGCTGCTCGCTGCCGGGATCATGGTCGCGCTGGGTCTCCTGATGAAAGCGGGTGCTCTGGGCGTCCACGTCTGGCTGCCGGGCGCGTACGGTGAGGCGGAAGACGATTCCACAGCGCTGATAAGCAGCGTCATGAGCAAGGCCGCGCTCTTTGCCATCGTACTGCTGGTGGGTCTTCTGGGGCTGCGGGTCTCCGCGGCGCTGACAGGCGGCACCGCAGCGACTGCGGCAGCTGGAAGCCTGGCCGCGGCCGCTTCCCTGCCCGAGATCGTTGCCTGGATCGGCATCCTTACGGCGCTATTCGGCGCGCTCATGGCGGTCTTTCAGGAGGACGTGAAGTACCTGATGGCCTACTCGAGCATGAGTCAGCTCGGCTACATGATTGCCGGCATCGGCATGATGACGCATCTCGGCTGGACCTCATCGATGTTCATGGCGGTCAACCATCTTCTCTACAAAGGCATGCTCTTTCTCGCAATTGCGGGAGTCATTGCACGGACCGGCACACGCTCGATGTACCGGATGGGAGGTCTCATCAAGAAGATGCCCATCTCCTACATTTCGGCGCTGGTCGGCATCATCGCCCTTTCGGGTGTGCCGCCGCTTCCCGGCTTCGGCGGAAAATGGCTCTTCTACACCGCCCTGATCGAAAAGGGCTGGTACCTGATGGCAGGGATCGCCTTCTTCGCCTCCACGGTTGCCTTCCTCTACCTGTTCCGGTTCATCCACACGGTGTTCCTCGGACAGCTGAAGGTGCGATTCCAGAAGCTGAAGGAGGCGTCGATCTGGCTCCTGATTCCACAGGTGATTCTGATCCTCGGTACCATCGCCATCGGTGCGTTCCCGCGCCTCATACTCGACCCGATCATGAACACTGTCGGCGGTTTCTTCCCCGAAACGGTGCACTGGGAGAACTACACCGTGGTAAGCACCCTCGGTTACTGGAGCGGCAGCCTCGTGATGCTGGTCACAATGGGCGTGTTCCTCACACCGCTTGTCTGGCTGCTTCTGGTTTCCCGCAGGCCGCAGACCGTCAGGCAGTTCAACATGGTCTATGCGGGTGAGCGTCCCGATCGGCCCGAAACCACTCACTACGCGCACAACTTCTTTCAGCCCTACGGCCGCGCCCTCGGCTTCCTTGTCAAACCGGTGTTCGTCCGGTTCTGGAACGGGGTAAGCGAAGGAGTTCATTCGATTGCCAAGGCATTTGACAACCTGTACAGCGGAAACGGTCAGACCTACGCGCTTCACATCCTGCTATACGTGGTTGTCGTCTACTTCATAATGAGAGGTTCTCTATGAATCCGGTAGTGCTTCAAATCCTCTACGCGGCGATCTCGCTGTTCGTGATTCTCAACTGGGGTCTGATCCTTGGCGGAATCACCGCCCGGATTCAGGCGAGAGTCCAGGGCAGAATCGGTATCCCGGTGTGGCAGGGTTATATCGACATAATCAAGAACTACTTCCAGCGCACGTCGGTCAGTCACGGCATCATGTTCTACCTGGGACCGATCTTCCGCGTTGCCGGCGGCATCGGCACCTATCTGTTCATTCCGGCCATCTTCGGTTCGGTGCTTTTTTCCAACTTTCATTTTGCCGGCGACGTGCTCCTGGTCATGTACTTCATCTTTTTCGGTCAGCTGGGGATGGCTCTCGGCGCGGGCGAGAGCGGCCATCCCTACAGTGCCATCGGCGTAAGCCGCGGTCTCGCACAGATGACCGCCTTCGAGGTGCCGTTCGCATTGTCGGTGGTCGCGCTCGCCGCGCAGTATCACACGCTTTCGATCAGCGACATCGTCGCGGCGCAGCAGGGCGGTATCCTTCACTGGACTCTGTTCACCAATCCGCTCGCGGTGATCGCCGGGATCATCTCGCTTCTGGGCATGAACATGCACAACCCCTTCAGCGTCGTCATAGCGCCGCAGGAGATCCCGATCGGACCTCCCACCGAGTACCACAGCTCCTTCCTGGCACTGCTCCAGACCAACCGCGCCATCTTCAACGTGGCGAAGCTGGTGCTCTTCATGAACCTGTTTTTCGGCGGAGCCACGACGATCTGGGGGCTCCTGATCAAGACGTTCGCAATCTACATGATAACGATATTCGTCGGTGTCAGCTTCCCGAGGTTCCGGGTTGATCAGTCGATCCGCTTCTTCCTGCGGGTGCCTACCGCTATTGCGCTGGCGTCAGTAGTGTTTGCAATGCTGGTTTTCTAAGAGAGGAATTCAATGAGCGAAGCCAAGATATTGAATCCGGAAGATGAAGGGACCGGCGGCCGTGAGGCCGTGGGGAACGCCATTCGGCTGGCCAATCTGGACCTTCCGGAAGAGGACCGCGAGCTCTACTGCGACGCGCGCCCGCAGCCGGTAAAACCCTACACCGGTATTCTGGAAAAGTTTGCCAACTGGGCGCGTGCCAATTCGCTCTGGATCCTGGGGTTCGGGACCGGATGCGGCGCCATCGAGCTGCGTCCGCTGATGACCTCGAGGTTCGACATGTACCGCTACGGCATTCAGCCGCGGCCGACTCCGCGGCAGAGCGGCGTCTTCATCATCGGCGGTTATGCGTCGGTGAAGACCCTCAAGCGTATCGTCCGCAGCTACGAGCAGATGCAGGGGCCGAAGTTTGTGCTCGCCCTGGGAAGCTGCACGATAAACGGCGGCATGTACTGGGACAGCTACAACACGATCAATCGGCTGGATCACTACATCCCGGTGGACGTCTACATCGCCGGCTGCATGCCGCGGCCGGAGGCGCTGATTGCCGGCTTCAACAAGCTCAAGGAGCTGATCAAGGCAGGCAAGGCGGAGGGCGCGAATCAGTACGCGGAGAACTTCGACTGGTACAAGGCAAATCAGAAGAAGGTCATTCGTGACTGGAACATGCCGGACTACAACTGGTAGGAGGGAACCATGGCTAACAGCAAGAACGTGAACGACAGGGTGACCCTCGAGCACAGCCGGCTGTCCGGCACCGTCGAAGAGATCGAGCGGCGTTTCGAGCTTTCCGATGCCTATGTGCAGCGGGATTCTCTCGGTTTCGTCACCGTGCAGCGGAAGGACGCCGTATCCCTCATTACCCATCTTCGTGACTACCTCGGCTTCAGCCACCTGGTAATGGTCACTGTGGTGGACGTCATCGAGAAGGGGCTCCTGCGGCTTGTCTATCTGCTTCACAACTACAGCATCGGTGCCGACCTCGGAGTGCAGGTCGAGATTCCGCGGGGTGAAGCTCCGGCGAGCGCCGCCGAGGTCAGCGGGAGCGAGAACGGTAACGGCTCGAAGTCGATCCGGCCTGGCCACAACGGCGATACGCTGCTGGCATCGGGTCTGACAAGCGGCGCCGAAGCGGCGAAACCTGCCTACACCGAGATGGATTCCATTCACCATCTCTGGGCGCAGGCGGCGACCTACCAGCGCGAGCTGAAGGAGATGTACGGAATCAACTTTCCCGGCAGTCCCCGTGTGGACGAGGAGTTTGCGCTCGAGGGTTGGAAGGACGTTCCACCCATGCGCCGGGATTTTGATACGCTCGCCTATTCGGAGAGTACCTTCTTCCCGCGGCCGGGGAGGAAGACCCACGATCCGGTCGAGTACATGAAGAAAAATATGTATCCCGACGAGCCGGACGGCGGCACGGGTGCCTGAGGAGACTGCGATGTACGAAGTAGATACCGTCGTTGAGCCTGATATCATCGATCCCGCGAAGCTCGCCTCCGGCGAGGAGCGGATCGATCTGGATTCGGAAAAGTTCGTGAAGCTCTGGCAGGGACCGAACCATCCCGGCGTCACCGGCAACATGTCTCTGGAGCTGATTCTGAACGGCGATACCGTTGTCGGCTGCAAGACCCACGTTGGATACCTGCACCGGGGCTTCGAAAAGCTGATGGAGCGTCGCCGCTGGATTCAGAACTTCCCGCTGGTCTGCCGCATCTGCGTCCCCGAGCCCGATTTCAACGAATACCTTTATGCGGCGGCAGTTGAAGAGCTTGCCGGCATCGAGATTCCGCCGCGGGCGAAATGGCTCCGCACCCTGACTCTGGAAATGGCGCGCCTCGCGAGCTTTCTCATGTGGATGGGCGGCCAGGCCGGATCCTTTGGAATGGGCACCATCGGTCAGTGGACCGTGACGCACCGTGACTACGTCCTCGACCTCTTCGAGGAGCTCTCCGGCGGGCGCATCTATCATATGTATATAATTCCCGGCGGTGTTCGCGCCGACCTCCCGGCAGGATATGCAGAACGCGTGGAAGAAGTTCTGGAAAAGGTGGAACGGCTTCTCGCCGAGATCGAGCTGATACTGTTCAACAACGCCGTCTTCAAAGGGCGGGCACAGGGGCTTGGGATCATTCCCCGGGAGATCATCGAGGAGTACGGCATCACCGGACCGAATGCACGGGCGGCGGGCGTTGCCCGCGATATTCGCAAGGACCAGCCCTACCTGGTCTATGACCAGCTCGAGTTTTCGGTGGTCACCGGCGAGGTGTCGGACGCCTACAATCGAGCGCGCGTTCGCTGGCAGGAGATGATCCAGAGCGTCGATCTGATCCGCCAGATACTGAAGAAGATGCCGCCCGAGGGCGACATCCACACCATGCTTCCCAGTGTGCTGCACTGGAAGATTCCGGCCGGTCAGACCTACCTTCGCGCTGAATGCACGCGGGGCGAGTACGGCTACTTCGTCGCGGCCGACGGTACCGGCTATCCGAGAAGAGTCTGCGTTCGCGGACCGAGCTACACCCATGCGGTGGCTCTTCTGGAAAAGCTTGCGGTCGGAACGAACATCTCCGATATCGCGGGGCTTATGGTATCGCTTCACACCTATCCGCCGGAAGTCGAGCGGTAGGCGGCAGGAAGGAGATTTACAGAATGAGCGTAAAAGACGTTATCGCCCCGTTTGCAGTCTGGAAGCGGGTTTTCGAGAAACCATATACGACCGCGAAGCCGCTCGACGACCGGCCGGGCGCGCCGCGCTACCGCGGATTCCACACCAACGACATCGAGAAATGTATCGGCTGCGGAACCTGCGAGGAGATCTGCCAGAACAACGCCATCGATCTGGTTCCCGTCGAAGGAAGGAGCTCGAAGCACGGCGACAGCGGCTTGCGGCCGGCGGTCGACTACGGCCGATGCTGCTGGTGCGCGCTCTGCGTCGACATCTGTCCTACCGGTTCGCTCGGAATGAGCAACGAATACGTCTGGGTCGACAACGATCCGGAGGTCTTCCGGTTTGTGCCTGGCGCCGAGGCAAAGGCGTGGGACAAGAGTGATCTCGGCTATGCGCGCGATGAGCAGTACAGGCTGCTCGAACCGAAGCGCGTCGAGATGCCGATGCTGCCGCCCGAGGAGAGCGAAAAGAGCTTTCTCGAGATGGTTCAGGGCTATTCGAAAGAGCAGGCGGAGAAGGAGGCGGACCGCTGCCTCGCGTGCGGCATCTGTGTCGCGACCTGTCCGGCCCACATGAACGTGCCGGCATATATCGAGGCGATCCGTGAGGACAACGTCGACGAGGGCCTGCGCATCACCTACGAGGCGAACCCGCTCCCGGCCTCCTGCGGACGCGTCTGCAGCCATGCCTGTGAGTACTCCTGTGCGATGAAAAACGACGGCGAAGCCGTCTCGATCCGCTGGCTGAAGCGCTACATCGCCGACCAGATATATCTCAAAGACTACGACAAGGTGCTCGACAGTCCGGACGAGCTCAACGGACGCCACATTGCGGTCATCGGCGCCGGTCCCGGCGGTCTCGCGGCGGCCTACTACCTGCGGATGATGGGCTACTCGGTCACGGTCTATGACGGGAACGACAAGGCAGGCGGCATGCTGCGCTACGGCATTCCCGAATACCGCCTTCCCTACGAGCAGATCGACAAGGACATCGAATACATCCGGTCGCTCGGTGTGACGATTCATCAGGAGACCCAGGTCGGACGTGATGTCGAGTTCGAGAAGCTCTACAAAGACTACGACGCGGTATTCTTCTCCACCGGTCTTCCGAAGCCCTATGCCATGAACGTCGAGGGCGAGAACCATGCGCGCGTTCTTTCGGGCGTGAAGGTCCTCGACGAGGTGACAAAGGGCGAAGATCCCGGGTTCGGCCGGAGCGTCGCCGTAATCGGCGGCGGCAACGTCGCGATGGACGCGGCACGCACCGCACGCCGGCTCGGCTGCGAAGTTGCGATCTACTACCGCCGGCGCGAAGAGGACATGCCCGCGGACGTGGAGGAGATAGAGGAGGCGAAGGCCGAGCGCGTCGATCTCATCACCCAGGCAATCCCGGTGCGCGTCGAGGATGCACCAAACGGCCAGGTTACGCTGGTGTGGGGCAAGGCGCGCATGGTCGACAAGGGGCCGGGCCGCCGCCCGGAGCCGGTCCTCATCGAGGACGAGCTTTCGAGCGTCACGGTCGACTCCATAGTGTCCGCCATCGGACAGGACGCCGACTACTCCTTCCTGCCTGCGAGCTTCCTCGACCGGGTCAGGATCGAGCGGGGCAAGGTTGTGATCGACCGGTTCGGCCGCACCGGAGACCCGAAGGTCTTCGCCGGTGGCGACATTGCCAACAGCAAGCGGGACGCGATCAGCGCCATCGCCAACGGTCACGAGGCGGCGAAGGGCATCGACTGGAAGCTCAACCCGGAGGCGCCGACCACTCCCCATCAGAACGTATAAGGTGATTCAGATGCACAAGATCATTGAAAAGCAACAGCTTTCCGAACAGGTGTTCCGGATGAAAATCGAAGCGCCGCTCATTGCCACCGAGCGCAAGGCGGGGCAGTTTGTCATCCTTCAGCTGGATACGAACTTCGGCGAGCGGATTCCGCTCACCATAGCCGACGCCGATCCCGAAGCGGGAACGATTACCATAATTTTTCAGGCCGTGGGCAAGACGACGATCAACCTCTCCGGTTACAGCGCGGGCGACGAGATTGCCAACGTGCTTGGTCCGCTCGGCAACCCAACTCATATCGAAAAGTTCGGTACGGTCGTCTGCGTGGGCGGCGGCATCGGGGTGGCGCCGATGCATCCCATCGCACAGGCAATGAAACAGGCCGGCAACCGTGTGGTCATCATCATGGGCGCGCGGACGAAGGATCTCGTCATCATGGAAGATGAGATGCGTGCCATCGCGGACGAGCTCATCGTTGTCACCGACGACGGCTCCTACGGACGCAAGGCGCTGGTGACCGAGCCGCTCAAGGAGCTGTGCGAGCGCAGCCCGAAGCCGGATCTGGCAGTCGCCATCGGACCGCCGGTGATGATGAAGTTCTGCGCCGCCGCAACCAGGCCCTACGAGGTACCCACCGTAGTTTCGCTCAACACGATCATGGTCGACGGCACCGGAATGTGTGGCGGCTGCCGCGTCACGGTCGGCGATAAGACGAAGTTCGTCTGCGTCGACGGGCCGGAGTTCGACGGACACCAGGTTGACTTCGAGAACATGCTGAAGCGTCTCGGCTCCTACCGGAATCAGGAGGAGAAGGCGCGCCACACCTGCCTGGTGGATGTCCAGGCGGACAGACTTGTAGCAGCACGGACAGGGGCGAAGGAATGAGTCACAGGACAGCTGAACAGCTATATGAAGAGGCAGAGTCGGCCCTGGCGCCGCTGCTCGAAAAGAAGAGCTCGGAAGGGCTCAAGAACCGCGACCGCATAAAGGTGCCACAGCAGGAGATGCCTGCCCAGGACCCGCTCGAGCGGCGTGGCAACATGCAGGAGGTGACCTTCGGCTACAGCGAGGCCCAGGCGCTGGTCGAGGCGGAGCGCTGTCTGCAGTGCAGGAACGCGCCCTGCATCGCCGGATGCCCGGTTTCAATCGATATTCCCCGCTTTATCCGGGAGATCACCGAGCGGGACTTTTCCGGCTCCATCGGAACCATCAGGGAGGCAAGCCTGCTCCCGGCGATCTGCGGCCGCGTCTGCCCGCAGGAGAGCCAGTGCCAGGAAAACTGCACGCTCGGCAAATCGCTCAAGGACCAGGCAAAATCGGTATCGATAGGACGGCTCGAACGTTATGTTGCCGATCTCGACCGCGCATCGGGGACAGGCGCGGTGCCGAAAATCGCCGAACCGACCGGAAAGCGGGTTGGCGTGATCGGCAGCGGTCCGGCGAGCATTACCGCCGCCGCCGACCTCCGAAAAGCAGGCCATGAAGTGGTGATATTCGAAGCGTTCCACAAGCCGGGCGGTGTCATGCTCTACGGGATACCGGAGTTCCGTCTGCCCAAGAAGATAGTGGAAGAGGAGATCGAAACGCTGAGGAAGATGGGAGTCGAGATCAGAACCAACTTTCTCGTCGGCCGGACGCGGAAGCTGATGGATCTGCTCGAGAAGGACGGATTCGACGCGCTGTTCATCGGAAGCGGCGCAGGGCTTCCCAAGTTCATGCACATTCCGGGCGAGAACCTGGTCGGCGTCTTCGCCGCGAACGAGTATCTCACCCGCAGCAATCTCATGAAGGCCTACGACGAAGGTCACGCCGATACGCCGATCTACCATCCGAAGCGGGTGGCGGTTCTCGGCGGAGGCAACGTTGCCATGGATGCGGCCCGGACGGCCGTTCGTCTTGGTGCGGAAGAGGTCAACGTTGTCTACCGTAGAACGCGAAATGAGATGCCGGCCCGTGTGGAGGAGGTGGACCATGCCGAGGAGGAGGGAATCATCTTTCACTTTCTCCGGAGCCCGGTCAGGATCCTCGGTGACGAAACCGGACACGTCAAAGGCATCGAGTGCCTTTCCTACGAGCTCGGCGAGCCGGATGAATCGGGCAGGCGCCGGCCGGTAGCGATACCCGGCAGCGAGAGCGTCATCGACGTCGACACGGTTATCGTCTCGATCGGCAACGACTCCAACCCGCTTCTGCGCCAGACAACCCCGGAGCTCGAGGTCACCAGGTGGGGAAACATCATCGCCGACGAGGACGGGAAGACGAGCATCGACCGCGTCTACGCCGGAGGAGACATCGTCCTCGGCGCCGCGACGGTGATCCTTGCGATGGGGCAGGGACGGAAGGCGGCAGCCGCCATCAACCAGATGCTCGCGGCAGATTCCGTCGTCACGGAGCCGGTCGGCGTCTAGCGGCCGCCGGTACCGCAGCCGCCAGGCGGCCTAGAGGTGAAGCAGGTTCGGCAGAAAGAGCGATACCTGTGGAACGAAGGTGATTATCATCAATACCGCGAGCATGATCACGTAGAGCGGCAGTAGCTGCCTCGTGGTCCGCTCGATGGTCGTCTTACCCACCGCACATCCCACAAAAAGCACATTTCCCACCGGCGGCGTGCAGAGTCCGATGCCGAGATTGATGAGAAGCACGACGCCGAACTGTACCGGGCTCATGCCAGCCTGTGCGACCAGCGGCAGAAGGATCGGCGTCATGATTATGATGAGCGGCGCCATGTCCATTACGAGCCCCAGGATCAGGAGCAGGAGATTCACCAGCAGCAGAATGACGACCGGGCTGTGGCTGATTGCGGTGATCGCCTGCGAGAGCAGGGTCGGAATCTGCAGGTAGGCCATGACGTACCCGAATGCCGTTGCGTTGGCAATGAGGAACAGCACCATGGCGGTCGTCCTCACCGAGCTCTTGAGGATCTCGAGCACATTCGACTTCGTCATGTTCTTACGGTAGAAGATGGCGAAGATGATTATCGCCATGGCGACGCCTGCGCTCGAGGACTCGGTGGCGGTAAAGAAACCGAATACGATTCCACCCACGACGACGAAGCCGACGCTGAGAACCAGGATGGAGCGGACCAGCACCATCGGGATCCGGGCTCGCGTGATCCGTTCGCCGCGCGGGAAGTGGCGGAACGGCGCGAGGATCAGGACGTAGAGCATCTGCGCTACACCGAGGACAATTCCCGGCAGATAGCCTGCGAGGAAGAGCGCACCCACCGACACACCGCCGGCGGCGAGCGAGTAGATGATCATGTTCTGGCTCGGAGGAATTATCATCCCTTCCAGGGACGACGTTATGGTGATCGCCGTCCCGAACTCGCGGGTGAAGCCCTGCCGTTCCATCATCGGAATCATCACCGTTCCGATCGACGCGGTATCAGCCACCGCCGATCCGGATATCCCGCCGAAGAGCATGCTGGTGAGAATGTTCATCAGCGCGAGGCCGCCCGGCAGCCGCCCGATAATGAGATTCGCCAGCGCAAGCAGGTCGTTGCCCATCCCGCTCATGTTGACGATCTGGCCGAGCATTATGAAAAAGGCGATTGCGACGAAGGCGAAGGAGTTGATGCCGTTGGAGAGGTTCTGGAAGATCGCGAGCACCGGCAGCTGGATGTAGATGGCGGTGAACACGGCTGCAAGACCCAGCGCGAATGAGATCGGCACGCCGAGAATAATGAACAGCCCGAAACTGACCCAGAGAAAGATTATCTGGGACGCGACCTGGCCGAGCGGCTGGACCCACGGCGCGTTGAAGAAGAGCGAGAGCAGGAAGGCAAGAATCAACAGAACGATCGTGGCCCTGGTTTTCACTTTGCAGCGTCCTTTCTGAATGCTACGAACACGCGAAGAATACGCTCGATCGCGGCCACCATCGTGATTATTCCCGCAATGATCAGGGGAACGTAGAGCCAGGCGTTGGAGATGCCAAGTTCCGGCATCATGCCCGGCAGCTGAACCAGCGGAACCGCCTCGAGGGTCATTTCGAAGCCGAAGAAGAGAATCAGAATATCGACAAAGAGGGAGACGATGCGTCTTGCGCGCGGCGGGAGCGGAGCGACAAAGAACTCGACCCGGATATGCAGATCGCTTCGGACGCCTATAGCCGAGACCAGCATTACCAGCCAGATCATCACGAGCAGCGTGAGATCGAGCGATCCTGCGATCGGCTGGTTGATGAGATCCCGCGCGATGATCTCGCCCACCGCAATGATGAGCATGACGATCATGACGACGATGCCAATCCAGGTGATTACACGCTCCGCTTCATCCAGTCCTTTTTCGAACCGTTCCATTCGGCCCACCCTCCACGGCACTCAGCATCAAAAAAACTCCCGGCGTGTACGACCGCCGCCGGGAGCCGCTCAATGTGTTATTGATCGTTCTTTATTGTGTTGATGAGACTGCTGTACTGGCTGTATTCCTGATACACCGGCTGAACGGCGTCCTGGAACTTCTTGACCTGGTCCGCCGAAAGGTGGATGAAGTGCACGTTCGCCGACTTCAGCTTGGTAAGGTCGGTCTGGACTTTTTCTGCCCACAGCTTCCGCTCATACATCGATGCCGCGTGGGCGGCCTTTTTGAAGATCTGCTGCTCTGCAGGGGTGAGTGAGTTCCACGCTTTGAGGTTCATGAAGAGGACCTCCGGCACGCGGGAGTGGCCGTCGTAGGAATAGTAGGGGGCGACCTGATAGAAACTCATGGTTGCATAGCTTGGAATGTTGTTCTCGGCTCCGTCGATTACGCCGGTCTGAAGTCCGGTGAAGACGTCGCCGTAGGCCATCGGGACGGGTGAGCCGCCGAGCGCCTTGACCATATTGACGAACACGGGTGATTTCTGCACGCGGATCTTGAGTCCCTTCATGTCGGCCGGCGAAGTGATGGGAGTCTTGCGCGTGAAGAAGCTGCGCTGGCCGGAATCGTAGTAGGTGAGTCCCATCAGGCCCTGCTTCTTCATGCTTTCGAGGATCTGTTTTCCCGGATCACCGTAGAGCACCTTCCATTCGCCGTCTGCGCTGGTGAAGATGTAGGGCAGGGAGAGCACGCTCATGTCGCCGACGAAAGAGGCGAGCGGTGCGGCGTTTACGCGATTGAGCTGAATGACACCTGAGATGGTCTGTTGCACCGTCTGGGTTTCTGCGCCGAGCTGGCCGCCGTAGTAGACTTTGATGTCGAACTTGCCGTTGGTCTGGTCTTTGACCTGCTTCGCGAAGTACTCGTCCGCCTGCACGGTGGGATAGTCTGCGGGCTGGTCGTCCGCAAGCTTCCAGTGCATCACAGTCTGGCTTCCCTGACTGGAACTCTGGCTTGCGGTACCCGCCTCTTTGGCGCCGTTAGCGTAAACGCTGTAGCTTGAAAGTAGCAGTGCCCCGGCCGCAAGTAGCACAAGCGACCGTCCGAATCGTCTTCTCTGCATGTGGAGAACCTCCCAAAAAGGTTAGTATTTCTCCACCTGGCCCTATCCAAAGCTACGATTTATGAAGTCTTTCGGCAACTTAAAGTTTTCGAAACCGTCAACGATGGCGCGCGCCTGCCGACGCGCACCTACAGGACCTCACTCACCGTTCGGCCCTGTAGTGCGCTGGCGCGGCGCGCCTTCGAGTATCCACCCCCCGTTTACAGCCTCGCGATCATGATAAACTACTGAACTGGCGCGGTTATGTGCCGCCGTCTGCGCGCGTCGAGTTGCCCGGTCCGAGTTGCCACCGGAGAAGGAGAATGCTCATGAGCGTAATCAGTCGCATCGCCGGCAGTCTTGCGAAACTGCCTCCGGCAAAGACGCACGCAGTCCTGATCGAACGCGATCTGAAGATTCCTATGTCCGACGGTGTGGTGCTGCTGGCGGACCACTACGCGCCCCGCGGCAGCGAACGCCTGCCGACCATTCTGGTGCGCTGCCCCTACGGTCGAGCGGGGTTCTTCGGGCTGGTC
>CAZNYW010000023.1:0-60911 GCA_964577375.1 uncultured Spirochaetales bacterium | reverse complement strand
CAGCCCTCGATCGGATTCGAACCGATGACCCCCACCTTACCATGGTGGTGCTCTACCGACTGAGCTACAAGGGCGTAAACATGTGGAAGGAAGTTATCAAACTGCCCCCTTTTTGTCAACCTCGGGGGCGAGCGTATAGGGTTACCTGAACTGCTTCTTGAGCCCGTTCACCCAATCGCGAACCCGGCTGTCAGTCTGATCAGCCTGATTGTCCTCGTCGATGACCAGGCCGAGGAATTTCCCGTCCTGCTCCGCGCGTGAGCTGGTGAAATTGTAGCCGTCGCTCTCCGTCTGTCCAATTACGGTGCCGCCGCGCGAGCGGACTATCCGTGCCAGAACGGCCATGCCGTCGGCGAAGGTGTCCGGATAGTTCTGCTGATCCGCGAGTCCCAGGATGCCGATTTTCTTCCCGGCATAGTTGACCTTCTTGAGCTCCTCGATGAGTCCGTCCCAGTCGTCCTGCATGTCGCCCGCCCCCCAGGTGGAAAGGCAGCAGACAATATTCGTGGAACTCCGTATCACCTCGAGAGTTTCGGGATCACCAATATTGTGGAGCGCGGCGTTTTCCTCTCCGAATGCCCGAAGGACCTTGTTGGCGACATATTCCGTGTTTCCGGTCGACGAGCCGAAGATGATGGCAACCGTCATGAACCCCTCCTGAATAACGCGACGACGACCTGCAGAGAGATGGCGCCGTTTCGCCGCGTCGGCTCATAGCGAACCGCGTCCGATCAGAAGTTCACCGCCGGGACCTGAGATCCGGATTATCACGCTCGTGAGCAACATGCTGTGTCCGAAAGGAACACCACGCCGGATTCAGTCAGAATTAGCGTGCACGAGTCGGCGTCACCTTGATCACGCAGAAACGTATCAACATTTGAATAGAGAAAATTATTATCTAAACGGGCAGTGGATGTCAAGCGAACGCGAAAATTGGCATTCCCGGCTGCAGCTTCAGCCCGCGGGGCGATGACTCAGGCGCGGATCTCCCCCTTGCCTGAGTATCGCCGCCGGACCGGCGAGCGCACCGGCGAGCAGGCTCAGGCTACCGTTATCTCGCTGTCGAGGTAGACGTCCTGGATGGCGTTCAGCAGCTCCACCCCGTCCTTCATCGGCCGCTGGAACGCTTTTCGCCCAGATATCAGGCCGGTGCCGCCGGCGCGTTTGTTGATTACCGCCGTGGTAACGGCCTCTGCGAGATCACTTTCGCCGGAGGATGCGCCGCCGGAGTTGATGAGCCCCGCACGGCCCATGTAGCAGTTCATCACCTGATACCGGGTGAGGTCGATGGGATGATCGCTCGAAAGCTCGGTGTAGATTCGCTTGTCCGACTTGCCGTAGCTCGATTCACCCATGTTCATCGCTTCATAGCCGCGGTTTACCGTCGGCAGTTTCTGCTTGATGATGTCGGCCTCTATCGTGACGCCGAGATGGTTCGCCTGGCCGGTGAGGTCTGCGGCAAGATGGTAGTCGGCCTCTTTGGTCTTGAAGGCGGAATTGCGCAGATAGCACCAGAGGATCGTTCCGAGTCCCCGTTCGTGAGCGTAGGAAAATGCTTCCGAGACCTCCATGATCTGGCGGGCGGATTCCGGAGAGCCAAAATAGATGGTAGCGCCGACTGCCGCAGCTCCCATGTTCCATGCCTGATCGACATTTGCGAACATTATCTGATTGAACTGGTTCGGAAGGGTAAGCAGCTCGTTGTGGTTCAATTTCACGATGAACGGAATACGGTGGGCATATTTGCGGGCGACCGCACCCAGCACGCCGAGGGTCGAGGCGACGGCGTTGCATCCACCCTCGACCGCGAGCTTCACGATCCCCTCCGGATCGAAATAGAGCGGATTGGGGGCGAAGCTGGCGCCGCCGGAGTGCTCGATGCCTTGGTCGACCGGAAGAATCGAGAGGTAGCCGGTTCCGCCCAGGCGGCCGTGGTCAAAAATCGACTGGAGGTTCCGGAGCACTACCGGGCTCCTGTCGGACTGGAACCAGACCCGGTCGATGAAGTCGGGTCCCGGAAGGTGAAGCTGGTCTTTGGGAAACTTCGCCCTGTGTTGAAGCAGGGAATCTGCCTTGTCTCCCAGCAGTTTTTTTATCTTATCATTCATCGCTTGCCTCCTCGCGAATCGCTCGCTTCCTGCGTATAATAATGTTACTGCTAAACGCGCACCATGAGTGCTTGTAAAGCTGATGCGGCCGGATGAACCCGGCGACACGGAGGGATTTCAGAAAATGGGCGCAACGATCCGGGACGTTGCACGACTTGCAGGCGTATCCACCGCAACCGTCTCGCGCGTAATCAACGACGACCCCCGCATATCCGCCGAGACCCGGAGCCGCGTCCTCACGAGCGTCGCCCGGCTCAACTACAAGGTAAACACAATCGCGCGCAGCCTCAAGATCAATCGCACCTATACGATCGGATTTATCACGCCCGAAATCGCCAACGACTTCTTCATGACCGTCGCTCAGGGCGTCGAAAACGAGCTCCGTGCGCGTGGATACGACATGATCATCTGCAATTCAAACGAGGACCCGTCGCAGGAGCGGGAACGGCTAGAGCTGCTGGTCGAGAAGTGCGTCGACGGATTCATCATAATTCCCTCCTCTGCCGAGGGCGGGCACTTCGACCTGCTGCGTGACCTGCAGCTGCCGGTGGTGCTGGTCGACCGCCTGGTGCACGGATTCGAAACCGATGCGGTGCTGGTGGACAATGAAGGAGGATCCTTCAACGCGATCGAGCACCTGTGGATGGAAGGATTTCGCCGTTTCGGCTTCATCGGCGGCAACCTCGAAATGACACCGGCGCGCGAGCGGTACGACGGATTCATCGCCGCCCTCGCCGAGCACGGGACGCGGCCGAAGCCCGAGCACCTCCTTTTCGGCGATTTTCACGAAGGAAGCGGTTACGAGCTCTTCGGCCGCATGTCCGAAGGACCCGAGCCGCCCGAAATCGTCTTCATTTCCAACTACTATATGCACATCGGTGCGGCACACTATCTGGTTACCCATCGCGCGGACCTTCCGGGCCACCCCTACATCGCAAGCTTTGACGATATGGCCTTGAGCTCGCTCGCCGGCTATGCCATCCTCACAGTTTCACAGCCAATCCGCGAAATCGGCGCCCGCGCGGCCGATCTGGTGATCTCACGGCTGGGCGAGGAACGGGCCCCCCATCCTGAGCTGGTGCGACTGCCCACCCGCCTCGTGGTGCACGGCGGCAGCGCCGGGCGCGCCGCTTCACCCCCGGCCGGACAGGGGCGACGAAACTTTTGACGCCCCCCCCGATGCGGTGTATAATCGTGCAATCGATTGCATGAACTCACGCAAGAATCAGTAATATGGAGGAAGTAGATGGCAGACATCTCCGGAATGAAGGTGCTTCCGCCGGCGAATCGGTACCAGGGAGAGCTTCCGCGGGTCGGCATCCGCCCGACGATCGACGGGAGGCTCGGCGGAGTACGCGAGTCGCTCGAGAAGCCGACGATGGATATGGCGCGCGCAGCGGCAAGGCTCATAAGCGAAAACCTGCGCCATCCTAACGGCATGCCGGTTGAGTGCGTGATTGCCGACAGAACCATCGGCGGCGTCGCCGAAGCGGCCGCCTGCGCGGACAAGTTCCGGCGCGAGAATGTGGGCGTCTCGATTACCGTTACCCCCTGCTGGTGCTACGGCTCTGAAACCATGGACATGGATCCGATGATTCCAAAGGCGGTATGGGGCTTCAACGGAACCGAGCGGCCGGGGGCTGTCTATCTGGCCGCGGTGCTCGCCGCCCATAACCAGAAGGGACTTCCCGCCTTCGGCATCTACGGACGCGATGTGCAGGACCTCGGCGATTCAGAGGTACCCGAAGACGTCCGGGCAAAGCTTCTCCAGTTCACGCGCGCGGCGCTCGCGGTCGCCTGGATGAAGGGCAAGAGCTACCTCTCGATGGGCTCCACCTCCATGGGAATAGCGGGGTCGATCGTCAAGGACGAGTTCTTTCAGAACTTTCTGGGAATGCGGAACGAGTCGGTCGACATGTCGGAGTTCGCGCGGCGCGTGGAAGAGGGAATTTTCGACAAGGATGAGTACGAGCGCGCGCTCACTTGGACGCGCAAGAACTGCAAGGAAGGGCCGGACGACAACCCTGCCGGCAAGCAGCACGACCGCAAGCGCAAGGACTGGGAGTGGGAATACAGCGTCAAGATGGCGTTGATCGCCCGGGACCTGATGATCGGCAATCCCCGCCTCGCCGAGCTCGGATTCGGTGAGGAGGCGCTCGGCCACAACGCCATCGCAGGCGGGTTTCAGGGACAGCGTCAGTGGACCGACCACTTTCCCAACGGCGACTTCATGGAGACGATGCTGAATACGTCGTTCGACTGGAACGGGATCCGCGCGCCCTTCGTGTTCGCCACGGAAAACGACAGTCTGAACGGCGTGTCGATGCTCTTCGGCCATCTGCTCACCGGCACCGCCCAGATATTCTCGGACGTGCGCACATTCTGGAGCCCGGAAGCGGTAAAGAGGGTCACCGGCAAAACGCTCACCGGGCAGGCCGAAAGGGGGCTCATCCACCTCATCAATTCGGGCTCGACCTGCCTTGACGGCACCGGCGAAGCAACGAGAGACGGGAAACCTGTCATCAAGCCCTACTGGGAGCTTGCACCTGAAGAGGCCGGCAGGATGCTCGACGCAACGCTGTTCCGCCCGGGGGATCTCGGCTACTTCCGAGGCGGCGGCTTTTCCACCGATTTCCTTACCCGCGGAGGCATGCCTGTCACGATGACCAGGCTCAACCTCGTCGCAGGGCTGGGACCCGTGATTCAGATCGCTGAGGGATTCACCGTGGATCTCGACGAGCCTGTACATGGCGTTCTGGATCAGCGCACCAATCCCACCTGGCCGACCACTTGGTTTGCGCCCAGGCTCACCGGGTCCGGCCCCTTCAAGGATGTCTACTCGGTGATGGCCGCATGGGGCGCCAATCACGGCGCAATCAGCTACGGCCACATCGGATCGGAACTGATCACGATGGCCGCCATGCTGCGGATCCCGGTCAACATGCACAACGTCGCGCCGGAAAACATATATCGTCCGAGCGCCTGGGGCATGTTCGGCATGGACGCCGAGGGATCGGACTACCGCGCCTGCGCGAACTTCGGTCCGCTCTACCGCTAAGGAGGCTGTAATGCTGAAAAACATTCCTTCGATTCTGCCGCCCGAGCTTCTCAAGGTACTCATGGAGATGGGGCACGGCGACGAACTGTGCATTGGCGATGGAAACTTCCCCGCGGCAGGCTACGCGCAGCGGCTGGTCCGCTGCGACGGCCACGGCGTGCCGGAGGTGCTCGACGCCATCATGCAGCTTCTGCCGCTCGACAGCTTCGTCGACCGGCCGGCGTTTCTCATGCAGGTCGTCCCCGATGACCCAACCAAACCGACGATCTGGGAGGAGTACCGGAAGATCATCAAGAAACACGAGCCTTCGTTTACCGACTTCGCCTCGGTCGAGCGCTTCGCCTTCTACGAGCAGGCAAAGAGCTGCTACTGCATAGTGGCAACGGGTGAAAGTGCTCTGTATGCCAACATCATTCTCAAGAAGGGCGTAATCAAGCCCAGCTGAGGCTATCGTTCTGTTACAGGCCGCCGGATCCTGCTCCGGCGGCCTTTTTTTCCCTTCGGCTCTTGCGTCGCTTTCTAATAGGTGATAATATCGAAAGAACTTCGCAAGGTAAATGATGGTTATTGACAACCTATCTGAAAGAGAGCGCGATATCCTCGATATCCTGATGGACAACCGTGCGAACTCGGTAGCCGAGATCGCCAGAATGCTCGAGGTATCGTCGGTCACCGTCCGCAACAACCTCAACAGCCTCGCCGACAAGGGCGTTGTTGTGCGGACCTGGGGCGGTGCGGCGCCGGCATTTCATCCCGAGATAATGGCCCGGCAGCGCCTGATGACGGAGGCGAAGGCGAGGATAGCGCGGGCGGCCGCAGCGCACGTGCGCGACGGTGACACCATCATGATCGAGGCGGGAACCACCACGGCGCTTGTGGCGCGCTACCTGTACGGCAAGCGTGACGTCTACATCGTCTCAAATTCGAACCTTGTGGTTCCCTATACGAGAACAAATCCCGCACTGCGGCTGACACTGGTGGGCGGTGAGTTCCGCCCCTCGTCGGAGAGCACGGTAGGCCCCGTAGCGCTCGAGCAGCTCGAGCGTTACCACGTCCGGCTCGCCTTTGTCGGTACCGACGGCTTTTCTCCGGAAAACGGTCTGACCACGCACCTCGTCGAGGGGGCCGAGATCGTGAAGAAGATGGCCGCACAGGCCGACCAGGTTATTCTCACGGCCGACAGCTCGAAGTACGGGAAGGCCGGCTTTGTGCGGGTCCTGCCGCTCGAGCGGATGTCCTGCATCATCACGGACGACGGATTCGACCCCTCAGCGCGCGAACAGCTGCGCGAGCAGGGACTGGACATTGAGATCGCCCCGGTCTGACCGGCCGGCGCAGGTCGACGAAAAGGAGCGAAAAATGGCAACAGAGATTCTGATGCCGAGACAGGGACAGTCGGTGGAAAGCTGCCTGATTCTGTCGTGGAAGAAGAGTGTTGGTGAGGCCGTAGCGAAGGGCGAGTCGATCTGCGAGGTCGAGACCGACAAGGCGACGTTTGAGGTCGAAGCGCCGGAGGACGGCGTGCTTCTCGCCCGCCTTTTTGAAGAGGGCGACGATGTCCCGGTGCTCACCCCGATAGCCTATATCGGCGAAAAGGGAGAGAAGGTACCGGAAGCCTCGGGCCAGGGAGCCGGCAAGGCTTCGGCGGCCGCCGGAAAAACGGAAGAGGCCGCCCCACCCGCGGAAGCGCGTGCACGTGCGCAGGCGCAAGCGCAGGCACCCGAATCGTCCCAGCCGCGGCCTGCCGCGGCCGCCACGGCGGGGACGAACGGAATTTCGCCTCGCGCACGGAATCTCGCGCAGTCGAAAGGGGTGCGCGTCGACGAGCTTTCCGGAAGCGGTCCCGGCGGCAGGATCATCGAACGCGATGTGCAGAAGGTACTGGGTACCCGCGAGCCGATGACGCCGGCGGCAATCGAATCCCACCTCAAAAGCAGCAAGACGGTAGCAGGAGCTGAAGGAACCGGCCCGGGCGGCAGAATCAGCGCGCAGGACCTTGCAGCCGGCGAGAGCGCGGCGCCTGCAGCGGCAGCCCGGCCCGCTTCGGCCGGTCCTGAAACGCCGCCGACCGAACGGCCGGTAAAGGGCATCCGCAAGCTCATTGCCGAAAGGATGCATGCATCGCTTCGCGACACCGCGCAGCTGACCATGTCCTCGAGCGCCGATGCGCGGGCGCTCCTCTCCTATCGCAAACGGCTGAAGGCTTCGACCGAGCAGTCTCTCGCGGCAATCACCATAAACGACCTTGTGCTCTTCGCGACGGCGCGCACGCTCAAACGTCATCCCGCAATCAATGCCCACATGACCGGCGAAGCAATCCGCGAGTTTCACCAGGTCCATCTCGGTTTTGCGGTGGACACGCCGCGGGGCCTGATGGTGCCGGTGATCCGCAACGCGGACAGGCTGACGCTGGTGGAGCTCTCCGCGGAGGCGAAGCGGCTGGGGCGGGCCTGCCTCGAGGGCAATGCCAGCCCGGACGACCTCGCCGGCGGAACGTTCACCGTCACCAATCTGGGAAATCTCGGCATCGAGAGCTTCACACCGGTACTGAATCCGCCTCAGGTGGCAATTCTGGGAGTCTGCTCGGTGCAGCCGAAACCGGTGATGGAGGGCGATGAAGTGCAGTTTGTGTCGAGCATCGGCCTCTCGCTCACCATCGATCACCGGGCCGTCGACGGCGCGCCGGGGGCGCGCTTCCTGCAGGATGTGGCGGCCTCCATCCGCGACATCGATCTGACGCTCGCGCTGTAATGCAGCAGAGGAGAAAGGCCAGATGGGCGATCAGCAATACGATCTGATTATCATGGGTGCCGGTCCCGGCGGATACATCGCCGCCGAACGGGCCGGAAAGCTCGGCAAAAAGGTGCTTCTGATTGAAAAGGACGAGCTTGGCGGCGTCTGCCTGAACCGGGGGTGCATTCCCACCAAAACGCTTCTGCACGCGTCGAAACTCTATGCGCACGCGAAAGAGGGCGCGAAGTTCGGCGTCACCGTCGGGACGGTCGGCTTTGATCTTGGCGCCGCGATGGGACACAAGAAAAAGACTGTCGAGACGCTCCAGCGCGGAATCGCCTCACAGATGAAGCGGTTCGGAGTAACAGTTCTCCAGGGGGAAGCAACCTTTGCCGGGTCGCGGAACGGAGAGGGATACCGGGTGCAGGTGGCAGGAGACGACCACACTGCCCCGAACGTGATCATCGCAACCGGCTCCTCGGCGGCGATTCCACCGATTCCCGGCCTCCGGGAGAGCCTCGAAAAAGGGGTGGTTGTCACCAGCACCGAGCTGCTCGAGATATCCGAAATGCCGAAGCGGCTCGTCGTGATCGGCGGGGGCTACATCGGCATGGAGTTCGCCTCCTTCTTTGGCGCGCTCGGGACCGAGGTGACCGTGGTCGAGATGATGGACGAGATCGTTCCCATCATGGACCGCAAGTTCGCAGCAACGCTGCGAAAATCGGTTACCGGCGTCACCTATGAGCTGGGTGCGCGAGTCGAGCGGGTCGACGGAGGAACCGTCCATTACAGCCGGGGCGGCGAGACCGGCTCGGTGACCGGCGATCTGGTGCTGATCTCGGTGGGACGCAGACCCAATGTCGACGGAATGGGGCTGCGGGAGGCCGGGCTCGATATCGACCGGATCGGAATCCGGGTGAACGAGCATCTGCAGACCAATCTCCCCGGCGTCTACGCCATCGGTGACGTCACCGGCAAATCTCTGCTCGCCCACTCCGCGAGCCGGATGGGCGAGGTGGCCGTCCGGCGTATGTTCCGCTCGGACCCGGCCGACCGGAGCGGCGCCGGTCCGATGCGCTTCGACGCAATACCGTGGGTAGTCTTCACCTCCCCGGAGGTGGCCGGCTGCGGGATGACCGAGGAGCAGGCGGCGGCCGAAGGCCGTCAGGTCAAGGTGGCAACGCTGCCGATGACGGCAAGCGGCCGGTACCTTGCCGAGCATCCGGGCGAGCGCGGCAGCTGCAAGGTCATCTGCGACGCGCAGACGGGTGTGGTTCTCGGTGTGCACATGATCGGCTCCGGCTGTTCCGAGCTGATATTCGGAGCTTCGCTGATGATAGAAGCGGAATTGCGGGTCAAGGATGTCAGGGACATCGTGTTTCCCCATCCGACCGTTTCAGAAGTGCTTCGTGACGCAATCTGGGAAATAGAATAGAAGGAGTAAGAGATGCCAAAGTCAATTGTGGTGGATCCTAAGGTCGTAAGAAAGCCGGAGACGCTTTCCATCGGCGATATTCCGGTCAACCAGTACAAACCGGATCCTGCCGGCGAGATCAAGAAGTACGGCAAGGAACGGCTCTCGCGCATGTATTACGACATGCTGACGATCCGGGAGTTCGAGACGATGCTCAACGATATCAAGACGCAGGGCGCCTACCGGGGCATCGAGTACAATCACAAGGGTCCGGCTCACCTGTCGATCGGCCAGGAGTCCACGGCTGTAGGAGTCTGCGCGAATCTCGGAATCGAGGACCTCATTTTCGGGTCCCACCGGAGCCACGGCGAAATCCTCGCAAAGTGCTACTCCGCAATTCCCGCGCTGAAAGAGAAGGAGCTCGAGCAGGTTATGAAGAGCTACCTCGGCGGTGAGACCCTGCGCGCGGTGGAATCCCTTCCTCACGACGGTGTTCGTGACCTGGCCGAGAACTTCGTCCTCTACGGCACCCTCGCCGAGATTTTCGCCCGGAAGGCCGGCTTCAACCGCGGACTTGGAGGCTCCATGCACGCCTTCTTTGCGCCGTTTGGAAGCATGCCGAACAACGCGATTGTCGGCGGATCGGCGGATATCGCAACCGGATCGGCGATATACAAGCGCGTCAACCACAAGCCGGGCATTGTCATCGCCAGCATCGGCGATGCGTCGGCAGGCTGCGGGCCGGTGTGGGAGGCGATGATGCTTTCGGCGATGGATCAGTACCGCAGCCTCTGGGACAAGAAGGACGGAGGCGCTCCGCCGATCCTCTTCAATTTCATCAACAACTTCTACGGAATGGGCGGACAGACCGCCGGCGAGACCATGGGATACCGTATCCTCGCGCGGATCGGCGCCGGCGTAAATCCGGAAAACATGCACGCCGAGCGGGTCGACGGGTACAATCCCATTGCGGTTGCCGAGGCCATCGAAAGGAAGAAGAAGATCCTGAGCGAGGGCCGTGGCCCGGTTCTGCTCGACACCATCACCTACCGTATTTCGGGTCACTCTCCGTCCGACGCATCGAGCTACCGGACAAAGGAGGAGGTTTCGCTCTGGGAGGAGACCGATTGCGTGCGCTCCTTCGGCGACTATCTGACCGAGAACAAGGTACTCACCTCCTCGCAGATCGGAGAGATGCAGCAGAAGGTGATCGAGAAGGTCACTCAGACGATGAAGCTCGCGATAGACAATGAGATTTCGCCGCGGGTCGACGGCGAGTTCATCGGAACGGTCATGTTCTCGAACACGCCGACCGAGCGCATGGAGGAGCGGAAACCGGACGTGCTCCTGCCGAAAGAGGAGAATCCGCGGGTGCAGCAGATCGCCCGCAGGAGCCGCTTCGGTCTGGACGAAAAGGGTGCGGAGCTTCCCAAGATGAAGGTGCTCTCCTACCGGGACGCGCTTTTCGAGGCGGTGATTCACCGCTTCTACGAGGATCCGACCATGGTTGCCTACGGCGAGGAGAACCGTGACTGGGGCGGAGCGTTTGCAGTCTACCGCGGTCTGACCGAGGCGCTCCCCTACCACCGGCTTTTCAACTCCTCCATTTCCGAAGGCGCTATCGTCGGATCGGGAGTCGGCTACGCTCTTTCGGGCGGCCGGGCGCTGGTAGAGCTGATGTACTGCGACTTCATGGGGCGGGCCGGTGACGAGATCTTCAACCAGGCCGCGAAATGGCAGAGCATGTCCGCCGGAGTGCTCAAAATGCCGCTTGTAGTGAGGGTATCGGTCGGCAGCAAGTACGGCGCTCAGCACTCGCAGGACTGGACAAGCCTCGTCGCACACATACCCGGTCTGAAAGTGATGTTCCCGGCGACCCCGTATGACGCGAAGGGAATGCTCAATCTCGCGCTGCGCGGGACCGATCCGGTAATCTTCTTCGAAAGCCAGCGGCTCTACGACATCGGGGAGTACTTCGAAAAGGACGGGGTGCCGGAGGGGTACTACGAGGTGCCCGAAGGTGAGCCGGTTATCCGCAGAAGAGGAAAGGATTGTACCATCTTCACCATCGGTGCCACCCTCTACCGGGCGCTCGATGCAGCAAAAATCCTCTCGGAAAAATACGGGATCGAGGCCGAGGTGATCGACGGTCGGTTCATCAACCCGCTGAACTACGACCTGATTGTTGAGAGCGTAAGAAAGACGGGCCGCATCGTCCTTTCCTCCGACGCGTGCGAGCGGGGAAGCTTTCTTCACACTGTGGCGAACAATCTGAGTGAGCTCGCTTTCGACTATCTCGATGCGCCGCCCGCAGTTGTGGGATCGCGAAACTGGATTACCCCGGCCGCCGAGATGGAGGAGGAGTTCTTCCCGCAGGCCGAATGGATCATCGACGCGATTCACGAGCGGCTTCTGCCGATTCCGGGACACAGCCCCACCACCGTACAGACGACCGGGGAGATTGTGCGACGGAACAGATTCGGAGTCTAGAAGTTACTGACGTTGATAAGCCGGTGCAGCTCTTCAGCCACCGGCTCGGCATAACGGGCGCCGACCCGATAGCGGGCGACGCCCTCCACGGGGCGTGACCATACGACGCGGCTGACGACTTCATAGTCGCGGTTCTCCGATCGCGAGTGAACGACGAGCTCGATCACGTCGCCCAACTGGACCGGCCGCTCACCTTCGAAGGAAATTCCGCTTCTGCTTACGTTTCTGATCTGGCCAGGATAGGAGTGCCCGCGGTACTTGCAGCACTGCAGTTCGATCTGTTCGAGCCGCTGCGCGGAAAATCGCGGATCGCGCCTCTTCTCGGCTCTCGACAGATGTATCCTGTTCTTGCCGGCAACCTTCGCCGAGTACAATCCCACGTCCGCAAGCTCGATAAGCGAGTCGACGTTGTCCGCATGCTGAGGGTAGGAAGCTATCCCTCCGGAGAAGGTGACGCGGATTTCCGGGTGGATGGGGTCGGAGGCGATCGACTCTAGAAGCCGCGCGCCGAGGCGCTTCGCCCCCTCGAGGTCGGTCTGCGGCATGATCACAAGGAACTCTTCACCGCCATACCTGCCGGCAACGTCTTCCGACCGCAGGTAGTGGCGGAGGAATGCTGCGAAACCGCAAAGCACGTCGTCTCCGGTCTGGTGGCCGTAGGAATCGTTCACTTTTTTGAAATTGTCCAGATCGAGGAAGAGCACCGACATCGGTATTGCGTACCTCTTGCACCGATTGAGCTCCCGTCGAAGCGCATCTGCCAGGAACCTTCGATTGTAGAGGCCGGTCAGCTCATCCACCGTCGCCAGGCGAAGTTTACCCTCGTACCCGCTCAGTTCCATGATCTTTGGATTTTCGAGGGACTGTTCGTTGTTTAGAAGGTAGTCGAGCGCGGCTACCCGGAAGTCGATGCGACGGCCAAGCGCGGCTTCGAGCGAACCCCGGTGGGCAAGCACCCGGTCCAGCGTCCTCTCCGCCTGCGGCTCCGGGAGCTGCAGATCGAAAAGTACGTCGAACAGCGCAGAGCTGAAGCTTCCGCGGGACTCGCCGTTGATCTGATCATGGACAAGAGAATCAAGAGCCTGGTGAGAGTTCAACAGATTCTCGATGAGCACGCTTTTTAACTCAGAAATGTGCACACCCACCCCCCTGTGAGCACTTTTTCTATACAATATAAGCTTGGTTCCCCAAACCTTCAAGGCATCCGTCAGTTGAGCATTACCTGGCCTCCGGTTACCGGGACCGCCTGCCCGGTTTCGTACACCTGCTCGACGATATAGCATATGCTGCGGACCACGTCCTGCGGGCGGCATCCCCGGCCCATGGGAACCTTCTCCTCGTAGTAGCGTTTGACATCTGCAACAGCCTTCGCGCCGGGCACCTTTCCCGCGCGCAGATACTGGACGAAGAGACCTCTGTCCGGATCGGCCCAAAGCGGCCCTTCGAAGAAGTTGCCCGGACAGATCGCGTTCACCTTTATGTTGTGCGAAACAAGCTCGAGCGCAAAGCTCTGTACCAGCCCGATGCTCCCGAACTTGCTTCCCGCGTAGGCCGCGTTCCGGTTCGACCCTTCGAGCCCGCTCTTGGAATTGATCTGGATGATGTCGGAATATGCGCGGCCGCCGCTCCCGGCGTTCTGGAGAGCCATTACCGGAGAGATGAACTTGGTACAGATGAAAAACCCGATATAGTTCACCGAGGTGACGAAACTGAAATCCTTGAGGGTCATTTCGGTGACGCTGCCCGCCTTGAGCACTCCCGCGTTGCTCACGAGAATATCGATCCCGCCGACGGCGTCAACGATCCTGGCGACCATTTCCCGTACGGAATCCTCGTCAGTAACGTTTCCACCGAATGCGAGGGCCGTTGTTCGCCCGTACAGCTTGTTGAGATCGTCAGCGAGCGAGCGTGCGCCGTCGATATTGAGGTCGACGATGCAGACCACGCTTCCTCCCGCCGCGAGCGAACGGACGATACCCTCGCCGAACCCCTGCGCGCCGCCGGTTACGACGGCGACCTTTCCTGCCACAACCGACGCCCTGTCGGTGAAAAGCTCTGCCGGTGACGGTTCGCGTTCGGAGCCCTTCTCCCGGTGGCCGGCGCCGGCCGCGCGATCGCGGGTGGAGTCAGCCCGCGCGCCGCTTAAACGCGCCTCGTCGACGCTCGAGCCGATGCGGCAGGAAAAGACCGAGCCGTCGTCAAACCGCAGCACGCATCCTGAGGGCCGGTCGCCTTCGCGCGTCAGGAACTTCCGATACGCCTCTTCAATACGGCCGACGAGCGCCGGCCCTATCGGGAGCGCCGCCGTGGAACCTGCCGACAACTCCGCGGCAGGAAGGCGATCGAGGGAGAAGACGGAGCCGCTCGCGGAGTCCGGTTCCGGCCCCTCCTGCGTAACCACGGCGCAGGTGTGCCCGTCGTAGGTGAGCCCCCGGACGAAGGGCGCAAGAACTGTGCGAATCTCGGGATTCATTTACTACTCCTGTGCAAGCGAATCGATCTCTGCGCAGATGGATTCAGGGCGGCGGGGATCCATTTTCCGGCCTGCGCTCGCATAGCGCCGAATCCGGTACGGAAGCGGGAGTGAGGCCGCCGGACCGTCAGCGGCGAAGAGCCCCATCCGCGGGTCGCAGACGGAAAGCTTCTCGTGGGCGATGAGTGCCCAGGTGGTGTCGTTCAGGTGCGCAAATTCGGGCTGCATCACCTCCGGGCAGCGAAAGGACTGCCGGGAGCTGTTGATGTCGACTCCGCTTATCTCGAGCAAACCGTAGCGGCTGCAGAGCTCCTGAACGCGGCGCAGCTGCGCGACGCTGTTTCGGGGCGGCATGTAGGTCACCGACCGGTAGCCGATGTCGGCAAGCACCGGGAAAAGCTCGTCGAGAAAATCGTCCTCGAACTTCTCCGCCTTCTTGTCCCCGGTAGGAGATTCGGTTATGTCGCCGAGATAGGCGTAGGCCGGAATTCCCCCTATGCGGTTTGCGAAGTCGACCACCTCAGCGACCGGAATGCATTCATTCTCGTCCGGCTGGATGAAGATACGGTCGAGAAAGGAGCTCTTGAGAATGCCGAGAAGATCGTAGACCAGGTGAGGATTGGAGGCGTCGGTGAGATAGCCTGCGATCTTTTCCGGCGCCGAAACACCAAAGCGATCGCGGAGAAGCGCAATGAGACCGGGACCCGCCGGCTCCATTTCGAGGATTCTGCGCGACAGCGCGGCGAGAATGTGCCGTTCGGTGATGCTTCCGCCCTCTGCAGCGCGGGAGACGTCGAACACGTCCCGCTCGTAGCTTATCGGATCGATCCCGAAACTGCCGATGATGCCGTTCAGATTCTCGACCTGCCGTCGGTTGCGCCTGTTGCGCTCTGCATGGACCGGCTCGAGGAATGCCGCGACCTCATCGATGCGCCCCGCGGGAACCCCGTGGATCACCATGTAGGCGATGTTGACCGAGTCGGGGTTATTGAGCTTCCGGCCTTCGACTGCGGTACCGGTGAAGTTCACGCGAAGCTCGCAGCCCGCGGTGGTGCCGATGCCGATGAGCCGGCCGGCCTCCGTCATCTCGCGAGCGGCGGAGATCGAATCGTGGTCAACGCTTCCGACCGCCTTCAAACCGGCCAACCGTGCCATTACCGCAGCAAGCGTCGGTGAATAGGGACTGAACGAGTAGATGGTGTGAACGTGATTGTTCACCTCTTCGGAGAGCGGCGCAGCGTCCAGCAGATGATCGCCTGTCCTGACGAGCTCTGCAAGCGCTGCCAGACGCCGTTCGACGGCCGGGGCGTTCAGCCTTTGGGCCGCTTCAGCTGAGATGTTTGTTTCTTTTGTTGAACTCACGTGCTAGTCTTCCTTTTCCTGCAGATCAGAGACGACTTTTTCCAGCGCTGCGTCGGCTTCTTCGTTGGCAATCTGGCAGGTGCCCGCCTGCGCATGCCCTCCGCCGCCATACCTCATCATCAGGCTTCCGATGTTGGTGGTGCAGCTTCGGTTGAATATCGACTTTCCCACCGTGAATACGGTGTTCTGATTCCTGAATCCCCAGATCACCTGTATCGAGACGTTGGTCTCCGGGTAGAGCGCGTACTTGACGAAGCGGTTCCCGGCAAAGACCGTCTTCTCCTTGCGAAGGTCGGTGACAAGGACGTTTCCGTGCACGCTCGAGCACCGTTTCATCTGTTCCTGGAACTGCTCACTGTGCTCGAAGTAGAGGTCCACGCGCTCCTTCACGTCCGGAAGATCGAGGATCTCGTCGATCGTCAGCTCCCGCATGGCATCGATGGTATCCATCATCAGCTGGTAGTTCGAGACCCGGAAGCTCTTGAATCGACCCAGCCCGGTGCGCGCATCCATGATGAAATTCAGGAGTGTCCAGCCTTCGGGCGCAAGCACCTCTTCCTTGGTGAATTGCGCGGAATCACCCTTGTCGACCGCAGCAAGAAGGTCCTCGGAAATACCGGGGAAGGCAGCTTTCCCGCCGTAGTGGTTGAACACCACCCTGGCCGCCGAGGGAGCCTGCGGATCGATTATGTGATTCTCCCGCTGACCGACGCGCACCGTTTCACTGAAATGGTGGTCGAACGCGAGGTAAACGCCCTCGACGTAGGGGAGATTAGTCGTTATGTCGTGCTGGTCTATCTCGATCAGTCCGTCCTGCATGTCCTTCGGATGGACGAACTTGACCTCTTCCACGATGCCCTTTTCCTTGAGGAGCACCGCACAGACAAGACCATCAAAATCGCTCCGTGTGACCAGACGGTATCCGCCAGTACTCTCCAAAGCAGGATCCTCCTGACGTGTCATGCTAACCGATAATTGGATACTCATCAAGCTTGACGTGCGGCCGCCCTTCTTCGGGACCGATGAACGTCAGCTTGATATTAATGGCCTCCTTGGCTACCCTAATAGTCAAAGGCACACGTGATGAGCAACAAAAGCGACAAGAAGCGGTACTACCTCACCGCCGACGTGGGTGGAACCAACACCACGGTGGGACTGATTTCCCGAAAAGAGGACATCTACGCGATCGTTGCCAGAAAGCCGTTCGAGACCGGCGCGATCAAGGGCGTCGAGGAGGCGCTTCGAAAGGCGCGCGACCAGATGCAGAGCCATCTCGGCGGCGCGGAGATCGAAGGCTGCTGCATAAGCTGCGCCGGGCCGGTTCGGGATAACCGCTGCGCTCTCTCCAACGCGAGCTGGGACATCGACGGCCGCGAGGTGGAGGCCCAAACCGGACACAGAACCCTTCTTGTCAACGACTATATAGCCATAGGTTATAGCCTGCCGCTTCTCGATCCCGGCAACAGCTCTCAGCTCACCCCGCTGCCGCAGCCGGGAGGAAAGATGCCGCAGCCGGTGACCGATCCGACCGGTCTGATGGTGCGGGCAGTGCTCGGCGCCGGCACCGGACTAGGGGTGGGCTATCTTGTGGAAGACAACGGCCGCTTCTTCGGTCTTCCGTCGGAGGGAGGCCACGCGGATTTCGCGCCCTTCGATGAGGAGACCGACCGGCTGCACGATTTCCTGCGACGGCGGATCGGAACCGCACCGGGAACCGAGCTTTTTGTATCCGGCCAGGGAATCTCGAACATCTGGCAGTTCTACCGGAGCAGCGGACGGATCACCTCGGCAGATGTCGGGGCCGACAGCCTCCTCGATCAGATCGAGAACGCGGAAAACGGAGAACGGCCGGCGCTGATTTCGAAGTTCGCCGAGAAAAACGCGCGGTGTGCCGACATCATGAAGCTCTTCGTACGGATGTACGGGAAGTATGCAAGCAACCTCGCCCTGGTCTTCCTGCCCGGCGGAGGCTTTTTCCTTGCCGGCGGAATTGCCGCCAAGAACGAGCGTTGGTTTCTGGAAGACGATCTTTTCATGAAACACTTCATCTCCAATTACAAGGACCAGGTTCGTCCGGTGCTCGATACCATTCCTGTCCACATCATCAAGGACTATTCGATTTCGCTGCTCGGCGCTGCCAACGCATTCGTGTCGCGGTCGCGCGCCGCATCGAAGGAGGAGGTTGCATGAGCACAGGCCTGCCGCAAGCGCTCGTCGATGACATGGAACGGAAGAAGATCGACATCGGACTCACCCTTTCGATTCTCGAAAACTACAACAACGGACGCTACGATCATGTCCAGCCGGTTGAGGTCGAGGCCATTCCCGCGGTCGACGGAAAAACGATACTCGACATGACCCACCCGCTTTCGCTCAGACTCAGCCGAAGGGCGATTGAAGAGCGGATCGAGGAGCTCGGCGCGGGCGAGATGGTTCCCGACAGCGTGCGTCGACGCATCTTTCACGGCGAGGATGATCTGGTGGTGCTCGACAGAGAGGCCCTCGAGCTGCTGGGGACTGAGCTCCTGCCGCTTTTGTCCTACGGAATCCTCAACGGCGGCTCGGCCACGAGCTACGCCGACAGAACGAAGAACAGCGGATTCAACAGCGACCTTTTTACGCTCCTGGAGCCCGAGTTCGAGAGAATTGCAGAGCTCTCGTCCGGAAGGGCGAAGGGATTGACTCCGGGGTTCATGAACCCGGACGGTTCTCCCGGACCGAGCTTCATCGAGCTCAAGATGCGCGCACTGCTCATCGAGTCGCTGAGGCGACAGGCGCTGTCTGACTCCAGAACGGCGATCGCGCCGGGACTTCCCCTGTTCCAGATGACGAGCGTCTCGAACGATGCGGAGGTCGCCGCGGCGTACGACGGTTACCGGGAGAGCAGGCTGCTGAAACCACTGATGGCCCTGACAGGACTCGATCCTACGCGCGCCGAAACCGCAGTTCAGCCGCTCATCGCAGCCTTCACCCATTCCGAAGAGGGGCGCCCCAAACGGGTTTTCGACAGAGCGAACGGCAGGGCCAACAGCAGCCTCGCCCTTCCCGGCGGGCACGGACAGAATTTCGCGGTGCTGCAGGAGGTATACCGCCGTCTGCTCGACAGCGGAAAGCGCTTCGTCTACCTGGGAAACGTCGACAATCTCGGCTTTACCGTCGATCCTGTCGAACTCGCCTATCTGGCGTTGAGCGGGCGTCAGGCCGGATTCGATTTCGCATTCCGCACTCCGGTCGACGTAAAGGGCGGCATTCTCGTAAGGGATCGCAACTCCGGCCTCACCTGCGCCGACATCGGCCCGGCCATAAGCACCGAGGAGATGCTCAAAGCCGAAGAGTCGGGCGCCGGCATCCTCTTCAATTGCGCAACCGGTCTTTTCGACCTGCAGTATATGGTGTCGCACCTCGATCACATCATCAATGAGCTTCCCACCCGCTTCAGCGACCAGAGCAAGGATGCCGGAAGATACTCACAGGCGGAACAGGTTACCTGGGAAATACTGGGAATGCTCGACAACTTCCTGGTGTTCGGCGTGAACAAGTGGAAACGGTTTCTCGCTGCCAAGCTGCTCATGGAAACGCTTATGACCAGCGGCGTCAAGCTGAAGAACCCTCACTACCCGCGTTCGACGGTTCCGGCGGCCGATCTTCACGGCACCGCGGAAAAGCTGCACGCCGGGCTCGCGGACAGGCTGGAAAACGTATACGGCCTGCGGCTCGAAGACAACCGGTGGGTGCCGGCTCCGCCGGAGGAGCTGGCCGGGAAGGCACTATGACAGAACGTTCGGATGAAAGTGAAGCCGGGAGCCGGCCGCGCGCCCGTGCGAGTGCACGCCAGCTTGTACCGAATTTCGACAAGATGCACGGCCTCGTTCCTGCCGTTGTGCAGGAGTATCGCACCCACGAAGTGCTTATGGTCGCGTTCATGAATCAGGAAGCGTGGGAGCTGACCCTTTCGACCGGATACGCGCACTACTTCAGCCGAAGCCGGAATGCCATCTGGAAGAAGGGCGAGACCTCCGGCCACCTGCAGGAGATTCGAGAGGTGTTGATAGACTGCGACGACGATTCGGTTCTGCTGCTGGTGAATCAGGTCGAGGGCACCGCGTGTCACACCGGTAATCGAAGCTGTTTCTATCGCACGGTCTACCCGAGCGCCGGCTGAAGGCTATCGGCGGACGGTACCGTCTTCGGCGAATTCCCTGAACAGCATGCTGTGCTGAATGCCGGTGTTGTTCTGGTACTTGCCCTTCCTGCTGTAATTCTCGTAGTCACCTTCGATGGTGTGATAGTAGACCTGACAGATCTGTACCCCGGCGTAGATCCGTATGGGCTGAATACAGAAGATCTCGAGCGTCCAGAAGCCGCGAAAACCGACGTCTCCGAACCCGGCGGTGATGTGAACGAACAGGCCGAGCCTTCCAATCGACGACCGCCCCTCGAGCATCGGCACGTATCCATCGGTCGACGTGAACTCGACGGTCCTGCCGAGATAGAGCCGGTTCGGCTCGAGCTCGAGCCCGGCGGGAGGTATGACAATTTGTTCCGAGAGATTTTCCTTTCGCATGTCCAGCGCGCGGTTGCGGTATACCAGAAGCTCGTTGTGCAGACGCAGATTGTAGCTGTTGGGATTGAGCTGGTCCTGATTGAAGGGTTCGATGTGGATGCGTTTTCCGAGCTGCCGCTCGATCTCTTTTCCCGAAAGAATCATCTGTGACTCCTGCCGCCCATCCACGGCGCGCTATTCAGCATAGAGCAATTCAGCCGAAACCGAAGGGATGCCGTTCCCGTCAAGCGCCGCAGGCTTCCGCGCGGTGACCCGAATTCTCCGGACCTTCGGCGCCGCCGATCCCGCAGAGAGATAGGAGCGGAGGAACTCAATGGTTTCCGCGACCAGCGTCTCCAGCAGACCGAATTGCGCCTTCTCAATGAACGCCGCAACCGCTCTGGCCGCCTCACCATAGTCGACCGCCTGCTCGACATCGCCCGATGCTGCCGCCGTCGAGATGTCGTAGTCCACCTCGAAATCCACGCTGAGTGGCTGCGCCTCGGCTCGTTCGCGGGGACGAATCCCGACGATGCAGTTCAGAGCAAGGTCCGTCACCGCTACCGTTCCAGTCACGGCGTGCTCCGCACCGGCGGCGAGGGATGTTTTGCCTGAGAATTTTGAGACAGCGTCATGAGATCCAGACCCGGCGGCGGGCGCTTCGCGATGCGCGATGCTCCGCCGCCGCAATGATTTCGCCCCTCAGGCTGTTTCGATGCCAAGAAGCTGAATATGTTTGTCGAAATGCTTTTCGAGCGCGACTGCATAGGCCTCTTCATTCTGATGAAGGGCCGCGTAAAGCTCGGCGCGAAGCTCGGCGTCGGTAAGGATGCCGCCGTAGGTAATGTGCATGAGCTGGCGCGCGTTGGGCTCGGTGAGATAGTCCAGAAGGTCGCGGTCACGTGCCTTCTCCAGAGGTTTAATCTTCTCGAGGTCGAGACTGACGTGGTAGAGCTTCTGTGCCTCCGGCAGAAACTCGAGAGCCTTCTCGTGGAGCTTCCGGTAGAGCGCCGGATTGTTCCGGGCTACAACCTCGAGCGCAACCAGCCAGCTGGTGCCGGAGGTCTTGAGATGGACGCGCTTCTCGGTGTTCTTGCCGATCGACGGATAGACTGCGAACTTGTCGCTCCCCGAGTGGATGGAAAGCTTGTAGTCACCGTTGGCACGGGAAATGTCACAGTGTACCGCAAGCTGCCGGTCAAAATCCCGGACGTTCCCGATATAGTCGATAGCCTTCTGAAACTCGCCCACGAAGCGCGGCGCAATCGAGTTGACCGTAACGCCGCGGTGCTGGAGCTCCCGCGCGATGAACAGGTGGTGGGACGGCAGCGTCGGCGTGGTGGTCTCGTCGATGCTGATCTCCAGATCGTAGTCTGCGCCCCTCTTGCTCTTGAGGAACTTATCGATCTTCTGCGCGAAGTCGAGGGCGGGGCCATACATCACCGCACATTTCTCCGCCTCTTCCAGAGACACCGATACCGAGTTGTGTCCGACACGGAACGTCTTGGATGCGTATTCCCTGCGGATCCTCACCTGCGAATCTCGCTTCAGCTTCTGGAACGCTGCGTGAACCGTGCGTGTGTCCCACTCGGCGACCTCGGGTTTCATGACCTCGGTCAGATCGAGGGTGATCATCGGCATGCCCGCATTGAGCGCGCGCTTGATCGAAGCGAGGTTCTTCAGGTGGTCGCCGTCGGCGCCGAAGCCGCCTTCGAACCCCTCCTGGAAGACCAGGAATGATGCGTCGGCGACCACGTCTTCGAAGGTCCGCCCGGTGAGATCGAGCTCGCGCACGCTCTGCTGGGCGAGCACCGGCGACAGATTGTACTTGCGTGCAGCGCGCAGCTGACCGGCGGTAGCAAGTCCGAGGCGGTCGCCGAGACCGACTGTGGTACGGCGGTCGCGAAGCGATACCGGCTGCGTGAACGGGAACAGCTTCCACAGGGCGCGCATGTTGCGCTGAGTCATCGGAACTTCCAGAACGTAGAGTCTCTGGATGTATTTGGTTTCACCGGAAAACCGGCTTCGAATCCTGTTGGCGGATATCTGGTAGAAATGCTTCCCCTTGGCGTCGCGACCGATGCAGTAGAGCACGCCGTCGACCTTGTAGACGGAGCGCACGTAGACCGCGGCGTTTCCAGTACGAAGGAGCCTGTCTCTTCCGTTTTTCAGGCTCTCCAGTTGGTCGAGTCCCATCTCCATGAGACGACTGTTCCTGACGATCGCGACTATCTCTCTCATGACTCCACCTCGATACCGAAGTATTGGACGGCGTTGTTGAAGCAGATGTCCCGCACCATGCGGGAGAGGATTCCCATGTCGTGCGGCGCTTCGCCCCGCTCCACCCAGCCCCCGACCAGGTTGCAGAGAACCCGGCGGAAGTACTCGTGGCGCGGAAAAGACATGAAGCTTCGCGAATCGGTCAGCATACCCACAAACCGGCTCAGAAGCCCCATACTCGCCAGCGCGGTCATCTGCCGCTCCATTCCGTCTTTCTGGTCGTTGAACCACCAGCCTGAGCCGAACTGTACCTTACCCGGCACCGTTCCGTCCTGGAAGTTCCCAATCATGGTCGCTATAATATCATTGTCCCCCGGATTCAGTATATAGATAATCGTCCTCGGAAGCTCACCGGTGGAATCAAGCATGTCCAGAAAACGGGAAAGCGGCGCGGCGATCGGCTCGTCTGCGATTGAATCGAAGCCGGTATCCGGACCAAGCTTTTTCAGGTACCGCGAATTGTTGTTTCGCAGCGCACCGATATGCAGCTGAAACGTCCATCCCCGTCTGTTGTATTCCCGCGCAACAAAAAGGAGCGCAGCTGTCCGGAACTGCCGCGCAGCCTTCGCACTGATCGCCTTGCCGCTTCGGAGCTCTTTCAGCGACTGATCGATCTCGGCGTCCGTAAACGGCTCGGCAACGGGCGTAGTGAGCGCGTGGTCCGAAAGGCGGCCACCCATACTGTGGAAGTAGTCGATCCGCTTTGCGAGAGCGTCGCGATAGCTATTCCACGAATCGACCGCGATTCCGGATGCAGCTTCGAGCCGGCCGATGTATTCGTTGAATGCAGAGACATCTTCGACCGTCATCGCCCTGTCCGGACGGAACGCCGGGAGAACCTTCACGGAAAACCGGTCAGCGGCGATGGCCTTGTGGTGTGCGAGCGAATCCACCGGATCATCGGTTGTGCACACCACCTTGACGTTCATACGCGTAAGTATACCGCGCGTGCGGAATTCATCCTGCGAAAGAAACTCGTTGGCACGGTTCCAGACCGATTCTGCGCTGGCCGCATCGAGTATGTCCCGGATCTCGAAGTAGCGACGGAGCTCGAGGTGGGTCCAGTGATACAGGGGGTTTCCGATCGCATAGGGAACGGTCTCCGCCCATGCCTGGAACTTCTCCCGGTCGGTCGCGCCGCCTGTGATGCGGTCCTCGGAGACGCCGTTCGTTCGCATGGCACGCCACTTGTAGTGGTCGCCGCGAAGCCAGATGTCGGTGATGTTTTCGAAGCGGCGATCCTCCGCAATATCCTGCGGCGTGAGATGGCAGTGGAAATCGAAAATCGGCATCTCCCTGGCGTGATCGTGATAGAGCTCCTGGGCCGTTTTTGTTTCGAGGAGAAAATCCTCGTTGCTCATGAACTGTTTCACCGGTTCGCTCTCCTTGCGCGGTCAGACGTTGTCGACCAGATAGCCGCCGTCGATGGGAATGGTGACTCCGGTAATGAATCCGGAAGCCGCTTCGGACGCGAGAAAAACCGTCGCGCCCTGCAGGTCGCTGAATTCCCCGAATCTCCCGAAGGGTGTTCGCGCGATGATCGATGCCCCACGCTCGGTGAGCTCACCGGTGGCCTCGTTCTTCACCAGCAGTGCCCGGTTCTGGTTGCCGATGAAGAACCCGGGTGCGATTCCGTTGACCCTGATGCCGTTCGGGGCAAACTCCTTCGCCGTCGCCATGGTGAGATTGAGCACCGCGGATTTTGCCGCGCCGTATGCCCACACCCCGGAGAGGGGGATGTAGGAGGTCATCGATGCGATGTTGATGATCGATGCGCGCACCTTTCGCTCGATCCAGTAGCGGGCGAATACCTTCGTGGGGATCACCAGTCCGGCCATGACATTGAGACTGACGATCTCCTCGAAAACCCTGGCGTCGAGGTCGACGAAGGGCCCCTTGCCGCTGTTGCCGCCGACCCCGTTCACGAGAAGATTCGGGACGCCGATTTTCTCTTCAGTTTCCGCAAGGGCGCGTTTCACCGCCTCTTCGTCGCCGGTGTCCACCGTAATGCCAATAATGGCGTCGCCTTTTCCGGTCCGCTCTCCCAGCGCCTTCACGGCTTCGCCTACCGGGTGGCCGACCCCGCGGCCCCAGACTGCGACATGCGCGCCGGAACGGACGAGCGCTTCGGTCATCGCGCCGGGAATCACCCCGGCTCCGCCGGTAACCACTGCCCGAACCCCGTCGAGCGCAAAAAGGTCATCAATGTAAGCCAAAACTATCCTCCTCTCCCTTGTGTACTGCTGCCAATATTGTTGATGTCCTGAGCGGGCCTCTGTCCGCCGGACGTCATACCTCAGGTGCCGGCGCGAATATGACCTCGCATCCAAGCGCGGTCACGTCCGAACCCGCCTGAAACTCGTCCATGACCACCAGAGCGACCTCTTCGACACGGGCAAATACCGCGAAGGCCTCGGCTCCGAACTTCGTGTGGTCCACGAGAATCACCACCCGCCGCGCGCGCTGAATGGCCGCCTTTTTCAGCTCCGCTTCGATCAGATTCTGCGCCGAGAACTCGCCGTTCCGTGAAAAACCGGTCGTACCCAGGAAGGCGACGTCCAGGTTGAAGCCGGAAAGGGTCTGGACGGCAGAGGGACCGATGAAGCTGCCCGCCTCTTTCCGGTAGCTGCCGCCGACACTGTGCAGCGCAATCCCCGGGGCCTCCGCCAGCTCCAGAATCGCATCTATGGAATTGGTTACCACGCGCAGGCTCATCTCCGACAACCGCCGCGCAAATAGAGCACAGGTGGACCCGGAATCGATGTAGATGGTGTCCCCCTCCTGAACCAGGTCGACTGCCGCCGCGGCAATGACCTCTTTGGCGGGGATATTTTCCGCCCGCCGGACGCCAAGAACCCGGTGGTGCTCCCAGTCCTCTGCGAGCGTGGCGCCGCCGCGCGTACGCACGAGATGGCCGACGTCCTCGAGAAAGCTGAGGTCCTTGCGGATCGTCACCTCGGAAACGCCAAGCCTGGTGGTCAGCTCGTTTACCGTGACCCTCTTTCGCAGGGAGATGATCCGCATGATTTCGTTGTGTCGCTCGTTCTGCATCGCTGCCGGTGTCCGCGGCCGAAGATGTTTCGAATGCTTTTGGATTTCACCATATTCCGAAAGGATCACCCTGTCAACGGCCGGCATCCCGTTGACGATTGGTCCCATCTATGCTATTCCATCGATATCTGACAATTTCGTACGATACAGAAATCCGAAAGGAATTGAAACCATGGCGAACCCCCTCGAAAACCTGGAACGGTCTCACGACTTCTTCGTCGGAATCGACTCCGACGGCTGTGCGTTCGACAGCATGGAAATCAAGCAGAAGGAGTGCTTCTGCCCGCAATTCATCAAGCATTTCGGCCTGCAGGCGGTCTCCAAATATGCGCGCGAGACGTGGACCTTTGTCAATCTCTACTCGAAGAGCCGGGGTGTGAATCGGTTTCCCGCGATCGTCGAGTCGCTGGACCTGCTCCGCGATCGCGAAGAGGTGAAGATGCGCGGCGTGGACGTCCCGACGCTCGAAGCGCTGCGCGGCTGGATGAAGCGCGAGACCAGACTTGCCAACGCGAAGCTCCAGGAGGAGATCGAAAGGACGAATGACCCGGAGCTCAAGAGGGTGATGGCCTACTCGAACGCAGCCAACGCGGCGGTGCAAGACATCGTCAAAGGCGTGCCCCCCTTCCCTTATGTTCGCGAAAGCCTTGAAAAACTCCGCAGTAATGCTGACATTGTGGTTGTGTCCCAAACCCCGACCGAAGCGCTGGTTCGGGAGTGGGAGGAGCACGCTATCGCGCCATACGCGCTTCAGATAGCCGGACAGGAGCTGGGCAGCAAGACCGAGCACCTGCAGATGGCTGCGGTAGGAAAATACGACAGCGAGAAGATACTGATGATCGGCGATGCACCCGGCGACTTGAAGGCCGCCCGCGGGGCAGGGGCGCTCTTCTATCCGATTATTCCCGGAAGAGAGGAGGAATCCTGGCGCCGCTTCCATGACGAAGCAATGGATCGGTTCTTCGCGCTCACCTACAAGGGTTCATACGAGCAGGATCTGCTGGCGGAGTTCGAGGCATCGCTGCCGGCGACCCCGCCGTGGAAGTGAGGCATGCTCTACTACGCCAAAGGTTCCCCCGAGGGAAGTCTCTCGAATGCGGAAGCACGCGCCGGGCTGTTCAAGGCTCTCGAAGCGATCGGACACCGTTCGAAGGTTCTGGCACTTCCTCCGGATTTTACCCGCTTCCACTCCAGGGCAGGAGAGCTCACCCGGTGGATATGGGAATACTACGGGAAGGCGCTGACCGACATCCTGCCTGCAACCGGCACCCACGTTCCGATGACGCAGGACGAGATCGGGCGGATGTACGGGACCACGCCCGGGGATCTGTTCCGCGTCCACGACTGGCGGAACGACGTGGTGACGCTGGGAGAGGTACCCTCTTCCTACATCCGCGAGGTGAGCGAAGGGAAACTCGACTATCCGTGGCCGGCGCAGGTGAACCGCCGGCTGCCCGAAGGCGGCCACGACCTCATCCTCTCGATTGGGCAGGTGGTTCCGCACGAAGTTGTAGGGATGGCGAACTACAACAAAAACGTGTTCGTCGGAACAGGCGGCAAAGAGGGAATAAACAAGAGCCATTTCCTCGGAGCTGTCTACGGGATGGAGCGGATGATGGGGCGAGCCGACACGCCGGTGCGCCGCGTGCTGAATTTCGCGTCGGAGAAGTTTGCGAATGATCTCCCGATCGTCTACATGCTTTCGGTGGTGGGACGGGAGGCCGAAGGCGCATCACCCGACGGCCTTGCAGCCGACGGGCCCCTCGTTCTGAAAGGGCTGTTCGTCGGTGACGACGAGGAATGCTTCCTGCGGGCATCCGAGCTCTCGCTTGAGGTGAACTTCACCATGGTGGATGAACCGCTTCAGAAGGTGGTTGTCTACCTCGATCCGGACGAGTTCAAGAGCACCTGGCTGGGAAACAAGGCGATCTACCGAACTCGAATGGCGATCGCCGACGGAGGAGAGCTCCTGGTAATTGCCCCCGGGGTGCGGCACTTCGGCGAAGACAGGAAGATCGATCAGCTCATCCGACAGTACGGCTACGTGGGAACGCCGCGCGTTCTCGCGCACACCGATGAGAATCCCGAGCTTCAGGAAAACCTGAGCGCGGCGGCACACCTCATCCACGGTTCATCCGAAGACAGATTCACCATCACCTATTGTCCGGGCGGTCTCAGCCGGGAAGAGATCGAGGGGGCGAACTACCGTTACGGGGACTACCGGGAGGCGGCCGCTCGATACGACGTCGACAGTCTGCGCGACGGCTACCAGAAAATGCCGGACGGTGAGAGGATCTTCTTCATCTCGAATCCCGCAGTCGGGCTGTGGGCTCATCGGGATCGTTTCGGCGCCGATTGAGAATAGTGAACAGTTAAGCGGCAAGGAGCAGATATGGCAGGATCAAAGGAAAAGGCGGACATCGGGGTGGTCGGACTGGCGGTAATGGGGCAGAACCTGGTGATGAACATGTGCGACCACGGCTACACCGTAGCCGGATACAACCGGAGCGACGCGAAGACGAAAGACCTTGTGAACGGTCCCGGAAAGGGAATGGCGATCATCCCGACCTACACTATCGAAGAGTTCGTCGGGGCGCTCGAGAAACCGCGGAAGATCATGCTGATGGTGAAGGCGGGTGACGTCGTCGACAAGTTCATCGAGACACTCGTTCCGCACCTGGAAGCCGGTGACCTCATCATCGACGGCGGGAACAGCCATTTCCCCGACACGATGCGGCGCACGAAGGAGCTGTCGGAAAAGGGGATCCTTTTCATCGGAACCGGAATTTCCGGAGGCGAAGAGGGAGCGCGGCACGGGCCGTCGATCATGCCCGGAGGAAATCCGAAAGCGTGGCCGCTTGTGAAGAACATCCTGCAGGACATTTCCGCCAAGACCCGGGACGGCGAGCCCTGCTGCGACTGGGTAGGCCAGGACGGCGCAGGCCACTATGTGAAGATGGTTCACAACGGCATCGAGTACGGCGACATGCAGCTCATCAGCGAGGCGTATCAGCTCATGAAGGTCGGGCTCGGCATGAGCCACGACGAAATGCAGAAGGCGTTCTCCGAATGGAACAAGGGCGAGCTCGACAGCTACCTCATCGAGATCACGGCTGATATTCTCGCCTACCGTGACAAGGACGGTTCACCGCTTCTCGAAAAGATCCTCGACAGCGCCGGACAGAAGGGTACCGGCAAATGGACCGGCATCAACGCGCTCGAAATGGGTATGCCGGTGACGCTGATAGCCGAAGCGGTCTTCGCGCGATGTCTTTCGGCCCTCTACGACGAACGACAGACCGCATCGAGGACGCTCGCCGGCCCCTCCTCACGTTTCGAGGGAGACAAAAAGACCTTCGTCGAAGACATACGGCAGGCACTGCTTGCAAGCAAGATAGTCTCCTACGCGCAGGGATTCATGCTGATTCGTGAGGCGGAAAAGGAGTACGGCTGGAAGATCAACTACGGCGGTGTTGCCAATATGTGGCGCGGCGGCTGCATCATCCGCAGCGTTTTCCTCGGCAACATCAAGAGCGCCTTCGACAAGAATCCGGACCTGTACAACCTGATGCTGGACGATTACTTTCGTGGCCTGCTCGAACGGTGCCAGAGCTCCTGGCGAAAGGTGGTTGCCCAGTGCGCCCACCTGGGGATCCCTGTACCTGCATTCTCCACCAGCCTGGCGTTCTATGACGGCTACCGGTCGTCACAACTGCCGGCAAACATGATCCAGGCTCAGCGCGACTATTTCGGCGCTCACACCTACCAGCGCACCGATCGCCCGCGCGGCGAGTTCTTCCACACAAACTGGACGGGAAAAGGCGGCGAGGTCTCGGCGGGGACTTACAACGCGTAGCGGCGACCGGCAATCTACCGCCCGCGGCCCCCGCCTCAGGCGGCCCGGGCCGTCAGGAGCGCCTCACGCGTCCTTCTCAGCAGCTCCTCGGTCCTTTCCCACGAGATGCATGCATCGGTTATCGATACGCCGTACTTCAGCTGGGAGATGTCGGCAGGGATGCTCTGGCTTCCTTCGTAGATATTGCTCTCGAGCATGAATCCGATGATCGACCGGTTTCCTTCGACACGCTGACGAACCACACTTCGTAGGACCTTTTCCTGCCGCGCCGGCCGGCGGCCTGAATTGGCGTGGCTGCAGTCCACCATTACCGCCTGACGAAGACCGGCTTCGGCGAGCATGGACAACGCGTCTTCGACCGTCTCGTCGTGATAATTCGGACCGTCCTTGCCGCCCCTGAGAATGATGTGACCGTTCTCGTTTCCGGTTGTGTGGAGAACGCAGGTCTTCCCTTCCTGATCGATACCGATGAAACTGTGCGATTCCACCGACGAGGCAAAGGCGTTGACGGCTGTCTCGATGCTTCCGTCCGTGCCGTTCTTGAACCCCACCGGCATCGACAGGCCGCTCGCCATCTCGCGGTGCGTCTGAGACTCGGTAGTGCGCGCGCCGATCGAAGCCCAGGAGACGAGGTCGTCGATGTACTGCGGAACTATGGGATCGAGCATCTCAGATCCGGTCGGGAGACCGAGGTCGTTGATCTCGAGCAGAAGCTTCCTCGCGCGTCGAAGCCCCTCCTGCACGTCGTAGCTGCCGTCGAGACGTGGATCGAGAATGAAGCCGCGCCATCCCAGACGCGTCCTCGGCTTCTCGAAGTAGACCCTCATGACGACGAGGATCCGGTCGGCGACCTCCTTCCGCAGATCGTTGAGCCGCCGCGCATAGTCCATTCCAAGTGCGGGATCGTGTATGCTGCACGGGCCGACGACCGCCAGCAGCCGATCGTCCTTTCCGGACAGAATGTCTGCAATAGCGCGCCGGTTTTCGACGACGGTCCGGCTGGAAGCGGCGGTCATCGGGAAGTCCGCCTTCAATTTTGCGGGCGCCGCGAGCGGCGAAATGGATGCAATGTGAAGGTCGCTGGTCTTTGGTGTGGTCATCTTTCAATCCTGCCGACATAGTACGAATCGTTACCGCAGGATTCAAGTACCCGGCGCTATCCGAGCGGATCCCGCTCGATGGGAAGGGTCATGCAGCGCACCCCGCCTCCGCCCCTGGCGAGCTCCGCTCCCGGGCAGCCGACGACGAGCCTTTTGTGCTGCTCCACCGTTTCGGTTCCACCGGTGAAGACATCCGCGTCCCTCACGGTGAATCCCGCGCGGTCGAGCGCCGCGAGCGTTTCGACGTTGCAGGCGTAGCCGACCACCTTTCCCGGCGCAAACGCAAAGACGTTCGTGCCCGATAGCCACTGCTCGCGCTGCTGACTCAGCCGGTCGCTGCCGCCGCAGGGTACCGCGTCGACCTGCACACCCGCTGCGTCGAGCGCCGCGAGAATGGAATCCGGTTCGTCGATTCGCGGCTCCCGGCCCGGATCGAGCTGAATGCGCACGACCTGAACCCGGTTGGGGCCGGTAACGAGCGGCGGATAGACGAGCGCGCTGTCCGAATCGAGGAAGGTGAAGATCATGTCCAGATGTATCGTCGCACGAAGGTGGGGAAGAACCACCGCGATGATCGTCATCGGTTCGCCGTACCGTGCCATAAGGCGCTGTATCAGCAGATCGACTGCCGCGGCGCTCGTCCTTTCCGAAATACCGACCAGCAGCACGTCCGGGCGGGCGACGAGAAGATCTCCCCCCTCGAGCCTCACGTCGCCCGCCGCGACCGTCGAGCCGTCAAAAAGGACTCCGTTCCCGGCAGCGTCGGCGAGCGCCGCCCGCATCAGGATCGATTCGAGCCGGCGCACCGGATGGGCCATAGCCCCGACGACTACCCCCTCGCGATAGACCATCGCGGCATCCCGCATGAAATAGAGATTGGGCATCGGAGGTATGTCGTAGAGGCGGCTCGAAAGGTAGCGCTCGAGAGAATCGCGTCGCCGGGGCAGCCCCCGCACCAGCGCCGCCACAAGCGCCTCCGGAGAGAGCTCGGCGAGTTCCGCGCTGCGATGACCCGCATCGACGGTATCGCACGCGCGCGAAATCACCCGCCGCCGAACCTCCTCGTCGGCGAAGGACCGCGCGAGCAGATCCTCAACCTCAACCACGTCGCAGACAAGTCTGAGAAAGGCAGTGATGCTGTCGTGCTCGCTGCGGACAACGGTCACCGGCACGATGTCGTTGAAGAGCAGCTCCTCTGCCGCTTCCGGCGTCATCGCCTCGACCTCGGTTCCTGGACGGTGAACAATTACGCGCCTGAGCCTACCTACTTCTGAATCGATCGCGTAGCCGCTCACGGTGCTGCATCCTTCTGTATCCAGCTCTTCCAGACCTCCTCGTCGTATCCAATCGACGCGCGACCGCCGTTCCGCACGACGGGCTGACGAAGCAGCATCGGGTCTTCGAGAATCTCCTCGACGGGATCGAATTCCATGTAGGCCATTCCGCGTTTCGAGTAGCTCTTCGAGCCGGTATCGATCAGGTTGTCGCGTCCTGCCGCCTGAGCGATGTTGGTGATTTCGCCGGCACTCAACCCGCGCTGCGCAAGGTCCACAAATTGATAGGCGATTCCGCGGTCGCGGAAGAAGCGCTCGCACTTGCGCGTGTCCGCGTTCTTCCGGGTCCCGATGATCTGAATGTTCACATCCCCTCCCCTGTGCGGAAGTGATATTGTAGATGATTGCCGGAGCTGTGAAAACAGTTGCCTCCGTTCAGCGCGATCACCGGTTTGACGTGCCGGTGGAAGTGTGGTACTGATATGAAGATCGCATCGGACTTTGTTGCCCGCCGGCGGTCAACTCACCGGGAGACATGATGAACACACAACGCGTCAGAGAGCTGCTTGCAACCGAGCCGGATGGCCGGCTGATCACCGTTTCAGGCTGGGTCCGCACCAAACGGGATACCAAGACTGTCTGCTTTTTCGAGCTGAACGACGGTTCCTGTCTGTCAAACCTGCAGGTGATACTCGACAAGGAGACCATCGACACAGGCGGCGAGCTCGACCGGCTGCAGACCGGAGCGAGCGTAGAGGTAACCGGCAACCTGGTCGCATCACCCGGACAGAATCAGCGGGTGGAGCTTTCAGCTTCCGGCGTAACGGTCGTCGGCGAGGCGCCGGCAGAGAGCTATCCACTGCAAAAGAAACGCCATTCGTTCGAGTTCCTGCGCGAGATCGCGCATCTGCGACCGAGAACCAATACCTTCGGCGCGGTTGCGCGAGTGCGTAATGCGGCGAGCTTTGCGATTCACCGTTTCTTTCAGGAACGCGGATTCGTCTACGTGCACACGCCCATAATAACCGCCAGCGACGCTGAAGGGGCCGGCGAGATGTTCCAGGTCACAACACTGCCCCTCGACCGGCTCGACGGCGCCGCGCCGGACTACGGTCGCGACTTTTTCGGGAAACCGGCCTATCTCACGGTGAGCGGCCAGCTCAATGCAGAGATCTACGCGTGCGCGCTCGAACGGGTCTATACCTTCGGCCCGACGTTCAGGGCCGAAAACTCCAACACGACCCGCCACCTTGCCGAATTCTGGATGATCGAGCCGGAAATGGCGTTCTGCGATATCAACTGCAATATGGACATCGCCGAGTCCTTCATCAAGTTCATTCTCAGCGAGGTGATCTCAAGCTGCGCCGAAGACATGCAATTCTTCGACGCCCGCATTCAGCCGGGACTGCTCGAGAGTCTTCGACAGGTGATCGAAAAACCCTTTGCGCGTGTGACCTATGGGGAAGTCATGGAGAGGCTCAAGAGCTCGGGCCAGCAGTTCGAGTTTCCCATCGAGTGGGGATCTGATCTGCAGTCAGAGCACGAGAAGTACCTCACCGAGCACATCTACAACGGACCGGTTATCGTCACTGACTATCCGCGGGAGATCAAAGCCTTCTATATGAAGCAGAACGATGACGGCAGCACGGTACGGGCCATGGACGTGCTTGTTCCCCGCCTCGGCGAGATCATAGGCGGAAGCCAGCGCGAGGAGAATGAGGAGCGTCTCACAGCGCGCATTCGCGAGCTCGGCTTGAAGGAGGAGGCTTACTGGTGGTATCTCGAGCTTCGCCGTTTCGGCACGGTTCCCCATTCGGGTTTCGGCCTTGGATTCGAACGGCTCGTTCAGTATCTGACCGGAATGCAGAACATCCGCGATGTAATTCCGTTCCCGCGCGCGGTGAAAACGGCCGACTTCTAGGGAAGCACGCATTGCGACGCCGTTCCGCAGCCTTTCTGTCCGCGGCCATCATCTTGCTCGCCCTGATTCCCGCCGTTCTGCCGGCCCAGTCGGTGCGCGCAGGCGCCGACTTCATGCGGCGGACCGTCGAGCAGGGAAGAGCTCACGCGCAGGCCCCGAAAACCAGGCTCCCCGTTCCCGATGCGGAACAGGCTTCCCATCCGCTGCTCTTCTGGCGCGCTCAGCGCGGTGCAACTACGGTCTATCTGCTAGCGGCCATCCATCTCGCGGGTCCGGAGATCTATCCGCTGGATCCGGCCATTACCGATGCCTTCGACAAAAGCTCGGCCCTGATCGTCGAGGTGGACATTCAATCGATCTCCCCGGCGGTCCTCCGGAAGCTCATGGCTCGATACGCCTACTATCCGGACGGCGACAGCCTCGACAGGCACCTCTCCGCCGACCTCATGAAACAGGTCCTTGCGGCCGCGGAGAGGGCGCATCTACCGGCCGCATCGGTCAATCGCATGCGGCCGTGGCTGGTCGAAAGCGTGCTCTCGTCCCTCGATACCGGCGATCTGCACCTGCAGACGACCTGGGGCGTGGACAATCACTTCCTGACGCTGGCACATACCAGGAAGATGCGGATCATAAGCCTCGAGACTGCCGCTGAACAGCTGTCGATCATCTCATCGCTCGCGGACAAGCTTCAGGTGCGTTCGCTGAAAGAGACTTTAGGCGGAGTGCAGGAGGACAGCACCAGCCTTGCATCCCTCTACGACGCGTGGAAGAGCGGCGATGTGGAACGACTGGCCAAAGAGGTCGATACGCCCTTTCGCGCCGACGCCGAGATGGGGCAGGTGTACCAGCAGCTTTTTGCGAATCGTAACAGAAACTGGGCAGCTCGCGTCGACAGACTTGCCGCGCCCGCGGCCGCCGGCACGAGTGCCGCCGGGAGCTACTTCCTGGTCGTCGGCGCGGGACACCTCGTGGGACCCGACAATCTTCGCGACCTGCTTGTAAAACGGGGCTGGAGGGTGGAGCGGGTAGAACCGGTGACTAACCTAATGCGGCAATCGCAAGACGCGCAAGCTCGCTCTCCTGCGACTCATCCAGCCCGCTGACGCCTATCGCTCCGGCCACCTCCGCGCCGTGCATGATCGGAAGGCCACCGGCCCAGCCGGTGTACCGCAGACTTCCAAAATTCGTCATCGGGAATGGAGCATCCCTCGACGAAGCGCCCACCTCTGCGGATGGCCTCCCCTCCCGTGCGGCTGTGTAAGCCTTGTTGATCGCCACATACAGAGGAGGCAGATGACAGCCGTCCATCCGCAGAAAGGCGATCAACTCGCCGTGGGAATCCACTACGGCGACGGCGGCGCTCTTGCGCTCAATCTCGAGCTTTTTCCGGATGACCTCGACCATGGACGTCGCTTCGGAATGTGTAAGATTCATTGTCTGATACATTTCGCCTCCGTACAGGAACTCACGTCAGCTGATCGTCTTCAGCCATCCGCCGTCGACATAATAGGTCGAACCCACGCTGTAGCTCGCCAGGTCGGAGCAGAGAAAGAGATAGAAGTTCGCCAGCTCCTCCGGCGTCCCGAAACGGCCGATGGGCGCATTGTCCTTCGCCACCTTGTCGAGATACTCGTCCGGCGTCTGATCGGTGCCATCGGTAAGGATGCCTGCAGTCTTAACCCAGTCCGGCGTCAGTATGAGGCCCGGACTGATTGTGTTCACCCGTATGTTCAACGGAATAAGCTCATTCGAAAGGCATTTCCCAAACATCAACAGCGCCGCCTTGGTCGTGTTGTAGATCGGCTCGTACCACAGCGGTTGGGTTGCACAGATAGAAGCAGTATTCAGGATTACCCCGCCGTTCCTCTTCTTCATGAGGGGAACAAAGAGCCTCGAGGTTCGAACCGCGGCCATTACATGGAGATCCCAGTAGTACTGCCAGCGGTCGTCCGGCGCCTCCATTACCGTTTCCTGACTTCCGGTCCCTGCGTTGTTGATGAGGATGTCGGCAAATCCGAACTCGGTTTCCACCTCCCTGGCGAATCGCTCGATATCCGCTGCCTTGCTGACATCGACCGTCGACCCTATCACCTTCACGCCGTAGGTCTCGGCGATTCGCATGGCTTCGCCCTCGACTCTCGCCCGGTCGCGGGCGCAGATCGCAAGTTGTGCGCCCTCCCGTGCGAACGCCTCGGCAACTGCGAGTCCGATTCCAACGCTGCCGCCGGTGATGACGGCTACTTTCCCCTGTAGGCCCAAATCCATAATTCCCCCCGCATCGATCGTCGTCTCGAATTCTCCTGGGACCGCTGTGGAACAGGCTCATTGCCAGCGATCGAACCGGACCATCGTCTTGATTGCGTCCTCTCTTCGCGTGGCAGCGTAGGCAGCACTGAAGTCGGACACCGAGAACTCACCGGAAACGAATGGTTCGTGGCTGATTCTCCCGCTGCGAATCAGACTGATAATCTTCTCGTGGGCAGCCGCCTCGGCTGTTCGTGTCGGCCACTGATGAACGAACACATTGAAATTGTAGGGGCCACCACTCTTGTCAATCGTGATCTTTGGCGGGCCCACGACTCCGTAGACGCAAACAGAGCCGGCCATCCGCACCATCGTTACCGCGCGGTTTATGATCGACTCATGCCCCACCGCATCGATAACGGCGTCAAATCCTCTGCCCCGAGCTCGCAGCACTTCGGAAAGAGCGGGATCATCGGGCGCGAATGCCGCATCGGCGCCGAGGCTCACCGCTTTGTCGCGCTTGTTCGCCAGTGGATCGACGGAGCCAACCCATCCGAGCCCCAGAATCTTTGCGAACTGAACAAAACTCAGTCCGACCGGCCCCGCTCCGAAAATGAGGATGTCGTCTCCCTTCTTTAATCGGAAGTCTTCGAATCCGCCGTAGACTTCCCGCCACGTGCACAGCAGACCGGCCGCCTGGATCGAAATTTCCTCCGGAACCTTTTTCATTATCTGGAAGATTTCGTCCCAGCCGTGCTCCGTGTCAGCAACGCCATCGGTCACCATTGCCTGATGGTCCTTCACCAGCACAAACTCCGAATTGCCACCCCATCCACTTCCGAATCCACCGCCCGGCGACAGGACCAGACCACCGATGACGCGGTCGCCGACGCGATAGCTTCTCACCTTCGGACCCACTTCGACCACGCGTCCAACGTTCTCGTGCCCGAGCAGTACCGGATAGGCGCTCGAGGGAAGCCCTGGAAAGTGTTCCTCGACTACCTTCCGATCCGTCGCATTACAGATGAATGCCGCCTCAGACTTTACGAGTGCGTCGTATTCCCCGCATTGAGGCTCGGGAACATCGACAATTTCGATCCTGTCGGCCTTGATCACCGCTACTGATTTCATCGATTCCTCCGGATCTACGCAAATGCCTGCATGTGCGCGCTGTAGGGACGCCGTTCCACAACCGAAGCGTCTTTCCAGAATGCGACTTCCCGGAGTGCGGGTTCCAGATTGCCCCAGGCGGATACGTAGTGGTGATTCACTCTCCCCACGGATATGGTGTTAATCAAGTCGGGAATGGAAACCGGCTCCCCATTCATGGTGAGGCCGTTCACCCATCCGCTCGACCCGGCGAATCCCTTCTTGTCCTTCATCACATCGCCGCTCAGTATGAAGAAATGATCGAAGTCATTCCGGAGGTTGAAGATCGTCACCCTGCCAGGCTTGAAGCTCATGTCGACTACAACACCCCTGCCAACCCACTTGCCGTCTTTGTACTCACCAATATTGAAATGAGAATCGAACACTACACCGCGTTCATCAGCCCAGCTCCTTGGTGCGACGCCGCAGTGCCAGAGATTTATGCTTCCGTCCTTCTCATCCAGTCCTACCATGTCGTTGAGCGCCGCCGGCTTGCCGCTCGCCGCGCTCAGCATCAGCATGGAAAGAGCGCTCGTGACATCCGCTTCGCAGGCAGCGACTATTCCCGATTCATTCAGCCGGCTGAGAGCGCCGCAGACTGCAATCCCGTACACCTCCTGGAACTTGCTCCAGCAGTTCACCGCGAGTGCCCGGTATCCCTGTTCGCTCGCAATGTCGGCAAGTGCCTTGTTGACCCGGACCACCCGGTCCATCTGTGACCCAGTCACCCGGTCCTTGTTCCACTTTCCGTACTTCATGAACTCGACGGCGAATGTGTCGATCTCCGCTGCCGAATAGGACTCCGCGCGGCGTACGACATCCTCAACCGAGTGACGTGTCTGGATGTCGGTCCCGAATCTGCGCCGGAGCTCACGTTCGTCGATGTACATGTTCTCGAAGCCGTCGGCAAGATCACCGATCTGTCCGATTCTCGACTCCCGCGCGGCTTTGATCGCTCGAATTGCACCAAGGGTGACCTGAAGCCGTTCCTGGAACATCTGGCTGTCCGGCATGCCGTAGAACCATTTGTATTTGATCTTCTCCCGATCGAAGTAGTTCGTCAGAATCGATCCGATCATATTGAGACCGCAGAATGAGTTCAGCTGAAGAACGCCCTCAGTGGTCGGTTCCGGAACTGCCCAGATGCCAAGGGGGGATTCGAGGTTGGCGAACGGAAGCGTCACCCTTCCGTAGGGGAGGCTCGCGTTGAAAAACAGCGTGAAGTCGACCGCGCTTTCGTTCAGGAACGCCACGGCCTGCCGACCCTCTTCCGCAGACGTCAGAGCGGTTTCGAAACGGACGATCTCGAACCTCATCTTCCCGCCAAGAGCGGTCAGCTCTTCGGCAACTTTTCTGAAAAGTCCTGCATCATCACCCGGCATGTTGGGATGGACCGCCCCCACAAGGCCGAGCCGCACTAAAAGAGTACTCATTACATTGTTCCTCCCGCCAATACTGTCGCCTGCAGGGGCCCGGGAAGGGCAAGCCGCTTCATTCCAACCTGGCCATGGTTGGTTCGAGCGCCCTGTAGCAATCGTCGAAAACCGGCTTCAGATCATCGTACGCCCGTTTCCTCTCCGGGTCCGGATCCACGACGAGGTCGTGCTTGACGAACCGCGCCGCCCCTTCGTCGAAGCTGAAGAGTCCGGAACCCACGCCGCCAATAATCGCAGCGCCCATTGAGGTTGCTTCCTCCACGTGCCTGGGAACTATCACGCGGACGCCGAATACGTCCGCGAGAATCTGACGCCAGACGGCGCTGAGCGCTCCTCCGCCAATCAAAGAAAGCTCCGAAATGTTCAACTGCTTTCGTAGTATCGAGAGAATGATTTCCAGATTGAAGGCCACGCCCTCCAGCACGGCCCGCACGAGGTCGGCCCTCTTATTGCTCAGTTTGAGCCCGACCCAGGCGCCTTTGGCAGCCGGATTCCATCGAGGGCTCCGCTCTCCCAGCAGATAGGGAAGGTAGATCACTCCGTTTGCACCCGGCGGAGAGCTCTCCGCTTCGCGGTTGATGCGCTCGTATGCGTCCGGACCTCGAGGCTCTCCGCCGCCACCGGTCATTATCTCACCGGCAAGCCAGCTCACGGAGCTTCCGGCCGTCTGCATCGTCCCGCATGGCTGATAGAGACCCGGCACCGGATGTACCCAGGTGAAGGTTCTCATCTGGTCGTCGTTTATCGGGGCCGTGGACGCGGTTGAAATCCACGATGAGGATCCGAGGTAGTTGTACGTGACCCCCTCGGCGACGCAGCCGGCACCTACGGTGGCACATCCTCCATCCCCGGCGCCTGCGACCACCGGCGTGCCGTGCGGAATGCCGGTCTCCTTTTCGGCGGCAGCGGTAACCTCACCGACAACAGTGGTCGATCCGACGGTATCCGGCAGCTTTTCCCTTTGGATGCCTGCGGCCTCCAATATGGTATCGGACCAGTCCAGCAAGCCGATGTCGAAGCAGTTTGTCCCGGAGGCATCGTTGAAATCGGTACAGAATCGACCGGTGAGCTTCTGGTTCACAAAATCCTTGGCATTCAACATTTTATAGGTGGCCGAGTAGACATCAGGGAGATTACGCTTCAGCCACATCAGTTTTTCGACCGAGTAGGAGGCGCTTGCGCGATGTCCCGCGATCCGGTAGAAGTTCTCAGCACCGACGAGACGGATAAGCTGATCAGCCTCTTCTGTCGCGCGCTGATCCGAGTAGATCATGGAGTTACGAAGCGGTCTGCCCTCGCGGTCCACGCAGAGACAGCCCATCATCTGCCCGCTGAGGCAGACAACGGCAATCTCCGAACGGTCCACCCTCTCGAGAAGCTTCCGGGAGGTTATGCATATCGCATCCCACCAGTCGGAGGGATTCTGTTCGGCCCAGTTGTCCCTGCCGTAGGACGTCCCGTAGGGGTGGACCTCACTCGCCAGAACCTCACCTTCGACGCTGAAGATGGAGGCTTTGTTGCCCGATGTACCGAGATCGTGAGAAAGTATGAGTGATTTCATCAGCAGTTCCCCGCCTCCACCCGCTTCAGCGTAGGCATCACTTCCCTACTCTGCCTTTGCCATGCTCTTCTGCAGGCTGGCGAAGACAGCATTCATAGCGCTGACGTCGGACGGGTCGAGCCTGAGGTAACCCGCTTTCGCGTTCTCTTCAGCCTGCTTTTCATTTCGCGCGCCCACGAGCACGTGCGTGATACCCGTCTGATGGAACGTAAGTGCTATGACGAGCTGAGGAAGCGATACGTCGTACTTCGCCCGATAGGGTTCGAGTTGTTTCAGAGCGTCATTCACCGATTGGATGCTCTTCGAACTGAACATCGGATTCGTGCGGCGCGTATCGCCGTCGGCGAATGATCGGTCGGGCGACATCTTTCCGGTGAGCAGTCCCTGCTCAAGCGTGAAGTAGCTGAGTATCGCGATGCCGTTCTTGACGCAATGGTCGAGAAGTCCGCGCTCCGCAACGCCGCGATCTATCAGGCTGAATTTCTCCTGCGCTGAGGCGACTGTACCGTATTGTCGGATCTGCTCTACCGAGACGTTGGAGACACCGATTGCTCGTATCTTGCCCTGGTCCTTCAGCTTCACCAGCGCAGCCATGGTGTCCTCGATGGGGGTGGTCGATTCCTGCCAGTGCGTCTGGTAGAGATCGATATAGTCGGTATCGAGCCGCTTCAGGCTTTCCTCAACCTCATAGGCAATCGACTCAGGCGCGAGGTACCGACGGATCTCGTACTTCGAAGGCTCGCTTCGCGGCGATTTTTCATCGGCATAACCGTCAAACTGCCCCTTGTCGGTGTTCCACCGCAGACCCACCTTGGTGGCGAGCACAACCCGGTCTCTCCGCCCCTTGATCGCCTTTCCGACGATGCGTTCCGCCACACCGAAGCCGTAGATCGGCGCGGTATCGACCAGGTTGACACCCAGGTCGATGCTCTTCTGTATGGCCTTCATGGAATCTGCCTCGTTCGTACCGCCCCAGAACCATCCACCGATGGCAAAGGTACCAAGTCCGACTGCCGAAGCCTTTATTCCGGAATCTCCAAGCTCACGATACTCCATTTGCCCTTTCACTTCTGACCACCTTTCCTGCTTATTGGTTACCAGGGGCCTTTCGACCCCGAGCGTGGCTATTTGATCACCGCATTCTTGGAACGATCGAACGTAAGCGCCACGCTTGCGATTATCATGATGCCGAGGATGCTCTGCTGGAAGAAAACATTGACCCCGACTACATTCATTCCGTTTTCCAGCACGCTGAGCATGAGTGCGCCAAACAGGGTGTTGATCGGTCCTCCCGTACCTCCGGTAAGTGCGGTGCCGCCGACGAGAACCGCAGCAATCGAGTTGAGCACATAGACTGTGCCCAGTGTGGGATCACCACCGAACTGAGCGCAGGAAAGCATGATTGCAGTGATCGACGCACCCACCCCTGATACCATATATGCGAAATTCCGGGTCTTCACGATATCGATCCCGGACATCCACGACATTCTTATGTTGCTGCCGACGTAATAGATGTTCCTGCCCATTCTGGTGAAGCGAAGGATGACGAATACCACACCGAGGACGATCAAGCCGATGACCAGCACGTTGGTGATGCCGAGTGTCGATCCGTTGACGATGTCGAGGATCGAGTACGCCCGGGAGGGAACGTCCGTCGGTGTCGGAGACACGAGAAGCGCCAGACTCGAGAGGATTCCGCCGGTGCCGAGAGTCGCTATGAATGAAGGAATCTTGATTCGAGTAAGGATATTCCCGTTCGCGAAACCGATGAGCGCTCCCAGAATGATCACTTCCGGAAATGCCCAGTAGCCGACTACTTTCAGTGATACGACGAACACGACGGACACGAAAGAAACGGTACCCCCAACCGAAAGATCTATACCTCCTATGAGAATCGTCGCCATCTGGCCGAGGGCGATCACCATAAGGATGGAAGCGTAGTTCGTAATCGTCCCGAGATTGTAGGCCGAAAGAAAATTGCGATTGCCGATCGTAAAGACGATCAGCATCGCGACGAGCAAGCCAACCGCGAAGAGGATCGGTGGAATTTGCAGTTTCTTCCGGCGGGGAGACCCGTTCTCCTGCTCACTGCTACCCGTATTCAAATCCAAATCTGTCACCTCGTCGCTCCTCTGTTGCTGAGTTTCAGACAATGGAATCGATGATTTCGCCCGGGGACGGCTTTCGCTCGGAAGGGCAGTCGATCTCGTTTACGAGCCGACCGTCCTTCATTATCAGAATACGATTGCTGAGGCCAATATCTTCCTCGAGAGTGTCACACATGACGAGCATTCCGATCCCACTCCGAGCGAGGTTTCGAATCAGTCCGTAGATCTCATCCTTCGCCCCAACATCAACGCCGCGGGTTGGGTGATCGAGGACGAGGAAGCGTACATCGGAGCTGAGCCATTTTGCGATGACGACTTTCTGCTGATTTCCACCGCTCAAAGTGGCACAGGCTGAAGCGACGGAGGGTGTTTTTATCTGGCATTCCTTCGCCCACTTGAGCGCATTGTTCTTTTCGCGAAAGGGGCTGAGAAGGCCCAGCGATTTCAGCCGATCGAGAACGAGCAGGTTGACATTGTCGGAGACGGTCATCCCCAGAGCCAGCCCCTCACTTCTCCTGTCGATAGGAATATGCCCTATCCCGGCGCTGACCGCATTCTCCGGCGCTCTGTGGCTGATCTTCTTGCCGTCGAGCAAAACTGTACCCTCGTCCGGCTTCTCCAGCCCGCAGATGCAGGCACAGAGCTCCTCCTTCCCGGAACCGACGAGCCCGACCAGACCGACGATCTCTCCGCTCTTCACTTCGAAGGAGACCGGCTCGAACGCCTTCACCTTCTTCAGCCCGTTTACCGCGAGAACCGTATCCTGGCCCGCGGTGTTCTGCTCGTCCTCGCGATATCTCGCCTCCGAGAAGCCGTGGCCGACCATGAGCTGTTCAATCTGGTCGATTTTCGCGGACTGCCCAGCCATTTCGGTGACGTTCTTCCCGTCCTTGAGAATCACAATCCGGTCGCAATTCTCCACGATCTCCTGCAGTCTATGCGAGATCAGAATTATCGATGCCTCACGCCGGATCTCCCGGATAAGCGAGAAGAGGATCTCGCGTTCCGCCTCTTCCAGCACCGTCGTTGGCTCATCGAGAATCAGTATCGGATTCGTCTTACCGTAGAGGTTCGACAGCCAAAGCAGTCGTGCGATTTCCACCATCTGCCGTACCGCGACAGATACTTCCGATATGGGTGTGGTCACGTCCGTCTTTACCTTCACCCGCTCGAGGATTTCCGCAGCCGCCTTACGCATGGTACGGCGCGAGAGAAACCCGTATTTCTCGAAGACTTTCTCGTGGCGAAGGAAGAGATTTTCCATTACCGACAGGTTCGGGAGGAGACTGCCCTCCTGGAAAACCATGCCAACGCCGTAACGGATGGCCGTCGAGGGATCCCGGATCGTAGCCGGTTCACCGCGAAGCTGGTAGGTGCCGCTATCGGGCTGCTCGATTCCAATGAGGATCTTCATGAGCGTCGATTTTCCGGCTCCGTTTTCTCCCACCAGCCCCAGAATCTCATTCGCATTTACGGTGAAATTCACTTTGTTCAGCGCGGTTACGCCAGGATAGATCTTCGTGATACCCGCCATGTTGAGCACCACACCGCTCGTGGCGCTGCCTGCCACTGCTTCACTATCGTTCGCCATAGGCACCCCAGGCTCTTTCATTTGATAAATCCCAGCTTTCGCCGGTCGATCGTCAGTGCAACTGCGGAGATCAGCACGACTCCATTCACCGCCTGTTGAATGTAGGGGCTCACGTGGAGCAGTATGAGTCCTTCGTTGAGCGCGTTTACGATTAACGCGCCAAGTGCCGCGTTCTTCGCACCTCCGATACCCCCGGTGAGGGCGACCCCTCCGACAGCAACCGCCGTTACGGCCGGAAAGAGCAGGTTATTCCCGGTAATCGCCTGCGCGCTTCCGAGCCGCGTGGCGAGAAGGAGCGCCGCAAGCCCGTAGAACATCCCGGCGAGCGCGAAGACGATAATCTTGGTCGTGTCGACGCCTACTCCCGCCTGGCGTGCCACGGTCTCGTCGCCGCCGATAGCATAGAGGTAGCGACCAAAACGAGTGCGGTCCTGCACGATCTGGAGTAATGCAATGAGGAGCACAGAAACAATCGCGAGGACCGGGACGCCAAGAAAATTCCCACTGACCAGGATGCGGAAACGTTCATCGAGAATGGGTGTTGTCTGGCCGCCGCTTATGAAGACCGCGAGACCCCAAAGGGTCCAGCTCATTCCCAGAGTAGCAATGAATGAGGGAATCCTCGACTTGGTGTTGAGGAGGCCGCCGATCGAACCGGCGACACCGCCTACTCCCACGACGATGGGCAGAATCCAGATTCCCACATCGCTTGCGTTTTTCGCGTTCTTCATGAGCAATCCGGTGAAGATGACGCAGAGCGCGACGACACCCTCGACCGACAGGTCGATTCCGCCGAGCACAACTGTCTGATGCAGACCGACGGCGATGAGCGCCGGTATTGCGGTCATACTCAGAATGACCTGTATGTTTTTCCACGTCACGTAGGTGCCGTGTGTACCGATGGCAAATACGGCGACAAGCAGAAGAAGTGTCAGAAGCTGCGGGACCACACCGCTCCGCTTTGTCCATCGCTCAATACCGGCCATCGACGGCAATCCGCGCCTGCCGAGGACAACGGAACTTCCTGATTTCGTACTCTGCGTCATTCGCCCAACCCTGTTCCTGAAGTTCGTTTCGTGCAGGTGGTAAGCAATGTGCTTCGGCGCCTGCGCCCGTTCGCGATCGGCCGGAGGCCCGCACTGCGAGCTCCCGGCCGTAAGAAACAACTACTCCGTATTATCCGTCAAGAAATCCGACGCCTCAAGGTATGGCCTTCGACCATTTGGCAAAAAAGTCGGTAAGATCGTAGTTTGGCGTATTGTCGATGTAGTCGTGGATGATCTTGTCGACGTTTGCACTGTTGACATTGACTGCCGGGATTTCAAACTGCCGGTCCTTATGCGGAAGCGATGCAACATCGAGTTTCCCCTGTTTCGCCGCCAGCGACATCGCAAGGCCAAGCTCCGCCTGGTATTTGCCGTCGTTCATGACGGTTGCCGCCGCTGTACCCGCCTTGATCGCATCGAACATTTCCGGAATCCCGTCACAACCGACAACTTTAACCTTTCCTGCGAGGCCCGCCTCTTTCAGGGCCTGGAGGGCGCCCATCGCCATGTCGTCGTTGGCACACCAAACACCATTGACGTCGGGGTGAGCCACGAGCATAGCTTTCACGTCGTTATACGCCTTGGTCCGGTCCCAGTCGGCGGCTTCCCACTGCACCAGCTGCACGCCCGGGTTGGCCTTCAGGGAGTCCTGAAGCCCCTGGAAGCGCTCCTGGGCAGGGGTGTTGGCGAGAAGTCCCTGCAACGCAATGATCTTTCCCTGATTTGGGGTCGGAAAGGTCTTGAAAAGCTCGGTCGCCATGAACTTACCGGCCTCAACACCATCGAAGGAGATGTGCGCGACCCAGTACTTGTAGTCCCAAACCTTCACATCGGCAGGCTTGTTCCACCATGTGACAAAGTAGACCTTCGCGGCCTCAAGGATTCTGGCGATCGCGACGTCGTCGGTCTCCTGGTTCGGGTCGATGTAGAACACGACATTTCCACCAGTCTTCGCGACCTCTGCCTTGATGTCACTCAGCTCCTTCTGGCTGTCTCCGTTGCTCACAAGGATGTCAACCGGCAGACCCAGTTTTGCCCCAAGCGCCTCCGCTCCCACCTTGTACTTGATTTGATACGGATTCGAAAGGCTTCTCAATCCTACTGCGAGGGTCGTTTTTCCCTGCGTCGAACCGGCTGCCGACTCTGAAGCACCATTAGCAAAGAGAAAAGGCGAGCAGAGCAGCCCCACTGACAACAAGACCCCGAATGATAACGCGCGTCGTTTCATTGGCTATTCCTCCTACGCTCAGAATAGCATGGATGCGTGTTATGTCAATCGTTTTTTTATCTGATTTGTAAACGTCGCGCCGGAAGATCCCGCAAGCGCGATGTTGAGCGGTGAGTTACAGGAAATCTACAGAAAAAGGCTGGACTCAAAGTACTGCGAAAGGAGGTAGAGAGCCGCGCCGAGAACGCCTCTTTCACGTCCCAAGTCTGAGAAGACGATCTCCACACGTCGGTTCAGGTAGGGAAGTGACATCTGGTCGATCTTTTCGCGCAGAGCGTCGAGGAAGCGCGGCCCCGCATCGTCGTAGATGCCCTGAAGGACTATCTTCTCGGGATCATAGACCATGATTACGTTGTTGAGCCCTATTGCGAACCACTTGACGACGTCTGCCATTATCTCCTCCGCAAAGGGGTCACCTTCACGATAGGCGGAGAAGAGACTGCGAAGCTCGACGTCCGCGGAAAAACCTCCGGCATATACAAGAGAATCGGAGCGTGATTCGCGGGATTCAATTATGGTCTTCATGATGCGTCTTGTAGAGACAAGCGCTTCAAAACAGCCCTTGCCGCCGCAGATGCAATCCGGGCCGTCGTCCGGCTGAAGTACCATGTGTCCGATTTCACCGGACAGAGACTCCGCCCCCTCGTGCATTAAACCGTTAATGAGAATTCCGGCTCCCAGCCCTTCGCGGATCGCATCTACGATAACCAGGCTCTTTACTCCGGCTCCTTTCCCAATTGCGTACTCTGCAAAGGCCTGAAACCGGTTTACGTTGTCCATATAGATCGGGACATCCAGCGCCAGACAGTCCTGAATCATCTGTTTGAAAGGAAGCATCGTACCCCATTCAACAAAGTGCGGGGAAAAGACCCACATTCCCTTTTCGACATCAACCACGCCCGGCAGCGCGACGCCAATCCCCACCAGCCGCATCGCCTGCGCAACGGTTCGCGCATGCAACTCTCGCATGGTCGCGCACAGCTGGGTCAAGACCCTGTCCCTGTCACGAAACGCCAGGTTGACGTAGGAGGAGTGCAGGATTTCGCCGGCGAGATCCGTCAACGCAGCGAAAACGAAATCGGGACCCAGATGCACTGCGAGAATACAGCCGTAGTTGCGATTGAACCTGAAGAGCGATGGTCGCTTCCCGCCATCCTCCGTCGATTCCCCTTTGCCGGTCAATACAACCAGTCCCTGCGCCTGGTACATGTCGATGACCTTCTTGATCGTCGGCTTGCTCAGACGCACGCGCGCGGCAATATCGGCAACCGACACCTCCCCGCTGTTTCGCAGGAAGTTGAGCACCTCTCTCTGATTTCCCTGTTTGACTGACACCCTAGGCCCCATGAAAAGCACTCCCGCAGAAAAGAGATACTCCATATTGCAGCAGGTGTCGCGCGGTGTCAAGAGATTGGTGTGGTTTTTAAAACTATTTAATAAACACCCCACCGGATATCCCGGGGTGTCTTGCAGAGAACAGATTCGTTTCTAGTTGAGCCCGTCGCAGCCGAAAGCGAACTCGCGAGCCGGGACGCGTTTCCGGTGCAGGTGCCTGTACACGGAAGGAAATACTGCCGCCTCCGTATTGTTGGTTACGCTCAGATGTTATCACTTCATTGCTGAAATGTCAAGAAGATATCGCCTTTTGAAACCATTCGCTAACTTTATGCAGGCGGTGCCTATCAATTCGCTGCACTAAACGGACAATTCACAAGGGTCATCCATCGAAATTGGCAAATTGCGCAGTGGTGAACCGGTATTCCACGCCGCTTTCGGCAGGGATCCGGACGCCGCCCTCGACGGTCGCGCGCCCTCTCATCCGTTGCCGCGCCTCCTCCGGGTCGATAGTATTGAAGTCGAAGAGCCCGAAGTGGTGCCCGATCAGGTACTGAGCTCCGACCTGATCCGTCAGATCGAGCGCCTCATCGAGGGTGAAGTTGCCGATTATCCCGCGCGAGGTCCGGTACTCGTCGCGCCCGTTGATCGGCAGCAGCATGATGTCCGGGTGAAGCCCGTTCAGCAGTTCCTCAAGTCCATCGAAGGGAACGCAGTCGCCGGAGTGATAGACGGCGATGTCATTGAAGTCGAGAAAGTAGCCGAGAAAGAGGTGATCTCCCTTTCCGTCCTGCGTTAGTGTTTCGTGGGCGGCGGGCAGGACGGTGACGCTGAGCCCCGGGGCAGGCTCGAGCCTGTCGCCCGCGTTGACCTCGATGAGCCGGGAGGCGGCAAGTCCGCGCTCGATGGCCAGCGCGCGAAGCGCACGGGGCACGATGAACCGGCATCCGGGATTCGCGGCCTGTACCAGAGGCAGCGTCCCCGGATCGAGATGATCCGTGTGCCCGTGGGTGGAAAAAAGCAGATCGATCTCCTCGAGCTCCCCGGGTGCTACCGGCGGCGGCGCCATTCGCAGGTGCGGCAGCTCGCTGCCGCGATATTTCCCGGCAAGCGAGTCGGAGAGATAGGGATCGATCATGACCCGCAGTCCGTCGGCTTCCAGTAGAAACCCTGCCTGTCCGAGCCAGTGGATCGTTAGCGTCTCACCGTCTGTTGCGCGTCGCCTTACGGGCACCGGCGACGGGGAAGTCTCCAGCCGCAGCCTCACGCCGCCTCCTTCAGCTCACCTCGATCATCACTTTGAGCGTCTTGTCGCGCGCCTCTTCGATATAGTGATAGGCATCGAGATAGCGCTCGAACGGGAACCTGTTGGTCACCAGCTGCTCGAGCTTCATCCTGCCGGCGTTGACGAGCTCGATTGCATTCTCGTAGTCCCGCCGCTGATACATCAGCGTACCGATGAGCGAGAGCTCGCGGTCCTGTACCGCGCCCATGTCGACCGGCGGTTTCTTGCCGAACACCCCCACAACCACGATCGAGCTCCCCTTGCGCGCGTTGGCAACGGCGGCCGTCATCGTCGGTTCGGCGCCTACGCACTCGAGGGTTACATCGGCCTTGTCGGGACCGAAGTTGGCCGCGATCTCGGCGGCAAGATCCTGCGTCCCGGTATTGACCGTGAAGTCGATACCGCATTTTGCCGCCATCGAGAGCCGGTAGTCGCTGAGATCACATATCATGACCGCCGCGGCCCCCATGGCTTTGGCGGTCTGGCCGACAAGATTCCCGATCGTCCCGGCGCCGAAGATGAGCACCTTCTGTCCGGCAACCGACGGGATCCGTCCCAGAGCGTGGACGGCGACTGAAACCGGCTCGATCATCGCACCCGCCTCGAGCGACAGCCCTGCGGGCAGCGGAATTACCATCTCCTCGGGGACAGGGAAGAACTCCTGCGCGGCACCGCCAGCCTGGAAGCCCATCACCTTCAGATTGTCGCAGATGTGGTACATCCCGTGGCGGCAGGGATAGCACTCCCCGCAGGTAATCTGCGGCATGAAGGTCACCGGATCGCCCGCCTTGAAGCGGGTCACACCGGTGCCGACCTCGGCCACCACTCCGGACACCTCGTGCCCCTGCACAACCGGGTAGGGCGTAGTCGGATGGAGGCCGTGGTAGACGTGGATATCGGAACCGCAGACGCCGATGCGTGAGACGCGGATCAGCACCTCCCCCGCCTTCGGTGCGGGACGTTCCACATCGCGGATGACGATTTCCGCAGGTTTGGTCATCAACGCCTGTTTCATGATCTGCTCCCACGAATCTCTTTGATCATGGCGATGGTTTCCTTCACCTTCTGGGTAAGCTGCGCGTAGTTACCGCTCTTCACGATCTCGGAAGTCACGAGCTTTGAACCGATGCCGGCAGCCACAATGCCGGCCTTGAACCATTCGGTGAGCGATTCGCGCGTCGGGTCTACGCCGCCGGTGGGCATGATGGAGGTCCAGGGACAGGGGCCGCGAACGGATTTCACGAAGTTCGGGCCTCCCACCTCTTTGCCGGGGAACACCTTGCAGACTTCCACGCCGAGCCGTTCCGCGCGGTGGATCTCGGTGACGCTTCCGCAGCCGGGCATGTAGGCAACCTTCCGCGCGTTGCAGGCGTAGGCTGCCTCTTCGTCGAGCGCGGGACCGACTATGAAGCTCGCACCGTAATTGATGTAGAGCGCTGCGGTATACCCGTCTATCACCGACCCTGCACCGAGGATAACGTGCGGATATTCCTTTATGCAGAAGGCCTCGAGCGCTCGAAAGACATCGATCGCGGAGTCACCGCGATTGGTCATCTCGATGCATTCAGCGCCCCCCTCGGCGCAGGCGGCGACTATCTTCTTTGAGGTTTCTACATCAGGATTGTAGAATACCGGAACCAGCCCCACCGCTTCCATTCTGGTCAGTACTTCGAGCCGACGAAATCGTGCCATCTTTCGCTCCTTGTTTTCCTGTTCGTGCTGTTATTGCCGGTCGACGGCGAGCCCGAACACGGCCGCCGCAAGCGAGATATCCTCCGCGTTGCTGCCGGTCGAGAGGACGTAGTGGTGCGAGGCGAGGTTGTTCAACAGGGATCTGCCGTCCTTCACCCGCAGCACGGCGCCGTTCAGGCAATCGGAATCGACGAACTGAGCATACCTTACAAGCTCGCCCTCGACTACGGAAATGCGGTCGAACCCGGACTCAAGCTTCGCCAGCGTCATCGCTCCCTCCGGAAGGCGGGCGTCGATCGCGGTCGCGTTGTCGTCGACGATTGCCAGCACCTTCTTCCGCAACGTCCACTCGGTCGAGAAGGACTGCGGCACGACGCCGAGGAATCCGCAGTGGGCGGCAAGGATGTGGTTTTCCGGTTCGCTTTCCACCTCCGGGAAGTAGGGGATGCGTTCGTGCTTGAGCGCTGCATCGCCCATGAGGAAGGGATAGAGGTTGGTCATCATCACCGGAACCCCGAGCGTGGCGTGAAGCAGATGCTTGGTGAGCATTGAGACGGTGTCCGCCTCGCAGCCCCAGATGAGCTTCCGCTCCTCGTAGAGCATGTTCCACGCAAGGCAGGGGGTTGTATCCGAGAAGTGAGACTCATTCAGACAGTTGATGCCGACGCCGCGGATGGGTCCCCCGGACTCTTCCGCCTGGTCGATCTCCTCGCGGACCTTCAGATAGATTTTCAGGGCGGAAAGAAGGCTCCGGTGCGGCATCGGGCCGATGTTGAGTCGACCCTTCCACTCGGCCCACACCGCCTCTGCTGCGTCGTCTCCTATTGCCTGCGCGGCCGCTCCCAACTCCCTGAAGCTGCGCTTTTCGATCCTCAGTCCGAACTTATCGAACATCCGGGAGCTGCACTCCTGCTCCCACCAGTAGAAGCGCTTGAATATCGGCGCCTGGAATCCCTCGCCGGGATTGTCCTGATAAACTATGAAACGGGATCGCCGGAGCTCGGACCTGACCGCGAGCGCCCGGCAGAGAATCCGCGCCTGCCTGATGTTGTAGGGCGCGATCACATCGACGCCTTCGCGCCGGAGATAGCTGTTGATCTCCCAGTCCCACATCGACACCGTCCCGAATCCTGAGGTTATCACGAGAATCGGGATGCGAATCTTCCTGAAGTCGGAAACGTGGCGATAGGCGGCCCCGAGCATCTGGGGAAACACGACGGCGTCGGCGACCGACGGGTCCGTGGCGGCAGGCGATGCGCCGATGGGCTGCGGTGCGAGAAAATCGGCATAATCCGCAAAAAGCTCCGTCAGTGCATGCAGCTCGCGCAGAAAGTCGCTGTCCGGCTCTTTACCGAAGTGGATGGGAATCAGTTTCGCCTTCATCCGCGCCAACGGGGATTATCGATTACCTCCGCCCCCGCTCCCCGGTCAACCATCAGTTTCCGGAATCCCTTCGACTCGATGGTGCCATAGTCGTGACCTGCGTGCGCAGGATAGACGAAGAAGGTCACAAGATTCTCGCCGCTGCCGGTGTTTACCGACCGGTGCGCCCACCTCGGGGGAACATAGAGGACCGTGCCCGGACTGAGATCCTTCACGGACCATTCGCCTTCGGGAGTCTCCATCACCATGACTCCCCGGCCCGAGAGGCACCAGTAGATCTCTGCGGTGTCGAGAACTTCGTGAAAGTGCCCTTTCGTCATGAAGTATTCCTCACCGACCTTCCCCGGATGGACGATGGAGATGCCGCTCAGGAGCTCGCCCTCCTTCTCCGGCCGGCGAAGCTCATACACCTCGTAGAGCAGCCTGTCCTCTTCCTCGAGCATGCGCCGGTACGCCTCCTGATCGAGATACTGCCCCTTCATCGACGACAGTCGGCGCTCGATATGAGCGTCGAAAAGTTCCGGACGCACCTTCCCCGCCTCAATGAATACCGTGTGGGGTCCATCGGCCATGCTCAACCTCCGTAAGAATGTACCCATCATAAGAGCGTTCGATCGGTTTTGTCAACGTTTTGACATCGATTCGGGCTCTAAACACCAAGTATTGCTAACATTTACTGTAATATGCTAAACTGAATGACACCATTGCCGGCTGAAGGAGAAACCGATGGACTCCACCGCATTGTTTGCAAAGGAGCGGAAGCTCCAGATCGTCGACTACCTCACGCTCCACCGAAAGGCAACCGTTCAGCAGCTCTGTGATCACTTCAACGTATCGAGCGCAACCATCCGGAACGACCTGCGGGACCTAGACCTGCGCGGCAAGATCACGCGGACGCACGGCGGCGCGATGATGCGGGAACAGGCGGGCTTCGAGCCGGACATGGCGGCCCGGGAGTTCGAGCACGTGCCGGAGAAGAAACGGATCGCCCTTGCTGCGCTCTCGCTCATCGACGACGGAGACACCATCGCCCTCGATACCGGCTCCACTACTCTCGAGCTCGCGCGGGCACTCTGCGGCCGCAAGGCCCTTACCGTTGTCACCAACGACATGAAAATCGCGCTGACGCTCGAGGAATGCGAAGGCATAACCGTGGTGGTGATGGGAGGAACCCTTCGCCGCCACTTTCACTGCACCGTCGGCGATGCCGGACGGGAAATGATTTCGAGCCTGCGCGTGGACAAGGCCTTCATGGGGGCCAACAGCTTCTCCATCGACGACGGCGCGTCCACCCCGGACCTCCATACCGCCGAGACCAAGCGCGCGATGATCGGCATCGCCACGCGCGTCGTGTTGCTATGCGGCAGCGAGAAGCTCGGGCGCCGCTCTTTCGCCACCTTCGCGGCACCCGAAGAGATCGATGTGATAGTCACCGACCGCATTGACGACCAGTTGCGCCGCGCGATAGAAGAGCACGACATCGAGCTGCGCATCGCAACCTGATCCTAACGCGCGAGCTCCTCGAGCAGGTTGGAGACGGCGATCGCTGCCGCCCGCTCGACGCTCTCCTCGGTAAACCCGCCGATGTGCGGCGTCGCAATGACTCTCGGATGTTTCACCAGAGTCCAGTCGGAGGGCGGCTCTTCGGAAAATGCATCTACGGTCACAGCTCTCAACTTCCCCTCATCGAGGGCGGCGATTACCGCCGCCTCGTCGAGCAGACTTGCACGCGCGGTGTTGATGATTACTGCACCCGCCTTCATGCGGGAAATGAGCGCCCTGTCGACAAGCGGTCTGCCGTCCCGCGGCGGCGGGCAGTGAAGGCTTATGAAATCCGAAGCCGCGATCATCGGTTCCAGTTCCGACCAGGCGAAGCCGGTGCCCGGATCGAAGCCGGCATCGCGGAAGGGATCGAAGGCAAGCACCTTCATGTCCAGCGCGAGCGCGAAACGCGCGACGATCTGTGCCACCTTTCCGCAACCGACAAGGCCGAGTGTGCGGCCCTCGAGCTCGATTCCCTTTTCCCGCGTCCAGCGCTCCTGCTTGAGCGCTGCGGCACTTTCGGGGACATGGCGAACTGCAGACAGGAGGTGCGCGAGGGTGAGCTCGGCGACCCCACGGGCGTTCGCGCCCTCGGCGCGGCGGATGACGATGCCGGCCCTCTCTGCGGCCTCGAGATCGATGTTGTCGACTCCGGTGCCGTTCCGGGAGATCACCCTGAGATGCTGCGCCCTCGCAAGCACGGCAGCCCCGATGGGCTCAACGCCGGCCAGAAATCCCTCCGCCTCACCTATGGCATCGAGAAGCTGTTCTTCTGTCGGCTGTTTTCCGGGGCTGGGAAATGCGATGCGGAATCCGGCGTCACGGATGGGGTCGAGAAGCGGGCTATCCCCGGTCGAGAGAGAGCGGGGAGTTACGATCACCGTTCCCCGTTCCATCATCTTGCCGCCGCCGCGATCGCGGAAAGCGCATCGAATCCGGGACCGCTTGTGGGAATTTCGATGTGCATCACTTCCGCAATAACCCGCGTCCAGCCGTGGATGAAGTAGATCCATCCGTCCTCGATGCGAAGACCGCGTGACCTCTCCTGCGCGCGCGCCTGTTCGAGGAACACGAGCTCCCCTCGATAGTTGAACTCCCACACAAGCCCGTTCTCCGGAAACCGCGCGGCGTCTGTAAGTGGCGATCCCGGGGCGTCCTTTCCCAGGCCGGTCGCATTTGCGACGAGCGAACCCGGCTTGAGCCCGTCTACGATGCGGTCGTTCTCCCCGGGTTCGGGCGCGTGAACATAGTCGACCGGTATCCCGGGATTGATGGAGGAGTGGATCCTCTTCATCTCGGCAAGGCGGGGCTCGCTCCGGTTGGTCACGATGATGCGGGAGGGCCACTGATCCTGCGGCTTCTGCTTCATGATATAGGTCGTGAGCGCAAGAGAGCTCCCCCCTGCACCGAGCAGGCAAAGCTCTCCACCGGTCCGCCTCCAGTGGTCCGCCGGCACGAACGCCTCCATCGACAGGCCGCTCGTGATGGGATCCTTGGCGTGTCCGCGCAGCCGGCCGTCGCTTTTGGAGATGCTTGAAATCTCGCCGAGAAGCTCCGCGTAGGGATCGAGATAGTCGAAAAAGTTCCGGCTCGCAGAGAGCAGGTCGATCTTGTGCGTGGTAACCAGTCCACCGAGCGAATTGGGGTCCTCTTTGATGAACCGCACAACAGTCCGGTAGACTTCCGGGTCATCGTGCCATTTACAGTCGATTCCCTTGATCGGCACCTCGCCGAACCCCAGATGTTCCGCCCACTTTGGAAACACCTTCATGATGGAGGATTTCGCGGTGGTCATGCCAATGAAATAGAAGGTTCTGACGCCGGCAGGTTCCAGAGCTGGTATAGTCACGGTTGCGCTCCTTTATTCAGTTCGTGCTGCAATAATCTTCGAGAGCATCGAGAAGTCGCTCGTATCGCTCGAGGCGCGATGCATAGACCGCGGTTGTGGTCGAGTCGGGCTCCGTCCGTTTGCCGGTCCGGACCCATCTGCGGGCAGCATCCGCGACGTCCGGGAAGAGGCCGCAGGCAAAGCCTGCAAGGAGCGCGGACCCCATCGGCGCCCCGTGGGAGCCGATGATCGACACGAGCGGAAGACCGGCTATATCGGACTTGATCCGGTTCCAGAGCCCGCTTTTTTCGCCGCCGCCGGTCACCCGTACCTCCTGCAGCCGCATGCTCGGAAATATACGCCGGATCGTTTTGAGGTAGACACCGTACTCGAGGGCGACTCCTTCGAGGAGGGCGCGGTAGAGCTCGCCAAGTCCGTGGCTCCAGTCGAGCCCCACCCAGGCGCCCCGCAGAGCGGGAACCGCCGGCATCACGCGCCCGGAAAGGTGCGGCACGAAAAGCGGCGAGGCAGCGTCGAGCGTAGCCCGTGCGGCCATCTCGCTCAGCTGATCCAGGTCGACCTCAGCTTCCGCTCCCGACAGTCCGATTGCCTCGTGAACGACTCTGTCCCGGAACCAGCTCAGATTGAGCCCGCCGCCGTTTATGTAGGCGTAGGGATGCCAGAGGCCGGGGACGATCGACCGTCCGATTCCCATGATTCTGTCGACCTTGTCCACCCGAAATCTGCTCACTGTCGCCGCAAAGACCGAAGCCGTGCCTGCCACATCGACGCAGATGCCCTCCTCCACAGCGCCGCAGGAAAGAAAGGAGGCTGCGGTATCTCCGCACCCGGCCGCCACCGGAGTGCCTTCGAGCAGTCCGCACTGCAGTGCGAACTCCGAGGAGAGCGCTCCCACCGCCTCGTGCGGGTTTCGAATCCTCGGCAGCTTGTCAGCATCGATTTCGAATGTGGCGATGAGATCGCGGTTCCATTCGGCGCGTGCCGCATCGGCGAAGCTGGAAAAGTGCAGGTAGGTGGTATCGATGAAGGCGTCGGCGGCGCCGAGATTGCACAACCGCATCGCGGCGTAACCGCCCGGTTGCACGAACGCACGGATACGCTCGTAGATCTCCGGATATTCGTGCTTCCAGAAGAGAATCTTCGGACCGTGATTGAAGCTCGGCGTGTTTCCGGTGCTTTCGAGGACGGCGTCGCCGGCAGCGGCGGTCATGCGCTCGATATAGGGTGCGCACCGCGTGTCGAGCCACGAATCATAGGGCGTGACGTTCCTTCCGTCGACACCGATGCCGAGAACTCCCGCCATCTGACCATCGATCGCGATAGCGCAGACCGACGCCGGCTTCACGCCCGCCTTCCTGACGCATTCGCCTATGGTTCGCGCGACCGAGGCGGTCTGCCGCTCCGGATCCTCCGTCACCGTTCCCGCTGCAGGCCGGTCGAGCTCGGACGCTTCGAACGCCTCGGCGAGGCAGGTCCCTGACTCGTCGAAGAGCCCCGCCTTGGTGCCTCCGGTGCCGATATCGACTCCTACAAGATAGCGTTCCGCCATACGCGCTCCCCGTTCAGGCCATTACGAAACCGGTCTTCAGCCCATCACCGCGAATGACGGTGTCCATCGCCTCCTGCGCTTTCTCCAGAGGAAGTGTCCTGGTGATGACACGGCTCACATCGAGCACCCCCTGGTCGATCAGCTTGAGGCACTGCCGGTACTGCCGCAGGCTCTGGCGGCTCGTCCCGGTCACGGTGATCATTTTGTAATGGATGACATTGGTATCCAGGCTCACCTGCTCCTGCCCCTTCGGCAGTCCGCCGAAAAAGATGACCCGCCCGTTGAGAGCCGCGACCTGGAAGGCAAACTGCTGCGTCGCGGCTGCCGAAGCGGCAGTTATCGCAATGTCGGCGCCCCTTCCGCCGGTCAGCTCGTAGATCCGCTCCTTCGCTCGATCGGGGCCGACGGTGATGAAGGATTCGTCCTCCGCCTTGCAGATATCGAGCCGCGATTCGTTTATGTCATGAATCATGACAAGGCCGGCGCCGGCGAGCTTGTGCAGCTTGGCGTGCATCAGGCCGATCGGTCCCGCGCCTATGACCAGCACCGAATCGCCGGGCTGCGTGCGGCACCGTTCGAAGGAGTTATAGACACAGGAGAGCGGCTCGGCAATTGCCGCCTCCTCAAAGGATACCCTGGAGCCGATCGCAACGACATTGCCCTGTAATACAGCAGCCGCTGGTACGACAAGGTATTCTGCGAATCCTCCGTCAAGGTTGATCCCGAGAGCACGGAGCTCCGGGCAGAGCTCGGTGTGACCGGAAACGCACTGGTCACACACTCCGCAGCCCATGTTGGGCGCAACTGCAACCCGCATGCCTTCCCGGTAGTGGAGGACGTTCTTCCCGACGGCTGCAATGGTGCCGGCAATCTCGTGTCCGAGCGTTACGGGAAGCGCGGATGCGCCGTTCCTGTACATTCGTACGTCGGTACCGCAGATCAGCGCGGCACCGCTCCTGACCACTATCTCTCCCTCCGCCGGCTCCGGAACCGGGAGTTCGACTATGCGCAGGTCCTCTTTTCCGTACAGCTTCACCGCCTTCATCCAATGCTCCTCACGGGCCGCTTCTCAATGATGGATTGATTTCCCGCGTTGACGACCGCGACCGCCATCATACCGTCGTGACCGGTAACCCGCGGAATCGAGTCCTCTATAATGGCACGGACAAACGCATGGTCCTCGGCTTCGTAGGCGTCGATGAAGAGGTTACGCCAGCTTCTGACCGCCGTCCCCGTCACTCCCTGCCCTTTGCTTACCACGGTCACGGTATCCTCGCGCACCGTCCCGACGAAGAGAACGCCGGTTGTTCCGAGCACCTCGAGACGGGCGTCGTAGCCGTAGGAGACCGACACGGCGCCCTCGACAACGCCCTGCATACCGTTTTCGAACCGCGCATTCATCACGACGTTGTCGTAGAAATCGGGAAACTCATCGCGCGCCTGCGGACAGCGATAGTTGCCGGCGATTGCGTACACCTCACTGAACTCGCTTCCGCTGAACCAGCGCAGCGTGTCGATGTCGTGGCTGCTGACCTCGGCGAGAGGACCGTTGCTCTTTCGGATATCGTACATCCAGGGCTGCGGAATACTCGGCCCGTGCGTGAGCGACTTCACGAGCACCACCTCGCCGATCGCGCCGGAGTCCACCGCCTCCCGTGCCGCTACAAAGCTGCGGTCGAAACGTCGCATGAAGCCCACCTGCAGTTTGACCCCGGCGGCGTCGGAGGCATCGATCATTTCCCTGCACTCGGCAACGTTCATGGCCATCGGCTTCTCGCACAGGACATGTTTGCCTGCCGCGGCGGCGCGGACGACGATGTCCCTGTGGAGCACCGTGGGCGTGACCACCACCACCGCTTCTATCCGCTCATCCTCGAGGGCCTTCCGGTAGTCGAGGTAGTAATCCTTGATGCCAAGCTCTTCCACTGCCGAGCGGCACGCCTCTTCCACCGGGTCGACAACGCAGACGAGATGCGCATCTGCAAACTTCCTCGAAAAGTTTCGCGCATGAATCAGACCTGCGCGTCCGGCGCCGATCACGGCGACCCCGATGGACCTTTGAGCCATTTTGAAACCTCTCGGTTGATATCAATACCAAGTACGAACGTATGAAACGATTCTATCGCGATACGAGAGAATGTGTCAAGCAAATTGAGGCTATTCGGCGGGAAATGATCGAATACTATATAATATGATAATCATAACGCTAACAAATGAGATCATCCGGGTCCGTTCTCTCGCATCCTGCGGGTCAGCTCCCGGTCGAACGCCTGCGCGAACTGGGCGATGTCGCGCTTTCCGAGCGGTCCGCCTTCGGGAACGTCGATTCCCTGGGTGCGGAGATCATACATGAAGTCTCTGACCGAAAGCCGCTCCCGTACGTTCTCGCTGCTGTAAACCGTACCCCTGTCGTTCAGGACCACCACTCCCCGCTCTACGAGATCCGCCGCATGGGGAATGTCGCGCGTGATTGCCATGTCGCCGTTCTGCGCGTGCCCGGCGATGTACCGGTCTGCGCTCCCCTCCTCCGATCCGACCACGACCATTTCGATGCGCGGGCTCCTGGGAAGAGGGATCTTTCGGTTTGCCACAAAGGTTGCGCCGGTTCCGGTGCGGTCGGCGGCGCGGCAGATAACCTCACGCACGCGAACGGGACAGGAATCTGCGTCGACCCAGATGTGAAACGAGGGTTCATTCCCGCTCGCTGAGCTCACGCACCGGCCTCCATTACACCCGCGATGTAGATGCGCCCCGTCCCGGACAGGCGAAGCGGGCCCGCATCGCCTGTCACAAACGCAGACCGGCCACGCGCGAGCCTGAACGGGGAACCGGCAGGGGTGCGACCGGCCGATTCCTCGATCGTCGACTCGCCGGAAAGCTGAAGCAGAATCAGGGGGCCTGCGCTTTCGATTTCGAGCGGCGCCCGCGTGTCTACGCGATCGGCGTCGAGATCGCACACCGACAGCCTGAACTCCCTGGCCCCTGAATGGTACCAGCGCGGCGGATTCCCCTCCGCCTTCAGGATCTCCGGCTGCTCATGCAGAAAGTTAGTGGTCTTCAGAAGCTCCGCAACGTCGATATGCTTCGATGTGCAGCCGCCGCGCAGAACGTTGTCGGAGTTGGCCATGAGCTCGATTCCCGTGCCCCGGAGGTAGGCGTGAAGAACGCCGGCAGGCAGGTACATTGCTTCTTCCGGCCTGAGACGGACGGTGTTCAGATAGAGTGGGCCGAGCACTCCGATGTCCTCCGGATAGTCACGCGCGATCTCAAGAAGCCAGAAGTAGCGTTCCGGGGCCCGTGCAGGATCCGAAACGAGCTCATGCGGAGCTCCCGGCTCTCCTACCGGTACCTCCGGCAGCGCCGCTGCCGCAACCGCAGGTTCGGGATATCCTTCGGCCCGGCGCCTCGCCCATTCACGCTCGGCGTACCGCATCGCATCGTTCACAAGCTCCCTCCGCTCGGCTGCCGAGAGCGCAAGAAGGGTCGATACCAGGTTCCGCAGCGAAGATGCCTCTGAACCGGCGTCGAGCAGTGCGGCGAGAGATCGTGAGGTCGCGCTGTCTACCGCGAGCAGGTCCGCCGCTATCTCTTCCACCGGCCTGAAGCCGCGCATTCCCCAGAACTCGGTGACCGCGCAGATGAGCTCCGGCTTGTGATTCGCGTCGCGATAGTTCCGCTCGTGCGCGTCGAGCGGAATGCCCGCAGCGTTCTCCCGCGCGAACCCCGCCTCCGCCTCCTCCTTCGATGGATGGGACTGAATGGACAGCGCCCGTTCTGCAGCGAGAATCTTGAAGAGAAACGGCAGCTCCGCCCCGTAGCGGGCATGCACCTGCCGGCCCAAAACCCTCTCAGGCTCGGCGCGAATCAGCTCGAGAAGCGAGACCTCACCGCCCCCTGCCTGGACGAGCGAAGGGGACTTCGGGTGGGCGCCCATCCACAGCTCCGCGACCGGCGTGGCGCCGCCCGGCGCATCATCTTCCGTCTCCTCCCCGAGGAGGTAGGGAATTGCCGTCGGAGAGCCCCATTCGTAATTTTGAACGCGATTGGTCATAGCGTAGATGGCCATGAAAAAAGTGTACGGCCTTTGCGACACGGCGTCAACGAAAGCGCCCGGCAGCCGGTGGTTCTCATTTTGGTGCGACAACGTCTATCGACATTGAATCGCGCGCGTGTGTTTGTTGTCGGACGACGTTGCCGCACCAAAATGAGAACAGTCGCCCTGCGGCATCCTTTTCCGAGACCGCCATCCA
>CAZNYW010000022.1:3728-61583 GCA_964577375.1 uncultured Spirochaetales bacterium | reverse complement strand
ACTCCCCTGATTTTATCCACAGGGTTCTTGATACTTCTCACGTCGAGGAACCAACCGGCTTTCTCGTCTTTTTTGCGAAACCGATTGACTGACTGGTCAGTCAGTGGTATGTTTCCTTCGTGAATCGAGGCGGTGGCGTCCCCCCGATGGACAGGCGCACACAGATCGTGATCGCCGCGCTGTCCGTGTTTCGGCAGAAGGGCTACTCGGCCAGCCGGGTCGAGGACATCTGCCGCGCGGCAGGCATTGCCAAGGGGACTTTCTATCTCTACTTCAAGACTCGTGACGAGGTTGCGGAAGCGGCCTTCGAACAGACGATCGAGCGCTACCGGGCTCAGGCTGCTCATCTGGCGGACCGGATGCCCGAAGCGATGGACTCCAGAGAGTGCATCCGGCTGGTAACCTCGGAGATTCGTACCCTGGCGGCGGAGGCGGAAGAGCAGCTGGACCTGGTACCGGTCCTGTTCGCCGTGCTGAGCGAGCGCCTGGTCTCGGAAGAAAGCAATCTCCCAAAACGGGTCGGAGCGGCGTTTGACGGCCTTGCGGACGCCTGGGCGAAAGTTCTGGAAGCGGGCGGCATCGCCGATGCCCGGTTTCTTTCGCGAACCGCGGTGAGCATGCTCGACGGGATCATTCTTCACGCGGCGCTCTTCGGCGGGAGTGGAACCGATCCTGGCCAGGCCGCGGAGCGTCTGTGCAGATTACTGGAATCAATGGTAGATGGAGGAAACAGATGATTTACGGAAACACCGGAAGCTCGCTTCCCCAGAGAATAATGGTCCAGGTGCTCGAGACCGCGCTTCTGGCGCTGAGCATCGTCCTTCTGATTCGCGAAGGGAACAACCCGGTTCGCATGTGGCTGCTCATCGGCGCCTTCTGCGTGGTCTATATTCGGATCACCGGCACCATATTCTTTCTTCTGAAACGCCCGATGGGGTGGGAGGAGGCGCTGTCGATCCCGTTTGCCTTCGCGGCCTACTACATTGGGTTCGCGCTCCTCGCAGGGGGACACCACGCAGCCGTTCCGGCACTCGAAATCGCGGGCGCGCTGCTTTTCCTGGCCGGATCCGCCGTCAACACCTTTTCGGAGGTACTGCGAAACCGCTGGAAAAAAGACCCGGCAAACAAGGGCCGGCTCTACACCGGCGGGCTTTTCCGCTATTCCATGCACGTGAACTACTTCGGTGATCTTCTATGGGTGCTCGGGCTCGCCCTCATTACTTCGAACCCATGGGCGCTTATCATTCCCGTCGCGCTCTTCGGTTTCTTTGCGTTTTACAACGCGCCTATGCTCGACAAGCATCTTGCCGAAAAATACGGCGAAGAGTTCAGAAGCTACGCCGCTCGAACGCGAAAAATCGTACCGTTCCTCTACTGAGGAGACCCGGCTGAAGCAAGCCGGAGTATCTGTTCGTGAACAAGACCGTTAGTCGCAAGCCCCGAAGTTCCGGTCCAGGTTTCGGTGCCGTCGATTGCGGTGAACCTGCCGCCGGCCTCGGTGATGACCGGACCGAGGGGGGCGATGTCCCAGAGCGACATCACCGGATCGATCATGGCCTCGGCACGGCCCGTCGCGACCATCAGATAGCCGTATCCGTCGGCCCAGGTTCGAGCTGCGCCGGCCCTGCCGAGCAGCTTTGCGGCAAGTGCCGGAGCAGCGCGGTAGAGGTCGGAAAAATCGGTGCTGTGCAGGCGCCCTCGCTCGAGTGAGTCGACGGTGCTGACCCGGCATGCGCTGCCGTTGAGCGTGCAGCCGCAACCGACCGCGGCGGAGCAGGTCTCTTCGAGAACCGGGTTGTGGATGATTCCGACCACCGGCCGCCCTTCGTGCAGCAGCGCAATGAGCGTTGTAAAGAGGGGAACGCCGTGGATGAAGGCTTTCGTGCCGTCTATCGGATCGACCACCCAGCGAAATGCACCTTCGCCCTGCGCCTCACCGCTCACCGGCTTTCCGCCGCGGCTTGCGCCGAACTCCTCTCCGATAACGAGGTGGTCGGGATATCGCTCGCTCAGAGCCCCGCGGATGAAGCGTTCGGTCTCTCTGTCGGCACGCGTTACCGGGGTCTCATCGGACTTCGTTTCGACCTCGACGCCGGAACGGAAGTACCGGAGAGCCGTCAGTCCGGCCTCCCGGGCAACCTCTGCCGCGAAGTCCCGGTAGCGGCTGAGTTGTGCTGCATCGGGTTTCGGAGATTCACTGGCCACTGTTTTGTCCTTTGCGGGGCGTCCGTCCGGACGATCCGTCCTGACCGATTCGGGTCCTGTCCTTATCAGAAACGGTCACGGAACTCGCGCTCCGCGTCACGTTTCTGGTCACGGGCCTTGATTGCCTCGCGCTTGTCGTAGGTCTTCTTTCCCTTGCAGATGCCGAGCTCGAGCTTCACAAGCCCGCGTTTGAGGTAGAACTTCAGCGGAATGAGCGTAAACCCTTTTTCGTCCACCCGCCTCCGCAGCCGTTTTATCTCCTGACGATGCACGAGCAGCTTCCGATCACGATCCGGCTCGTGATTGAAGATGTTGCCGAACGGATAGACGGAAATGTGCAGGCCGATGAGCCACAACTCGTCGTCCCTTATGCGCGCGTAGGAGTCGGAAAAGGAGAAGCGATTATCCTTGATCGACTTGACCTCGGTCCCCTGCAGAGATATCCCGCACTCGAGCGTGTCGTCGACGTGATAGTCGTAATAGGCTTTCTTGTTGTTCCCGAGAACTTTTATTCCCTCAGCCACCATAGAGTTCCTTCGCCGTTCAGCGCTTCGGAGCGATCACGAGCCGGAATCCGAGATAGGGCGTACACCAGTCGGGCGGGAGTGAGCCGCGCGTGGCCGGACTGAGCATATCGGACCGGTTGGCAAAGCTGCCGCCCTTAACCGTTCTGTGGGCTGCCGGCATCTGCGCGGCATCCGCAGACGCCAGCGCCGTTCCCGCGGTGGCGTCGCCCTGCGCCGAGACAAGTGAGAGCGTGGGTTCGGCGGGCCGGTACCAGTCGTTTGTCCACTCCCACACGTTGCCCATCAGATCCCGCAGGCCCAGACGTCCCGCCGCGCCGGTGCCGACCGGCTGGGCCGATCTGCCGGCAGCGGGGTATGTGTCCTGAAAAACCCCCTCCTGGGAGGTGGTGTCGTTGAGACGGGCGGCATATTCCCACTCAGCCTCCGTTGGCAGCCGCACCTCGTAGCCGGACAGGTAGCCGGGAAGACGTGCCGTCAGCCACTTCGCAAATGCTTCCGCCGCCGCGTAGGAGACGTCGGTGACCGGCAGATCCCCCGTTCCGGCGGGCTCTGTGCCGCCGGCGCTCCAGCCGGCAAGATAGCTGCCGGTTACCAGTCCCTGCGACGCAAGCGTCGACCGCGCCGCGGGCCTCCACGAGGGATTACCGGCCAGGAAACGTGCGAACATTGCACGGCTGGCCTCCGTCGGCATGATGTAGAAGCTCTTGAGCGAAACCCTTGCAGGCACCAGGAGGGGGTCGGTGCTCGTCTGTCCGGTCTCCTCGTTGCCCATGATGAAATCGCCTCCCCGGATGCCCACAAAGGAGATGCCGTCGAGCGTCACTTCCCCTGGTCCTGGAAGCGCGTGAGTACCGGAAGCGCCGGGCGGAAGCCTGAGCTTTGCGGTGTAGCCGGACATGAAGCTCTTGTACCAGTCGGAGTGTGTATACTGCGACGCCAGATCCGACGGAAGGACAACCGAAAGCCAGAGCGGGAAGGCCTGAGTATTCTTCTTAAGTTGTATGATTTTCTGAAACAACCGGGCCAGCTGCAAGGGTCCGGCCGCTCCGCCGGCCGACAGATCCATGGCTTCGGCGTTCAGATAGTCGCGAAGAAGAGATGGGCTCTGCACCTGCAGGAGCGATGCGGTGAGAAGCGCGCCAGCCTTCCCCGGTGTGCGGGCGTCGCCGCTCGCGCTGCCGCCGTAGAGATCCCGGACTGCATTTGTAAGCACCGGCGGAAACTGGTACTGACCGTGAGCTTCCCCGATGAGCGACCATGAGGCAAACCGGGAGGCGGCGTCCCGTTCGAGGGCGGTAGCGTTGGTCAGTGAAAGACTGGCATCGACGGTCTTGCGCGCGGGTAAGAAGAGCGATCCGACGAGGCGTCCGGATATGGACACTTTGGCGGTGTAATCGGCGAATTCCGCCTTCCGGATGGTAACGTCATGCGAACCGGCCTTCACAAAAACCGCTACAGGCGTAGCGCCAACCCTGACCCCATCCACCAGCACCGACGCTCCTGAAGGATCCGACTGAAATCGGACCTGTGAACCGTAGGCCCTGATTCCCGGAAAAAACAGCACGAAAAACAGGATCAGGGCGAGCAGGGTGCCGTACAGCGCAGTGAGGTAGACGCCGGGCTTCATGCCGAGAAACGGTTTCAGGACGACGCGGTCCTCGGAAGCGGCGCTCGAAGATTGCATGTTTTCACCGCCACGGGCGCCGTTTCCCGCAGAGGGCTTCGACTTTGCCTTCTTTTTCATATTGTGGAAATAATAAAATCTCCACTGCCACGTGTCAACGAGCGGGCCCGGCTACCGGCCAACCTTGCCACTGCTCATTTTTTCTGTTAGCGTCCTATCTCATGAGCGCAAAAAGCGTATCCCGGCTCGAGAAGCGCCTGGACGCGGTGCAGGAGTTCACCGAATCGTTCCTCACCTGGCGAAAACGACGCAAAACTATCCACAAAGAGAAGCAAAAAAAGAAAAACCCCGTGCTCGACTGGGTCGAGGCCTTCCTCTGGGCGGCGCTGGTGGTCCTGATCATCAACCAGTACCTTCTTCAGGCCTATCAGATCCCCTCCGAGTCGATGGAAACAACACTTCTTCCACACGACCGCATCTTCGTCAACAAGCTGATCTTCGGGCCGGAGCTGATCCCGGGACAGATGAAGCTGCCCGGGCTGACCACGCCAAAGCGCGCTCAGGTGATAATCTTCGAGAATCCTTCTTATATCAGCCGAGGCCCCGTCTTCGACATCGTCCAGCGGGTGCTCTACATGCTCACCCTCTCGCTTGTCGACATCGACCGCAATGCGCAGGGGGAACCCCGCGCCCATTTTCTCATCAAGAGGGCGGTAGGGGTTGCCGGAGACCGGCTGAGAGTGGAGGACGGCACCATGTCCTTCAAGCCCGAGGGCGAGGCAAAGTGGATGAGCGAGGCAGATTTCAAGAAGCTCGCCGGGCTGACCTATACCACCCGCAGAATCCTCTCTCCGGCCGACTATCAGGTGATTCACGCAGCCGGCGCGGCGGAGGGCATCCAGGAGGCCGGCCTCGCCCTGACCTCCGCGGAGCAGAACTCGCTGACGCAGCTCTCCTCGATTCCCTACGCGGACAGCCTCCAGCTGGATAAGGACCGGCTCAAGACGCTTCTCGCCATCAGTCCGCAGGATCGGCGGTTTGCGGCCCGATATGAGTTCTACGTGATGGGATGGTGGGTTCCGCCGAAACGAATCTTTCCGATGGGCGACAACCGCGACAATTCCCGCGACGCCCGCTATTTCGGTCCGGTGGGCCTCGACCATGTGCTTGGAAAGGCGATGTTCCGTTACTGGCCACCGTCACGGATCGGAGTAATCCGGTAGGAGCGGCCCGTGTTCAATCCGAGAGCACGCGAGTATCTTTCCTACCGCGAGAGGAACACCTTCCGGTCGTCGGTCTGGCGGTTGATCAGGTTTATCCTGCTCCTGCTGGTCTTCTACCTGCTGGTGACCCATTTCTTCGTCACCGCGCGGACGGTAGACACCGTTTCCATGTCTCCGACCCTGCAGCCGGGAGACCGTATTGTGACGACGCCCCTCACCTATGGTCCGACAATCCCTTTTTCGGACAATCATCTCCCGGGGCTCGCGGCTCCCGCGCGCGGCGACCTCGTGCTGCTCACGCCGCCCTACCACAGGCGACCGTCGGTCTTTCTGCAGTTTGCCGACCCGGTTGTACGCTTTTTCACGCTGCAGAAGGTGTCGCTTCTGCACAACGATGCGTCGTGGGACCATCCTTTGATGATTCGCCGGATAATCGGAATTCCGGGCGATACCATCCGAATGAAGGATTTCACCTTTCTCGTCAGGCCCCGGGGTGAGACCTCCTTCGTCCCGGAGTTTCAGTTCGCAAACGGAATCTACCGTATCGACCGCAACGGGCTTCCGGCCGGCTGGAAAGACGATCTTCCCTTCTCGGGGAGCCTGCCCGAAATAACGCTGGGAAACGGCCGCTACTTCGTTGCTGGCGACGACCGGCTAGGGGCTACCGACTCCCGCTACTTCGGAACGGTCGGCAGAGCATCCATCAGAGAGAAGGTCCTGCTTCGCTACTTTCCCTTCAAACGGTTTGGTCTGTTGAAATAGGCAACTGCCGCGCGTCCGGCCCCCATTCTGTGGAATCTTGACACGGTGTTTCCCGCCGTGGTAACGTTTTATCGTACTATGCGCACTGTATGCGTCCCGGTACAACCTGGCAAAAACACGAATAAAAGCAGCAACAGTACGAAGGAGCAAGAATGTCCGGCCACAGTAAATGGGCGACTATAAAGCACAAGAAAGGCGCCGCGGATGCCAAGCGCGGCCAGATGTTTACCAAGATAATCAAAGAGATGACGATCGCGGCCCGCATGGGTGGCGGCGACGTGGAGGCAAATCCGCGGCTTCGAACGGCGGTCCTGAAGGCGCGCTCGGCCAACATGCCGAAGGACAACATCGAGCGGGCCATCAAGAAGGGTACCGGCGAGCTCGAGGGTGTGAACTACGTCGAGATGACCTACGAGGGATACGCTCCCGGCGGGGTCGCCATTCTGATCAACTGCCTCACCGACAACAAGAATCGAACGGCTGCCGACGTACGGAGCATGCTTTCCAAGGGCGGCGGCAACCTCGGTGAGTCGGGCAGTGTGGCCTACCTCTTCCAGCGCAAGGGTCTGGTGGTTTACGAGGCGGAGAAATACACCGAGGACCAGATACTGGAGAAAGCGCTCGAGGCGGGCGCGGAAGACGTGGTGACCAGCGGAGAGAGCATCGAGGTGACCACGGCGCCCGATGACTTCGACGCCGTCCTGACGGCGCTGGAAGCCGCGAAGCTCGAGCACGAGAGCGCGGAAATCGCGATGATTCCCGACACCTACATCACTCTCGACAACGAGGGCACACGAAAGGTCCTCCGGCTGGTGGAACACCTCGAGGAGCACGACGATATTCAGGAGGTCTACACCAACCTGGACATCCCGGAAGACTTTGACCCGGACGCCGAATGACGGCGTCACCGAATAACGGTGTCGCCGGATGAATGAAACGCATAATCGGAATTGATCCGGGGCTCGCAAATACCGGGTGGGGTGTCGTCGATGCGGACGGCACCCGGTATGTCTACCGGGACCACGGGGTAATTTCGACGAAGAGCAGCATGGGAGTCGGCGAACGACTCCTTTTCATTTATGATAGCCTTGTGGCTGTCATAGCGAAGTTCAAACCCGTAGAGGCGGGAATCGAAAGTCTCTACTTTGCACGCAACATCACAAGCGCGATTCCCGTCGCTCAGGCGCGAGGAATCGTGCTCCTTGCGCTGGCCCAGAAACAGATACAGGCATCCGAGTACCCGCCGCAGGCAATAAAGCAGGCGATCGTGGGCGCGGGCCGCGCCGAGAAGCAGCAGGTCCAGGACATGGTGCGCGTCCTTCTCGGCCTCCCCGAGATCCCGAGACCGGATCACGCTGCCGACGCACTCGCCGCCGCAATATGCCACGCCAATACCCTGCAGGTGACCGACGCTCTGCGCGCCGGACGAAGACCGACCGGAGACGCGCGAAGCGAGGACCCGGACAGATGATCAACACAATCCGAGGCACGGTCAGCGACAAAAGACCTGGAATTGTCCGCATTCTCACCGGCGGAATCGAGTGGGAGATCGAAACGAGCGCGACGTCGCTCACCTCCTTCCCCGAGCAGGGGCAGGAGACCCGCGCCTTCGTCTATCTCCACCACCGCGAGGATCAGATGCGGCTGTTCGGTTTTGCGAGCGAGGAGGAACGGGGCGCCTTTCTCGACCTCCTGAAGGTGGCCGGAATCGGACCGCGTCAGGCGGTGAAGATCCTTTCGCGGGTCAACCTCGACCGGCTGATCGCGAGCATCGACGCCGGGGATGCCGAGTCGCTCGCCGCGGTTCCCGGCGTCGGCGTAAAGACGGCAGGAAAGATCATTCTCACGCTCAAGGGCAAACTCAGCTTGCCGGACAGGGCGGGGGGAGCCGGTAGCGATGCGCAGGAGCTCGTCGACGGACTTGCCGAGATGGGGTTCGACCGGCGGAAGGCGGCCGAAGTTGTGAAAGAGGTGATCGCGGAGCTGCGGGACGCGGGCCACTCGGGCGCGGATCTCGAGCGGGAGGCTCTGCGAGAGACTATTGTGCGGCTCTCCTGAAAGCTGGAGCTGTAGCTGCGGAGAAATTGTGGCCGACCGGGACCATTTCCTACAGGGAGAATCTCACACGGACGACAGCGATGAGGCGCGGCTGCGGCCCGAACGCCTCACCGATTTTCAGGGACAGAGTGCGCTCAAGAAGAATCTGTCGGTTTTCATCGAGGCAGCACGGCAGCGCCGTGAAAGTCTCGACCACGTCTTCCTCAATGGCCCCCCCGGCCTCGGCAAGACCACCCTCGCGGGCATCATGTCCCGTGAGATGGGAGCGGAGTTCAAAGTCACCTCCGCGCCGGCACTGGACAAACCGAAGGATCTTGCCGGCATACTGACATCAATCGCCGCAGGCAGTGTCTTCTTCATTGACGAAATTCACCGGCTGAAGCCGGCGCTCGAGGAAATGCTCTACATAGCGATGGAGGACTTCGAGATCGACTGGGTGATAGGGCAGGGCCCTTCGGCCCGGACGATCCGCATCCCCATCCCCAGCTTCACCCTCGTGGGCGCCACCACCAAAGCCGGGCTGGTCTCAGGGCCGCTCTACAGCAGGTTCGGCATCACCGTCCGGCTCGACTTCTACTCGCTCGACGAGATCGCAATGATTCTCAGACGCTCTGCCGGCATCATGGGAATCGAGGTCGACGACGATGCTGTCGAGCTCCTCGCCCGCTGTTCCCGCGGCACGCCCAGAGTGGCGAACCGGCTGCTGCGCAGGGTGCGCGACTTTGCGCAGGTGCTCGGCGACGGAATTGTCCGGAAGACCATCGTAACCGAAAGCATCCGACGGCTCGAGATCGACGAGCGGGGCCTGGAAAGCCACGACAGGGAGATCCTGCGGACCATCATCCGAAAATATGCGGGCGGGCCGGTCGGCGCGGAGACGCTCGCGATATCCATTGGCGAGAGCATCGATACCCTCGAAGATTTCTATGAGCCCTATCTCATCCAGCAGGGCTTCCTCAAACGGACTCCGCGCGGCCGCGTGGTAACCCCGCTCGCCTACGAACATCTGCATATCGACCGAAGGACCGATGAAGACCAGGGAATTCTCCTTTGATCTGCCCGAGGAGCTGATAGCGCAGCATCCGCCGGAGAAACGGGGTCAGTCACGTCTGATGCTTCTCGGCCGCTCGAGCGGCGAGGTGTCTCACCACGCGATGGGCGACCTTCCGCAGCTACTCGCACCGGGCAGTCTGCTCGTGTTTAACGACACGAAGGTGCGCCGGGCGCGGATCTACGGCGTTCCGGAGAGTTCGGCAGGGGAAGCCCAGACGGAGGTGGAGTTTCTGCTTCTCGATCCGCTCGAGCAGGACACAGGAACCTCCCGCTGGCGCTGCATGGTGAGCAGGAGCAGGCGTCAGCGTCACGGACGCCGCTATCGCTTCCCCGGAGGGGCAGAGGGCGAGATCTCCGGCGTCGAGGGGCAGTTCCGAATCGTCGATTTCCATCCTGCCGTGGACGACCGGTATCTCGATACCTACGGTCACGTGCCGCTTCCGCCCTACATCCGGCGACAGGATGAAGCCGACGATGTCGACAGGTACCAGACCGTCTATGCCCGCGAAACAGGCTCCGCCGCAGCTCCAACGGCGGGGCTGCATTTCACGCCGGAGCTGCTTTCGGCGCTGGAAACGTCCGGATTCCAATCCTGTTTTGTTACGCTGCACGTGGGGCTGGGGACCTTCCTGCCGGTCCGGTCGGATGAGATCGCCGGCCACAAAATGCACACCGAGAGATTTCACATCAGCCCGCAAACTGCGGCGCAGATCGAACGGGCGCACACAGAGGGGCGGCCGGTAACCGCGGTGGGGACCACCTCCGTGCGGACCCTCGAGTCCGCCTGGACCGGCTCGAGCCTCGCCACCGGCTGGCAGGAAACCGACATTTTCATCTACCCCGGCTACCGCTTCGGCATCGTCGACACCATCTTCACCAATTTTCACACGCCGGAGTCGACGCTACTGATGCTGGTTTCAGCCTTCGCCGGAAAGGCGAGGGTGCTTTCGGCGTACCGACAGGCGGTTGAGGGAAGGTATCGCTTCTTTTCCTATGGAGATGCCATGCTCATTCAGTAGGTGGAGCTGTTCATCTGCTGGAAGGTCCTGCGCACGTCTGCAAGCTGTTTCAGGTGGCGATCGACAATGAAATTGTAGTCGAGCTCGCCGTTCTGAATGCGGTAGCTCTCATCCTGCCAGTATTCTATGCCCTTGAGGCTCATCCACCGGAACTTGGCCGCCGCGGCGAGATCGGACCACTTCTTCGCCTCGGTCCAGTAGTTCAGCGCGTATTTGAACAGCGCCTCGGCCTTGTTGAGGCTGTCCAGGTTTTCCTGTTTCCAGGGATAGTTATAGAAATAGGCTACCTGTTTGTTGAACTCGTTGCCCCACTGCAGGTATTGCTCGACCATCTTCAGGTTCAGATGCATCATGAACAGGTCGCGGTAGAACTCCCACTCCCGGGCGTCGCTTATTTTGGCGAGGGCGTAGAGAGGATTGGCGAAGTCCGCGTGCAGCGCGAGGTCGAGCCACTGGATGTTTTCCGCCCAGTCACGCGGGTACATGTAGAGCTGATACTGGATCAGCGGATAGAGCTGCTCTTTGTACTCGAGCTTGTACGCGTGTGCCGGGAGCGCAACGCAGAGTGCGAGAAGCGCGGCCGCGACCGGGAGACGTCTCATACCCTCTTTATCGGTTTACCGGCGACAATTTTCCATATCATCCCGGAGATTTCGTCCGTGCCGGCGGTACCGTCGATCCGGGCTATCTCCATCCCGCTGTCCTGGTAGGTCGGCAGGAGTTGCTCATAGCGGGCGCGCACCTGTTCCTGGAAGTCGACGAGCTCGTAGATTTCCCGGTGCGACCGGGCGGCAAGACGCCGTACGCACTCTTCGACCGGCACATCGAGGTAGATGAGCAGGCCGGGAAGCGGGAAGCGGCTGTTCGCCGCCGCCACAAACTCGGGATCGCACCCGACGGTCTGATACGCGAGGCTGGAGAACAGATAGCGGTCGGTGATGACGAACTCGCCGCCGGAGCAGCGCGCGCGAATGCCGATTTCCGGCGCATTCACGTGCTCGCTCCGGTCGGCGGCGAACAGAAGCGCCATGGTGTCCGGATGCACCGGCTCATCGCCGCGAAGAAAGCGCCGAATCAGCGTGCCCACGGTGCCCGTAGTCGGTTCGCTCGTCAGCCAGTGCGAAATCCCCTCCGCCTCGCAGCGTCGGGCCAGCAGTCCGGCCTGAGTTGTGGTGCCGGCACCGTCGAGGCCTTCAATTACCAGAAAATTGCCGAGTATCTCGTATAACCGCTGCATCAGGTCTGCCTTTTTATTATGGGTCGCGCGTGGTACATTAGGATATATCATTTTGACCTCGTTGTCATTGAAACCGTTGCAAAGACCGCGGCAAGTCCGTTATTTATGAGCAGGAAAATCGTCCACTACATCGCGCAAACGCTGATCATCGCAGCCCTGCTCGTAGCCACCGCATTCGCACTTCGGCCGCTTCAGCATTTCATTCACGATCGCATGGTGGCTCTTAAGCATCAGATCGTACTCGATCTGGAGTCCGCCACAGGGCGTGCAATTTCCTATTCCAGCATATCCCCCTCCATTTTCCGGTACATCGAGGTGCGCGATCTTGTCATCTACGGAAAACCGGGCGAACGAGACCGGCTGCTTCAAGTGAAGCGTCTGAAGATCTACTACGATATCTTCGCCCTGATAGGCGGCAACATCGCCAGCGCAGTCGACAACATCACCGTGGAAAATACACACCTGGTACTCGACACCCGTCGCGACCAGGATGTGATCCGGTTCATCTCATCCCTGACCTCCGGCACCACAAGCGGCTCCTCGCCGGCACTCGTTCCGCGCATCACGGTCCAAGGCAAGAACCTTGCCCTGAATCTGACCGGACCTCAGGGCTCGGTGCAGGCAGATCATATCTTCTTCACGTTCTCTCCCGGGCCGGCTCAGGCGGGAACCGGCCCGAATTCGGCCGGCACCTCGCTCTCGCTGAAATGGAAAAGCAATATCCGCGTGACCCTCGACCAGCCGGTGCTGTCGGTGCGCAACCTGAGTTCACCGGTGAGCGTGACCGCAACGATTCATCCTGCCGCGCTCCAGCCCGCAACCCCGGGTCAGGCAGCGGGCGCGGGCAACCCCGCCGCCGGCGATTATCCGAAGATGGCCGCGGAGGCGATGGTTGTCTTCGACCAGCTTTCGGCCAACACTTTCGGGATCGTGCGCCAGGCCTTCCGCCTCACCTTTCGAAACGGCATGCTCGCCTTCCGGAAGGTAGAGGACCGCGCGCCGATGAACCTGGCCGGTCAGCTCGACCTCAGAAACAGGACCTTTTCGGCCAATTTGCAGACCGAAGATTTTGTCCCGTCGCAGTATGTGAGCGTACGCCCGCCCCTCGACGTGATAGCGCCCTGGCTCGACACGGGCCTCACCGGCAAGGCGTCGGTCCGCTATGATATTGCGAACGGAAAGGCTGCCTACGCCGCACGCTTCGCGGCAAGCAACAACAACAGACAGTATTCCGACCTCAAGGCCGTGGATCTCGATATTCAGGGCAATGAGCGGCTGGCCACCATCAACGGGCTGGAGATCCGTACTTCGGTCGGGTCGGCCGGATTCAGCGGAACGGTGCTTCTTGCGAACATGCTTCCGGACGGGCGGTTGAAGATCTCGAACCTCACCGCCGGCGGCATGGAGCCGTTCAACGCCGATATCGCCGTCACGCGGAAGGACAACCGGTTCGAGCTCAGTCAGCAGTCGCTGACCTACGGCGGCGCGACCGTCCACAATCTTCGGGTTACCTTCGAACCCTACGCGAGCACGCCCTCCTTTGATGCACGCTTCTCGCTCGACAGCGAGGGAAAGAGCCTTGCAGACCTTTCCGGAACGCTTGCGGGCAGGGAACCGGCGGGCGGCGGCAGCCCGGGCGTGGAGTCCCGCCTCACCGGAAAGATCGAGAGTCTGCCGCTTTCGCCGATCTACCGGATCTTTCGCGCTTCCGCGCCGGGGCTCGCGGCTGCCGGAATCCCGGTGCCGGCGGGGATTCTTCCGCCGGCTGCAATCGTTTCGGACACCGTCCGGCTCAACGCCGACTTTTCGCTCGTTCGGGGACCGAATCGACTGACGATCAGCGCGCCGCAGTTTCTGCTCTACGACACGGCGACACAGAACAACAACCTTGCCCTCTCGGTGACGGCCAATAATAGCTCGGTCAGCGTCAACAATCTCGAGGCCAACTACCGCGGTTATTCGGCCGCCGGGCACCTGGACGCCACAGTGCACTCCGACGGGGCCGTTGCGTTCACCGGGGACCTGAAGCTGCAGGATGTGCCCTACAGTTTCGAGGGTACCTATTCGCCGGGCAACGAGCTCTTCATTACCGAATCGCACGGTCTCACCGCTCACGTCTCGTTCAGTAGATTCGATCAGGTCGCATTTCAGATCGGCGGAACCGATATCCCCGTCCCGATCGATCAGCGGACCGTCCGTTTCAATGTCGAGATCTCCGGTCTCTACACCAACCCACAGACCTGGGAGCTCAACGTCAACCAGTTCAGCGCACGGAACCTTCCCTTCGTTCCCTATCCGTTCGCTCGTTTCTCGGTTGCCGCCAGGCTCACTCCGGGCCGGGGATCGATCGAGTCGATCACCTATTCGGACGACGTTTCCACCCTGCAGGGAAACGGTTCGGTGACCTACAATCTGGGCTCCGGCGCCCGGCCGGCGGGCGACCGGCTGAACGCCAGGGTCTTTCTTCAGCTCGAAAGCCAGAAGCAGGACGAATCCTACCGGGTGGACGTGAGCTTGAGCTCGGGTACTCTCGGCGGAGATGTGATAGTTCGCAACCTGCCGTTCGAGCGTTTCGGTCTGCGCAACCTGGAGGGAGGCGTAGACGGTCAGATCCGCCTTTCCGGCACCACCTCGGCACCGGTAGTGGATGCCCAGGCAACGCTCAACGGAGCAACCTACGGCGGACAACCGCTTGGCGGAAGCGTGACCGCGCACTGGGCGGACGATAGGGTCCATCTGTCTCCGGTTAATCTTACCTACAGGCAATCCGTCGCGATCAGCGGCACCGCGCTCGCCGACCTCGCGAAGGGCACCGTGGACCTGAACGCGACCGTACGCGATCAGACCACTCAGCCGAAGCCGCTCGATGTAAAGGTGAACTTCACGGCCAATTACCATCCGCCTGAGAGCCCGCTCGACCTGGGTTCGATCTTCTCCGGAGACATCACCGCCAACCTGGGAATCTCCGGTCTTCCATTTCAGCAGAATCTGGGAAATTACTGGCAATTCACACTGAAGAAAACGGGTAAAGAGATCAGCATGGGCGGGGGACCCTCAAACAGCCTGAACGGCAATTTCAAGGAGAACGGGGATTTTGTCTTCAGCGCCGCCGCGCCGCTTCCCGTCACCTTTCAGGCGGACGGACGCATCAAGGGCGATAGGGTCGAGGCCAACATCAACAGCATCCATTTCAACCTGTCGCTGGTGAAACACTTCCTCGACTTTCAGGTGTTCCAGCTGACTCAGGGGGACGTGACCGGCAGCCTTCGCATCAACGGCTCCGCCGCCGACCCGGATTTCTACGGCACGCTCGCGGTTGCCGACGCGAAGGGGAATCTCGCCTACTCACCGGATCAGCTGGGCCCATCCAAGACCTTCCTCGTGTTCGAGGAGAAGCACGTCACCATAACCCGTTTCGCGGTTCCGGTCGGGAAGGGCACCGGAAGCGTCTCCGGCTCCTTCACGATGAGCCGATGGACCCCGGAATCGCTCGCCCTCGAGATCGTCGTGCCCGGCGACGAGGGAATGCATGTCGATTACACGTTCGGAAACGTAGTGGTAAACGGGTACACCAACGGCATCGTGAGGATAACCTCTTCACCGGGATCGACAACCGTCACCGGAAGCCTTCTCGCATATCAGACCAATATCACTCTCGCCGACATCGGTGCGCCTGTGAGCGCGCCGACCACCGCCACCACGGAGGCGCCGGTTCATGTCGACATGACGATCGAGACAGGAAAGCGGGTCGAGTTTCTCTGGCCGACGAGCACCATCCCGGTGCTGCGCGGCTACGCGCGGCTCGGTCAGTCGATTCATATCAGTCTTTCGACCGATACCGGCACCTTTTCACTTCGCGGCGACGTTGGCATCCAGAGCGGGGAGATCTTCTACTTCGAGCGGTCGTTCTACATCAAGGACGGCATGATCCGCTTCAACGAGAACGAAAACTATTTCGATCCGCGTCTGAGCGTCAACGCGGAGATTCGCGAGGTATCCAACAACGGACCGGTGCGCATCAGCCTGGTGGCAACCGACGAGCGCCTCAGCCAGTTTACCCCGCGTTTTGTCTCCGATCCGGCCATGACGGACGCGCAGATCGCCGCGCTGCTCGGAGGAAACTTCTTCGGTGAGCTGGGCAATGATCAGAACGGGCTGTCTTCAGCTATCTATCTGACGAGCGACCTGGTTGGGCAGTTCAGCGTCGTGCGCTCGTTCGAGAACATGGTGCGCGACGCGCTCTCGCTCGATCTCTTCTCGATCCGGACACAGCTTTTCTCCAATCTTCTGCGCGGCGCCATCGGCGGGACGCAGACGAGCACGGTCGGAACCGGCACCCCCACCGGTCCCCCCACCGGCGGGACCCAGTACCCTCTTGACAACACCTCGTCTTCTCTTGGAAAGTATCTTGATAATACGACGGTCTTTCTTGGGAAGTACCTGGGCACAGACCTTTTCCTGGAGCTCCTCGTGCAGCTTCAGGCTCAGAATCCGTATTCAACCACGGAACAGGCGAGGAGTTTCGGAGGATTGGTGATAAACCCGGAGATAAATCTGGACTGGCGAACGCCATTCTTTGATTTGCAGTGGAGCTTTCTGCCCCAGACTCCGCAGACGCTGTTCCTTACCGACAATACGATCTCCCTCTCCTGGGGATTCACATACTGACGAAGAGAGCCATCATCCAAGGAGCTGCAATGCGTAGGTTCGTCGTTCTTTTTTTACTCATAGCAGGCTCGAGTCTGCCCCTTTTCGGCCAGCAGACTCAGCAAGCGCCTCCCGCGCAGAACGAGCCTGCTCAAAGCACGCAGAACCAGCAGTCTCAGGACAACAGCTCGTCGGAATGGTATCTCGACAAGCCCATTCAGAACATCGAGTTCAGCGGACTGAAGACCGTTTCGGAAAGCGAGCTCCGCGGGGTGGTAAGCCCGTTCATCGGCCAGAAGTTCACCGATGCCCTCTTTCTCGACCTGCAGCGCAAGCTCTACGCCCTCGGCTACTTCGAGCAGATCATTCCCCGCGCGGTCAAAGCGGACCCTGCCGGCAGTGCCGTGATTCTCCAGTTCGAGGTGAAGGAACGTCCGGTAGTCAACGACGTCAAGATCGAAGGAAACCAGCGCGTTCGCACCAGCGACATTCTCGATGTTGTCCTCCTGAAGCCGGGTGACATGATCACCAACGCCAAGATCCGGCTCGACGAGGATGCGATAAAGAACCTCTACCTGCAGCGCGGCTTTCCCAACGCCACGGTCGACGGCTCGACCCGGACCGACAACAACGGGAAGACCACCCTGATTTTCACCATCAACGAGGGCAACCAGACAATAATCAAGCAGATAAAGTTCTCAGGAAACACCTACGCGTCCGACAGCACGCTGCGCGGGGTCATCAAGAGCAAGGAACAGTCGCTGTTCAACAGCGGCGTTTTCCAGCAGTCGCTGCTCGAGCAGGACAAGCAGCTGATCGTGAAGTACTACCAGGATCGGGGATACATCGACGCGAAGGTCACCGATGTCACCCAGGACCTGCAGAACGATCAGGCGAACAAGCGAAGCTACGTGACGCTTACCTACTATATCGACGAGGGACAGCAGTGGAGCTTCGGCGGGGTGAAGTTCGAGGGTAACTCCATCTTCACCAACGAGCAGCTCTCCCGGTACTTCAAGCTCAAACCAGGGGACGTTCTCAACAAGTCCAAAGTGGACGACGGCTACAACTCGGTTGCCAATCTCTACGCGGAAAACGGCTACATCTTCAACCAGATCAACATGGAGCAGCAGCGCGATCCGGCAACTCACACAATCTCCTACACCGTGAAGATAGTGGAGCTCAATCGCGCCCACATCGAGAACATCATCATAAAGGGAAACACCAAGACCAAGGACTTCGTAATACGGCGTGAGATTCCCCTCGAGCAGGGCGATATCTTCAGCGCCGCGAAGATCCGACAGGGTCTGCGCAACCTGACCAACCTGCAGTACTTCCAATCGATCACCCCGGAAACGCCTCAGGGCAGCGTGCCCGGCCTGATGGACCTGGTCTTGAACGTGGAGGAGGCCAACACCGCTGACGTCCGCTTCGGCGTCTCCTTCGGAGGAAACACAAGCTTCCCGATAGCCGGGCAGGTGAGCTGGCAGGACCGCAACTTCCGCGGCCTCGGCGAGACCATAGGCGCGCAGCTGTCGGTGTCCCCGGCGGAGCAGACGGCCGCGTTCAACTACACCCAGCCGTGGCTCTTCAACAAGCCCATCTCAGCAGGCGTCACCTTCAGCGTAGACCGCGCCACCATCACCGGTGTGCCGCAGGACATCCTCTACCCGCAGTTCCCCAATTCGACGGACTCGGGCTCGGTACCTGACCCCTTCACCGGCATCTACGTCTTCTCGAAGGACACCACCTACTCGGGAAAGACCTACAAAGCCGGCGCGCCGTTCCCGGTTGTGCCCACGTCGGGCGACATCAGCAACTACAATCTCGAAACCGACTACGCCTACGCAGGCGGGACAACCGCAGCGATACCGTCGGCCTATCTCATGTCCTACATCAACTGGAACATCAGCCTCGGCACAAATCTCGGCTACCGCATTCCCACGCGCGCCGGCCGTGTCGGTCTGGGTACGGGGCTGTCCACCAGCCTGAACTATGTCAACTACGACGATTCGGTCTACCGTCCCTGGGACGAAACCATACGCACCAGCCACCAGAACTGGTACTTCACCAACAAGTGGAGCTTCACGACCTACCTCGACACCCGCGACATCACCTACAGCCCGTCGAGCGGCTACTACCTGCGCGAAGACGTTACCCTTGCAGGTGGCTTTCTCTTCGGCCGTTCGCAGTTCATCAATACGTCGACCACGCTCGAGGGATACCTGACGCTCTGGAACCTGCCGGTTTCCGACAGCTGGAGCTGGAAGATGGTCCTGGCCGCGCACACTGCGCTCTCGGTGCTGCTGCCACAGTTCTGGGTCCCGCCGTCAGCATCGGACAACGGCAACCCCTACGTGCCGAACGCCATCGATCAGCTCTATATCGACGGAATGAACGTCGGCCGCGGCTGGCCGAGAACCGCCGGGCAGGCATTGTGGGACAGCTGGCTGGAGCTCCGGATGCCGATCGCGCCGCAGATCATCTGGTTCGACATGTTCTTCGAGGGAGCGTCCCTGTGGGACAGCTACAAGCATGTCAATCTCGGAGACATCAACAATTTCGATTTCAGCTTCGGCGCGGGAATACGTTTCGTAATACCTCAGTTCCCGATCCGGCTCTATCTTGCCAAACGATTCCAGATCGTGAACGGACACGTCGAGTGGGTCCAGGGCGGGCTGTTCAACGGCGGAAGCCCGACGGGCGGCGTGGACTTCGTGTTCTCCATCGGGACCGGCTTCTTCTAAAGGAGTTCAATGCATGACAAGGATAGGACTATTCGCGGGCAGAGTGATACCGCGAAAGCTCGCGGCCGTGGCGGCTACGACTCTCTTGTGCGGCGTCGCAGCGCTTGTTGCCCCGGCTCGCGCATCGGCCGAGCAGCTGACGACCGTCGCCGTAGTGGACCTCAGCAAGGTGACAACCGCGTTCTTCGCCGAATCCCAGGCGGTGCGCGACCTGAAAAAAAAGGCCGACGACCTGCGGGCCGAGATTGCGCAGCAGCAGAACGATATCCAGCAGCTTCAGCAGCAGAAGCTGGCCGCCGATCAGCGCGGTGACAGAAGCACCTCACTGCAGCTCGAGGATCAGATCAACAAGAAGCAGGATTTTCTGCAGGAATTCCGCAGAATCAAGCAGGACGAGCTCAACCGGCAGCAGAAAAACCTGCTGCAGAGCAATTCCGCCTTTTACTCGCAGATGTACACCGCGGTGAGCTACGTCGCCGAAAGCCTCGGCTACAGCGTGGTTCTGGACATCAGCAACCCTAATCTGCTCTGGTGGAGCCCGACCGTGGACATCACCAATCAGGTCATTGACCGACTGCGTTCAAACAACCAGTAGCGTCGAAGGCGGTCGACGGACAGGACGGCATGACGGACACTACCCCGATGATGCGCCAGTATGCGCAGGTCAAACGGGAACACAGCGACGCCATCCTCTTTTTCCGCCTCGGTGATTTCTACGAAATGTTCCGGCAGGACGCCGAGGAGGCGTCCCGCATCCTCAATCTTACCCTGACGCAACGGAACGGGGTGCCCATGTGCGGGATCCCCTATCATGCGTCCCACAACTACATCGGGCGGCTTCTCCGCGCGGGAAAGAAGATAGCGATCTGTGAACAGGTGAAGCTCCCGCCGGGCGGCAAGGGTCTCGCCGATCGCCAGGTTATCGAGGTCATTACTCCGGGCACGGTTACCGAGGAGGATTTTCTCGACACCGGTTCCAACAACTTCCTGCTTGCCGTCGGACAGGTCAGTGAACGCCTCGCGCTCGCATGGGTCGACCTTTCCACCGGAGAGCTCTATGCCGCCGAGTTCCTGCAGGGCGGCGACGGCGCAGAGGGATTTCGCCGCCAGCTCGCGCGGATAAAGCCGCGCGAGATCCTGATCCAGGAATCCCTCATCGAAGAGGACGACGCGGTCAGCAGGGTCGTCGGCGAGCAGAACGATCTGGTGGTAAACAGGTTTCCCGACTGGAGCTTCGACCTCTCCTCCGGAGCCGAGCAGATGAAGAGGCTCCTCGGCGTGACCAATCTCAAGGGCTTTGGTCTCGACGACGAGTCTCCCTGCCTGGCAGTCTGCGGCGTCCTTATCCAGTACCTCGAGGATACTTCGCGCGCTCTTCTGACGCATATCCGTTCAATCCGCCTCGAGCGGGAGGACGAGTTCGTCGCCCTCGACGAGTCGACGCAGAAGAATCTCGAGCTTACGCAGAACCTGAACGACGGCGGAAGGAAGTTCACGCTCCTCGCGGTCATCGATCACACGCGCACGGCAATGGGCGCACGGCTTCTGAAGCGCTGGCTGCTGAGCCCTCTGAAGGACCGCGATCGCATAATCCGCCGCCAGAACACCGTGGAAACGCTCTACCGCGACCAGCTCACCCTCGGTGAGCTGCGATCGCGGCTCTCGTCGATGCTCGACCTGGAGCGGCTCTGCGCCCGGGTATCGCTGGAGAAGGCGCACGGCAAAGAGGTCGCCGCAGTAGGGGCGACACTTGCCCGCGTGCAGGAGACAGCCGCGCTTCTGGAAACGCGGAGCCCGGAAGCGACGATCGGACTGACCGGGGCGGAAAAGACGGCGCTCGAAGAGGTGCGGCAGCTCATAGAGCGCGCCGTCGCGGAGAATCCTTCGGTTGTCCTCACGGAGGGCAATCTGATCCGGTCAGGATACAACGCCGAGCTCGACCGTCTGCACGGCCTGCGGGACAACAGCAGGCAGGTCCTCGACGACTACCTCGCCGAGGAACGCCGCGAGTCGGGAATCGCCAATCTTCGCATTCGCTACAACCGGATCATCGGGCACTATATCGAGGTTTCCAAAAGCAACCTCTCGCTCGTGCCCGGACACTTCATCCGGAGGCAGAGCCTCGTCGGAGGCGACCGGTATACGACCGAACGGCTGAGCGAGATCGAATCGGAGCTCAACAGCGCCTCGGAAAAGATCATAGAGCTCGAGCGAGAGCTCTTCGTCGAGGTGCGGGGAAAGGTGCGCGAAAAGACCGGAACGATTCTCGACGTGTGTGCCCGCATCGCGCGGATTGACTGCCTCCAGGCTTTCGCCTACGCAGCTACGCTCCACGGCTATGTCCGGCCGGACCTCGAGGAAGAGGGCGGCCTGCACATCGTCGCAGGCAGACATCCCGTCGTAGAAGCCAACCTCCCACCGGGCTCCTTCGTTCCCAACGACCTCGATCTCGGTGACGAGCCCGGCCGTTTTGCTCTCATAACCGGCCCGAACATGGCGGGCAAATCGACCTACCTGCGGCAGACGGCGCTGATCGCGCTGATGGCGCAGATGGGCGCTTTCGTCCCGGCCCAGGAGGCCCGGCTTTCGATCGTCGACAAGATCTTCTGCCGCGTAGGGGCATCCGACAACCTGGCCCGCGGCGAATCGACATTTCTCGTGGAGATGAACGAAACCGCGTTCATTCTCCGGTCCGCTTCGCCCGCAAGCCTCATCATCATGGACGAGGTTGGTCGCGGCACCGGAACCAACGACGGTCTGGCGATCGCGTGGGCCGTCACCGAGTTCATCCTCGAGCATCTTGGCTGCCGGACGCTGTTTGCCACCCACTACCACGAGCTGACGGCGCTCGACTACCCGGGGATGTTCAATCTGTCCCTCGCCGTGCACGAGCGCAAGGGCGAAATCGTGTTCCTCAAGAAGGTCAGACCCGGCCCGTCGAGCAATTCCTACGGGATCCAGGTTGCACGGCTGGCCGGCCTTCCCGAACAGGTGATCGCCCGCGGCCAGGCACTGCTCTCAGAGCTGCAGCGGGCGCGCGAGCGGGAAAGCGTTCCCGAAGGCACTATTCCTGCAGCTGTCCCGAAGGAGTCCTCAGCCCCGTTGCAGCAGCCCGATCTCTGGGAAAACAACGACATGATAATCCAGGAAATTCTTTCGACCGATATCGCCAGTCTTGCGCCGCTCGAGGCGCTGAACCGCCTGGCCCGCTGGCAGGAGCGCCTCAAGTCCGGATCCTGAAGCAGAACTTGTTTCTCCGCAGTAATCTCATGCATGAAACAGACTGCGACGTCCCCCCTGTCCGCAATTCCTGGAGCAACGTGGCGAGCAGCACGGCGAGTCTGCCGCTCGCTGCCGGCGGTCGAAGAGATAGTCTTTCCCGCGCGCTGCGTGCTCTGCGGCTCGCATCTTGCATGGACCGCAGGACGGCAGGTACCGATCTGTGAGCACTGCCCGCCTGCGATTGCGATAGACGGTGAAGACGGGTCCCGCTGCACTGTCTGCAGCAGACCGCTCATCTCTGAAATGGAAGTCTGCACGCGGTGCAGGGACCGCGATTTTCAGTTCGAGCGCAATGTCTCGGTATTCAGGTACTCAGGGCCCGCGAAAGAGCTGATGAAGGCGTACAAGTTCGAAGGAAGGCGCGAGCTTTCATGCTTCTTTGCCGAGTGTCTCGCTCCGGTCCTCCGCGCCTTTCCTGCCGCGTCGATGCTCGTTCCGGTACCCCCTCGGCCGGGCGCAGGGAGAGAACGAGGATACGTGCCGGTGGACCTTCTTGTTCGCAGACTCTCCGAAGTCTCCGGAGTCCCAGTGCGGCGCCTGCTTGCTCGAAGTCGCGGTGCCTCACAGAAGACGCTGAGCTACACCTCACGGCTGACCAATCTGCGGGGCAGGATCACGCTTCGTCGCCGAGCAGGACAGCTGCCGTCGTCCGTCGTTCTTGTGGACGATGTGTTCACCACCGGAGCCACGGCGAACGAGTGCACGCGTGTCCTGAAGGAGGCCGGCGTCGGGAAGGTCTACGTGCTCACGGTAGCGATCGACTAAATCGGTCGAAGGTGCTCATTTTCCTTTGACGCGACCGGTCTTTCTGTGTATATTGGTGTTGGATCACGTTCGCATTTTTTCAGATTTCCTTTCACAGCGCCAAACGACTCAGCGACTGATAACCGGGCGTTGACACAAGAATTTCATCTTGTTACTATTGATCCGCATCGTTCATGTTTCTTCAGCTCGGCCGTGAACTTTTGCGGACGGGCTCTTGCGAAAGAGTCGATTACCGGCTCTTTTTTTGTGGGTAGGTGACACGTTGGCTGTGGTTCGATCAGAGGAAGATCTCCTGGAGGCGCTTGAACCGGTTGTTCAGGGCCTCGGATACCGAATCGTCGACGTCAGACACAGCCGCGTAAAGGGTACCCTTCACGTGAACCTGGTCATCTACCGGCCCGAAGGCGTCAGCGTGCAGAGCTGTGCCGATGTCTCGCGGACCATCCTCCCTCGGCTGGAAATCATCTTCGACAGTCAGGACATCTACCTGGAGGTTGGCTCCCCGGGAATCGATCGAAAGATCAGGCTGGTTCGCGAGTACGAGATCTTTTCGGGCAAGGGAGTCGCGATCCTCAGGAAGGATGGGTCGACGCTGAAGGGAATAATCGCGCGGTGCGACGACACATCGGTGTACGTACGTACCGGCCAGGACGAAGCACGTATTTTGTACGAAGAGATACAGAAATCGAAATTAGATGATACACAGGAGGCCAGGTAGGGACATGACGTCTGGACTAAGCGAGGCGATACGCCTCTTGGTGCAGGACAAAGGAATCTCCGAAGATCTGGTAATGAAGACCATCGAAGAGTTCCTGCTTGCCGCGTACAAGAAGAAGTATGGCGTTAACGAGAACGCAGTCGTTCGATTCAGCGAAGACGGCTCGGAAGTCACGCTGTTTGCGCAGAAGAAGATCGTCGAAGAGCTTGAAGATCCGGTAACCGAAATCGAGCTCGAGGAGGCGCTCACCTACAACGAAGAGTGCGAGGTGGGTGACGAGCTTCTGATCGAGATAAATCCGAAGGAATTCGACAGGATCGCCGTTCAGAGTGCGAAGCAGAAGGCACGACAGACGATCCGCGAGATTCAGAAGGATACGCTCTATTCCGAGTTCAAGGACAAGGTCGGTGAGATGATCATCGGCTACTATCAGCGGGAACGGAACGGCAACATCTACGTCGATCTGGGGAAGACCGAGGGGTTGATGCCGAAACGCTATCAATCGCCCCGCGAGACCTACCGTCCCAACGACCGGATAAAGGCGCTCATCTACGAGGTGAACAAGACCCCCTCCGGCCTTCAGATCATTCTTTCGCGGACCCACACCGAGTTCGTAAAAAGGATCTTCGAGCTCGAGGTTCCGGAAATCTACGACAAGACGGTCGAGATCTACAAGATCGTGCGCGAGCCGGGCTACCGGACCAAAATTGCGGTCTATTCGAACCGTGATGACGTCGATCCGGTCGGCGCCTGCGTCGGCCTTAAGGGCGTTCGGATCCAGGGCGTCGTCCGCGAGCTGGAAGGCGAGAAAATCGATATTCTCAAATTCGAGAATGATCCTCGCGCCTTCATAAAGAACGCGCTGTCGCCGGCGGAAGTTGCTCAGGTCGTCATCCTCGACGAGGCCAAACGTCAGGCACTCGCCGTCGTTCCCGAGACACAGCTCTCGCTCGCCATCGGGAAACAGGGCCTCAACGTGCGGCTTGCCAACCGGCTGGTCGACTGGAACATCGACGTCAAGACCGAGGCGCAGTTCCTCGAGATGGATATTTCGGCCGAATCCAAGCGCGCGGTATCGGCGCTCTTCCGTGACTTCGACGAGGAGGAGGAAGAGATAAGCCGCGTGGAAGAGCTCCCGGATGTGCCTGCACGGCTCGTACAGGTGCTTGCCGCCAACAACATCGAGCTGATCGAAGACCTTGTAAGCCTCACCGAAGAGGAGCTTCAGGGACTCGAAGGGCTGGCAGAGGAAGATGTTCAGACGCTGAAGCGCATAATTTCCGAGACCATCGAGATCATTGAAGAGGGTCCTTCGGAGACCGAACCGGAAGCGCACGCCGCGGAGGAGCCCGCGGAGGAAGAGCCGGAGGCCGAAGCTGCGGAGCCCGAGGCCGAGGAAGCGCCCGCCGAGCCGGTCGCCGAAGAGGAAGCGGAAGAGGCGCAGGAAGAGGAGCAGGAGGAAGAGGAAGAGGTCATCACCCTCATCTCCGAGCTTCCGAACATTCCGGAGCACATCGTCACCGCCGTCACCGAGCATGGAATCGACGACATCGTCGACCTCATCTCGCTGACCGATGCCGAGCTGACCCGGATACCCGGTGTTACCAAAGAGGACGTCGAGGTGATCAAGAACATCATCGCCGAGACGGTGGAGATCATTGAGCAGGACGACGAAGAGGAAGAATAGGCGGCCCGCAAACGGCCGCGTCGGGAATGTCTGAGGCTATGCGCGAACCGTCGGCCACCACTCGCAGCTCTTGAGTTTCGTGGCTTTAGGTTCGCGCGCGAACCGTCGGCCACCAGTCGCACCTCTTGAGTTTCGTGGTTTTTAGGTTCGCGAGGGCATTGAAGAACGTATGAAAGCAGGTTAAGGTATTGTATGGCAGAGGATAACAACAAACCAAAAGCAACTCTGATCAAGCATAAGAAAGACGAATCGCCAAAGACAGAACGACCCGATGACTCCCAGGACAAGCGAAAAGTACGCGTGGTTGTAAAGAAGAAGCCCGCGGCAACATACGTCGTGAAGAAGGAGAGCGCCGAGAAACCTGCGGCCGAGCCGCAGCGCAAGAAGGCAGATCCAGTTCGTGAGGAACCTGCAAAGGCGACACAGGAGACCTCCGTGGAAGCGCAGAAGACAGCCGAAGTTTCAGCACCGGAGCCCACGGCCAAGGAAAAGAGCGAGACCAGGAAGGCCGCTCGATCGAATTCCGACGCCGCAGCCTCCGAAGTCAAGGAAGCACCCGCGGCGAAGCACCGCGAGCCGGAGGCCACAGGCGGGGAGCCCGCGCGCAAGAGTGAACCGGAGAGCAAGGAGCGGGTCTCGGCTTCCGACCAGCCGAACGGCAAAGGTGAGTCTGAGAAACGGCCCGTCTGGACGCCCGAGGGGAACCGTGTTTCCCGGCCCTCCGGCGCCCGCAGCGGACAGGGAGCAATTCCTCAGTCTATCCGCGAACGTGCGCGTGCCGGCGAAGATGTAGGTGTTCGGCGCGCCGGCCGTACAACCGAGCGCGAGCCCAGCTACCGAGGCGCCCCGCGGACTTCAGAGGGTGGAGCTGCGCCCCGGACCTTCCGTCCGTCCGGCCCCGGCCGGACGGCACCGCGACCTGGCGGAACTCCGCGTCCCGGCGGCTTCCGCCCGGGACCGCCCCGTCCGGGTGCTCCCCGTCCGCCTGCAGAGGGCGGCGGAGACGAGAAGAAGGGCGGCGCCAAGAAGTTCTACAAGGCAAAAAAGAAAGAGACCTACCCGAAGAAAGAGCGTCATCAGGAAAAGTTCATCCAGGTCAAGCAGAAGAAGAGCGCGCCGAAGGCCAATCCGGTGCCGAAATCGATCGACATCATGGAGGTCATCACCGTCTCCGAGCTTGCCCGCAAGATGAACCTGAAAGCGTCCGACCTCATTGGAAAGCTGATGGGAATGGGGATGATGGTGACCATCAATCAGCAGATCGATGCCGATACCGCCGCCATTCTCGCGGGTGAGTACGACTGCAAGGTGAACATCGTTTCGCTCTACGACGAAACGATCATCGATACGCCGGAAGACAAGGAAGAGGATCTCGAGCCGCGGCCGCCGATTGTGACGGTCATGGGCCATGTCGACCACGGCAAGACCAAACTGCTCGACGCGATCCGGTCGACAGATGTTGCCGGCGGCGAGTCCGGCGGAATCACGCAGCACATAGGTGCATACCAGGTGCAGCTGCAGCAGGGCAAGATCACCTTTCTCGACACTCCGGGCCACGAAGCGTTCACGCTCATGCGTGCGCGCGGCGCCCAGATAACCGACATCGTCATCCTTGTCGTTGCTGCGAATGACGGCGTCATGCCGCAGACGATCGAGGCCATAAACCATGCCAAAGAGGCCAAGGTTCCCATCGTTGTGGCGATCAACAAGATCGACCTCCCGGAGGCGAACCCGGACCGCGTGAAGCAGCAGCTTTCCGACCACGGCCTGATGCCCGAAGCATGGGGCGGACAGACGCTGTTCTGCGACATTTCCGCCCTTAAGAAGCAGGGAATAAGCGAGCTGCTCGAGACCATCCTGCTGCAGTCTGAGATCCTGGAGCTGCGAGCCAACTATCAGGCGGCCGCGGACGGGAAGGTCATCGAATCCCGCATCGATCCGGGACGCGGAACCGTCGCCACGGTGCTCATCGAGCGCGGCACCCTGCGCATCGGCGACTCCTTTGTGGCCGGCGTCTTTCCCGGGAAGGTCCGCGCGATGTTCAACGACCGCGGCGAGCGGGTCGAAGAGGCTGCGCCGTCTATGCCGGTCGAAGTTCTCGGTTTCACCGGCATTCCCGATGCGGGCGATCCCTTCCAGGTAACCGAGAGCGAGAAGGTCGCGCGCCAGATCGGCGACAAACGGCAGGAACTCCGCAAGGTCGAAGAGGCGAAGAACGTCAAGAAGATCACCCTCGACAACCTGTACGACAGCATTCAGGAGGGTGAGATCCAGGAGCTGAAGGTCATCATCAAGGGTGACGTGCACGGCTCGGTGGAGGCACTCCAGTCCTCGCTCGAACGGCTGTCCACCAAGGAGATCCGGCTTTCGGTGATCCATGCGGCCGCCGGAGCGATCAACGAGGGCGATGTCCGGCTCGCCTCGGCATCCAACGCGATTATCATCGGCTTCCACGTGCGGCCGAGCGCCGCTGCTCAGCAGATGGCAGACCGGGAGAAGGTGGAGATCCGCAAGTACACCATCATCTACGACGTTGTAGAGGATATCCGGGCGGCGATGGAAGGCCTCCTTGCGCCTGATCTCAAGGAGGAGGTCATCGGTACCGCAGAGGTGCGCGAGACCTTCAAGGTGCCCAAGATCGGCCTGATCGCCGGATCTCACGTGCTTACCGGAAAGGTACGGCGCGGGGCAAGCGTGCGTATCATCCGCGAGGGAATCGAGATCTACAGCGGAGCCATCTCCTCGCTCAAGCGATTCAAGGACGATGCCCGTGAGGTGGAAGCCGGATACGAGTGCGGTATCGGCGTAGAGAACTACAACGATCTCAAGGTGGGCGACCAGTTCGAGGTGTATGAGATCCGTGAGATCGCAAAGAAGCTCGAACAGACCCGGTCGAGCGGCGAGGGCGAGGAGTAGTTCCCCGCGATGGCGAAGTATCGTCACGAACGACTGGAAAAACTGATTACCAGCTCCATAGCGGATCTCATCATTCGGGATGAGATCCGCGACCCGCGGGTAAGCACGCTCGTGTCGGTGAGCATGGTGAAGCTTGCAAAGGACCTGTCGCAGGCGCTCGTGCTCGTTTCCGGCTACCTTCCGGATGAGCAGCTTACCGCAGCGGTAAACGGCCTCAATCATGCCGCCGGTTTCATCCAGGGACATATCTCGCGTCAGCTGCGCCTGCGCGTAACTCCGCACCTGACCTTCCGAGAGGATCATTCCGTAAAGGAAGGGTTCGAGGTCATCCAGCAGATGAAGGAACTCGAGCCCTGATGACCAATGTCACCGGCGTTGTGCTTCTTGACAAGCCGGCCGGCATCTCCTCCTTTAAAGCTCTCGGCCCCGTGAAACGGGCCGCCGGCACACGCAAAGTCGGACACACCGGCACGCTCGATCCCTTTGCATCCGGCCTCATGGTGGTGTTGCTCGGACCTTTGACCCGGCTTGCTCCCCTTTTTGCCGGCATGCAGAAGCAGTACCGTGCCGTAGTCGCATTCGGAACCGAAACCGATACCGGCGATCCGACCGGTGGCATCGTGCGTGAGGCGGAGCTGCCGGCGCTCGACACAATCCGTGCGGCGATGCAGTCGCTTACCGGGACGATTTCGCAGGAGCCACCCGCTTATTCGGCCGTCCACATCGAGGGCCGGCGAGCGTACGAGCTTGCACGAAAGGGAACCGCGGTTCGCGTCCCGTCGCGTAAGGTCACCATCGAGCGGTTCGAGCTGCTCTCCTGGCGGCCCCCTCTGCTCGAAGTCCGGGTACGCTGCTCATCGGGAACCTACATCCGGAGTCTCTCACAGGATCTCGGCCGTGCCTGCGGATCGGCCGCGCACACCCTGGAGCTTCGCCGCGAGGGTGTGGGTCCCTTCAGCCTGGACGATCCTGCAGCGACGACGCCCGACGGGATGGATCCGCAGCACCACATCATAGGTGCGCGGGATGCGCTGGAAAGGATCGACGGCGTCGGGCTGCGGGAGCTGCCGGCAGGGTTGGAATCTGCGGTAGACGTCGGCACTCCCCCGCAGCGGCTCGCGCTCTCGCCGCCCCTCGATGAGGACGGCCTTTTTGCGCTCTTTTCCGCCGACGGTTCCCTCCGCGCGGTAGTGGAACGGTTGAACGGACAGGTTTCCTACCGATTTGTCGTCCCGAGGCGCGCGTGAAGATCTACGAGTGGGAGCACATCGATTTTGTGACCGTCCCGCAGGGCGTGTCGCTGACGATAGGGGTGTTCGACGCGCTCCACGTCGGCCACCGCGAGCTCATCCATCGGACGGGTGAAAATCCCTTCGGTGCCGAATCTCTCGTGATCACATTTCGCGACAATCCGCTCAAGGTGCTTCAACCCGGTGCATATCCGGGCAACGTGCTCACCATGAATCAGAAGCTCGAAAGGATCGCCGCGCTCGGCGTGGGGTCGGTCCTTCTCATTGACTTTTCCCTCGATTTCAGTAAACTGACAGGAACTGAGTTTATCGCCAGGGTAAACGCTCTTTTTCGACCACGGATGATGGTTCTGGGGAAGGATTTCCGCTGTGGCTATCGGAACGACACCGATGCGGACCACGTGCGGTCCCTTCTGGAGCCCCAGGGAGTTCGGGTTGACATCGTAGCACCGGTACTCGATAATGGGTTCCCGGTAAGCAGCACTAGAATCAGAGCGGCGATTCAAGCCGGTGACCTGCACGCAGCGCGAAAGCTGCTCGGGTCGGATTTCTTTGTCGAGCTGGGTGGAGCGGCCGTAGAGGCCGACCATCAGGCCTATGTGGTGCAGATCAGTACCCTGTCGCAGGTGCTTCCGGCGGCCGGGATCTACGATGTGACGATGTACCGCGGGCTGCCGTCCCTGTACCAGGGCGCGCCGTCCTTCAAGAGCGACCTCCGCGGGGATGCATTCGCCGGCACGGTTCATCCGGCACCGACCAGAACACAGGTGAGCATAGAACATGGTGTGCTCCGCTGGCCTCGGGAGACGGGCGGTGGATACACGCTCGTTCGCTTCGACGGTCATGCGGTTCGATCGCAGTATTGATCGGGCCGCCCGCAGTGCGAACGGCAAAAAACGGTAGAAAGAGACTGGTTAGAATACAAGGAGACAATGATGGCCCTGACCAAGGAAGCCAAAGAGGAAATCGTCAAGAAGTTCGGTGCCACCGAAAAGGACACCGGAAAGACCGAAGTGCAGATTGCACTCCTCACCAAGAGAATCGAAGAGCTTACCGAACACTTCAAGACTCACAGCAAAGACCACAATTCGCGCCGTGGCCTGCTGAAACTGGTAGGACAGCGCCGGCGGCTGCTGAACTACCTCTCGCGGAGCGACCTTGCTCGGTACCGTGAAGTCATCAGCAAGCTTGGACTGCGAAAGTAGCAGGGCAAACAGCATATGCAAGACATCAAAATACGTATCGGCGATCTCGATCTGATCCTGGAAACCGGCAAGATGGCTAAACAGGCCAATGGAGCCGTTTTTGCGCGTTATGGCGGGTCCGCTGTCATCGCGACCGCGTGCTGCGGAGACAAGATCATCGATGATCTTGACTACGTTCCTCTCCAGGTCGAATACAACGAAAAGTTCTACGCTGCGGGGAAAATCCCCGGTGGATTCATCAAGCGGGAAACTCGTCCCAAAGACAAGGAAATACTGGTTTCGCGGCTTATCGACCGGCCGATGCGGCCGCTGTTCGACAAGCGGTTCAAGCGTGAAATTCAGGTCGTTCCCACCACGATCTCGACAGATCAGATGAATCCGCCCGACGTTCTCGCAATGGTGGCTGCCGCCACCGCGGTGCTCATCAGCGACATTCCTTTTGCCGGCCCCATTGCCGCGGCACGGATCGCGCACGTGGACGGGGACCTGGTGGTCAACCCGACCTACGAGCAGATAGAGCGCGGCGACCTTGATATTATCGTCGCTGGGTCGGAAGAGGGCATTACGATGGTGGAGGGCGGTGCCAGGGAGGTGCCGGAAGATCTGATGATCGCTGCCATCGAAAAGGCCCACGAGACTATCAAAGAAATCTGCCGCGCGCAGATAGAGCTTCAGCGTGCGATCGGAAAGGAGAAACTCCCCATTGTGGAGGCGTCGGCCGGTCTTTCGGCCGAGCAGGAGATCCGCTCTTTCGCGCACCCGCTCATGCAGGAAGCCTGTTTCGTCAAAGGCAAAATGAACCGGGGCGCGGCGATCAAGGCGGTCAAGAAACAGACGCTGGAGAAGTTCCACGATTCGATACCGGAAGACCAGGAAAGGCTCTTCGGCGAGCTGATGGAAGATCTCGAGCAGGATATCGTCCGCAAATCCATAATCGAACGGAAGCTGCGAACCGACGGCCGCGGTCCGGAGGATATCCGGCCCATTACCTGCGAGGTCGGCATTCTGCCCCGGACACACGGTTCGGCACTGTTCACCCGCGGTGAGACTCAGGCGCTCGCAATTACGACGCTCGGCACCGTTTTCGATGAGCAGATATTCGACGATATCGAAGGCGACCGCCGCGAGAACTTCATGCTGCACTACAATTTCCCGCCCTATTCAGTCGGCGAAACCGGCAGACTGGGAACCGGCCGCCGTGAGATCGGCCACGGACACCTCGCGCAGAGGGCGCTTCACGCGGTTCTCCCGGAGAAATCGGCATTTCCCTACACGCTTCGGGTCGTTTCGGAGATTCTCGAGTCCAACGGCTCCTCGTCAATGGCAACAGTCTGCGGCGGCACCCTGTCCCTTATGGACGCAGGAGTTCCCATCAGCATGCCGGTTGCCGGAATTGCGATGGGCCTCATTCAGGAGGGCACCGACGTTGTCGTGCTGAGCGACATCCTCGGCGAAGAGGATCACCTCGGTGACATGGACTTCAAGGTCGCGGGCACCACGCGGGGCATCACCGCCTTCCAGATGGACATAAAGATTTCACGCGTGACGGCGGATATCCTGAAGACTGCGCTCGAGCAGGCCCGCAAGGGTAGAATGCACATACTCTCGATCATGGAGGGTGCGCTCGCCAGGCCGCGCGAGGATCTGTCGAGCTTTGCGCCGCGCATTCTCACCTTCAAGATCGATCCGGAGAAGATCGGCCTGTTCATCGGCCCGGGTGGAAAGACCATCAAGGGCATTTCGGAGAAGTACGACGTCAATACCAACATCGACAACGACGGTACGGTGACGATCTACTGCAAGGACAAGACGTCCGGTGAGTCCGCGAAGGCGGCCTTCCAGAAGCTTCTCGAGGAGCCTGAGGTCGGAAAGACCTACGACGGGGTTGTCCGACGGATCGTTGACTTTGGTGCGTTTATCGAGTTCCTGCCCGGAAAGGAGGGACTCTGCCACATTTCCAAGATGGCGGACCATCGCGTCGAGGCGGTCTCCGACATACTGCAGCTCAATCAGGAAGTGCCGGTCAAGATCATCGAAATCGACAAGATGGGCCGGGTCAATCTCAGCCTGATCTACGACGGTGCGGATGAGGGTACCGGATCCGACCGCGGACGCAGACCCCATTCAGGGTCCCGCCCCCATGGCGGAGACCGCGGACGCGGCCGTCACGACGGGGGTGGTCGTCGCCACTACGACGACTAGCGGTTCGCCGGCGGGTGAAGGGCGGCCTGAGACGGATACGGCCGGAAGGCGCTATGAAGATTCAGGTCGTTGCAGAATGCACGCCGGGATTCGAGCCCGTCTATGCTTCCGAGCACGCGGCGGGCGCGGATCTTCGAGCCTGCATCGAGGATGAGCTCGTTCTTGCTCCGGGCAGCCGGCAAATGGTGCCGACCGGCGTCAGACTGGCCATCCCGGAAGGTTACGAAGGGCAGGTCCGCCCGCGCTCCGGTCTGGCCGCGAAATTCGGCCTCACGGTGCTCAATGCGCCCGGTACCATCGATTCGGACTACCGGGGCGAGGTAGCCGTAGTACTCATAAATCTTGGGGATGAGGCCGCCCGCATCCGCCGCGGCGACCGGGTCGCGCAGATAGTGATTACGCCGGTCTGCCGCGCCGACTTCCAGGCCGCCGGCGGTTCGCTTTCCGAGACCGGACGCGGCGCAGGTGGCTTCGGTTCTACGGGGGTCTGACAGCGCTTTTCATGCGAAGCCGTTACGTCATCTTCTACGTAGGAAAAGAGTTTCTTCTTTCTTTTCTTGTCGCCTTCCTTTTCTTCTTCTTCATATTCTTCGTAAACCAGATGCTGCTCATGGCCGAGCAGGTTCTCACCAAACGGGTAGGGGCGTGGGAGGTCTTTCTCCTCATTCTCTATTCGCTGCCCGCAATCATTGCGCTTTCGTTTCCGTTTGCATCACTTGTCGGGGCGCTCATGGCAATCGGCAGATACTCTTCGGACAACGAGATCATCGCTTTTCAGGCTTCCGGAATACCTCTCACGCGGCTTTTCGTACCCATTGCAGTGCTCGGCCTGGCATTTTCATCGATTTCGTTCATCATGAACGACTACTTTCTGCCGCTGGGAACAATCAATTTCACCCGGCTCTATCGTCAGCTCATCTACAGCAATCCGGAGCTGGAACTGGAGCCCTACTCGGTGAAGAAGTATCAGGACACCGTGCTCGTAACCGGCGCCGTCAAGAACCACGGTATCACCGACCTGCTGATAATTGACCGTGGCGACAACAACGCCCGCAGGGTCATCACCGCATCGAGTGCGAACCTCGTACAGGACGGTCAGGAGTCGAGCATTATCTCGCTCAATCTGAACGACGTCTACAGCGCCTCGGTTCCCACCGGCAAGCCCGACCAATATGACTATTTCAGCTCGAAACGGATGGTATACAACATCCTGCTCAAGAACATCACGCTGAGCATCCAGAATCCCACGGCAAGCGAGATGAGCTCGGTCGACCTCTATGCCCTGATTCAGAGGGAGAAGGCGGACCTGCAGAGCAGGCGCGAAGACCAGCAGCGGGAAACCTCGCGCCTGCGGTTCCGCCTCGCGCAGGACTATGCAGATTTCACCCGCTCACTGGAGGCCGGCACGCTCTCGGCGGCCGCGCAGCGGCGAGAGCAGCTCGCGCAGGAGCTTTCGGCCGTGCAGTCCTCGGCGGCGCGGACGGTGTCGAGCCGTACGCTTCAGATAAACCGCCTCGAGTTCTACAAGAAGTTTGCGATACCCTTCGCCTGCGTGGTCTTCACCGTGTTTGCCTTTCCGACCGCACTGTTCACGCGTCGAAGCGGCCGCGTCGTCGGCTTCGGCGTCGGGGTTCTTGTCTCGGTGATATACTGGGCACTGCTTCTCGGCGGGATAACCCTCGGCTCCCAGCAGAACGTGTCGCCCTTTCTCGCGATGTGGGCACCCGATTTCTTCTTCCTGCTGCTTGGCGGTCTGCTGTTCATGATACGGATGCGGCGATGAGAAAGCTCGATATCATGGTGCTGCGGCAGTTTCTGCCGGTCTTTCTGGTAGCGCTCCTGCTTTTCACGCTCATCATAGAGCTCGCCGACCTCTTCTCCAATGTCGTGAGCTATCTCAACCAGAATGTCTCGCCGGGAGCGATTCTGCGTGTGCAGTTGCTCTACCTTCCGAAGAGTCTCTCCTACGCGCTGCCGATATGTCTTCTCTTTTCGGTCTCCTTCACCCTCGGGACGCTGTACAGCAACAACGAGCTGATCTCGGTCTTCGGCTCTGGTGTGCCTCTGGCGCGCTTCGTGCTCCCGCTGCTCGTCATCGGCGGCCTCTTTTCGGTCGGAAGCTTCTTCTTTCAGGAACGAGTCGTCATCGGCACGCTGCAGCAAAAGACCGATCTCTCGCACGAGCTTCTGAACATGCGGCAGAGCGCGAGCAATACCGAGGTGACGGTACTCGCCGACAACGGACGGATAGTCTATTACGCCCAGTACTACAACGATGCGACGAGCACGCTCAACAACCTCATCGTCGTCATCCGGAACAGCAAGGGCGAGTTGACACGGCGCATCGACGCCGACTGGGCGGTCTGGAACCGCAACATGTGGGAGCTTCATAACGTTCGCGATTTCACGCGACAGAAGGAGCAGGGACAGGATGATCTGGTACAGACCAGGCACGACACCTTTTCGGACCCGGCGCTCAACCTTCCGCCTGAGACCTTCGGCCGCATCAGCAGCGGCAAGGTGGACGAGATGCAGCTGCCCGATGCGCGAACGTGGATCGCTTCGCTCCGAAAGGCAGGATTGCCCTTCCGGAGCGCACTTACCTCCTATTACGAGCGCTATTCCTTCGCAATGACGCCCTTCATAGTCGTACTGATGTCTTCGGCCATCGGCGGCCGCTTCAAGAAGAACATCCTCCTGATGAGCCTGCTCGTGTCGCTGGTCCTTTCGGTGATCTATTACGTCACCCAGATGCTCGCGGGGCTTCTCTCGAACATCGGCCTCATAGAGCCTGTCGTAGGAGCGTGGACGGCGGCGGCTGTCTTCACGGCTGCAGGAATTCTCCTCTTCCGTGCCTCCCGGACTTAGCCGTGTGCCACAGGAGTCCTATGTGAATACCGAATCGGCGGCATTCGGCATCTTCTCGCTCGAGCGTACAGACACCGGCTCGGCAGCGCGGACCGGCATGCTCACGCTGCCACATGGAACCCTCGAAACGCCGGTCTTCATGCCGGTCGGAACTGCCGGCACCGTGAAGGCCATCAGGCACGACGCCCTCGCTGACCTCGGCTACCGGCTCATCCTCGGCAACACCTATCACCTCTATCTTCGCCCGGGCACCGAGGTCATCGAGCGCTTCGGCGGACTGCACAGGTTCGCCGGCTGGCCGCACAACATTCTCACCGACTCGGGAGGCTATCAGGTCTTCTCACTCGCACCGTTCCGCAAGATAGAGGAGGAGGGTGTCTACTTTCGATCACATGTTGACGGTTCTTCTCACCGCCTCACGCCTGAAAAGGTGGTGCAGATTCAGCGCAGCCTCGACAGCGATATTCAGATGGCGCTCGATGTATGCACGGCGCCAGGAATATCGCTGCACGACGCCAAGGACGCTGCGGAGATGACGACGCGGTGGGCAACGCGGGCCAAGAAGGAATGGGTGGAGAACGGCGGCTCATACCGGGGCCTTCTCTTTGGAATTGTGCAGGGGAACTTCTTCAAGGATCTGCGCACGAGAAGCGCCGAGGAGATCATCGCCCTCGAGCTTCCCGGCATTGCGATCGGCGGCCTCTCTGTGGGGGAGACTTACGATGTCTTCCTGGAGTTTCTCAGCTTTACCGCCGCGCTTCTACCCGCGGCGCTGCCGCGCTATCTGATGGGTATCGGCTCACCGCGCTACATCCTCGACGCGGTGGCGAACGGAATCGATATGTTCGATTGCGTGTTTCCGACGCGGATTGCCCGGAACGGAACCGTATTCACGCGCACCGGCCGCCTCGCACTTAAGCGGGAGGAGTACACCCGCGATATTGCACCGATCGATCCGGACTGCGGCTGCCGGACCTGCCGAACCTATTCCCGGGCCTACCTCCGTCACCTCTTCAAAGCCGGCGAGATGCTCGGACCGATGCTGGCGACCGAGCACAACCTCTTTTTCCTTCAGGAGCTGATGAAGGACATTCGAGCGGCCATCCGGGCCGGATCCTTTGCCCGTTTTCGCGAAGACTTCCTCTCACGCTACCCGGCCGCGCAGGGCTGAGCAATCGCAAATTCGGACAAGCGGCGGCGGTGCCGATATACTACAGGTAGGGAGGCGACAACTGTGTCCGCTCAGCGATATTCGGTAGTGCCCGTCCTTGTCCTGTCGATGCTGTTCATTTCCGGTCTTCAGGCAAATGCACAGTCCTCTGCACCTGCGTCCTCTTCACCGAGTGATACGCTCCTCGCCCAGTGGCGGGCGACGCTCAAGTATGGCATCAATTCGGAGATCGTCGACCTCATCGACTCGCTCAAGCAGCGCAACGACGACAGTCTCAACAAGGACCTCGTCACCACCTTCTCCTCGACATACGACGACAAGGTTCGCAGCGCGATACTCGATCTCTATTCCACCCTTTCCTATTCCGGTGCCGAAGCGGCGGTACGCGCCTATCTTGACACCAAACCGGATAACACCGACCTGGAAATCGCCTCGATTTCCTACCTTTCGCGGACTGTCGAGCACCCGTCAAAAGAGACCGTATCCCTGCTCGAATCCTTCGTCGACAACCCCACCGAAGCAGTATCGAACGCCGCAGTGCGGGGACTCGGGGCGGTCGCCGACCGGAACGGTCCAACAGCGTACGATTTTTCGTCACTCGAGAAGGTGCTTCTCGACCACTTAGCGAAGAATGATCTGTCGGAGACATCGATGGGAGACGCAATTCTCACGCTGGGCGATCTCAAAGCCGAAAAGGCGCTCGAGCCGCTGCTCTCGGTGCTGGGCGACACCACGCAGCCGCCAGTACTGCGTCAGTACGCTGCCGACTCCCTCGGAAAGATAGGCGACCCGAAGGCCATCCCGGCCCTTACCGAGCTTATCCGGAGCTCCAACGCCTACCTTCGCGCATACGGGGTGTCGGCGCTGGGAAGATTCAATACAAAGGACTCCGCCGACGCGATGTCGGCTGCCCTGCGCGACTCGGCGGCCGGTGTGCGGATAGCGGCGCTGCAGGGGGTGGCGCGAAATCACCTTGCCGGCGAGACGGCGGCGGTCATCTACAAGGCGGAGCACGATCCCGACATCCACGTTCGAACCGAGGCGATCAAGACGCTCGGTGCTCTCGGGACATCGGACGGCTGGAAACTGCTTCAGAAGTTGATGGAACAGAACGGGGCTTCGCTCGACCTGAGAACAGCCGCGCTCAGGCAGCTCGTCGAGAATGACCTGCGAGGATCGATAGACTCATTCAAAAAGGTAATCCAGACCGAATGGGCTTCCCGGGACAAGCACATGCTCTACGCCACCGGTGAAGCCCTGTCGAAAACGAAGTCTCCGCTGCTTTCGGGTCTCTACGAGCTGCTGCTCTCGCACCCGGACTACATCGTGCAGATTTATGGTCTGAGAGGAATCGCGCTCAACCGAATGACCGGCCTCCGCGCAAGCGTCGAGAAGCTGCGCGGAGAGCATGCCCCGGCAATCCTTGGAAGAGAAGTCGACCGTGCGCTGCAGACGCTGGGCGCTGGTGGTGGACAGACCGGACCGGCGCAGTAGGCGCAGGGTCACGCGCCTGCACCGGACGGGGCAGAAGCTGATCAGTGTGCCGGGCTCTTCGCCTCGACATCCTCCATGGACCGCACCTGCGCCGAGATTCGATCGAAATCCGCCAGCTTGATCTCTTCGACCCGGTAATTGTAGGGCCGTTCGTTGATGATGAAGTTCAGCTCGTCGCCGATCTCGGATCCATAAAGCTCGTTTCCGAAGGGCGACAGATAGGAAATGACAGCCGCGTTCGGATTTGACTCCCAGGGTCCCATGATCGTGTATTCTTCGGCCTTGTTCGTATCCATATTGTGCAGCTTCACGAAGGTGCCGTAGGCAATCTTCGAGGTGTCCACGTCGTTCGGGCTGATGACCTGCGCACGATCGAGCTCTTCGGTCAGCTTGCCGATGGACGTATTGAGGATCTCCTGCCGCTCCTTGGCCGCCTTGAACTCCGCGTTCTCACGCAGGTCACCATACTCCCGCGCAACACCTATCTCCTTCGAGTTTGCCGGCACCTCTACCTGCTGCATGTGCGTGAGCGCACGCTGCTTCGCCTCGTAGCTCGCGGCAATTACATAGAACGAAGCACGGCTGACGGCCTCTTTTCCCTTCTCGCCGCCGTAGAACTTGAAGTCCGGAAAGCGTTCGAGGATCTTGTGCCGAAGCTCGAGCTTCACCGCAGGATCGAGCTCTTTGACGTCGTCGACAAGGGTGTAGATCCGCGTGAGCGACTCCTCGTCCGCCTTCTGCACAAAGCCGGGCAGGTGCTCGTCCTTGAAGAGGAAGCCCTGGATCTGCTTGTTCACCTTGCGGTTGGAGCTCACGTCCTTCCGGTTGCTGATGTCGCGATAGGTGAGATCCAGCAGGTGAATCATGGCGATGAGCGTCTTCTCGTAGTCGACATCCAGCTCACGGAACCACTCGTCGTCCATGCAGTTCCGCGCGATCCACACGAACGCTTCACGCGAATCACGGTAGCTGCCCATTGCCGAATGGAAGAGCTGTGCGAGCTTCTCCCGGTTATCCGCCCGGTAGAGGTCGCCGATAATGTCCTTGCTGAGAAAGTAGGGGAAGAGACGGACGAAGGTCTCCGGCCAGCTCCGGTCGTTTTTGCGAATCTGGGTGAGAAACTCGCGCTTGAGGTCCGAGTTGTCGATCTTCGCGAAGACCTCTTCCACGTTGCCGATCTGATTGTACAGCTCGCGGAAATCGAGCACGGCGCCCGGATTCAGATAGGGATAGTTCGAGACAATCTTGCGCACGACCAGGAAGCTGGAAATCACCTGCTCGTTCACCTGGCCGTAGCTCTTGAGAAAACCGGTAAAGTAGTCGAGCATTTCGCGGAAGAAATCGGTATCCGCGTCGGAATTGTCGTCTTTTTCCACATAGTCGAGAAACTCTTCGAGCGTCTTTACCCGTTCGAAAAAGTTTTTCTCAGCCTTGAACTTGTTGAAGGTCTTCTCTTCATAGGAAATGGGCTGGTCACGAACCACGTAGTGGTCAAGCTTGTCGGGCAGGTTCCCGAAACTCTCGTCGGTCTTCAGCACCTCGCGGGCGCGTGTGCTCCAGGTTGACCACTCGCTCGCGGTGAGAATGGAGGGAACAAGCTCAGACTTTATCTTCTTCATATCCGCTGCATTGTCGTAGCTTCGAATAACCACACGCAGCGCCCAGGCCGGGTCTTCCTTGACCTGCTTGTGGAGCTTTTCCCTTTTCCAGGTGGTCTTGAGAACCCAGATATGTTCCTTCGGCAGAATTGTCAGCGCGTTGACCGCCATCTTGAGCGACATCGAGTGACCGCGCTTCTTCACGAAATCGATGTGGATCTCGTCGTCCTTGATCCCGCGGATCAGCCCGACGCCCCAGGTTCGGTGAAAAACGAAGTTGCCGGCGTCAAACGAGATGTGCTTTTCGAAATCACCGATGGCATCGTGCACATTCCGCCAGCTCTGGTTCAGGTTGGAGAGCTTGATGTACTCCTCGAGCTGACTGTGGTGCGCGTATTTCGCCCGGAAGCATTCGACTATTTCCTTCCGCGCCCAGACGTTCTTTGGATCGTAGTCCAGAATTCGCCGCAGGAGGTCGATGGCGGTGTCCCACTGCTCCTTGTCTTTGAAGTAGGGGTACAGATCGGTTAGGAGCTGAACCGCGCGGTCCTCGCTGATCGCCTTCGCGATCTTACCTTCGGCGTGATAGAAGAACTCGGTCTCTTCGGGCGCGAGCTGAAGCAGTTTGCCCCAGATTTCCTTTATGCTGGTGAATACCTTCTTGTTTATATAGCGGTGCAGCGCCTTCTTGTAGTAGTTTACCGCCTCTTCGGTCGCACCGTCCTTTTCTTTCTTCTCCGCGAGGTGTTTGACGATGTCGGCCTCTTCGTAGTCGACGCGGATAAGGCGCTCCCAGACCTCGTACATCCGTTCGGGCTGATTCTCATTGTTGTAGCAGTCCGCCAGCGTGCGCAGGGCGCTCTTGTTCTCCCCGAACTCCAGTATCCTCTGGCAGAGGTATTCGACGATGTTCCACTTATGATTGTCCGTGAATATGCTTATGAGCATTATCAGGTTGGTGTCGTCGACCGTCTGCCGGGAAAGGTTCAGTATTCCCGAAATGTAGAGCGCGATGATGCTGTTCTTGGTGTGCTGCAGGTGCTCGTCACAAAGCTGCACAACCTCCTCTTCGGCCTCGCTTTGGAAAACCTCGTCGAGAATCTTGTCGAGCTCTTTGAAATTGCCGACGGTGTAGTTGTTGAGAGTGGCACGCGTCCACTTCTCCTCGTTGAGTAGTTCGCTTATCGAGTCCAGTAACTTTTCCGACATGGGTTCCGCTCCCGGTTCCAACCTGTGGATTGCGACTCGCCGTCTCAGGCCCGTGGCCCGGCGGCAGCGTGCGCGATGGCTCTATGCTGTATACTGCTGATAGATCGCGGGATTGAGGGTCCGCAACTTGAGCAGAACCTCATCGATCCTTCCGCGGTCCTCTCCGGTACTCACATAATGATCAATGAGCCAGAAGTACCGGTTTATGAGGCGCGGCATCAGCACATCCTCATTGTCGCTACGATCCTGGCGCTCGCGCTCCAGGGCGTAAATCGATTGCTTCAATTTTCCATATTCGATCGACCGCAGCTCGCGCTTCACGGTAAACACGCCGTAGAGCACCCCGAAGACCGGCACCCACTCTTCGAGCGCCGGACTCCGATAGCCCAGGTCCTTCACCTTGGCTACCAGTCGTCGAATCATCTCAGATTCAAGGCTGAACAGGTCGACCCGCTGAGGCGCAATGAAGAAGGCCTCACGGAAGAACGCCTTGGAAATCTGTACTTCGTTCACAAGCGCGTAGCAGTCGGCGAGCTCGGCGAGAATCTCGGCGTCCTCTTTACGCTGCCGCGCGGCTTCCTGCAGCTGCTCGAGTGCCCGGTCGTACTGCCCGACACCCTTGTAGCAGCGGCCCACACGCAAAAGCAGCTCGACGTCGCCGCCACCGGCCTCTTCCTGCAGCCGCTCGAAGTGACCGAGCGCCTGCCCGAACACGTGCTGCCTGATGGCGTACAGCGACTGCTCGGATGGAGAGCCGACTCGTTCCAGGAACGTCTGGAAGGGCCGCCACTGCGACAGGAGGTACTCACCCTTTTCGAAGGGTGTGCTGATTGAGTCAGCTGTATCCTGCCGCTCTTTCCAGAAATTGGCTAGCTTGAGGGAGGCAACAACCTCCCCGTTGTCGAAGTCCAGGGATAACGCCCGCTCGAGGAGGTGGATTGCGGTATCAACGTCATGACTCTTGATTCTGCTGTAGCTGTCCTGTAACAACCGTTCAACGTTTTCCTCATCCACGAAGTGCTTTTCCTGAGCCATACCCTTCATACATCGAGTGCTTTTAATCATTATATCAGTAGGAAATAATTAGTCAACGAACCGGGGCCCTATTTCTCCTGCCGCGAAGGCTGTGCCTTCCCGAGGCTTTGCCTCGGGCGGGCAATTCGCATATGATATTACCATGAACGACCGAAACGGCCCGTCCAACGAACTGAGCATGCATCCGGTGCTCGTTGCTCCATCGGTCCTTTCCTCGAACTTTGCCCGCGTCGAGGAAGGTATAGCGCTCATCGAGAGGGCAGGGGGCGACTGGGTTCACCTCGACGTGATGGATGGACATTTCGTTCCAAACCTCACCTTCGGACCAAAGATGGTCGAAGATCTGCGAAAGCTGACGAAACTGCCCTTCGATGCGCACCTGATGGTGAATCATCCGGAAAAGATGCTGGGTTGGTTCGCCGATGCCGGAGCGGACCAGATCACCTTTCATTTGGAAGCCGCGGTCCACGTCCATCGGCTGCTCCAGGAAATACACGAGATCGGCGTCAAAGCGGGCATCTCCATAGTGCCGTCCACTCCCGCCGAGGCGCTCCGCGAGGTTCTTGCCTACGTGGATGTCATTCTGGTGATGACCGTGAACCCCGGTTTCGGCGGTCAGGAGCTCATACCCGAATGTGTCGAAAAGGTGTCCCGACTCGCGCGGATGAGGAAGGAGGGCGGGCACGGCTTTCGCATCTCGGTGGACGGAGGGATAAACCGCGAGACCGCGCATCTCGTGAAATCGGCGGGAGCCGATGTGCTCGTCACCGGGTCTGCATTCTTTTCGGCGGACGATCCGGCGGATGAGGTCGCGACACTCCGGTCCATCTGACCACGGCAGTCAAAAGCCGTTCAGTTGCCAAGTTCCGGCGCCGACAATGGAAAAGAGGTACTGGAAAGACATGAGAACGCGAAACTTCGAGATCTCGGAACGGAGTCAGGGCAAGCACCTCTTTGTTCGGACCGCATCCGCAGGGATGTTCGCGGCGGCTGTCCTGTTTCTCGCCGCACTCCCGCTCTCCGCCCAGACATCCAACGGAATTGCCGCGACGTCCGGTACGACCGCCTCGGCCGACACTACGCAGCAGGCGAGCTCGCCCCGGCAGCTCCTCAACGACGGCCTCAACGCGTTTTCGCGCGCCGACTATTCCACGGCGCTGCCGAAGTTCCGCGAGCTCACCATTCATCCTTCGGATCCCGCCTATCAGCCCTACGAGGGAGACGGCTACTTCTGGGTGGCCAAGACCGCCATGGCGCTCGGACGGCTCGACGAAGCGCAGCGGAATCTCGAGTACTTTCTCATGCACTTCCAGAAGAACAGCGCATACGTGGAGGCCAATTATCTGAAGGGCAGGCTCCTTTTCATGCAGCAGGACTACCAGTCGGCAATCCAGGTCTTCCAGCAGTTCATTTCGCAGTTTCCCACCTCGCCCTTCATCGCCAACGCCTACTACTGGTCCGGCGAGTCGCTCTACGACCTCGGCCATTTCGATGAGGCAAAGAAGCTCTTTCTTGCGGTGGTCGACAATTTCCCGACCAGCTATCGCGTAGAGGCGGCACGCTACCACCTGTCGCTGATCGATCAGAAGCGGCGCGAGGAGGAGCTACTGAAGCTGCTCCAGTGGAGCCATGAAGAATCACTGCGCTCGGTGGACGAATACCAGAATCAGATCAAGACCTACAAGGAAGCAATCAGCGCGTATCAGAAGAAGATTGCAGGCGAGTCGAATGACGGGATGTCTCAGGAGGTTTCACGCCTGAGCAGCCAGATCAGCGATCTTCAGAATACGCTTACACAAAGGGAGCAGACGATTCAGGATCTCCGCAAGCAGATCGCGGACCTTCAGTCGCAGCTCCGGAAGACCGGCGCACCGGCAGCACCGCCTTCCGCCGAACAGCCGGGACAGTCCTACAGACAGGAGCTCCTAGACATGCAGCAGCAGGCAGAGCAGCTTCAGCAATACCTGCGTCAACAGATGCAGCTGCAGGGGGGTACTCAGTGAAGGTTCGACCGGCCGCCGCGGTGGCACTGCTGCTTCTGCTTAATGTCTCGCTCCAGGCCCTCGAGCTGAAGCAGGGCAACCTCAAGCTGAACCTCGCGGAAGACACCGGACGTTTCACCCTCTACTTTCTGGAGGACGCAGCGAAAAATCAGTACGTGCCGCTCTTCTTCTCCGACGATCCGCGCACGAGCGTCCTCACGCTGATGCAGGACGGAAAGCTCTACCGCATGGGCGATTCGTCGGCGTTTCAGATGTCGTTCGAGCACAAGGGCGACATGGCCAGCTTCGTGTGGAAATCGAGCACGCTCAACGTCACCGAGGAATTCAGCTTCACCGCCTCGGCGGGCGCGTCTGCAACCGACGGCGTAATCATAACCATTTCCATCCGGAACCTGGCGAAGGACAATTCCACCGTCGGCGCACGCTACCTCATCGATACCACCCTCGGCGAGCACACATCGGCCCATTTCCGTTCGCCTGCCGACGGGGCAATCCGCCACGAAACCGAGCTCAAGCCTTCGCTCTCCAATGCGTGGGTGCTTTCCGAAGCAGCCGAGGACAGCAAAGTCGGGCTGCAGATTATGCTCTTCGGTGCCGGAATCACCACCCCGGACAAGGTAATTCTCGCCAACTGGAAACGACTGAACGAAACCCCATGGGATTTCGACGTCAACACTTCCCGTGACTTCAGTCTGCTGCCCTATTCCATAAACGATTCGGCGGTAGCACTCTACTTCAGTCCGAAAAGCCTTGCACCCGGGGCGAGCCGCACCATCACCATGGCGCTCGGCAACAAGAACCTGGCCGGCTTCACAGGAACACCGACTCTTCCATCGGCGCCAGCTCCGTCCGCAACCACGCCGGCAGCGCCTGCCGCTCAGCCGCAGTCCGCCCCCGAATCGTCGACGGGCGCCCTTGCCCAACCCGATAACAATGTGGTAAACAACGCCGGAGCGCAGTCGGGCAGCAGCGACCTCGATCAGGACTACCAGAAAGCCACAGAGCTGCTGAACCGCATCAACCAGCTGCTGTCTCAGCCATCCGGTTCGGTCTCACAGGACCAGATCAATGCACTCAAACAGGAGCTCCAGCAGCTTCAGGCGCGAAAGTCCAACTACGCCAAATAGGGGGCTAACCCGTCGGAATGAAGTCCGGCACACTCAAGAAAGCGCAGTCGCTGTTTCACCGACGACGCTACGCGGAAGTCATCAGCCTGCTCGAGCCTCAGATTTTCCTCTACCGGGAAAATGCGCATTTCTACTATCTCCTCGGCGTCTCCTGCCTGCACACTGATGACTCCGGCGGCGCATATTCCTATCTCAAACGGGGCCAGCAGCTCGATCCCGACAACCGCAAAATCCTTCACGCCATAGCCGCGGTTCATCTCAAGCGGCGCGAGACGGATGAATCCCTCCGCGAGTGGCTCGCTCTGCTCGACCGGGATCCGCGGAACCGCATCGCACGGCGCGGCCTCGAACTCATCAAGAAGAACATCGAGCCGGGAATGCTAGCGGAGGCCATAGAGACCGGGAAGGTGCGCGCGCTCTATCCGCGTCCGCCCTTGCGTATTCCCGGCTGGCTCATCGCAATCGCCGCCGCCCTGTTCGTTCTGGTTCCCGCGGGCCTCATTCTCGCACCCAGCGCAAAGGCCGCCCTCCACCCCGCACCGCCGGCACGCGAGGGCGCATCGATGCTCGAAATCGCCCCCGACGCAAAAGACCTCACCGCCTACAGCGGCCAGTACCGCTACATCCTCACGCCGAAGGAGATCCGGGACACTTTTTCCCGCATCGAAAAGTACTTCAACGAATACCGCGACAATCTCGCCATGCGCGAGACTAACCGTATCCTCAACTCGAATGCTTCACCGGCGCTGCGGCAGAAGGCGCTTCTTTTCCGCGACCATCTGCAGAAACCCGACTTCGTCACCTTCCGCGACAATTTCACCTACAAGGAGGTCACCGCCGATCCCTATCTCTACAACGGCTGTTTCGTCCGGTGGAAGGGTAAGATCTCGAACCTGTCAGTAACAAAGGAAAAGATCACCTTCGACTTCCTCGTCGGCTACGAGACCGAGAAGGTGCTCGAAGGCGTCGTGCCGGTGGTGATGCACTTCGCGGCCGACCTCCGGAATTCTCAGGCAGCCGAGATCATCGCGAAAGTCATCAACAGCGACGGCAAGATCTCGCTCGAAGCGACCTCGCTGCGGCCGATCCTCCCCCAGGACTCCGGCGGAAACGGGGGAGGCTGATGCGCGCGGTGGTACAGCGCGTGCGCGACTGCTCGGTAACCGTTGCAGACGAGGTAGTGGCGAGAATCGAAAAGGGTCTTCTGGTATACCTCGGAGTCACCCATGAGGACAGCGGAAAGGACGCAGCCTACATTGCCGACAAGGTCCCCAACCTCCGCATCTTTCCCGACGATTCGGACAGGATGAATCTGAGCGCCGCCGACCTTGGCTACAGCGTGATCGTCGTTTCCCAGTTCACCCTCTACGGAGACGTCCGCAAGGGCCGCAGGCCCTCCTGGGACGCGGCAGCCCGTCCCGAGCATGCAGAAAAGCTCTACCTTGAAACGATCGACGCCCTCAACGCGCGTGGTATTCCCACCTTCGGTGGCCGCTTTCAGGCAAAAATGCAGGTCGCCTATGTGAACGAGGGCCCGGTCACGATTCTTGTGGATTCACAGAAACAGTTTTAGAGAGGACAGGTACTTTACCGCGTCGAACTCGTCGAAGAAGGGCGACAGGGATTTTTCTTCGTGGAGTCTCATGATGATCTCTGCTGAGAGCTTTGCCGAGGAGACGACGTGCATGAAGGGCAGCTGACTGCGCAGCTCATCGGTACAGGCCACCGTGTCGGTGATGAGCACATTTTCGAGAAAGCCGTCGTTGTAGAGAAGAAGAAGCCTCTCGAGCGCGGGCTCTGAAAAGACCGGATGCACGGCGGCAATGTTCACCTTCCCGACCTTCCGCTTCCGCAGCTCCTTCACCAGCGCGAAGACCGACCCGGCCGTATCGATCATGTCGTCAATTATCCAGACCTCCTTGCCTTCGATCGGCGTGTCGGAGAGGATGTTGATCGATTCGACGCTATTGGTCCGGTTGTAGTCCCGCTGCTTGTGCGCAATCATCAGCTTCGCTCCGAACGACCGGGCAAACTTCTTCGCTGCGCCCTCGCCGCCGGCATCCACGGAGCAGAATGCCCAGTGCTTGTGAACGTGTCGTTTCAGATACTCCGTCGAGCGAATGAAATTGTCGGTGATGTACTCACTGAGAAGCGAGTAGGCGGGAACATCGTCCATCGCGCAGATGGTTGGGTCAACGATGGTCTTGCTCTTGTCGGAGTGCAGCTGGTAGGTGATGATGTGATCAACACCGAGGCTCACGAGGGTCTTGTAGTGCACCCAGAACCCGACCGAGTTCCGGCGCGTGGTGCGATCCGATCTCGAGGAGCTGCAGTAGGGCTCGAAGAGGGTAATGCGGCCCGCCTGGGCGCGCCGGAGCGCGTCGATTGCGTGGTAGAGCTCGAGCTTGTTCTCCTCGACGCTCAGCCCGCGCTTGTTCCTGCCGGCCCCGGAAAAAAGAAACACGTCCTTGCCGCGCAGGGACGTGTGCACCTCGACCTCCATTTCGCCGTCGGCAAACTTGACCGTTTCCAGCCTTCCGACGTAGTCGCTGCTGTTCGCTGCGGTATAGAAGTCCGGAAAGGTCTTCAACTGATAGGCGACCCGCGACGCATACTCCTGCATGGAGCGGGTGGAAAGGACCAGCAGATCTCCCCTCATGGCGCTATCTTACATGGTCACGATAAGAAAATCCACAACCCCCAGTGCAAATCATATTACGGTTTCGAGTTTCCCGCGCCGTTTTTTGCGCTCCAGTAGCCGCGAGCGAGCAGCCGCGCTTCCGATACGGTCCGGCTCTCACCCGACAGCCGGGCGATGTCGGACAGAATGAGCGCAAGCGCGTCGTTCATCCGTCCGCGGCACGCCTCGACAATAGCCGAGGCTTCCTCCTCGAGAAGGAGATCCTCGGTGATCGAGTTCCACGGAACCGGCTGTTTCTCCCTGAGCCGGTCTAGACTCTCGAACCGGTGAACCAGCCTCTCCGCCTCGAGTATCAGCGGCTTCAACTGAAGACCGGCGGTCTGCGACGCAGCGCGGATGATGGTGGTTCGAAGCGTGAGGTCCTGAAAACGCGAGATCGTATCATAGAGGCGCGCAAGCGGCGCCGGCATCACGGGACCCGGCCATTCCGATTTTGCGCCGTGCCGCCCGGCCCGTCCAAAAAGCGCATCCACCGTCCGCAGGATGAGCGCCTCGCGCTGCGCTTCAGTCACATTCATTGCTGCAGTCTGCAGCGCGGAGAGCGCCCCCTCCGCCGCGACCCGGTCCGCCGGAGGCTGTCCGGGCGGTCCGAGGATCTGATCCAGCACGCCCCACGCCTCCTGAAAGCTCCTCCCCTGAAAAAGAACCGTGGGAAAGGAGTCCGCCGTCTGCGCGAAGAGCGGCCACCACGCGGCAGACAGGAGAAATGCTGAAATGAGCAGTGCCGGACCCTTTGACGCCGAAAGCCTCACTACCATATTATCGTCATCGGACCTCACTCCGAATACCGGCGCCCGGCCGGAAATGGCCTCGAACCGCGGAAGGTTGACGGCATATAGGTGTAGCTATAAGATGCACCTAGGTTCGAAGCGCGACGAAAAATCGGGCTGTGGTATCCACTGAGGAGCTTACATGGCCAAGAAAGATCTCAACATTATTCCGAAGAACAGCGAAAACCAGGAAGAACGGGCCCGGGCCCTGGAAGCTGCGAGGCTGCAGATCGAAAAGCAGTTCGGTAAGGGCTCGCTCATGCAGCTCGGGACCGGCGTAACCAACATCGCCATCGAAACCATCCCGAGCGGATCCATTCTGCTCGACGAGGCGCTCGGGGTAGGCGGATACCCCCGCGGCCGCATCGTGGAAATATACGGTCCCGAATCCTCCGGAAAAACCACACTAGCGCTGCACGCGATCGCGGAAGCGCAGAAAACCGGTGGAATCGCAGCATTCATTGATGCCGAGCACGCGCTTGACCCCAGTTACGCCCGCAACCTCGGTGTGAACATCGACGACCTCTGGGTCTCCCAGCCGGACAACGGTGAGCAGGCTCTCGAGATTGCCGAGTCGCTGGTCCGCTCCGGCGCTGTCGATATTATCGTCGTCGACTCAGTTGCCGCGCTCACCCCGCAGGCTGAGATCGAGGGCGACATGGGTGATTCCCACATGGGTCTTCAGGCCCGCCTGATGAGCCAGGCGCTGCGAAAGCTCACCGGTACCATTTCCAAATCGGGCACCTGCCTCATCTTCATCAACCAGATCCGGATGAAGATAGGCGTCATGTTCGGCAATCCGGAAACCACCACGGGAGGCAAAGCGCTCAAGTTCTACGCCTCCGTCCGGCTCGAGGTGCGCAAGATAGAAACCATCAATAAAGGTGCCGACGAGGCAATCGGCAACAAAGTGCGCGTCAAGGTGGTCAAGAACAAGGTTGCACCGCCCTTCCGCAAGGCAGAGATGGAGATCATGTTCGGCAAGGGCATCTCCTGGTCGGGAAGTCTTCTCGATGCGGCGCTCAAGTACGACGTAGTCCAGAAGAGCGGCAGCTGGTACTCCTATGGAGAGGACCGCATCGGTCAGGGCCGCGACAACGCAAAGCAGTTCATCGAGGCCAACGCCGACATCGCGACCGATATGGAAGCGAAGGTACGTGTTGCCATGATCCCCGCCCCGACTCCGCCGGGCCAGCCACCGGCGAACGGCGAGGAGCCGGATACTCCCGCCGCCGGAAAAGAGTCCGCCGGACCGGCGTCCGCGGCTACTGCGGAAGGAGACGATGTAGCGGAGACCCCGTCCTCGGCCAGACAGCCGGTCCAACGGGCGTCCTCTGCCAGACCGGCCGCCCCGGCGAACCGTCAATCCGGTCCGGCTGACGAGGAGGAGCTCTTCTAGCCCCCCATGCCGATTGTCTTCCTCAGCCTCGGTTCCAACGTCGGCGACAGACGCTCCAATCTCGAGAGCGCCTGCCGGGAGCTCGAAAGATATCTCGACGGTCTGCGTCGCTCCCCGATATACGAAACAGAGCCCCAGGAGGTCACCGATCAGCCCTCCTTCCTCAACATGGTGGTGGAGGGCAGGGTCGACCTGAATCCGCAGGAGCTGCTTGCCACCACTCACTCCATAGAAGTGAAGCTGGGACGAAACCGCGCCGGGGAGCGGCAAAAGGGACCACGGACCCTCGACATCGACATCCTTCTCTACGATGACGTCGTCCGTACCGGGACACCGCCGCTTCTGCCTCATCCGAGGATGGACCGGCGCCAGTTCGTGCTGATTCCGCTGCTCGCGCTTGCGCCCGACATCTCCGACCCTCGCACCGGCGAACGCTATGCCGAAATCAGCAGACGGCTTCCCCCTCAGGGTATTTACTCAGGCTGACCTCACCGCTATAATTCCCCTTGCCGCAGGATCAGTCTCTATTGCTGCACCCGAAACATTCTACAAAGGACGCACGGCGACGCATGGATGGGCTCACAACGGAGAACAGGCACCATTTTCATCTGGGCGACTTCGAAGGGCCGCTTGATCTCCTGCTCTTCCTCATCAAACGCTCCGAGATAAACATCTACGATATTCCCATCGCCCAGATCACCGAGCAGTACATCGAGTACCTCGAGTACGCGACGCGCATCGACCTCGACAATATCACCGAGTTCTACGTCATGGCCGCGACGCTGCTCTACATAAAGTCCCGGATGCTCCTCCCCACGGAGTTCAACATCGACGACGAGCTCGATGATCCGCGAAAGGAGCTGGTCGAAAGGCTGATCGAGTATCAGAAGTACAAAAAACTTTCAGACGTCATGGTCGACCGTGAACGTGAAGCTGAATGGGTTATCAGCCGGCAGAAGAAACAGCGGACGCTGGAGTTTACCGAGGACGACGAGCTCTGGGACGAGATCGAGGTGTGGGACCTGCTTCGCACCTTCACCACCATCATGTCCTCGCTCACCCCCGAACGAATCATCGACCTCTACGAAGAGGTAACCATCAACGAGAAGATCGCGCTCATCACTGAGCTTCTCGAGAATCGCGGTGAGTTCATGTTTCAGGATCTGGTTGCGCGACCCGACTCGATAATGGACGTGGTTTGCGCCTTTCTCGCGATTCTCGAGGCGGTCAAGTCCAAACGCATTCGCGTCTATCAAAACCGGCTATTCGGAGATATCCGGATTCGCGCCGGCCAGGAAGAGACCGACGCAGCCGGCGATGCACAAACGACGGAGGTGACCGATGGATCTGCAGAATGAGGCGGCGCTCATCGAGGCGATCCTCTTCCTCGAATCGGATCCCATGGATGTCCCTTCGCTCGCCCGGATCACAGGGCTCTCGCGCGAGGCTGTGGTCGGCGCGCTCGATCTGCTTCGAAACGAGTATGCAGACACAAAGCACGGCCTCGAGCTGATCGAGATAGGGGAAGGATTCCAGTTCTCGCCCAAGCGCGACCTCTGGCCCTCTCTCCGCGACCGGTATGGAAAGAAGAACGACAAGCGGCTGAGCCGTGCAGCAATGGAAACACTGTCGATTATCGCCTACTCACAGCCCATTACGCGCGCCGAGATCGAGAACATACGAGGGGTCGCCGCCGACAGCATGATCCGTGTGCTTCAGACCCGTGAGCTCATCAGGGAGGTCGGAAAAAAGGACGCGCCCGGGAAACCGGTGCAGTACGGAACCACCAGGGAGTTCCTCCGCTTCTTCCGCCTTTCGAGCATCGCGGAGCTGCCGAAGCTCGACGAAGCAGAGAGAGACAGGTTTGAGCTCAATGGATGAAGCGAATGAGCTGAGGCTGCAGGTGTACCTCGCGAGGTGCGGGGTCGCATCCCGGCGCAAATCAGAACAGATCATACTCGAGGGACGCGTCCGGGTGAACGGAGAGCTCGCCAACCGCATGGGGATAACGGTCCGCCCGGGCGACCGGATCACGCTCGACGGAAGGCCGATCTACCCGCAGCGACATCTCATCTATCTCGCGGTCCACAAACCCCGCCGCTACCTCTGCACCTCTTCGGACCCTGAAGGTCGTCCGCTTGCCCTCGACCTGGTCAAACCGGCCTTTCGCGAAAGACTTTTCACCGTCGGGCGGCTCGACTACCTCTCATCCGGGCTGATCTTCTTCACAAACGACGGCGCCTTCGCGAAGGCGGTCTCGCATCCCGCTTCGGAGGTCGAAAAGGAGTACCTCGTCGAAACCGCGCATCCGGTGCCTGCAAGCTTCCTCAAACAGTACCAGGAGGGCGTCGAGGTCAACGGCGTCGTCTACAGACTTCTGCAGTACTCGGTTCGGAACTCACGAACCGTGCAGCTCGTCCTCATCGAAGGAAAGAACCGCGAAATCCGAACGGTCTTCGAGGCGGGCAACGTCGCGATAAAGCGGCTCCACCGCACCCGCATCGGCAATGTGACCGTAAAGGGAATCCAGGCGGGCCACTATCGAAGCCTCACGCGCGGGGAGATATCCTGGTTCTACCAGAAGGGTGGTATGGAGCCCCCCGGAAAAGAGGTGCGGGACCGATGGTAGTCGCGATCGACGGTCCGGCCGGCTCCGGCAAGAGCACCATTGCACGCACCGTTGCCGAGCGGACGGGCATGCACTACCTCAATTCAGGCAACTACTACCGGGCCGTGACCTGGAAGATCCTCGCCGGCGCCGACCCGGAAGACCGCGACGCCGCAATCCGGATAGCGCAGACCATCGAAATCTCGGTGGAAGACGACCTCATGCACGTCGACGGTCGCGAAGTCGAGGCGCTCCTCCGTTCCGATGCTGTCGACCGTTGGGTTGCCCGGCACTCGGCAATTCCGGAAGTGCGGGAGCAGGTCAATACAAGACTCAAGGCTGCCGCGCACACTATGGACGTTGTGGTCGAGGGACGCGACATAACCACAGTTGTATTTCCCGATGCTGATTTGAAGATCTACCTCGACGCGTCCATTCACACGCGCGCGCTGCGGCGCTTCGGTCAGGGTACCAGCCGCCTCGAGCTCGAAGAGATAGAACAGAGCATCCGCCGACGCGACGAGATCGACAGCACCAAGCAGTACGGAAGGCTCCAGGTCGCGCCGGACGCCCTCTATCTGGACACCTCTCACTTGACCATCCAACAAGTTTGTGACAAAGTAATAGAGAACATCCGCGGACACGATAAAACTTCAGGAGTTACAAGGCACTTATGAGCGATAGATCAACCAAAAACGCCGAAGTATCTGACCTTTCCAGCTTACAGGAGGAGCTGCAGGAGCAATACCTTAAATCTCTCGACGAATTGGAAGTTGGGCAGTTGGTAGAAGGGACAATCATCGAGGTGGGACCTGAGCAGGTGTTCATCGATGTAGGATACAAGTCGGAGGGAAAGATCCCCGTCGACGAATTCGAGGAAAAGCCTCAGATCGGCGATACCGTCAATGTGGTTCTCTTGAACAAGGAAACGACCTCCGGAGAAGTAGTCGTCTCCAAGAAGAAGGCCGACGAGAAGGTCTTCTGGAAGAACCTCCGCACAGCCTTCCAGAATCACGACGCAGTGGAAGGGACCGTCGACAAGAGCATCAAGGGCGGATTTGAAATCGCCCTGGGTCACGGCGTGCGGGCATTCAACCCCATTTCCAAAATGGATCTTCACCGGGTCGAGACGCCCGAAGAGTATCTCGGACTCAAGACCAGTTTTTATATTGACCGGCTTTACAGCGACAACCGCATCAACATCGTACTCTCGCGAAGAGAGTGGCTCGAAGAAGAGGTCGAAAAGAAACGCAGCGAGTTCTTTGCGCACGTGAAGATTGGCGATGTAGTCGAAGGAATCGTCAAATCCTTCACGTCCTTCGGCGCCTTCATCGATCTGGGCGGTTTCGACGGCCTGCTCCACATCAACGACATGAGCTGGGGCCACGTGACCCGGCCCAAGGATTTCGTCAAGAAGGGCCAGCGCGTGCAGCTCAAGGTCATTCGGATGGATGCGGAGGAGAAGAAGATTAACCTCTCCATCAAGCACATGACCGAAGACCCCTGGAACAAATTCGAAGACAAGTACTCTGTCGACCAGGTGGTGATGGGCAAGGTTACGAAGCTCGCCGACTTCGGCGCGTTCATCGAGCTGGAAGAGGGTATCGAAGGTCTCGCCCACATTTCCGAGCTCTCCTGGGTGAAACGAATCAACCATCCGAAGGAGATTCTGAAAGTCGGCGACGAGGTCGAAACAAAGATACTCGCGTACGACATCCCGGCCGGGAAGGTTTCACTCGGGCTCAAGCAGGTCCTGCCCAATCCGTGGGACAATGTTCAGCTCAAGTACTCGATCGGCACGCGGCTCAAGCGGCCCGTCAAGAAGATCACCAACTCCGGCGCCTTTGTAGAGCTCGAAGAGGGAATTGACGGATTCCTTCACGTCGACGACCTTTCCTGGACCAAGAAGTACAAGCATCCAAGTGCCGTTCTCCAGGAGGGCGACGATGTGGAATGCATGGTCGTCCACATCGATCCCGAGACTCACAACATCCGCCTTGGCGTAAAACAGCTCGAAACCGATCCCTGGGAGTCGCTGCGGCAGGCCTATCCCGAGCGAAGCGTCATCGAGGGTGAGATCACCAACATCACGGACTTCGGCGTTTTTGTCCGTGTGCCCGGTGGCATAGAGGGCCTCATCAGCAAGGCGGGATTCTCCGATCCGCGAGTCGAGCCTTTCGAAAAGGCAGTCCAGAAGTACAAGGTCGGCGATACAATTCGTGCGGTAGTAAACGAAATCAGCCCTGCCAAGCAGCGTTTGTCGCTCTCGCTGCGGGACCTCGAAAGAAAGGTACAGGCTGAAGAGCTCAAGAAGTACATCCAGGACGATGAGGGTGAGTCAACGTTCACGATCGGCGAGTACCTTAAAGACGAATCCCAGGAAGGGGAAGAGACTGAGGAGTAGCGGCCGGGTGTTTCCGCCCCGACGCCTCGGCGGTATCACGCCAGCGGTCCCGCGCTGAACGAGCATGCTCAAGTCCAGTGTCGATCCCACGAAGTTTGAAACACTCATAGAGATCAACACACTCATCAACTCCGACTATTCCGATCCGAAGGCCGTCCTCACCCGGATAATAGAATCGGCGACCCGCCTCACCGACGGTGAGGCTTCATCGCTTCTGCTTCTCAATCCGGAGAACAACAAGCTCTACTTCGAGATCGCCCTGGGATCGAAGGGGCAGGACGTCAAAAAGTATTCGCTCAATCTCGGCGAAGGAATTGCAGGATGGGTCGCCGAGCACAACCGTGCGCTCGTTGTGAACGACGTCCAGGATGACCCGCGCTTCTTCTCCGAAATCTCACGAAACATCGGATTTCCCACAAGCTCGATTCTTGCCGCGCCGATGCGTATCCGTGACAGGTGCGTCGGCGTGATAGAGCTGATAAACAAGCGCAACGGCAAGGCATTTGATGACGAGGACCTTTTCTGGATCGAGATCTTCGCCAACCAGGCCGCGCTCGCAATTCAGAATGCACATAACTTCCAGCGAGTCCGTGACGAGATAGACAGCCTGCACGAGCAGATAACCAGCGAACAGGGTTATCACAAAATGATCTTCAAGAGCCGCGTGATGGAGGAAAAGCTCCAGATCGTGGCCCGTGCCGCAAGGACCGATTCTTCGGTGCTGATCCTCGGGGAAAGCGGAGTGGGCAAGGAGCTCATCGCCGAGCAGCTTCACCTGCAGAGTGCGCGGCGGGATCAGGCGCTCGTACGGGTGAACTGCGCGGCGCTGCCGGAATCGCTCCTGGAAAGTGAGCTCTTCGGTCACGTGAAGGGCGCGTTCACCGACGCCACCACCGATCGCCGTGGACGCTTCGAGCTCGCAGACGGGGGGACCATCTTTCTCGACGAGATCGGGGAGCTTCCTCTTCCGGTCCAGGCCAAGCTCCTTCGCGTAATCCAGCAGCGAACCTTCGAAAAGCTCGGCTCGAGCGAGCCGATTCACGTGGACGTGCGCATCATAGCGGCGACAAACCGCGACATCGAAAAGGCGGTGGAGGAGGGCGCATTTCGCACCGACCTGTTCTACCGTCTCAACGTTCTTCCGATGATGATTCCGCCGCTCCGTCAGCGGCCTGAGGATATTCCCGTGCTTGCCGAGCACTTCCTGAAGCGATTCAACCGCGAAATCAAAAAACAGATTCGCGGCTTCACCGACGGCGCGATGGAAGAGCTTCTGACCTACGCGTGGCCCGGCAACGTGCGCGAGCTCGAAAACGCGATCGAGCGCGCCGTGGTCGTCTGCCAGGGAGATCGCATCCGCCCGTCGGAGCTGGTGCTCAAACGCTCCGAAAACGCCGACGCGGAAGAATATCACGGCAAGACACTCAAGGATTCGGTCAATCTGTTCAAGCGGCACCTCATCGAGAGCACGCTCGCGCAGAACGGCTGGAATCAGACCGCCACGGCGAAGGTCCTTGGCATTCAGCGCACCTATCTCTCACGGCTCATGAAAGAGCTGAACATACGCAACTAGAGCCACTTATCATCAAGAAGGAGTCTGCAGCATGGCTAAACAAACTGAGCCGCATGCAAAACCAAAACTGACCGCAAGAATCGCAACATTTGTCCAGGCAAACAGGTTCGTGTTTCTCATCGCAATCGCTACAATCTTCGTACTTCTTGTAGCTTTCATCATCTTCAGCGAAGTCCGCTCGTCGCGCGTCCAGAAATCCACAACGCTCGTCGAACAGGCCCAGACCGACTACAACACCTGGTCGACGGCGTCCGACGCAAAGAAGAAGGACATCGAGGCGAAGCTGCTTGGTGAGCTCGATACCATTGTGAAGCGGTATCCCCATCTCTACGCTGCACAGCGGGCGATCTTCATCCGCGCCAGCGTCTACTACGACAAAAAGGAATGGAAGCTTTCCGCCGAGAACTACTCCCGCCTCGCCGCGTCCTTCCCGAAGAGCTACCTGGCAACCATCAGCCTCGTCGACGCGGGGGCCGCATATGAGCAGGCGGGCGACAACACCAGCGCGGAGAAGGAGTACAAGAAGCTCGTAGACAACTACGGCACCGGCTCTCCTGAAAAGCCGCTCGCGCTGTTTTCCCTTGGAAGGCTCGCCGAAGCCAAAAAGGACTACGCCGCGGCGAAAACTCAATACGACAAGCTGGTAAGTGACTTTCCGTCGAGCAGTTGGACAAATCTCGCAAGGGACCGTATAATCTACCTCCAGACCGAGGGGCTCGTCCCGCAGAAGCAGAGCTGAGACTGCGACCGGCGGCGGCAACCCGCCGT
>CAZNYW010000022.1:0-3628 GCA_964577375.1 uncultured Spirochaetales bacterium | reverse complement strand
GGCTCGTCCCGCAGAAGCAGAGCTGAGACTGCGACCGGCGGCGGCAACCCGCCGTCGCGGCGGCCCGCAGCTGCGGCGGCCCGTTCGTTTACAGGCCGCCGCAGGTATGGTAGGGTTATCTGGCAAATTGGGCGGGGTATGGGCGAAACCGCTTGCACGAGCAGCGCCCGACTTCCCGTTGCCGATACAGGCCTGACCGGGGGACGAGATGGCAAGCGCACGCACCAGGATTCTTGAGCCCAGATTTTTCGGGCCGATCATCGGACTCATCGTAGTCGGGATTCTCGTACTGCTGGACCTGTTCACGGTCATTCCCAGCCGCCTCGAGACCTACGTCCTCGACAACCATTTCACACTTCGCGAAACCTTCCGCGGACGCCGCGTTCAGGAAGGCGTCACTATCACGCAGCGAAACCCGAACATATCGCCCGACATACTGATCCTCGGCATCGACTCCAACAGCCTCTCCCGGTTCGGCCGATGGCCCTGGCCACGGTACCGCCACGCCGATCTGCTCAATTCGCTGACCCGCATCAAGGACCAGAACGACCGCGAACGCGCCGTACTGCTCGACCTCTTCTTCGTGGAACCGAGCGCGGAGGCTTACAACGACGCGCTGCTCGTGAATGCAATTCGCAACAACGGCCGGACGTTCCTGGAGACAATACTCGACCGGGAGCCTCCGGCTCCGGCCGCCGCCAAGGAATTCTTCCAGCGGCAGGAGGCGCTTTTCACCCATATCGGGAAAATCACCAATGTCACCGGCGACTGGCAGGATCTGCCGACGAACTACGGGCTTGAACCGCCGCTCATACCCTATGCGGAAGCCGCAGCCGGATACGGACACGCGAATTTCTTCGATGATTTCGACAAAATCTACCGGCACCAGCCGCTTATTATGAAGGCGTCGCAGCTTCTCGATACAATTAAGCTGAACGATCTCACGCCCGACACGCCGGTTGATGAGGCGAGCTTTCAGCGCCTCGCATGGACTGACACCAGCGGCCGCGATCACACGGTGCCGTATCCGCTCACCCCTCAGGTCATCGCCAAGCTGAAACAGCAGATGCAGCATATGGCACCCCTCAAGACCGAGGACACCAACAACGACGGAAAACCGGACACATCGTATTATGTCGTCCGCAAATACCAGGATTACTTTATTCCTGCCATCACGCTTTCGCTGGCGCTCTCCTATTTTCACAAGACTTTCAACGATATCCAGGTAAAGATCGGGAAGTACATCAAGATTCCGGCACCCGAGCAGTTCGACACACAGACCGGAAAATGGAGGCCCTACCGGATCGCAACGAAGCTCCCTGAATATGACAATCAGGGAAAGCTGGTGAAAGAGGGTGAGTACAAGGCCATTCCCGAGATAACCATTCCCATCAACAACCTCGGCGACATGCTGATAAACTTCATGGGACCCCGTTCCGGTGCATCGCCCGCCGACCCGCAGACGTTCCCGGTTCGCTCCTATGCAGCCTACGCTTCCCGCGTGCCGAGCATGGATCCCGCGGCGTGGCCGAGGACCAAGGCGCTTGGCAACAAGATTGTGCTCGTCGGCGACTTCGCCGCCGGAATAGCGCAGGACGAGAAGACAACACCCTTCGGCCTGATGTACGGCGTCGAGATTCACGCGAACGCCCTCAACACCATCCTGATGGACAAGTTCATCCACTCGTCGGCCGGCTGGGTGAACTACCTGATCATGCTCCTGGCCGCGCTCATCGTCGCATTCCTGACCTCGCGCTTTTCGACAATTCTCTCGTTCGTCGTCTCCTTCGTACTGATTCTGGGCTACTTCATTTCGACGTCCATCATCTTCGACGTGAACAGCTATCTGCTCGATTTCAGTCTTCCCGCGCTGACGATCTTTTTTACGTTCCTCGCGGTGATCATCTACCGGGTAATGACCGAAGAGAAGGACAAACGGCGCATCCGCGACATGTTCGGCCGGTACGTCAGCCCTCGCGTCGTCGACCAGATCCTGGAGAATCCTCCCGAGCTCGGCGGTGTCGACAAGGAGCTCAGCGTCTTTTTCTCGGATATACGCGGCTTCACCACGCTTTCTGAAACAATGACGCCCCAGGAGCTCGTCAACCATCTCAACATATATCTGACCGCGATGACCGACGTGATTCTTTCCTACGAAGGCACACTGGACAAGTATGTCGGCGACGAAATCATGTGCTTCTGGGGAGCGCCGCTGCCACAGGCCGACCACGCAATTCTTGCCTGCAAGTGCGCGATCAAGCAGATGCAGATCCTGCACGAGCTGAACGACCAGTGGCCTCAGGAGAAACGGCTCGACATCGGAATCGGCGTGAATTCCGGCATCATGACCGTCGGCAACATGGGATCCAGCGGCCGGATGAACTACACTCTGATGGGCGACAACGTCAACCTGGGCGCCCGACTGGAAGGTACAAACAAGCAGTACATGACCAACGTGATTATCAGCGAGTACACCTACGGACTGGTGAAGGACCGCGTAGTCGCACGCGAGCTCGACAACATAAGAGTCAAAGGCAAGAACCGACCCGTCCTTATCTATGAGTTGATAGATGTCCCCGAAGGGCTCGAACCGCCGGAACCGACGAAGGTTTCCCCGCGACGGTGAGTCCGTCGTGACAGACCGCGAAGGCTGCACGCCGGGCGGTATCGCTGCTCAGGCGACCGCCGGCAGCGGGATGAGCTGTCGCCGTTGCAGAGCAGCAGGGCGGGGTGAGGGACCCGTCCGTCACCTCGGACACCTGATTCTGCTCGCCGGAATCGTGTTGTCCGTCACCACACTCGCCGGCAGCTGCGGTCTGGAAACCGTGCCCTATCTGGCGCCGCCGATAGCCTCAACACCCACGCAGGCACCTCTGGCCGCATACTTCACTAATGATACGGCGAACGACGTCGACTACTTCAGTGGGTACGAGGTCTATTACAGATTTTATACTAGCCCCGCAGCTGCGCTGAATGATCAAACGACAATCCAGAACAGTTCGACCCCGGGAGTTGCGCTCTTGACGAGCCTTGGATACAGACGGATAGTCCCAGCCAAACAGGCCTTCAACGGTCCTCCCATTATTCCACTGATTCCCTTTGACACAACCGCCGTGCCGCCGGAATCATCCAAAGCGTTTCAGATCACGCTAGATTTCGACTTCAACTACGCAGATAAGACGCCCGACGATGCGACAGCCTCGTGGAAGACTTCGACTCAAGTCGGGACCTCCTCGCCCGTAACTCTCAAACGGAATACCAACAATTCCGCAAGCAACAATTCGTCGGCGTACAAGAGCTTCTTCGTGGACGACTACACTGCCAGTACCGCACCGACGCCGGACGGTGACATAAGCGGCACCTACGACGGTACGAGTGATCTCTATCTTGTGCTCGTTGCGCTTGCATACGGCACTGACATTACGACGCTTCAGCCGGTTTATAGCACTCCGGTTCTTCTGGTCACAAACAGCGCTTTGACATACTTCACCTTGCAAGTAAGCTCTTTGAAGCCGCCATCATAACCACCGCATACAAAGGACACAAACCATGGCAACCTACTATCTGAACATTGGACTTACCTACGTAATCATCGGGCTTGCGATCGCGATTCTCTTCTACTATGCCT
>CAZNYW010000021.1:30146-62013 GCA_964577375.1 uncultured Spirochaetales bacterium | reverse complement strand
CGGCCTTGTCATTGAGACCAAGGTTGAGGACGGTATCCATCATGCCGGGCATCGAAACCGCAGCGCCTGAGCGGACCGAAACAAGAAGTGGATCGTTCGCATCCCCGAGCTTCTTGCCCATCATCGTCTCGAGCTTGGAAAGATTCTGCGCAACCTCATCCTCGAGTCCGGCCGGGTAGCGGCGATTGTTTTTGTAGAACTCATCGCACACCTCGGTGGAAATGGTGAACCCGGGAGGAACCGGAACACCAAGATTTGTCATCTCGGCGAGACCGGCACCCTTGCCGCCGAGGAGGGCCTTCATCTGGCCGTTGCCTTCGGCCTTACCGCCCCCGAAATAGTACACTCGCTTATTTGCCATAATTGTATTTACCCCCAAGAATTGTATTGTGGTTTTTGTGCTACTATGGAGGAAAGCGTAAAGAAAAAGAGGGGCTCTGTCAACAACGGAGCCGGGGCGCGCCGGAAATACGAAGGCACCCTTTCGGGTGCCCGTCCATTTTTTAGATTTATCTATTCAATTAGCTATCCGCAACTATGCAATGTAGGCTTCGAGATACTGGCTTCTCTTGGGGTGCTGAAGCCGCTTTATCGCCTTCTTTTCGATCTGGCGAATCCGCTCCTTCGTCAGATTGTACTTGTCTCCGATCTCCTTGAGCGAGAGGGGACTTCGTCCGTTCAGGCCGAATCTGTACTGGACGATCTCCGCCTCTTTGTCACTCAGTGTGCTCAGAATAGCATTAATGTCCTCGCGGAGCGACTTCTCAACAACAGAGGCTTCGGGCTGCTTGTAGCCTTCATCCTCAACAAAGTCGCCGAGCAGTGATGAATCCTTTTCCGCGTACACAGGGGTCTCCAGCGAGATCAGGTCGCGGGAGATATTGATCAGATCGGCCACGTGATCCTCGTCCATGTTGAGCTGCCGGGCAATCTGCTTTATCTCGGCCTCTTCGCTGCGTTCGCTCTGGATCTGCTTTCTGACCTTCTCGATCTGCACAAGCTCGTTCGCCCGGTTGAGCGGGAGCCGGATCATTCTCGACTTCTCGCAGATGGCCTTGAGAATAGCCTGCCGGATCCACCAAACCGCGTAAGAGATGAAGTGGTACCCTTTATCGACGTCGAATCGCTCGATTGCATTCATCAGACCGATATTGCCTTCGCTGATGAGATCGGAAAGGGGAAGCCCTTGATTCTGGTACTTCTTTGCAACGTTGACGACAAAGCGAAGGTTCGCCTGTACGAGCTTGTCCTTCGCTGCCTTGTCGCCGTCTGCCGCGCGGCGCGCATAATGGTCCTCTTCAGACCGAGTCAGGAGCGGAATTTTGTTGATTTCCTTGAGGTAGATGGAAATGATGTTTTCATCTTCTTTTGTGGAACGCTTATAAGGTGCTTTCTTCTCTACTTTTTTCTTCGCTACTGGCATCTCATACTCCTCGCCTATATTTAAGCAATCGTCATGCCAAGCATCGAGATTTCTATAGACCTTGTAAGTTATTTTGTTGAATAGATTTGCAGGCGAAATAAGAGATGTCTGATCGAAGCGAAAATTCCGTCTGGGTCAAAAGGACCCAAATATGTTAAAGTCACTATATATAGGGTCAAAATCCCCCAGCGATTATCTCATCTTCTGTCGGAATGCGCCCGCAGCACTGCTTGAACGGCAGTCCGCTGCCGCAGGGACAGCGATCCTGCGGCCGAATTCGCCGCTTTTCCTTGAAATCCACGTGAACCAGACGGTCGTCGAGATGTTCCGGTACGGAAAAATAGGGAAATATGATGACGATGCCGGAAAAAAGCTGGAACTTTTCGTCCACAGACTTTCCTTCCATAACGCCTGCGTTGACCAGCGCGTTCCAGTTGTCCTCGATGAGCTCGCGGATCATGTCCGCTTCAGCCCGGGTGTCCAGTCGCTGCGAATGCTTGCTTTCGAGATACCGTGAAAGATGCAACGCGAAAAAGGCATGCCAGTCGTCCAGGCTTTCGGTCTCCCGTTTCGGCATCCCGTAGGAGTTTGAAAAGCGTTCCAGCATCTTGCGCTGGTGAAACCCCTTGTGCTGCCGCTGCGCCTCAATCCAGCTCGCGATCGCCCGGCCGGGGTTTCCCAGCCGGTGGTGGGCGAGACCCATGTAATAGGTGATCCTTGCCGCTTCCGCCGACCGGTCCGGGCACACCTCGAGGCCGCGCACAAAACAGTCGAGTGCCGCCTCCGGTCTATGCCGGCGGAGAAACCGTTTACCCTGATTGAACAACCGTGACCAGTCCGACACGCCAACTCCCGCTGATAAAGTACTATCACATGCGTGCTCCGACAAGCATCGACGCGTTCGCGACGGCCCGACATTTTCCTTGACCGACAGGGGAAAGAATCGTATATTTGCTTCGAGCCAACGCAATTCCAGGACAATGCAACACTTTTTCTAACCTTCAGGAGGAACGTATGAAAATAAAGCCCCTTGGAGACCGCATACTCCTCAAGACAGAAGAGGGCGAGACTCAAACGAAGGGTGGCTTGTACATCCCACAGACTGCGCAGGAAAAGACCCAGACGGGAGTCGTCGTAGCGGTTGGTGATGACAAGGACGTGATCAAGGTGAAGAGCGGTGACCGGGTAATGTACGACAAGTACGCCGGCACCAACATCAAGGTGGACGGTGTCGAGCATCTTATCGTAAAGATGTCCGACATTCTTGCGGTCATCAGCTGATCGTCCGTCTTCCAAACCGATGAACCGGAGCACCTGACGGGGCGACCGGCCAAAAAAGCCTGCTCTATATGCAGGCTTTTTTGTTGCCCGCACGAAATCTCTACAATCCGGGGTGTGCCGGTTCGTCGGGCTCCCGCACTCGCGCAGTATCGCTGAACAGGAAGTCTTCCATCTCGAGCAGCAGCGACGATGACTCGCGCAGGCTCCTTCGTGTCGGCGGAAGTGACTGAAGAAAGAGCCGCCCGTAACTCTTCTTCGCCACGCGGACATCCGTTATGATGACAACTCCGCGGTCGGTGTGACGTCGCATCAGTCTCCCGAATCCCTGTCTCAACTTGACCACTGCCTCCGGAAGCGAGAGCTCGAAGAAAGGATTTCCGCCCCGCGCCTCAACCGCCTCGGTGCGCGCCACCAGGATTGGTTCCGTGGGGACGCGAAACGGCAGGCGGCAGATGACCACCAGCTCGAGAGCCTCGCCCGGTGCATCCACACCCTCCCAGAAGCTTTCGGTAGCGAAGAGCACGCTCGCCAGATCGGTCTTGAACCGGCTGAGCAGTCGGCCGCGCTCCTCCTCGCCCTGCCGGAACATAGAGATTCCTTCGCGGTCCATCACCGGCTTCACGGCTTTGTATGCGTTGACGAGCATCTCGTAGGAGGTGAAGAGCACCAGCGCGCGGCCGCCGGAGACGAGAAGCAGGTCGGACAGGAAGCGGTTGAGAAACGCACCATATGAGGGATCGTTGGGCATCGGCGCGTCGGTCGGCACCCCGAGCAGCACCCGCTCCCGGTAGGGAAACGGCGAAGGGAATGCCCCCAGGAGGATGTCGTCTCCGGAGGGCGGACCCAGGCCGACTCGCGAAAGCCAGAAATCAAATTGATTGTTTACCGTAAGCGTGGCGCTGGTGAAGACGATCGATTCGAACGGCTCATAGACTGCCTCGCGCATCATCGGCGCAATTTCAAGCGGGGTGATGATGAACCGAACGAAGGCCTCTCTCGTCGCAGTCCGGGTACGTTCCAGCCAGAAAACCCGGTCGGGATTCTCATCGTAGCAGCTGAACTTCTGGCAGATCGAGCCGATCTCCTCCATGCGCCGGAGGATGAGCCGTGTATCGTGGATCTCCGAAAGCTCGCGGTCGTCCTCGTCGAGATCCGCGATCACGTCGGCTACCTGCGCGACCACCTCCAGCAGCTCGCTCTGCAGTGCGCGCATGGGATCGAATAGCGCCCGGCGCACTGTCGGATCCGGCTCGCCGAACAGCCTGAAGCTGCCGCCCGAAACCAGGAGCTCCTGAGCAGCCGTATCGAGCGCATCGGCAAGCTCGCGAATGCGCGGAAGCCGGCCGGTCACTCCCGGGAGCTTTCTGCCTGCAACCCGCTCGAGCTGGGAGAGAAGCCCGTAGGTCCGTCCACGGCGCACCCGCTGCAGCCTCGAAAGAAACTTGTAGACAGCGAGTCTGCTGAACGATTCGGAGAAATAGGAGGTCGCTGCATTTTCGATGTTGTGCGCCTCGTCAAAGATGATCCGTTGGAAGGGCGGCAGCACCGCCGTTGTATCGTAGCCGGCGCCGTGAAGCCGGGCAGCGAGGTCGGAGAAGAGCAGATGATGATTGGCGATGAGCACGCGTGCGCCCGCCGCCTCCCGGCGCGCCCGCAGCAGGAAGCAGTTCTCCCGGTTGCGGCAGCGAAGTCCCGAACATGACTCGGCGTCCGAACATACCTGCCACCAGAGGCTGTCCTGCGGCACGAAGGGAAGATCCGACTTACTGCCGGTTGCCGTCGTCTTCGCCCACTCGCGAATGGCGGCGAGCTCGCTGTTCTCCTGATCGAAGAGGCCGCCCTCCTCTTCGACGAGCTCATCGAGGCGGTTGAGACAGAGGTAGTTGCCTCTCCCCTTCACCAGCACCACCTTTGCATCGGTGCCGAGCAGCTGCTTCACCACGGGGATGTCCTTCTCGACGAGCTGCTGCTGGAGATTGATGGTCGCGGTCGACACCACGACGCGCTCATCGTTGCGTATTGCCCACGCCAGCGCCGGAAGCAGGTAGGCGAATGACTTGCCGACACCGGTGCCGGCCTCCGCCGCGCAGAGGCTGCTCTCGTTGAGAGCCCGCACCACCAGACGAAGCATCTCGATCTGACTCTCACGCGGCTCGTACGCCGTGAGAAGGCGGGCGAGCTCTCCATCATCGGAAATGAGATCGACGAGCTCCTCCGGGTCGAGCGGGGTGAGCTCGCGGACGGGCAGCGGCTCGACGATCGCATAGAGATTCTCCGCGTCGTTGTCTACGATATAGGAGCCGATTCCGAGGCTGCCGAGTTCGGCCGCCACCGAGAGATCGGCACGGCTCGGACGTAGAAGACCGCCAGGATGGTTGTGGATCACGACATCACCGCGCTCGAGGTGGGGCAGCGGCGCCGGGACCTCGGACTCGTCCCCGTGGCCGACCGCACGGACCTCGCAGACGAGACCGTCGGGATCGACGCGGCCCACGAAGACCACCTCATTGCCGTCGGATGCGGCAATCTCTCGTCGAAGTATTTCGATGATGTCAGGAAGAATCCTTTCAGAAGCGCGCATCTGTTACGGCCGGCTACCTCTGCTGCTGCGCCTGGTCCGGCTAACTCTCCCGCACTTCAAGCCGATCGATAACCGCGTGGATGAGTGAGCCAAGGCTCTGCTCGACCCGCTTGCCGGTCGCCACCACCTCCGTGTGATCCAGAGCGCCTTCACCGAGTCCGGACGCGAGGTTGGTGACGCAGCTTATGCCGAGGACGTGCATACCCAGATAACGCGCCAGAATGACCTCCGGAACCGTCGACATCCCCACGAGATCGGCGCCGATGGCGGCGAGCATGCCGATCTCTGCCGGTGTCTCGTAGCTCGGTCCGAGCAGGGCCGCGTAAACCCCCTCTGCGAGGTCGAGCTTCGAAGTCTCCCGTGCGAGCACGCGGAGCTCACCGCTGTACGCCTCGGTCATATCGCTGAAGCGCGGACCGAGCGAGTCGTCGTTGGGACCGCAGAGCGGATTGACGCCGAGGAGATTGATGTGGTCGCGGATGAGCACGAGCTCGCCGGGACGGTAGCTGCGATTGATGCCGCCGCTCGCGTTGGTGACGATCAGGGTGTGAACGCCGAGCTTACGGAGGACCGCAACGGGGAGCACGATATCGTCGATAGGATGACCTTCGTAGAAGTGGAACCTTCCCGCCATCACCGCCGCTTTCCCGGAGAGAAAAAGCGTACCACGGTGGCCCGCGACCGTCGGCGCCGGGAACTCGGTGATTCTGTTGTAGGGAATCTCCCTGCCGCCTATCGTATCGGCTATCGAAGAGAGGCCGGAACCGAGGATTACTCCGACGCCGGGCGTCGGAAGGTCGTTCCCCCACAGTGATGCTATTGACGCGGCCGCGCTCTCCGAGCGCCCATTGAATCCCGGTCTCATCTCCCCCTCCAGCCTGCTTTGGATTTCGTTGACAGAGGTGTTTCGATATGATACCTCATAAATGAAATTTGTTGAATCGCGCGCGAGGAGCAATTCGTGGACAAGATACCCGTCGGCGTACTCGGTGCCACCGGAACGGTGGGCCAGAAATTCATCATACTACTCCAGGGACATCCCTACTTCGAAATCCGGGAGCTGGTTGCCTCCGAACGATCCGCCGGCCGCGCCTATTCGGAAGTCGTCAAATGGAAACAGGATGTCCCGGTCCCGCAGCCGTTCGCATCAATGCAGGTGAAGGGTCTCGATGATTCCCTGGATGCGCAAATTCTGTTTTCAGGACTGGACAGCTCGGTTGCAGGCGCGGCCGAGACCGCCTATGCCGAAAAGGGACACTTCGTAATCAGCAACAGCAAGAATCACCGGATGGACCCGGATGTGCCCCTGGTAATTCCGGAGATAAACCCGGACCACCTCGCGATGGTGGGCACCCAGCGTTACAAGGGCGGAATAATCACCAATTCAAACTGCTCGACGATGTTTCTCGCCATGGCTCTCGCACCGCTTCACCGCGCCTTCGGTGTCGCCTCGGTTCACGTGACGACCATGCAGGCGATCTCCGGTGCCGGTTACCCCGGGGTTGCTTCCATGGACATTCTCGGCAACGTGATTCCCTACATTGCCGATGAAGAGGAGAAGATGGAGCGGGAGACGCAGAAGATCATCGGAACGCTCAAGGACGGCGTGGTGGAACCTGCACCCTTCGCGATAAGCGCGCAGTGCAACCGCGTTGCGGTGTTCGACGGCCATACCGAAACGCTCTCGGTCAAATTTGAGCGCAAACCGGAAATTGCCGAGGTCGCCCGCGCGCTTCGCTCCTTCTCCGGCCTTCCGCAGGAGAGGCGGCTGCCTTCGGCGCCGGAACATCCGATTCTCGTGATGGATCAGCCCGATCACCCGCAGCCGGCCCGCGATATCTGGCTCGAGCGCGGAATGGCGACCTGCGTAGGGCGGATTCGCCCCTGCCCGGTTTTTGACGTAAAGATGGTTATCCTCGGCCACAACACCGTGCGCGGCGCGGCCGGTGCCGCCATCCTGAACGCTGAGACCTTCGTAAAGCTCGGATACCTGAAATCATGATCGTGCTCAAGTTCGGCGGCACCTCTGTCCAGGACGCGGAACGGATGGATCGCGTGCTGGACATAGCCGAGCGCGAGCTCGAGCGCGCGCCGCTTCTGGTATCCTCGGCTATGGGAAAGACTACCGACCGGCTCGTGCGGATAGGCGAGGATGCGGTTTCCGGCAACGGCCGCGCAGCCACCGAATCGGTCGAGGCAATCCGGGCCCACCACCTGGCAACCGCAGAGGCCTTCCTCAGCGGAGAAAACCTGGGGATGGCACGGATCGCGCTGGGGGACCTTTTCGGCGAGCTCGGCTCACTGGTCAAGGGACTCATCCTCATCCGCGAGTGCACGCCGCGAACCAGCGATACGCTGCTGAGCTTCGGCGAGCTCCTTTCGACGACCCTGCTGTCGTTTCGCGCGCAGGAGCGCGGCATTCCCGCCGAGTTCCTCGACAGCCGTCATTTCGTGAAGACCGACGAGGATTTTACTCACGCGGCAGTCGACTTCCCACGGACCATCGCTGCGATTCAGCAGATGATCCGTCCGGAGCCGGGCAGACTCTACATCGCGCAGGGGTTCATCGGCAGCACCGAAGGCGGGGTTACCACGACACTCGGACGGGGAGGATCGGACTACACCGCAACAATAATCGGATCGGCGCTCGAGGCCGAAGAGGTGCAGATCTGGACCGACGTCAACGGCATAATGACCGCCGATCCCCGCGTGGTTTCGGAGGCTGTCTCCATACCGAGCATCAACTACGAGGAGGCGGCCGAGCTCGCCTACTTCGGCGCGAAGGTGGTGCATCCCTCCACAATTCAGCCTGCGGTGGAAAAGGGCATCCCGGTCTGGGTAAAGAACACCACCGATCCGGACGGCCCCGCAACCCGCATATCGCTGGATACGGGCGAGCAGGGATTACGGGCCATCGCATCCAAGAAGCGCATCACGCTGATAACTGTCGATTCTTCGCGCATGCTCAATGCCTACGGCTTCCTCAGCGCAATATTCGCCGTGTTCGATCGTCACCGAATCTCGGTGGACCTTATTGCAACCTCTGAGGTTTCGGTTTCGATGACCGTCGACAGTCCCACCAACGTGGAGCGAGCCGTCGGCGATCTCTCGAAGTTCGGCCGCGTCACCGTCCAGCACGAAAACAGCATCATCTGCCTCGTCGGACGTGATCTCTGGAAGGACACCTCCTTTACAGCGCGCGTATTCGGCGTTCTCAAGGGTACGCCGGTCCGATTGATTTCTCTCGGATCATCGGAAATCAATCTTTCGATCGTCGTCCCTGAGCTTGAGTCGGACGAATCGGTTCGGAAGCTGCACCGGGAGTTCTTCCCGGCAATAACGCACTGATTCCGGTTCTCGGGCAGAGCGGGACCGGTCCGTCACCGATAGGCGCCGCAGGAATTCTGGTGTAGAATCTCTTAGGCAGTTGAGGCAGACCATTGGACGGTATTTTCGACAGACTGGGAGACCTTCTCCGCTCCATCGTACAGAGCGATGACTCCCCTTCCTCATCCGGGCGGACCGCCTATACCGACCCAGACATGCAGGAAGCCTGGGAAGAGCTCGACGATTATCTGAATCCGGAAAAAGAGGGCGGAGCCTCAGGACAGCGCGCCGCAGGCGGCCAGCGGAGAGACTCCACGGCAGGCGGACGGACAGGGTCGGCTTCCGCGCGCCGGAGCGGACCGCCGGACGAGCTTCGCGCGGACTATCGCAACCTCGAAATACCCTTCGGCTCGTCCTTCGACGAAGTACGCAAGGCGTACAAGAATCTGCTCGTGGAGTACCACCCGGACAAGCATTCCAGCAGCGCCGAAAAGCTGCGAATCGCCACCGAAATCACCAAGAAAATCAACGCATCATTTCAGCGGATCAAGCGGTATCACGACTCCGGCAGCCTGTAGCGGATTCGCGCGTTCCGCAGCCGCCGTCACTCTTCCAGCTTGTACTCTGCAATCTTTCTGTGCAGCGTCTTTCGCCCGATGCCGAGCATCTCTGCGGTCTTGCTCTTGTTGCCCTTGTTGAGGCTGAGAGTGTTGCGAATGATCTCTCTCTCGGCGTCGGCGAGAGAGGCACCGAGGTCGATTTTGATGTAATTCCCGTCGGTATCGACCCCGACCGACGGCGGAAGCTCATCCACCGTGATGATGTTTCCCTTGCACATGACCACCGCGCTTTCCATACAGTTTCGCAGCTCCCTCACGTTGCCGGGCCATGAATAGTTGTAGAGGGCGGAACGCGCCTTGGGGTCGACACCCTCGATCTGTTTGCCGTTCTCCTGCGCGAACTCCTTGAGAAATGCGGCGATGAGGAGGGGAATGTCCTCTTTCCGCTCGCGGAGCGGCGGGATGTGAATGTTGACGACATTGAGCCGGTAGTAGAGATCTTCGCGAAAACGTCCTGCGGCGATCTCCTCCTTCAGGTCCTTGTTGGTAGCCGAGATGATCCGCACGTCGACTTCGAGAGTCTCCTCGCCGCCTACCCGCTCGAACTTCTTGTCCTGAAGGACCCGCAGGATCTTGATCTGCACCGCCTGGTTTATTTCACCGATTTCGTCCAGGAAGATGCTTCCGGTGTGTGAAAGCTCGAAGCGTCCGCGTTTCCGCGAAATGGCTCCGGTGAAGGCGCCCTTTTCGTGCCCGAAGAGCTCGCTCTCGAGTAGTGATTCCGACAGCGCGGCGCAGTGCACTTTGATGAACGGCTTCTCTCCGCGCTGCGAGAGGTTGTGTATCGCGTCGGCAATGAGCTCCTTGCCGACACCGCTTTCACCGGTAATGAGCACCGAGGCTTTCGTCGGCGCGACCTGCTGCACGACCTCGAAGATGCGCCGCATCGCGCTGCTCTTGCCGATGATGTTCCGGAACTGGCGCTGCTTGGAAATCTCGTCCTGCAGTGCCCGGTGCTGGAGCACGAGCTCACGAGTCTGCAGCGCGCGTTTCACCAGCAGCGAAAGCCGGTCCAGATTCACCGGTTTGGTAAGAAAATCGTAGGCGCCGTCGCGCATCGCTCTCACCGCGGTTTCGATGGTGCCGTGACCGGTCAGGATGATGACAGGCACGGTCGGATGTGATCCGGCGACGCTACGAAGCAGCTCCTCTCCGGAAAGACGAGGCATCTTGAGGTCCGCGATTACCAGATCGACGTCGTCGTCGTTGACGTAACCGAGCGCCTCTTCCCCGTCGGCGGCAAGCAGCACGTTGTGACCGTCGAGCTCGAGCGCGCGGCCCAGACCTTCGCGAATGTTTTTTTCATCGTCGACGACGAGCACGTTGAATTTCACCGCCGTTCACCCTCCCAGCTCAGCAGGTGCTGATATTTCTGAGGTATCGGAAGTGTGATGGTGAAGGTCGCCCCCCTGCCCTCCTGTGAGGAGACGGCGATCTCGCCCATGTGCTCCTTCACCACCTTGTAGACCAGTGTCAGTCCGAGTCCGGAGCCGAAATCCCTCGTTGTAAAATAGGGCTCGAATATCTTCGCCAATACCTCATCGGACATACCCTCGCCGGTGTCCGTAATGCGCAGTATCGCTTCGTCGCCGTTCCGTTCCGTCGCGACGCTGAGCGTCCCCCCCTGGGGCATCGCAGAAATCGCGTTCTTGATGATATTGAGAATCGCCTGTTTGAGGTACTTTTCGTCTAGCATGAGCGGCGGCAGGTTCTCGGCGAGCTCCTCGGCCAGGACCACGTTTGCCTCTTCGAGCTCGTACCGCACAAAATCGAGCAGGTTGGAAACTACCTGGTTGAGATCACTCTCCGCGAGCTCGGTATCCATCGGACGGACGGCGAATAAAAAGTCCACCACAATCCGGTTGAGCCTCTCCACCTCTTCGTTGACGATATCGATGAACGGCTCAATCGTTTTCGGATCCACCGGCGTCCCGCCGCGGATCGCCTTCTGAATCAGCTGAATATGGATACCGATCGAGCCGAGCGGGTTCTTGATCTCGTGTGCGACGCCGGCGGCCAGGGTCGTAAGGGACGCAAGACTTTCGGCACGGCGCAGTCGCGCTTCACGGCCGCGCTTTTCAGTTACGTCGTCGATGTGAAGGATGTTGCCGCGAATGTGACCGTTGCTCACAAGGGGAGTTATGCTGCAGGACAGCATGCGCGCCGCTCCCTTTACTTCGAGGGTGAACTCACGGTCCGTGACGGATTCCTGACTCTCCAGCGTCTCGCGCACGAAGCCGGCAATTTCGTCGTCGAGTATCGCATCCCATACGCGATGATCGTAGATGTCGGCGGACGAAAAGGGCACGAGCCGCTCCGCCGATTTGTTGTAGAGTACCAGATTGTGATCCACGTCGGAGACGATGACCCCCTCGCCGAGGGAGTCGAGCACGATCTCCATGCGCTCGTTTTCCGAGGCAAGGTCGTAGAGAAGCTGATGGATCTGCGCCTTGTCCAGCTTCGGGAGCTTTTTGAGCGCCCGCTGGATGAAGTTTCTCACCCGCTCCTCCGCAATTCGTAGAACAGGGTTTCAATTGCCGAATCGGCGCTCATGTTGAGCTGCTCGACCCGGATGACGTGATCTTCGATGATACGGCCGCGCTCCCCGATCCGCTGCAGGTCGGCGGTTCGTGAAGAACCATCGAGGTTGCGAAGCTCAGCCTGCGACTGGCGAAGCACCTCGTCGGCGAAGTACCGGAACGCCGACCGCGTCGACGCCGATTTGAGCGCACTCTGCACGGATGCAATGACTCCGGGATCGGCTCTCGAGGCGCCGACCGCCTGGAGAAACGCGTGGGCCTGCAGACGCACGTCTGCGTCGCCTGCGAACTCCATCCTGAGAAAGAAGTCCCGCATCGTCGCGCAGCCTTCCGAAGGCAGACGGAAGATGCGCTCGAGTACCTGCTGCGTCTCGTCCACGTCACGCCCGTGTGTGGCATAATTTCGGGTGCGGGAAAGGATTGTCGGAATCATTGCCCCCCTGCGAGTCGTAAGCAACAAAAAATATACTCCCGCGGGAGGCTCTTCGAGTACCTTCAGAAGCGCATTTCGGGAACTATCCTGCATTCCGTCCGCGTTCTCGATAATGATCACCTTGCGGCTGCTCCGGGTCGTCAGATGAGCCCAGAAGGTGGCCCGCCTGATGACGTTCACCGGGACGTTGTCGGATATCAGCAGATTGCACACCTTCTCCGCTGCGGACATCGCCTTCGCGAGCTGCTTCTCCAGCCGCGTTTCGGACGGAAGTTCCCGTTCCGGTCCCGCAGGCTCCTCCCTCGCCGGCGTGAGCTCCTCCGCGGTTTCGGCAAGCAGCGTCAGATGATCCGAAACCCTGGCAAGCCGGGTCTCTTCTCCCTCCCACAGCGCCGTATCAAAACGCCTGAGAAGCTTTCGAAGCGCGCGTATGTAGAGGTATTGCGATGCGGCCCGGCGGTTCCGCCGAAGCGACTCACCGCTCGCGAGGATATCCTGCAGGAAGTATCTCCCGCCCATAAGCAGGGTTTCGCTGTGCGTCAGCTGTCTTTGGTCCGCGCAGGAACGGCACGGGCAGTTCCACTCGGCGGTGCCCTTCTCACAGGTCAGCACCCGCGCGAGCTCGAGGGCTATCGAGAGTTTTCCCGAATAGCGCGGGCCGTGGAGCAACAGCGCATTCGGCAGCTCGTTCTGACCCAGGTCGTGAATGAGCTGGTCGACCGCCGTCTTCTGTCCGATGATATTTTCAAACATTACGATCCCAACTGAAACACCTGGCTCGCATAGGGCATCAGCGGCAGCAGTACCTTCGCGAACAGGCTGTGGTCAACGACGGCGTGAAAATCAAAGAAGGGTTGCGCCCTCATGATGAGAATGATGACGAAAATGAGGATGAGCCCCTCGGCAAGGCCAAGAAAAAAGCCCAGGGCACGGTCGAGGCTGTTGAGATTGATTCTTTCGACCAGCCGGTTCAGCCCGCCCTCGAAAATCTTGACGACAACGTAGACGACGAGAAAGAGCCCGAGGAAGGCTACTATCTGTGTCCAGAAACTTCTACCTATATAGGGCGCAAGCTTCACCGCGACCACACCTGACAACAGCACCGCGGCGAGAATTCCGAATATGATGGCCGCCATCGACATGAACTCGTGCACGAAACCTCGAAACATGGCTCGCATGACGACCAGAATGAGCAGGATGATGAAGACGATGTCGAGGGCCGTGAGCGTCACGCCGAAGTCTCCCCCTCTGTCTTTGTCTCTGCGGCCTCGCCGGCGACCTGCAGGATGCGCGCTGCGATGAGCGCCGCCGCGTCCCGGTTGCCGATTGCTGAGGCGGCCTCGCCCATCCGGCGCAGCTTCTCCGGATCGTTCCCGATCGCGGCGACGGCAGTTGCGAGTTCCGCCGCATCGGCCTTCTCGCCGAGCACCATCGCCGCACCTCGGGCAGCGAAGAGCTCCGCATTCCTGACCTGGTCCCCCCGCGTTCCGCTTCCGGCAAGCGGAATCAGAATCGACGGTTTCCCGGCGACCGCAAGCTCCCACAGGGTTCCGGCCCCGGCACGGGAGACGACCAGGTCGGCGGCCACAAGCACGTGACCGTATTCGCCGCGAATGAACGGCACCGGATGGTAGGTTCCCGGCTCTTCGGGCTCCGACGATTCGTTCGCGGGACCGGTCTGGTGTACTACATAATAGTGCCGCGTCAGCTCCCGGAGCGCTCCCGATACCATCCTATTCACTCGACGCGCTCCCTGGCTGCCGCCGAGCACCAGGAGAATCGGCCGGCCCGCCGGAGCCCCTGCAATCCGTCGTCCCTCGGCGGCACTGCCGGAAAACACATCGGCGCGAACGGGGTTGCCCGAAACCACCACGCGGCACGCGGTCGCTGCATCGAAGTAGACCGCCGTCTCCTCATAGGGTACGAAAATCACGTCGGAAAAGCGCGCGTTGATTCTTGTGGCGAGCCCTGGATCGGCATCCGATTCGTGGGTGAGCACCGGAATTCGCAGCATCTTTGCCGCGATGACCGGAGGGACGCTCACGTAGCCTCCCTTCGAAAAGAGCGCAACGGGTTTGAGCTTTCGCAGTATGGAATATGCGGCGACAATCCCGCCGATGACCCGAAAAACGTCAACGAAGTTTTTGAAGGAAAACTCGCGACGAAGCTTTCCTGCGGGTATGCCATAGTAAGGGATCGCCCAGTCCGCCATGATCTGCCGTTCCATGCCCCGGGAGGAACCTATCCAGCAGAGGTCTCCAGTCCAGGACTTGCGAAGCTCCTGGAGCACTGCAAGTCCCGGAAATACGTGGCCGCCGGTGCCTCCACCGGTAAAGACAATTGACTGCGACATACCCACCCTTGTGATGAAACGGCTGCACCCGTATACTGGATAGTAACATGAGCAAAACTTGTTGTGCAATCTTGGCGGCATTTCTGATCGTCGCGGCCGGACCTGCAGCGCTGTTTGCCCAGTCGAACGACAGTGCTCAGACGCTTGCCAGAATCACCGATTTTGTCCCCGGCCTCACGGCGAACGAAGCGCAGAAGCTTGCGTCCGACGGAAACGTCGAAACAACGTATGAGAAGAAGATCGAGACTCGCCTCGCACCGGATTTCGCCGGTGTAACCACGATCAGAAACGATCTCTCGAAGATAAAACTGGTATACGGAATAGAAGCGCTTTATCGGGTGCCGATTCCTGAGTCGATTCGATCGAATCCCGACAGCTGGAAAATTCTCTATAATATCAGCCGGTCGATAAGCACGCTGAAGGGTATCCAGTACTATTCGGCAAGCCGGCAGCGGATGCGGATCTTCTATCTCAAGTCCTATGCAATCTCCGATCCCAACTCCAGAAAGGCTCTTGCGGATCCGCGCGTATCCTCGATCCCCGACCAGAGCACGATCTATGCGTTTCAGGAGGACTCGAGCTTCGGCAGTTACGTGATGAAGGTCGACTACACGGTGGGGCCCGACTCCTATGACCCGAACTACCTGCTGATGTCGTTGACCAACCTGACCACCATGTACTATTCGATAATCCCCATTATCGATCCCAGGAGTTTCCAGATGCACCTCTCGATTGTGCCCCACGGCGACATGCTCTATATCTACGGAAATTCGGGAGTCGACACTTTCACCATCGGGTTTCTGAAAGATCACATCAACAAGAGCTTCACCAATCGCCTCAAGGCGATTTCCGACTGGTACGTCGCACAGATGAAGGCGAAGGCGGACGAACTAACACATTCTTAACGCACATCTGACCTGCGCCTCACGGGCCTCGCATACAGATTGATCTGATGAAATCGGGATGGAGAGAACAGATGCAGAATGTTGAAGGCGGCTCCAGCGCCCCGAACACGGATACGGCAGCACGAGCGGCGATTGAGATCAGCAGGCTCAACTTTTTTTACGGCAATTTCCACGCGGTAAAGGATGTCTCCATCTCATTTCAAACAAACGAGGTCACTGCACTCATCGGCCCCTCGGGATGCGGCAAGAGCACCGTTCTCCGCACGCTCAACCGGATGAACGAGCTGATTCCGGAGACGCGGACCGAGGGTGAAGTGCTGTTTCACGGCACCAACATCTATTCGCGCGACGTGGACCCGGTCGATATCCGCCGGAGAATCGGCATGGTGTTCCAGCGTCCCAACCCCTTTCCCAGAAGCATCTACGACAATATCGCCTGGGGCGCAAAGATCAACGGCTACCAGGGCGACATGGCCGAGCTCGTCGAAACCTGCCTGCAGAAGACCGCGCTCTGGGACGAGGTCAAGGACAAGCTCAGGCAGAGCGCAATGCGGCTCTCGGGCGGACAGCAGCAGCGTCTCTGCATTGCGCGTGCAATCGCGATCGAGCCGGAGATACTCCTGATGGACGAGCCGGCCTCCGCGCTCGACCCCATCTCGACCGCAAAGATAGAAGACCTCATCGACGAGCTCAAGAAGAATTACACCATCGTGATCGTCACCCACAATATGCAGCAGGCCGGCCGCATATCGGACCGCACCGCCTTTTTTATGGTCGACGAAAACCGGGCGGGGTATCTTGTTGAGCATGGGCATACCAAGGAGATCTTCTTCAATCCAAAGGACTCCCGCACCGAGGCCTACATTTCCGGCCGGTTCGGCTGAGGCCCAATACCCCGGCGTCGAGCACAGGGAAAGCTGAGGAACGGACATGGGACTTAGACAGCACTATTCCGAGAATCTGGAGCAGTTGTATCAGAACATCCTGCGAATGGGCACGATGGTGGAAGAGGCGATGAAAAAGGCGCTGGTCGCCATTTCGGATCAGGATGATACGCTTGCCCGTCAGGTGATCGAAGAGGATATTCGCATCGACGAGATGCAGGCGCTGATCGAGGATCAATGCGCCCTTCTCATAGCTACCGAACAGCCGGTTGCGACCGATCTGCGCGAGGTCCTTACCGCGGTCAAAATCGTGTCCAACATCGAGCGCATCGGTGATCACGCACGTCACATCGCGCGCGCGGTTGGAAAGCTGCGGAATCCCGCTCTCCTCGCAACCGTGCCGAGGTTCCGGAAACTGGCCGAGGTCGGCATCGGTATGGTACACGACGCGGTCACCGCCTTTGTCGAGCAGGACGCGGACAAGGCGCGCGAGGTCGCCGACAGAGACGACACCATCGACGATATGCACAAACAGCTCTATGAGCAGATCGTCGTGATCATGAAGAGCGATCCGACCCTCGTCGAAGAGGGCATAACAATGACCCTGCTGGCGCGGTTCATGGAGCGGCTGGGTGACCACGTTACCAACATCTGCGAGTGGATAGTATTCGCCAAGCAGGGTAAACACATCGAGCTCAATTCCTGACCGTGCGCGGGAGGTAGGTTCCGATGCCGAAAGAGCACATCCTCGTTGTCGACGACGAGGAGGATATCCGGGAGCTCATAGCCTACAATCTCGAAAAGGAGGGTTACGGCGTCGCTGCGGTCAAGACCGGCGAGGAGGCGCTCGCACGGATCGCGCGGGAGCAGCCCGACGTTGTGATTCTCGATCTCATGCTGCCCGGCATCGACGGGCTCGAGGTATGCCGACGGATGAAGATGCAGGAGCAGACTCGCGATGTTCCGATCATAATGCTGACGGCCAAGTCCGAAGATAGCGACATAGTGGCGGGTCTCGAGCTTGGCGCCGACGACTATCTGACCAAGCCTTTCAGTCCAAAGGTCCTGGTGGCACACCTGCGCGCCGTACTTCGAAGGGCGCGGGATGCCGCGAGCCGGTCTGACGCAACGCTGCTTCGCATCCACAACATCACCATCGACGTGAGCCGCCATGAGGTGACCGTCGACGGGAAAAGGATAGCCCTTTCGGCGACGGAGTTCGCAATTCTCGAGCACTTCGCCCGGAGCCCCGGATGGGTCTTCTCGCGGAACCGGATAATCGACGCCGTCAAGGGCAAGGACTATCCGGTGACGGAGCGGTCGGTGGATGTTCAGATCCTCGGCCTGCGCAAGAAGCTGGGAGCCGCCGGCGAGCACATCCAGACGATCCGCGGTGTGGGGTACCGGATCCAGGCCGAAGGGTAGATGCTGCGGGATCTGTTTCGCAAAGGAGCGGCGGCTGTTACGCTCGCCGCTGCGGTAATTGCCGCGTCAGCCGTTACCGCGGTGATCCTCTCCTACACTGCAGGAGACATCGGGGCAACTGCCGCGGCCGCATTGATTGTTGCGATATTCCTGGTGTGCGCGGCGGCGGGCTACGTCGCGGTACGCATGCTCGTGCGCCGCTACTTCCAGCCAATTTCGCGAATTCTTGAATCACTCACAAGGACCGGGACTCCCGGACACACCGGAACGCCCGAGCCTTCCAGCACTCACCTCCGGCAGCTCGCCCGTGAGATAACCAGAGTCACTTCCGGTCTCGAGCATCAGGCCACGCTCCTTCGCAGGGAGCGCGACGAGCTGCAGACCATTCTCGAACGCATGGTGGAAGGCGTTATCGTTCTCGACGGCAGGCTCCGCATTCGGACGGCCAACCGTTCGGCAGCATCGATGTTCGGCGTTCAGCCGGCAGGTCTCGACGGAAAGACGCTGCTCGAGGCGCTCCGCACCACCGAGCTCTCGGATTTTGCCGATGGCGTCCGCCGGTCGAAAACGCCGCAGGAGAGCAGCCTGACGCTCTACCGCGACGCCGTACGCCACCTCCAGGTCCACGGAATATCCTACAACCTCAGCGAAGCTGCCGAAGGCGATGCCGACGGCGTTCTCCTCGTGCTCAACGATATCAGCGCCATGAAGCGGCTCGAACAGATGAGAAAGGACTTCGTTTCGAACGTCTCGCATGAGCTGAAGACGCCGGTGACGTCCATCAAGGGTTTCGTGGAGACGCTCATCGACGGAGCGGTGGATGATCGCGACCGCGCCGAGCATTTTCTGCGCATCATCCTCAAGCAGACCGACCGCATTCAGGAAATCATCGAAGACCTGCTGAGTCTCGCCCGGCTCGAGCAGAATGACTCCCGCATTGAAGCGAGGAGCTGCGCGATCCGCGACGTACTCGGTGTCGGCATCGACTCCTGCCTCGCCGCAGCCCGTGAAAAGCAGATCGTCGTGCAGGAGGAGTACTCAGGCGGCCCGGACATGGTCTGCAATCCCAGCCTGGTAGAGCAGGCAATCGTCAACCTCGTCGACAACGCCGTCAAGTACTCGGCGGCCGGAACGACGGTGCGCGTGCGTGCCGAGCGGGAGCCTGGCAGCGTAGTGATCTCGGTAATGGACCATGGTCAGGGAATTCCTGAGAAGGACCTTTCGCGCATCTTCGAACGGTTCTACCGGGTCGACAGAGCACGTACGCGCGAAGTTGGCGGGACCGGCCTCGGGCTGGCCATCGTCAAACATATCGCGCTCGCCCACGGCGGCGAGGTCGAGGTCGAGAGTGAGCTCGGAAAGGGAAGCACCTTCACGATGCGGCTTCCTCAGTAGGTCAGTACGCTTTCGGTTTCCACGCGGTTGCGCCCGTTCTGCTTGGCCGCATACATCGTTCTATCGGCACGGGATATCCACATTTCACGCGATTCGCCGCTTCTGAACTGGGCAATTCCAAGAGAGGCCGTCACGGGAATCTCGTCGTCGTCGCACCGGACCACCTGTTCCTCGAGCGCCACGCGGAACCGCTCACCAAAGCGTCGAGCCTGCTGAATCGAGGTGTTCGGCAGAAGGATGAAGAACTCCTCGCCTCCATATCGGCCGGCGTGATCGTATTTTCGAAGCTCCTGTTTGAGCACATCACCGATCATCCGGATGACCATGTCCCCGCACTGATGGCCGAAGCTGTCGTTGACATTCTTGAAGTGATCGATATCCATCATGATTCCGCACAGCGTCGATCCGGTCCGCATCGCGCGTTCGATTTCGATGTCTATCATCGTAAAGAGGCTCATTCGGTTCATCAGCCCCGAGAGGATGTCGTAACGGGCAATGCGCTGCAGTTCCTTGTTCGACCGCTCGAGCTCGAGATTGATGATTTCGATGTTCTGATAAGCCCGCTTGAGGTTCATGTTCTGATCGAGAACGCGGGACGACAGTTCCTCCTCCTGCTTGACCGCATTCCGGTAGAACTCTCTGTCGCTGAAGATCTGGGCCTGCCCGGAGTAACGGATTTGTGCTGCCCGAACTCGCAGATTGAGCTCGAGCTCTTCTACCGGAGCCTTGATAACGTCGTCACAACCGGCGTCCACCGCCCGTGCGAGAGACTCCTGGTCCCAACGGTCGGTCATCAGGGTTATCTGAAGAGGCCGTTGATAGTAGATGCGACGAAGACTTCGACAGACGCTGCAGATATCGCCGTCCGGATCCACTACCGCAAGCATTACTATCGCAAGAGTCTCACTCTCGGCAATCTGCAGGGTCGCCTGGGACGACGAAGCTTCGTACAGCCTCAGACCAGGTATCTTCTCGAGCTCCGAGCGCACGAAAACACGCTGTTCATCGTTTGTCGCGGCAATCAGACAGCCGACAACGTCGTCGCCCATTGTTCCCCTTCCATCCCCGTATCGGCCGTTTTCAGCTGGTAAGCAGCCCAATAAGGACCTGCGTTCCGCCAATCAAAGCGCCAAGAATTCCGCCAAAGAGATTGATCCACTTCAGCTGCTTTGCGATTACCATCAGGAGCAATTTCTCGACGTTCTCGACGTCAAAGCTGTTGATCTTGTTCTGCACGAGTCCCTGAATATCGAACGACTGAACGATGTCGGGGAGACGCTCGTCAATGATACTGGAGATCCGCCGTGAAATAAAGTCGTCCATTGCGGACTTCTGCTCGTCCGTCAGTCCGAGCAGCTCTCCGAGAGGCCGGGTCTGCGCTTCAGCGAGCAGTCCGCCGAGAAGGGTTGATACCAGAGACGCAGCCTCGCGCGTCGCCTCCGGCTTCAGCCTGAGGTCGCGCACTTTTTCCCCCACCCATTCGTGGACGAGCTCTTCAGTCACCCCGAAGGTATCGCGAAGCAGGTCGATGACCGACACGTTCCGCTGCCCTTCGAGCGCACGATAGATCATCGCCGCGATACGGGCAATCGCCTCCTCGCCCGTGAGGGCTGAGACCGCCGAACCGACCAGCCGGTCGGCAAGTCCCTCCAGATCTATTCCTGCCGATTGACACGCGTCAGAAATCCCTTCGCTGCGCAGCTCCTCGAGACGATGTGAGATCGCACGAAGGATCCGCGCCTTTGTTTCCGGATTCTGCGCCGCCTCGCGCAGAGATTCAATCAGATCGTCGATTATCCGCGGCATCCTCTCCTGGAGCGTACGATCGTACTGGGCTGCGGAGACCAGGAAGCGCTGGAAGAAATTGAGCCGTTCGAGAATTCGCCGAAGAAGAACCTTTGCCTTGCTGCTGAGGTCCGCCTTCACCTCCTCCTCGTTGAGCCAGTGCAGCCCGGCCTTCACAACCGGCATGTAGAGGCGGCCTGCAAAAAGTGTCAGGCGATTGACGGTCTCTTCACTGATGAATGATTCCAGCCTGCGATTCTCGGCCAGGATCTCATGAACCCAACCGACCACGGCTCCCTTGATGGTGCTCTTTACGTTTTCGCTCAGAATCCGTTCGACGACCGGTTTGATGCGCTCGACAACCTCTGTTTCGCTCTGACGGTAGATGGAGGGGAAGAGCTCACTCACCGAAAGCCCGGAAAGAAACTCGAACCCCCTTCGTACAAACTCGTTTGAGACGCGTTCGAAGCTTTCAGATTGAATGAATCGGGAAAAGAGGCCCTTGAGAAACTCGGCAAGGCCACCCTCGAGGAGCTTCACTTCCGAGCCGGCATCGGCGGGAGCAGCCTCCAGCAGTCGTGTCGTGAATCCGGCGACCTGGCTACGGACCGCGGTTCTGAAACCGGCCGAATCGACGTGCTGCCGCACGCTCTCGGCATTGAGGAGCTGCGTCGACACCATCTTCGCCATGCTGTCCGCAAGCTGATAGCGCTGACGCGGGATTATTCCGGGCGTAAATGGAATTCGGATGCCGAAGATGCGCTTTTCGGTGAGCGGCCGAAAGAGCATCCGGATCGCTATCGCATTTGTTACGTAGCCGATGATGGCGCCGAGGACCGGCGGGAGAGCGTAGGGCAGCACGGAGAGCAGAGACTCATCCATTGGTCAGCAACCTGGAGGCGTTCTCGGCACGTTCTCTCGATTCGTACAGGTCAAGCCCGGCACCGAATACCCAGCCCTCGCTCTTTTCGAAGATTACGTGATACCAGTAGTCTCTTTCGGCCCGCACCTGGTCGGTGTAGCCGCTCTTCGCGGTAATCTCGAGGATATCGCCGGCACGAAGCAGGAACACCACCTTTCCGTCGGTCGAGGGACCGTCGAACGCCCGGAGATAGGGTGATTTTGCGACGCCCCAGTGGGCTCTCACCGAAAGTGCCGGCGTGGGGGGAAGCGTGATCGGTTTCTCGGCCTCCCTGTGCCCGCAGCTTGTCAGTAGTGCCGCTGCGATCAGAAGGGCGGTGCATGACAAAGTTCTTCTCATCTGCTTCTGCGGCTCCGGGATGGCAGGTATAGCCGCGCCAAACAGCGTCCGTTATACTCAACAGACACCGGGCCTCCGCCCCGGCGACGCGGCCGCTGCGGGGCTGCACAGCCGCTGCGGCGCAGCCGGCGAAGGGACGCAGGCACGGCGGCGGCTCCGTGGCGCTTAGGATACCGAAATTCCAATGAAGGTGCAACTGCAGCAAATCCGAACCGCGGCCGCTCTCACCCTCCTCTTCGTCTCACTTATGGGTACGCCTCACCGGTTGCAGGCCCAAACGGTCCAACGCGGCGGCGGTGTCTCACTGAAAGTCGCATCCCGGGTTGATTCGCTGCAATGGAGCATTCCGGGCTCCGGCGGCTACCCCAACATCTACTCCGAGCTGAGCTGGTGGGCGCTGCTCTCTGTGGGCGCTTCGCTTCGCGCCCTCTACACGTCAGGAAACTTCGAAGTTCTGGTCGAAGGAGGGCTCTACCGGACGCTCACCGGCAACAACACCGACTACGACTACCTCGGCCAGAACCGGACCGCCGTGTTGGCCTACTCGCAGAACTCTGCCGGCGGCGGACTGATGGCCGACGCGAAGCTTGCGTTCGGTTATACGGAGCTCGACCCGCTCGGAGACGGGCAGATGCACTTCTCTCTCGTCGCCGGACCCTATGTCTCCCTTCAGAACCTCGTGATCAGAGACGGTACCCAGTTCGACTCGAGCCACCCCGACGGGATGTCGCTCAGCGGCATCAGCTCCACCTACGACGCACTCTGGTGTGGCCCCTGGGTCGGCTTTTCGGTAGGACACGTGAGCTCGAACGGCACGCGCCTCTCCGGCCGGCTCGATGCGATGTTTGCGTTCTATTCCTCGACCGCCGACTGGAAGCGCCGGACCGATTTTGCCCACCCGGTCAGTTTCAGGCAATGGGCGCTTGGAGGCGGAGCGAAGCTCAGCTTCGAGGCCGTTCTGCCGCTCTCGGGACATATGCGGTGGATTTTCAGCGCGGCCCTCGGACTGATGACCACCGCGCCCGGGACCGATCTTCTCTTCGAGTCCAACGGATCGGAGGTTTTCGGTACGCTCAACGGCGCTACCTGGACGACGATCTCACTTTCGGCCGGCATTGCATTCGGGAGGCCGTGACGGGCGAGCGTGCCTCTACGTGGAGCCTATCCCCTTCAGCCGGTCGATCTCGTCGCGGACAACAGCAGCCTCTTCGTACTCGAGGTTTTTCGCGTGCTCGAGCATGAGCTTTTCGAGCTCCCGAACAAGGGCATTCCGCTGCTGCGGCACCATCACGTTATAGTTCCGCTCGAGAATCTCCACGGTGAGCTGCTCGTTGCGCTTGCGGTCCTCTTTCTGACGAATGAGGATGTCCTGGATCGACTTGCGGATTGTCTGCGGCGTGATGCCATGCTCTTCGTTGTACGCCAGCTGAATCGCGCGCCGCCTGTCGGTTTCACCTATCGCGGCCTCCATGGCGTCTGAAATACGGTCGGCATACATGATCACCTTGCCGTTGACGTTCCGTGCCGCCCGTCCGATGGTCTGTATGAGAGAGGTCGCCGACCGGAGAAAACCTATCTTGTCCGCATCGAGGATCGCGATGAGCGAAACCTCCGGAAGATCCAGACCTTCCCGCAGCAGGTTGATCCCGACGAGGACATCGAACTTGCCCTGTCTCAGCTGCGTGAGGATTTCGACCCGCTCGATGGTCTCGATTTCAGAGTGCAGATAGCGCACCTTCAGTCCGAGATTGGTCAGGTAGTCGGTGAGATCCTCCGACATCTTCTTTGTGAGGGTCGTTACTAGGGTCCGCTCGCCCGCGCGAATGCGTTCCCGGATCTCGCTGTAGAGGTTCTCGATCTGCCCTTCGGTCGGCCGCACGACAATTTGCGGATCGAGCAGGCCGGTAGGACGGATTATCTGCTCCACAAGCTGTGATGACCGCTCGATCTCTTCGGTCTCCGGCGTCGCGGATACGAAGATCGCCCGGTCGAGCAGCCCTTCGAATTCGCCCACAAAGAGCGGCCGGTTGTCCAGAGCGGACGGAAGACGGAACCCGAACTCCACGAGCGACAGCTTCCGCGAGCGGTCGCCGGCGTACATTCCTCGCAGCTGCGGCAGCGTAACGTGCGACTCGTCGACGAAGGTAAGGAACTGCTCCGGGAAGTAGTCCAGGAGCACCGCAGGACGTTCGCCCTCCTCGCGCCCGCTCAGATGTCGCGAGTAGTTTTCGATGCCTGAGCAGTAACCCATCTCCTCGAGCATCTCGACATCGTACTCGGTGCGGCTCTTCAGCCGCTGCGCCTCGACCAGCTTGTTCTGCCCGGTGAGCTCCTCATATCGCACCTTGAGCTCCTGCCGTATCTTCTCCACCGCCGGTCCCATCTGATCCGCAGGCATCACGAAGTGTTTCGCAGGATAGACAAACAGCACTTCGAGCTCTTCAACAACCTCGCCGGTGACCGGCTGTATGCGGCGAATGCGCGACACTTCATCCCAGTCGAGTTCGATGCGATACGCCTCTTCCTGGTAGGCGGGGTAGATTTCGAGCACGTCCCCCTTGATTCGAAAGGTGCCCCGGCCGAGCACCGCGTCATTGCGATCGTACTGAAGGGAAACAAGCTTCGCGCGGACCGAGTTGAGGTCCAGCTTCGCGCCGCGATCGATTCTGATCCTCATTTCACGGTAATCCCGCGGGCTTCCGAGACCATAGATGCACGAAACAGTCGCCACAACAATGACGTCCCGCCGTTCCATCAGGCTCGTGGTTGCCGAGAGCCGCATGCGGTCGATCTCGTCGTTTATCGAGGCGTCCTTCTCTATGTAGAGGTCACGCGACGCAACGTAGGCTTCCGGCTGGTAGTAGTCGTAATAGGATACGAAGTACTCAACCGCGTTGTCAGGGAAGAACTCTTTGAACTCGCGATAGAGCTGTGCGGCAAGCGTTTTGTTGTGTGATATCACCAGACTCGGCAGCTGAACGTTCTCGATGATCTTCGCCATCGTGAAGGTCTTCCCGGATCCAGTCACACCCTTGAGTGTCTGGAACCGCATCTGCTCGCCTACGCCGCGGCTGAGCTTCTCGATCGCCTGCCCCTGGTCTCCTGCGGGCTGGTAGGTGGAGGCAACTTTGAACTGCTTCATTCCCTACTTCCATTGAAACTGTTCCGGGCGCTCCGAAAGCGTTATCCGGAACTCCAGTTTCTGCCTTCCCCGCAGCACGGTCACCGGCACCACATCGCCGGGCCTGGTCGACTCGAGCGCCTCATAGAGGTTCGCGAGATTCCGCACCGCGATACCGTTGACCGAGGTGATGATGTCTCCCCCAAGGTAGATGATCGTGTTTCCGTACCGGACCGGCCTGTTGCCATCGCCTCCGTGTATGCCCGCCTTGTCCGCATTGCCTCCCGGCACCACCTGGGATACCAGGACTCCCTCGCTCACGGGAAGCCTTGCATAGCGGACCAGCGGCGGAAAGAGCTGGCGTGGAACGATGTCGATCCATCCCCGCTTCACCACACCGTACCGGATGAGATCAGGTACGACGCGTCGCGCGGTATCGACGGGAACCGCAAATCCGATGCCGATCGAGCCGCCGGAAGGCGAATAGATCATCGTGTTGATTCCGATCATGTTGCCGTGTGAATCGAGGAGCGGTCCTCCGGAATTGCCCGGATTGATGGCGGCGTCGGTCTGAATCATATCCCGGATGACAAGATTGTTCTGCGTCTGAAGCGGCCGCCCGAGTCCGGATACAATTCCGGTCGTCAGGGTCCGATCAAGACCGAAGGGGTTACCGATTGCGAGAACCTTCTGCCCGATCTTCAATGAACCGGAGCTCCCGAGCGGTATGGTGACAAGTTCCCGCCCCTCCGGAGGTGTGAAACGGACAATGGCAAGGTCGTTTTCCCGGTCGACTCCGGCGACGTGTCCCTCCACCCGCGTCCCGTCCGCGAGCGTGACGTACAGCTTCGCGGCATCTTCGACAACGTGATTGTTGGTGAGTACGAACCCGCGGCGGTCGATTATAGACCCTGAACCGGTGCCTCCTTCGCCCGGCACGGGCTCGAGAAACCAGTTGTATCCTACGGTTTCGGTGGTTATGTTGACGACGCCCTGATTGCGCGTCTCGTAGACGCGGATATTGTCGAGCTCCTCTGTGGTGTACTCCTGTCCGTTCTGGGCCGTGACGGCTCCAACCGGACCAGTCAGGTCGGCGGCGGTAGCACGCCCGGGGACACCAGCTGAAAGAGGCTGTGCGTTGGTTTCGAGCTCGAGCTCGGCCTGGGCATGCGGTGCACCGGTCCCGGAAGCCGTAGTTGCCGACTGCCGGTCGCGTGTCGGACTTCGCGGCGCGGGAAAGGCGAGCACGCCGGTAACGAGGAGAATTCCTGCAAGAACGGCCGTCACCACAGCAACGCTCGCTGCTGAAAACCAGATGACCTGCCGACGAGTGTAGAGTCTCATGTCTGTTTTCCGCTGAACACTATATCGGCGGTCACTGCCATTTGCAAGGTCGGGCTGCACATCGGCCCGGCGTCACCTCATTGAGCTGTCTCCCGCCCAGAAATAATCGCTGTCACCGTATCTGCGATACTGACATGCCTCGAGGACCTCATCCCTGCCTATGACATCGCAGCTTTCGAGGTCGGCGATTGTGCGGGCGACCCGGAGTATCGACACCATCGCCCGTGTGGAAAGGTTCATCCTTCTTCCGAGATCCCGATAAACCGCAGATGCACTCTGTGAAAGCGGGCAGTATCTTCCGATTGCGCCGCCGGGAAGTCGGCCATTTCGTTTCCACCGCTCGCCATGGTAGCGGTCTTCCTGTGCCCTGCACGCCTTGATGACGCGCTCCCGGAGCTGCTCGCTCGTCGTTTCCGGCGGCTCGAGCAGCGCCTCGGGCGGAACCGGTGCAACCGGAAGCCTCATATCGACCCTGTCCAGCAGTGCACCGCCGATTCGGCTCCAGTAGCGGTGCAGATCCGATGGTGAGCAGAGACAGAGGGCGTTTTCCCGTCCGAGATTTCCGCATGGACAAGGGTTGGCTGCCATTACGAGCTGGAACAGCGCGGGATAGCGGAAGGTGCGTTCCGCGCGAGCGATGGTGACGACTCCGTCCTCGAGCGGCTCGCGGAGGCTCTGCAGTATGTGAGCGCGAAACTCGCTCGCCTCGTCCAAAAAGAGAACCCCGTGGTGGGCGAGCGATATCTCGCCCGGACGTACGAGCCGACCACCCCTTCGAGCGAGGCGGAATGGTGAGGCGAGCGAAATGGACGCCGGCGGATGAGCCCTTCGTCGGCGAGCAGCAGGCCGGCGATCGAATGGATCCGTGTAACTTCGAGCGACTCTTCGCGCGAAAGCGGCGGGAGTATACCCGGCAGTCGCCGGAGAGCCATGGTCTTCCCGCTGCCGGGGGGGCCGAATAGAAGGAGATGATGCGAACCGGCTGCCGCGACCTCGAGACAGCGCTTGAGCAGCGGTTGTCCCCGCAGCTCTCCGTAGTCGCCGCACGATGCAAACGACCCTGCCCCACCGCCGAGCAGGAGATTTTCGGGTTCCGTATCCGGCATGGAAGTCGTCGGAGCTGAAAGGACTGCTCCGATGGATGCCAGATCACGAAGGCAGTTGATTCCGGCCACGACCGCTCCTTCCACCGAGCGAGCTTCGGTCACATTTCTGCTCGGTACAACAAAGTCGAGAATCCCGCCGGCCACCCCGGAGGCCACCGCAGCAAGCACGCCCGTCACAGCACGAACCCTGCCGTCGAGCTGCAGCTCGCCGATCAGCATTACCGGTTTCTGGCCAAAATCCGGTCCCTGTCCAGCCGCTGCAAGGATTCCTGCGGCAATCGGCAGGTCGAACGAGGCACCTGCTTTCCGGATCCCCGCGGGCGCCAGATTCACCAGGACCCGATCCAGCGGATATGCGAAGCCGCTGTTCTTCACCGCCACTCTGACCCGTTCGCGAGCCTCGCGCACCGCGCCCCCTGCCAGGCCAACAATCTCAGTGCCCGGCAGGCCCCGCCGTATGTCCACCTCTACCGTTACCAGGTCACCGTCAAAACCGCCGAGCGCAAAACCGAACACCCGCATTCTCTACAGACACCTCTCTGTACAATACCCGTCCGATTCCGCGCCGATTGAGCAAACTCGCCACAGCCTACGGCGGGAAAACCTGTTTAGAGCGTGCCAAGTGGAATGAGAATACCCTTCATGTATGAAAAATTTCGACTTCCGGGCGGGCAGGCCGATCTAACGCGGGCTATCCGGCGTCAATTTCCGGATAGCTTCCTGAACCAGGCTGTCACATCGCTCGTTGTATCGATCCCCACTGTGTCCCTTGACCCAGTCCCAGCTGATCCTGAACGAAGACTGAAGCTCATGAAGCTGCACCCACAGGTCCTGATTCTTTACAGGTTTTCGGCCGCTGGTCTTCCAGCCGTTCCGAATCCAGTTATTGATCCACTCAGAAATGCCCTTCCGGACATATTCTGAATCGGTGACTATGCGAATCTCCGGTTTGGCGGCCGTAGTGTACCCCTGCACGAACTCGAGCGCCTGAATCACGGCCATGAGCTCCATTCGGTTGTTGGTGGTCTGCTCGACTGCGCCGTTCCGCTCTATGGCTTCTTCCCCTTCCAGAGCGACAAAGGCCCAGCCTCCCGGACCCGGGTTGCCGATGCACCCACCGTCGGTGTAAATTTCAATTATCGGCATACTGATCCCGCTCCAGCGGCCTCTATATCACCGTAAACTAAATGGCGCTCACTGAATGTATTTAGGTATTGTAAATCAAACCTTGACATTTGCGCATTTTATACCTATTCTATTAAAAAATCTACCGCAGTCTGCGGATAGGAAAATGTCATGGCAAAGAAAAAGACTGAAAAGACGCCAAGAGCCGAAAAGAAGCTGGAAGCAGCACCAGGGGTTCCGGGAACAGTCCTGGTCGACGAAGCGAGAATCCTTCGCGCACCGCTTCTCAAGAATGAAAACACCAGAGGCGGGGAAGTCTACCGTGTCGCATCTATCTCGGACATGGAAGATTACGGCTACCTCGCAACCCCGAAGAAGGAAATTCGCATCAGGGCCAATGCGGCCAAAGCCGAGAAGTACCATCTCGAGCCTTTCGATGTGCTGTTGACCATCGTTGGAACGATCGGAAAGATCTCCATCGTGCCGGAATCGATACAGGGCAAGTGGATTCCGACAAGTAACATGTTGATCATCCGCTTCCGCGATGACAAACAGGACAAGGCAGTTGCTTTCACCATGTTCATCAAATCCGAGTTTGGCCGCGCTATTCTGAACCGCCTTACTCACGGGAAAACTATCCCGATTATCTCCAAAAAAGCGTTCTCAAAGACGCCAATCCCCGCGTTGACCACCGTGATCAAGAGAGAGAGCAGAAGCCTGTTTGGAAAAGAGGAAAAGCTCTATCAGAAGCGGGAAGAACTGGTACGTCAGGCCGATGACCTTAGAAAGAGCTACCTGAAGAGCTGAGGCGCCGGTTTGCTGCGTCGAAAAGCGTAACCGGCCCATCGCGGACGCCGGAGACCCCATGACCTATCGTATAACGGTAAAATCGAATCCACGATTGCTCATTATCTTTGCGATCGTGGCGTTGCTTCTTGGAACGGCCATTGCAGTTTTTTTCGTATTCGGACTCATCATCGGCATTGTTGGAGTGATTGTCGTAGTCTACCTGGACTACCAACTGTACAAGTTTCTTCGCCTTCAGCTCGGCAGCTACGTGAGCGTGGACGAGGACGGAGCCCACTGTGTTACCTCCGTCGGGGAGAGCATCGATTTTCCCTGGGAATCGATCACTCATGCCGGTGTCTGCGCCGGCCGACGCAATCGCCGGACTGCGTTTGTTTACGACGAAGACAGAGATCAGCTCGTCACCATTCCCGACAGTTTCGCAGCTCTCGATGACCTCATTTCGGAGCTCGGAACACACATTTCGCTCGGCAGCTATCAACTCAAACCGGAAGAAACCGTGCGAGCCCGCCTGAGATCCATGCTGTCGGTGGATAAAGAATCAGATCAGGAAGAAGAATAGACCTGCGCGTTACGCACCGACTATTTCAGGATGCGCGTTTTCGAGCGCGTTTACAAAAAGTGTATCGAAAGACTCAACTTCTCCGTGCACCGAGACCATCAGATACGCCGGCTTCTTGTTGAACCTGACCGGTATGAAAACACTTTTCTGAAGGTGGGCAAACTGAGTCTCTTCGCACACGGAGCGAAAGTTCGAAACTTCGTTCAGCGGCACCTTGAGAAAGAGCGCGTGGCGCTTCTCGAATATCTCCCGGAAAAGAGGTGTATCCCGCTTCGCGATGACCCGGTTCATGCATGCTTCGTCCAATCCAAGCGAGTATGTCGCGCGCAGCCCCTTTTCCGTCTCGAGGAAAAGACTCCCGGCGCGAGCGCGGAACAGCCGAGTAACCTCGACAAGTGATTTGATTATTCCGCTCTCGGTGGAACGGTGTCTTCGCATAAACCAATCGTAGTCCAGACCATCGCGACCGAATCGAATTCGCTTCCGATCGTCATCGTCTGCCGAAGCGGATTCATCGGCGCCGCCCCGCCGGTCGGCATATTCTGCCGGGAAGAGATCAATTGCGTGAATTGAAAGAATCTCATCGATCCCGCCGCCGCCTTCCGGGGTTTCCGCGCTCCCTTTCGCAGGCTTCAGAACACTTTCGGCGAGACCGGAAGACTCGCGTTTGGCGGCGTCACTCCTGATGTCCGCACGGGATCTTCCCTCACCGTAGCTCGTCTGTCTGATTTCCGGGATTTCGTCCTTCTCTGCAATGACGTCCCCGCCGGCGGACACGAGCGCGAGCATCCGGGTAATTGGAATTACTTCGTAGTCCTTCGCTGACAGCCCGTCGAGCATTCCCGCGACAGAACCAGATCCGGCCTCGGCCTCGGCTCGTATCGCCTCCTCTCCCTCCATTTCAGGCGGGACTGTGGCCGCCGGCTCTCCCTCGGCGAGAATGTGGACCTCTTCCGGCTCCTCCGGGTCGACGGAATCAAGCTCCGGAAGCTCGGCTCCGGGACCGGTGAGTGCCTCGTAACGTCCACCAAATGATAGCTTGCTCGCCATGAAGAGCCCGGATGGCGTGATCGGAACCGCTTCACTGGGATAGACCTCAATCTCTTCTTCGGGCTCGAGCTCGTCGAGGATTTCGGCCTCTTCCGTTATCCAGGCATCGGTGTGAGAAGTCTCTTCGGCCGTCTCTGCCGGGACAGCCTCGCGTCCCGGCTCAGCTTCAAGTTCCTCGACCTCTTCGACCTCTTCCACTTCCGACAGTTCTTCGAGTTCTTCAAGCTCTTCCGCCTCATCAACGGTCTCCAGCTCGCCCAGCTCTTCGGCGGCCGCGAACTCTCCCCGCCCCGCTATTTCAGTCCGGCCTGAAGGAATCGACTCCTCGGCCGGTTCCCCGTCCTCACCTTCATCCTTCCCTGCCCCGGTCCGGACCGACCCGGTCTGCGCTTCGATGATCTCGTCCGGAATGCGAAGTTCCTCTTCGGTGAGTGCAGCGGCAAAGTCGGGGAATTCGAGGTCGTCGGCCGCGCCCATCTCCTCGAGCTCTTCGACCGCCTCGGCTTCTCCGACCTCTTCAGCTTCCTCGACTTCGGCGA
>CAZNYW010000021.1:0-30046 GCA_964577375.1 uncultured Spirochaetales bacterium | reverse complement strand
GCTCTTCGACTTCGGCCGGTTCGGCCTCGTCCATCTCTTCGAGCTCTTCCACCGCCTCGGCTTCTCCGACCTCTTCAGCTTCCTCGACTTCGGCGAGCTCTTCGACTTCGGCCGGTTCGGCCTCGTCCATCTCTTCGAGCTCTTCCACCGCTCCGACTTCCCCGATCTCTTCCGGCTCTTCCGCAGCCTCGAGCGGGAGCGCCCGCCGCGCGGCCTGGCCGGCCGGACGCGACGGTCCGGCTTCGACCCCCATGCGCTGAAAGTTGGTGACTGCTCGCTGGATTATGTCTTCGAGCCTCGAGACATCGAGTGACGACGGACGCGCTTCCAGCTGTCTCGTACCGAGCACCGTCAGGATCTCGTCCCAGCTCTGATTGATCAGCTGGTCCACCTCATCGGCCTTCTTGCCGCGTACCGACCTGATTCCCTTCTTTATCCGGCGTGAAACCTCCTCACGGCGCTCTTCCAGCTGCGCCTGCCAGCGCTTCCAGTCGATCTGCTCCTTCTCCTCGAGATACTCCTGCAGCAGATGTATCTGGAACCGCTTGATTCGGTCGCTGAGCACCAGAACCGCATCCTGCCGTATGTTGAGAAGCAGAAACACCAGGAGAAATGCCGTCAGGAAGGTGCCGGCGAGCAACACCCACTGCATGAGCGGCTGCATATGAAAGTCCGCTTCAGGAACGAGAAGCAGCGCATAGCCGGCCGGTTTCGTTGGACCGGAAAAAACGAAGTAGCTTCCGCCTTCGCTCGCCTTCAAGAGCGGTGTCGATTTCGTATTTGCGGGTGACCAGAGCGACGACACTGCCTGGGCGAGACTGTCGCTGAACTTCTCGGGAAGATTGAGAACAACGCCCTGGTCGGACACGACCCTGGCGACCGTGCCCGCATCAATAAGACCGGCCGACAGCAGTGAATTGGTTACTCCGCGAGCAGATACGTAGAATAGCGCAGTCCCCTGCGTGATGTTGTACTGGTCTTTCACCAGGAATCGATAGATGTAGTAGTCCGACTGCGGTACCAGCATGAGGTCGAACGGAGTCGACTGCGGCAGCGCGAGGCTGGAGACGGGTACAGGATCTTTAATCTCACCAGGAGGCTTGTAGGCAATCTGATTCGGTCCGGCGCTCACAATATCCGAATCGAGCGTGCTGAAATGCAACCGCTGGCCCTGATTATCGATGAAGCGAACAAACATGAACCCGGTCATGTCAGACTTCAGCGTGCCGAAAATGGCCTGCTGATTCTGAATATCTTCCTGGCTCTGATTTACCTGGTATATGTTCTTGATGGAGGGGGATTCCAGAATCTTCTCGAAGCGAAGCCGATTCTTGTCCTGGTAGTCGTTTATCGAAGCAACTGCCTGATCCAGACGATTGTATGCATTCGCGCGGATTCGAGGATTATAAAAAGTAGCTTCTATATAGCTGAAGAGCCCTGAGAACGAAATTACCGCAAACGCGCTGAAGACAACGACAGCTATAAGAAGACTCAGGGCAACTTTTTGAGATGATTTCATGCCGAAAAAAGCGCCTCCGCCCCGTATTCGTATCGAATTATACCATCTTTACGATTATCGGTCAGGATTCACGCGGGGTAAAGGCGAACGCGACTCCCGTAACCGTCCCTGGACACATTGTCGAAGCAAAAAACAAGGGTAGCCTCCCCCATCGCACTGCTTGATTCCACTTCTGCGAGCAGCGCGGCGGCAAAGGCCACCCTTACGGCAGCATACCTGCCACGAGTCAGCCGGAAAGTCTACGCCTCGGCTTCAACCTCCGTCTTCTCGGGTTCCGCGGCTTTCTCTTTCGGCTTCTTAGCCTTCGGTTCTTTCTTCACCTCAATCCGTTCGACTAGCTCGAGCACCACCACTTCTGCGGCGTCTCCGGGTCGGGGTCCGAGCTTCAGAATGCGGGTGTATCCGCCCGGACGCGACTTGTAGCGCGGACCGAGCTCGGTAAAGAGCTTCGCGAGCACTGCCTGATCTTCGATCAGCCGGCCCGCCAGCCTTCGATTGTGCACGCTGTCTTCCTTTGCACGGGTAATCAGCTTCTCGGCAGTTCGCCGAACCGCCTGAGCCTTCGCCTTGGTGGTCTTCACACGCTCGTGGCGAAACAGCGATGTCACCATGTTACGGTGAAGCGACTTCCGGTGGCTCGGAGTCCTGCTCAGCCGGTTGAAACCAATCTTATGCTTCATCGTCCGTATCCTCTTCTTCTTCGTCGGCGCCGACCTGGTCACCGTCCTGATCGGACTTTTTCGGCGGCCACTTGATGTTATTCTTGAGCACGCTGTAATCGGTCATTCCGAGACTCAGGTTCCACTCTTTCAGCTTCTCCTTTATCTCCTGCAGCGATTTCTTCCCGAAGTTGCGTGTTTTCGCGATATCGTCTTCGGTCCGACTGGTCAGGTCGCCGATGCTCCGGATATTGGCGTTCTTCAGACAGTTGCTCGAGCGTACGGATAGCTCCAGCTCCTCCACCGGTGTGTCCAGAAGCTTTCGAATCCGTTCCTCTTCCTCGTCAATGTCCTCGTCGCCGGAAACCTCGTCCTCATCGAAATTGATGAAGATCGTAAAGTGATCCTTCGCTATCTTTGCGGCCTCCGCGAGGGAATCCTCCGGAGCGATCGAACCGTCGGTCCACAACTCGAAAACAAGCTTGTCGTAGTCGGTCCGCTGACCCACCCGCGTGTCCTCGACGCTGTACTTCACCCGGCGGATCGGCGAGAAGGCCGCATCGACGGGAATCGTGCCGATCACCTCGATATACTTCTCGTTCAATTCTGCCGGCATGTATCCGCGGCCGAGGTCTACCTGAATCTCCATCTCAACATTTGCAGCGTCCATCAGAGTAAGCAGATGGAGATCCTTGTTGATTACCGATACCGCCTCGTCGACTTCGAGGGCACCGGCCTTCACCTCCCCCTTTCCCTTGAGCTCCACGAGCAGAGTCTTCTGATCCACCTCTCCGCTCAGGTTCAACTTGACCTGCTTGAGGTTGTTGATGACATCCGGCGTGTCTTCGACCACGTGAGGTATCGATTCATACTCGCTCGACAGCACATGAGGCGTCCCGTCGGCGTCGTACGAGGTGATACGGACGGCGGTAACGGCATAGCCCTGAATCGAAGAGAGCAGTATGCGGCGAAGGGTATTTCCAATCGTCGTTCCATACCCCCGCTCGAAAGGATAGGCTATGAACTTGCCGTAGTCCCGGGAAACCTCGCTGTGCTCGAAGATTATGCCTTTTGGCTTCTTGAATCCTTTCAGAAGGTTCTTTCTTGCCATTGATTCTCCCTCGTCGGACCGTATTTCCGATTATCGTGATCTCTGGGCCCGAACAGAGTCCCGATGGACAGCTCCGAAGCGGATTTCCCGGTCCGGGGCCGTCGTCCGAACGCGGTCTCAGCGGTTTCCCGCCGGTTATACACGCCGGCTCTTTCTCGGACGGCAACCGTTGTGGGGTATCGGAGTAATATCCTTGATGCTGCGCACTTTGAGACCGAGCGCACCAAGTGACCGGATCGCGGACTCCCGTCCGACGCCGGGCCCTTTGACCAGGACGTGGACCTCTCGGAGCCCAAAGTCCATGGCCTTCTGTGCGGCCGTCTCCGCCGTCGTCTGCGCGGCGTAGGGCGTGGACTTCTTCGCGCCACGGAAACCAAGTCCGCCCGCGCTCGCCCACGAAAGTGCATTTCCGTTGAGATCGGTTACCGTCACAATCGTGTTGTTGAAGGTGGCCTGAATAAAGACCTTTCCTTCAAAAACTGATTTCTTTTCTTTCTTCTTCTTTGCTTTGGCCAAGGAATCCTACCTCCGTCAGTGCGGAAACACTGCTACGCTACTTTGCAGCCTTCTTCTTGCCCGCGACCGTCTTCTTCCTACCCTTTCTGGTACGAGCATTGGTCCTTGTCCGCTGTCCGCGAACGGGAAGACCTCTGCGGTGCCGGAGGCCGCGATTGCACCCGATGTCCATAAGCCGCTTGATGTTGAGAGAGACCTCGGTGCGCAGCCGCCCTTCAACCTTGTAATCATTTTCAATGACATTCCGCAGATCGTTGATCTCTTCTGCGGAAAGATCGTTCATTCTCTTTGTCGGCTCGATTCCGGTCTTCACGCAGATTTCAGATGCCGAAGAGCGGCCGATTCCAAAGATATAGGTGAGGGCAATATCGACGTGCTTGTTCGGCAGGTCGATGCCAGCGATACGTGCCATTCAAATCCCTCCTATCTCTGCCGCTGCTTGTGCTTGGGATTGTCGCAGATGATTCTCACCACGCCGCGCCGCTTGATAACCTTGCATTTGTCACAAATAGGTTTCACACTTACTCGTACTTTCATCATAGTCTCCTGTAGGCGCTTCTCCGCTTAGAGGTTCCGCGGCCGAATCCTTCCCTTCTTCGTCAAGCCCTCGTGATGATGCATTCGCAGGTGCCCTTCGATCTGCGACATGAGATCCAGATCGACACCCACTATGATCAGCAGCGATGTACCACCCATCAACCGTGCCATCTGGTACGGCATGTTGAACCACTCCTGAACCAGCGTCGGTATGACCGCAATGATCGACAGAAAGATGGCACCAGGCAGGATTATACGATTGAGAATCCGTGAGAAGTATTCCTCCATCTTCTCCGACCTGATTCCGGGAATGGAGCCCCCGTTTTCACGGATATTCTTGGAAATTTCGATCGGATTCAACGTTACCTGCGTGTAGAAATACGCAAAGAATATAATAAGCAGCGAATATATGATCAAGTAAGGTACGCCGCGCGGGTTTAGCCACTGTGCAAAATCCGCAACCCACCGGATCCGTCCGCCGACGCTCTGCGCAATCTGGAGCGGGAACACCAGGAGCGACGATGCGAAGATAACGGGAATAACGCCCGACGGATTGATCTTGAACGGCACGTAGGTGTTCTGCGCGCCATACATCTTCCGACCGACAACCCGCTTCGCATAGTGGACCGGTATTTTCCGCATGCCTCGCTGTTCATAGATTACCAGTGCGACTACGCCGACGAACATTGCAAGGACCACGATCACCAGAACCGGATTCAGCTGCTGCTGCCGGATTCCCTGCACAACCTGCCACAGGGCCTGGGGAACACGGGCGACTATCCCCGCGAAGATCAGAAGCGAGATACCGTTTCCAACGCCCCTCTGGTTGATCTGCTCCCCGAGCCACATCAAAAAGATCGTGCCCGACGTGACGGTCAACATTGATACCAGCGCGTACGCCGTCCGCTGAAGCGTGATCGCGTCCGGGATGCTGTCGGCATAGACGGTGACTGCAAAGGACTGCACGATACAAACCACGACGGTTCCCCACCGCGTGTATCGCTGAATCCTCTTCTTGCCGCCCTCTTCCTCCGAAATCTTTTTCAGTTTCGGAAAGACAAGCAGAAGAAGCTGCATGATGATCGACATGGAGATATAGGGCATGATGCCGAGCATGAACACCGAGAACTTGCTGAATGCACCACCCGAAAAGAAGTCCAGATAGTCGGTAATCGAAATCGCACCACTGCTCTGCTGCGCGAGAAAGTATACCTTCAGCGCATTGACATTGATTCCCGGAATAGGAATCGCCGCCCCGAGGCGGAACACGAGAAGAACGCCAAGCGTAAAGAGTATTCTGTCTCGCAGATCCTTAATCCGAAATATGTCTACAAGTGGTGTTCTAGCCATGATCTATTCCTGTCCGTCTGCAGCTTCGGACACTATTTCGACGGTACCACCCGCCTTCTCTATCTTTTCACGGGCGGACTGCGAAATGCGAACCCCCGAAACAGTCAGTTTCTTCGATATTTCGCCCGCGCCGAGGATCTTGACGACCTCGACCGATTTCTTCACGAGTCCCTTGGCCTTCAAGGTCTCGAGGTTGACCGACTCCCCTTTCTCGTACCGGCCGTCGATTTCAGAAAGGTTTACGACAACCGCAGTTACCTTGAAGGGATAGTTCGAAAAACCGCGACGAGCAACGCGCCGGAAAAGCGGCATCTGACCGCCCTCGAACCCGGGACGCACTCCACCGCCGGAGCGTGAGTTCTGCCCCTTGTTGCCCTTTCCTGACGTGCCGCCACGGCCACTTCCCTGGCCCCGGCCGAGCTTTTTCTGCTTCTTCGTTGCGCCGGCAGGCACATGCAACTCAGACATAGTTACTTAATCTCCTCAACCTGCACGAGGTGAGACACCGCGCGGACCATTCCGCGAATGACCGGCGTATCCTTTTGCTCTACCGAATGGTGCATCTTCCGCAGGCCGAGCGCCCGCACCGTCCTGCGGTGCTTCGGGATGCAGCCGATCGGGCTGTGCACCAGGGTAATCTTCAGCAGCTTCTGCGCTTTCGCCATGATCAACCCCACATCTCTTTCAGGGACTTTCCACGGTTCCTTGCAATCACGCGGGCATCCATCAGACTCTGCAGTCCCGTGAAAACGGCCTTCACGATATTGACGGCGTTCTGACTTCCAAGTGACTTGCTGAGGATGTCGTTGATTCCGCCGACCTCCATGATCGCCCGTACGGGACCGCCGGCGATAATCCCGGTTCCCGGCGCCGCCGGCTTCAGGAGCACCTTTGCGCTCTTGAACTCGCCCTGAATGCCGTGAGGGAGCGTGGACCTCTTGACCGGCACCAGCATCATGTTGTGCTTCGCCTTCTCGACGCCTTTCCGGATCGCCTCGGCCACATCATTGGCCTTCCCGAACCCGTAACCGACCGAGCCCTTCTTGTCGCCGACGACTACCAGCGCGGAGAAGGAGAAACGCCGGCCGCCCTTCACGACCTTCGCAACGCGGTTCAGCTTGATGAGCCGTTCTGTTATCTCTTTATCGCGTGTATCGCTCACATTTGCCCCCTAAAACTCGACGCCGGCTTTCCGGATACCGTCTGCCATCGACTTTATCACTCCGTGATACAGCTTGCCGTTCCGGTCGAATACCGCCTTCTTGAGCTTCAGCGATACCATCTTTTGACCGAGCGCTTCGCCGAGCTTCCCGGCGTCGTCTATGGTGCTCTTGAGCGATTTCAGGTCACCGAATGCGTTGTTCACCGACGCGAGAGTGACGCCTTTGGCATCGTCGATGACCTGAACATAGATGTACCGATTGCTCTTGTAGACGCTGATGCGCGGACAGTCGGCAGAACCGGTGATCCGTCCGCGGATCCTCGTTCTGCGCCGCTGCAATCGTCTCTTCTTGTCTTCCTGTCTTTTTGTATGGACCTTTGTCATGACAGCCTCTACTTCACACCCGACTTGCCGACCTTGCGCCGGATATTCTCTTCTTCGTACTTCACGCCCTTGCCCTTGTACGGCTCAGGCGGCCGCAGTGACCGCAGCTCCGATGCAACCTGACCGACCTGAGCCTTGTCGATTCCCTTGACCGAAATCTTGTTCGGCCCGTCGGTTTCGATTGTCATTCCGGCCGGGATCGGATATTCGATGGGGTTGGAGAAGCCGAGGTTCAGCACCAGCGCCTTCCCTTTGACCTCCGCGCGGTAACCAACACCATTGATAACCAGATTGCGCGTGAAACCTGCGCTCACTCCGATTACCATGTTGTTCAACAGGTTCCGGTACAAACCGTGAAGAGATTTCGCCGTCTTGGACTCGTTCTTCCGGGTCACTACCGCGGTACTTCCGTCGACCTTGATCTCGACCTGAGGAATGTAATCCTGGCTCAACTTCCCTTTCGGGCCTTCCACTGTAAACTGCGCCGGACCGACGGTCACCTTGACGCCGGAAGGAATTGGCACCGGCAATTTTCCGATTCGTGACATCTACCTACCCTCTCCTGCCGCCATCTCACCACACCGAACAGATGAGTTCGCCGCCGACCTTCTTCTCGAGGGCCTTTTTGCCGGTGGTGACACCGGCGGACGTCGAAACGATGATGGTGCCGTAACCGTTGTAAACGCGCGGCATCTTCTTGTAGCCGGAGTAGACTCGCCGACCCGGGGTCGAGATCTTCTCGACACCGTGAATGATGGGGTTCATCCGGTCGTCGTACTTCAGAAAAATCCGAATATAGGAGAAGTCGTCCTGCGTCACCTTCTTGAAATTCTTGATGTATCCTTCGTTCTTCAGGATCTTCACAATTTCAAGCTTCAGCTTCGAGGTCGGGATATCCACCTTGTCGAACTTCGCGCTGCTCGCATTGCGGATCTTTGTAAGCATATCAGCTACGGGGTCAGAAACGCTCATATACCACTCCCTACCAGCTCGATTTTGTCACTCCAGGAATCAGACCTTCGCTTGCGAGCTTGCGAAAGCAGATCCTGCACATCTGGAACTTCCGCATATATCCACGCGGACGTCCACAGATCCGGCAACGCCGCACCTTTCGTGACATGTACTTTGGCTTGCGCAAAGCCTTCTGGATCATCGCTTTTCTTGCCATTCAACCTCTCCCAAAATCGTTCCCTTTCGACTATCGTCGAACTCGACTATCGTCGAACTCGACGTTCCGTCGACTTTCGACTTGCGGCCGCAGACGACCTGCCGTCAGTTTTCGCTACGCCGACCCCGGTCTATTTCCGGAACGGCATCCCGAACTTTTCCAGCAACCTTTTCGCCTCTTCGTCGGTCGGAGCCGTGGTTACGATGGCGATATTCAATCCGTTTATACGCTCGATTTTATCGTAGTCTATCTCAGGGAAAATGATCTGCTCGACCACGCCCATGGCGAAATTGCCATGCCCGTCGAAGGCGTTCGGGTTGATTCCCCGAAAGTCCTTGACCCGCGGCAACGCAACATTGATCAGCCGGTCGAGGAACTCATACATGTAGGAGCCGCGGAGCGTAACCTTCGCCCCGATCTCCTGCCCCGCGCGCACCTTGAAGTTCGCAATCGACTTGCGCGCCTTCGTCTTGACTGCCTTCTGGCCGGTGATCTGAGTCAGCTCGGTCACCGCAGCGTCCAGAAGCTTCTTGTTCTGGGTCGCTTCGCCGACGCCCATGCTGACGATGATTTTCTCGACCTTCGGTATCTGCATCGGCGTCGTGTAGTGAAACTCCTCCATCATTTCCTGACGGATCTTGGCATCGTACACTTCCCGAAGCCGCGCACGCGCGGCAATTGTCGCAGCAGCCATTACAGTACGTCTCCAGTTTTCTTCGCCACGCGGACCTTCCCGCCCTTATCGATCCTGTAACCGATTCGCGACGGCATTCCATTCTTGGCGACTATCATCACGTTGGAAATGTGAACGGGTGCCTCGATCTCGACGATTCCGCCCTGATCAGTCTGGCTCCGTTTCTTCTTCGCCTTCTTGACGAGGTTTACGCCCTCGATGAGAACGCGCCCCTTCACACGGTCTATCTTCAGCACACGACCGGTCTTTCCCTTCTCCTTGCCGGAGATCACCTTGACCTGGTCGTTCTTTTTCAGCTTGTAGTCCGTCTTCTTGCTTTCCTTGTTCATCTCGACATCCTCCGACTCTGCTGCGCTGCTCCTGGATCAGGCAGCCGGCTAGAGCACCTCCGGCGCAAGCGAAACGATCTTCATGAAATCACTCTCGCGAAGCTCACGGGCAACCGGACCAAAAATGCGCTTCCCTTTCGGGTTGTTCTGGTTGTCGATGATGACGCACGCGTTGTCATCAAAGCGAATGTAGGTCCCGTCGATTCGTTTGTACTCTTTGCGGGTGCGAACTATCACTGCCTTCTCAACGTTGCCTTTTTTCACCGGCGCGTTCGGAAGCGCGTCCTTCACGGCGACGACGATGATGTCGCCCACGCCGGCGTACTTACGCTTGCTGCCGCCAAGCACCTTGATGCACTGGACTACCTTCGCACCGCTGTTGTCCGCAACATTCAGAAAGCTCTGCATCTGAATCATGACACTACCTCTCAGGCCCGCTCACTTGGCCCGTTCTACTATTTCCAGAAGCCGCCAGCGCTTGTCTTTGCTGACCGGCCGTGCCTCAACCACCCGCACCGTATCGCCCTCGTGAGCGTCGTTCTTTTCATCGTGCGCCTTCACCTTCTTGGTGGCAGCAACGTACTTTTTGTAAAGCGGGTGCAGCTTCCGCTCACTGATTGCAACAACTATGGTCTTGTCCATCTTGTCGCTGACCACACGTCCGGTGAAAATCTTCTTGGTCTTCCGGGCCTGCTCCGGCGCGGCCGCTTCCTTCGCCGTCTCTTCGGGTTTCGTCGTATCCACAGTCTACTCCTGTGCCTGCGCCGCAGGCTCTTCAGCTGCTGCACCAGGGTGCTGAAGGACTTCCGGGTGGTTATAGATCATCGTATTCAGCCGCGTGATCTTCCGGCGCAGATTCCGCTTCTCGAGCGGATTGTCCACGTGACCGACCACCATGTTGAAACGCAGGTCCCGGTACTTCTGCCTGAGCTCTTCACGCTTTGTAAGCAGTTCTTCAAAAGTAAGGTCCTTGAACGAGTCCTTCATTGTCTACTCCAGTTCTCTTCGGGCGACGAACTTGCTCTTGCACGGCAGCTTGCTCGCCGCCAGATGCAGCGCGCCCTCCGCGAGACTTCGATCGATACCGCCGATTTCGAACATCACCGTACCGGTTTTTACCGCGGCCACCCAGTACTCGGGACTTCCCTTTCCTTTGCCCATTCGCGTTTCGGCCGGTTTTTTTGTGTAGGGCATATCCGGGAAGATCCGGATCCACACCTTGCCGCCGCGCTTGATGTGACGGGTGAGCGCGATACGAGCAGCTTCGATCTGCCGGTTCGTCACCCACATCGACTCAGTCGACACAAGCCCGTAGTCTCCAAACGCGACCGTGTTGCAACGGGTAGCATTGCCGCTGACGCTTCGGTTGTATCTTCTCTGCCGCTTTCGGTACTTGGTTCTCTTGGGGCTGAGCATTGTCTAACTCCTCGCCGGCGCTCGATCCCGCCGTTTCTTGTTCAGCAGAAGCCCGGCGTCCTCTTTCTTCTCGTGGCCGAGGATCTCGCCGTGGAACACCCACACCTTCACACCGATTGTGCCGAAAGTAGTCAGCGCTTCCGCAAAGCCATAGTCGATGTTGGCACGCAGGGTGTGAAGCGGTACGCGGCCTGACATCTGGGATTCGGTGCGGGACATTTCCGCTCCGCCGAGCCGACCGGCAATCTTGATCTTTACACCCTGTACACCCGCTTTCATGGCACCGTTGATCGCCATCTTCAAGGTGCGGCGGAAAGATGAGCGCGACTTCAGCTGCCGGGCGACATTCAGAGCAATCAGCTGGCCGTTGGTTTCAGGCCGCTTGATCTCTTTGATCTTGATCTGAATCTTCTTGCCCGCAGCCTTCTGAAGGGCAACGCCGATCTTCTCGATATTGGCGCCCTTGGTGCCGATTATGACCCCGGGTCTTGAAGTATGGATCACCAGCGTTATCCGCTGCGGGTGACGGACGATCTCGACGTCGGCGATGTCCGCGCTTCGCGTTTCCGGAAGCTTATCGATCATCTTCCGCAGCTTGAGGTCCTCATGGAGCGTGTCCGCGTACTCGCGGGGATCCACGTACCATTTCGACTTCCAGCTCTTGTTGATTCCTACTCGAAACCCGTAAGGGTTAACTTTCTGTCCCACGTCTATACCCCGCTTCTACTTCGCCGCTTTCGCGCGCCCGCCTGTGCCGGCTTCTGCCTGGCCTCGGTTTCCGCCGGAGGCTCGGCTAATCTCGTCAACCACAACCGTGATGTGACTCATCCGTTTCTGCAGCAGGTCCGCGCGTCCGCGGCCGCGCAACCACATTCGCTTGAGCCGTGGCCCTTCGTCCACGCGAAGCTCTTTCACGTAGAGCATGTCCTCGTCAAGGTCTTTATTCTGCACCAGCGCATTTGCAGCCGCCGACTGAACCACCTTTCGAAGAAGCCTGGCTCCCTTGTGCGGCAGATTCTCGAGAATCGCAACCGCGTCCGTGTAGCTCTTGTTGCGCACGTTGTCGGCTACGCGACGGACCTTCGTCGGCGAAACCAGAAGAAACCGCGCTATAGCTCTGTAACCGCTCTTATCCGCCATCGCAACCTACCTCTTTCCGGCCTTCTTGTCGGACCCGGCATGGCCCCGAAACAGACGCGTCGGGGAAAACTCACCCAGCTTGTGGCCGACCAGATTCTCCGTCACGTAGACCGGCACCCAGGTCTTTCCGTTGTAGACCGAGATCGTCAGACCAACCATCTCGGGTATGATCGTCGAGCAACGGGAAAATGTCTTGATCATCTTCCGGTCGCCCGCCCTGTTCATGTTTACGACCTTGCTGTAGAGGCTCTTCTCAATGAAGGGCCCTTTCTTGATCGATCTGGACACTGGTCTCTCCTACTTCCTGCGCTTCACAATGAACCGGCTGGATATCTTCCGCTTCTTACGGGTCTTGTATCCCTTCGTCGGCTGACCCCACGGGGTCACCGGATGACGCCCGGAAGCCGTCTTTCCCTCTCCACCGCCATGCGGGTGGTCGATCGGGTTCATCGCAACACCGCGTACCTTCGGCCGCCTTCCAAGCCAGCGCGCGCGGCCAGCCTTGCCGAGCGATACGTTCATGTGATCTTCGTTGCCGACTACTCCGATGGTTGCAAAGCACTTCTTGAAAACCATCCGCATCTCACCCGAAGGAAGGCGAAGCGTTACGTAGTCGCCCTCTTTCGCGGCAACGGTCGCACCCACGCCCGCAGAACGCGCGAGCTGGCCGCCGCGGCCTTTCTGCAGCTCCACGTTGTGGACGGCAACTCCGAGAGGCACCTCTTCCAGCGGCATTGCGTTACCGTTCGTCGGCTCCACACCGGGGCCGCTCAGCACCACGTCACCGCGCTTCAGGTCCTTCGGGGCGACGATGTAGCGCTTTTCGCCGTCGGCATACACTACCAGCGCGATGTTTGCGCTTCGGTTCGGATCGTACTCGAGAGTCTTCACAGTTCCCGGAATTCCGTACTTGTCGCGCTTGAAGTCGATTTCCCGGTAGCGTCGTTTGTGCCCGCCACCGCGGCGACGCACACTGATACGACCATTGTCGTCACGGCCACCCCTGTTGGATTTCCCGGACGTCAAACCCTTCTCGGATTTCCCCTTGTCGAGGTCAGCTCGAGAAAGTGTATTTTTGAACCGAAGACCGGGCGTTTTCGGATTGTAGTTCTTAAGAGCCACAGCGTTCCCCCTCTATTGCGCACGCTCGAGCGTCACGCACATACTAAGCGCCTTCAAAGATCTGAATCTTCTCGCCCGGCGCAAGCGTCACGATTGCCTTCTTCCAGGAGGCGGTGTAACCGCTCTTATAGCGAACCCGCTTCGGCTTCCCCTTTACCCGCATTACGTTACAGGAGCTCGCATGTACCGAAAAAAGCTCCTCGACAGCGCTCATGATCTCGATCTTCGTCGCCGCAGGATGAACCCGAAAGGCGTACTTTCCCTGCTCACGTTCGGTGTTGCTCTTTTCTGTCAGCAACGGCTGAATAATCGTCTTGTCAGCGTCCATTTTCCATACCTTCCGGTTATTCGTCTGAGCTGTCGCCGGCTGCAGCCACCGCCGCGGCACGTTTTCCGCCCGGCGCATAGAACTGGTTGAGCTCTTTCGCCGCCGTCTCCAGCACAACGATGTTCTGGCCGTAGAAAAGGTCGTGCGCGCGAAGACGCTCGTAGGACAGGAAGGAGAGCCACGGGATGTTCGAGCCTGCGCGTTTGATGAGCGCATCATTGTCCTTGAGAATCATCACCGTGCGCTCGCCGCCGCCGAGCTTGTTCAGAATGGAGACAAGATCCTTCGTCTTACCGCTTTCCACGCTGAAATCCTCGACGATCCTGAGACTGTCGTCCTGAGCCTTCATGCTCAGAAGCGAGCGCATCGCGAGCCGCTTGACCTTCTTCGGCAGCTTGTAGTTGTAATCGCGGGGCCGGGGCCCGAACGCCACACCACCGCCGACCCACACCGGGGACTGCTTGCTGCCCGAACGCGCACGGCCGGTACCCTTCTGCCTCCACGGCTTCTTGTGAGTGCCAAGCACCTCACTCCGCGTCTTGGTAGCTGCGGTTCCGATCCGTTGATTCGCCAGCTCGTTTCTGATGGCGTGATAAATCGCACCCTCGCTCACCGCGATATTGAACACCGCGTCGTCGAGAGTAATGCTGCGCAGCTCTTTTCCCTCTATCGAGAGGACCTTCTTGTCCATACCAACCTCTTTCCGCAGCCTATCGCTTCTTCTTCGCGTCGCGGATCACTACCACCGCGTCCCTGGATCCGGGCACCGAACCGTTGACGAGAATCAACTGTTTCTCGGTATCGACCCTGACGACCCGAAGGTTCTGGATCGTTGCGCGCTCGGATCCCATGTGACCGGCCATCTTGCGTCCCTTCAGCGTCTTTCCGGGATAGGTGCCCTGACCGGTCGAGCCGTTCGCTCGATGGAACTTCGACCCATGCGTTTTGCGGCCGCCATGAAAATTGTGCCGCTTCATGACGCCCTGAAATCCCTTGCCTTTGCTGGTGCCGATGATATCGACGAAAGCGAAGTCGGCGAGTACATCCACGCTGACCGTGTCGCCGATGTTGCACTCGAGCTCGAAATCGCGCATCTCAATCAGATTCTTCTTGGGTGTCGTCCCCTCGCCGAACTGACCGAGGTAGGGCTTGGTTGCACGCGAGGGTAGAAGATCATTGGCGCCCAGAACGACCGCGCTGTATCCATCCTTCTCAGGCGTGCGAATTCCTACCACGACGTTTGACTCCGCCTTGATCACCGTTACCGGTGTCAGGGTTCCGGCTTCGTCGAACACCTGGGTCATTCCGACCTTCTTTCCAATAAGTCCTACCATGGTTTTCCTGCCGTTCTACTTCTTACTGCTTGATCTCGACGTCCACACCGGCAGGCAGCTCGAGTTTCATAAGAGCGTCCATTACCGCCGAAGTGGGCTCGATGATGTCGATGAGCCGTTTGTGCGTTCGCATTTCAAACTGCTCTCGCGCCTTCTTGTTAACGTGCGGTGACCGAAGAACCGTGTATTTGTTGATCCGCGTCGGAAGCGGGATCGGCCCCGATACCTTCGCGCCGGACTTCTGCACTGTCTGCACAATGGCCTTGGCGCTCTGGTCGATGAGCTCTACATCGAAACCGCGCAGCCTGACCCGAATTCTTTCCTTCGCCATTCATCCTCCAGACAAGGCCCCTGCCGAAGCCGTCGCGGGGCCTATCCTGGACAACACTTCCATATGAAGGTGTCCAAAAAAGAGCCTTACCACCCGCACGCGGACGATAAGGCCCTCGGTTTCCAAACGTTACTCGATGATGTCGATTACCTGGCCGCTGGCCACGGTCCGTCCGCCCTCGCGGATTGCAAACCGCAGACCCTTGTCCATGGCGATCGGGTGGAGAAGCTCTACTTCGATTTCCGTGTTGTCTCCGGGCATGACCATCTCTTTGCCCTCGGGCAGCGTGACGTTACCGGTGATGTCGGTGGTCCGGAAGTAGAACTGAGGCCGGTAGCCGCTGAAGAACGGCGAGTGACGGCCACCCTCGTCCTTGTTCAGAACGTAGACCGTTCCCTTGAACTTTCGGTGCGGATGGATGGAGCCCGGCTTTGCGAGGACCTGTCCACGCTCAACCTCTTTCTTATCGATACCACGGAGCAGACAGCCGATGTTGTCGCCGGCCTCTCCCTGGTCGAGCAGCTTGTTGAACATCTCAACGCCCGTGACAACGGTATCTTTCGTCTCCTTGATTCCGACGATCTCCACCTTGTCATTGACTTTGATGACACCGGCTTCGACACGGCCGGTAACGACGGTGCCGCGGCCCTGAATCGAGAACACGTCCTCGATCGGCATCAGGAAGTCCTTGTCGACCGCGCGGGTCGGGAGCGGGAAGTAGCTGTCCATCGCATCGAGCAGATCGGTGATGCACTTCGTCTTCCCCTCGTCCGTGGGATTCTCCATCGCCTCGAACGCGCTGCCCCGAATCACCGGGATATCGTCACCGGGGAACTGGTTGGCCTTCAGGAGGTCGCGCACCTCTTCCTCGACCAGGTCCACAAGCTCGGGATCGTCAACCTGATCGACCTTGTTGAGAAACACTATAATCGAAGGAACACCGACCTGGCGGGCAAGGAGCACGTGCTCTTTTGTCTGAGCCATCGCGCCGTCGGCTGCCGAAACGACCAGCACCGCCCCGTCCATCTGGGCCGCACCGGTGATCATGTTCTTGATGTAGTCTGCGTGTCCCGGGCAGTCAACGTGGGCGTAGTGTCGGTTATCAGTTTGATACTCGACGTGCCGTGTGTTGATCGTGATTCCGCGTGCCTTTTCCTCCGGCGCGTTATCGATTTCCTCATACTTCATGATCTTGCTGCCGCTCTTCGCGGCGCAGACCATCGTGATTGCTGCGGTCAGCGTGGTCTTCCCGTGGTCGACGTGACCGATGGTACCGACGTTGATATGAGGCTTGGTTCTCTCAAACTTTTCCTTCGCCATTACGTCCTCCTTGCGATTTCGTAAACAGTTTCATTGCCGTATTGACCCTTGCGACCACGCGCCGAGCTGACGGCTTGATTTTCACGCCAGGCACTTCTCACCTGCGGCGCTACTCTTCCGGGTGTGCTCCGCCGGAAGCGCCTTCGATCGAAGGCGATCAAACCGACCGACCAACCCGGGCGAGCAGCTGTACCAACTCATTCATCCTGCAGATGAGTGTCACCAGGAATTGAAGGATTGCATTTTAGGAAGTTCACCATGCTTTGTCAAGGCAAGATGCGTGCCATAAAAGCTGAACTTCCGGCCTGTTACGGCCGGATCTGGAGGCGGAATTTACGCAGGCACCCCAACGGGGCATGCTCCGCCGTCGAAATGCCATGATCCCGACGACAGTACCTGGAACCACCTTACCATCACCTTGTGCAATCCAGTCGCCCGCCCGGCGTTCTCACGCAGAGCGACAAACACGGACACACTCGATCAACCGGATGATTGGTTTGGTCCGGCGCAGTCTGTTTGGAAAGCATCACATGATCTACCGTCCGGAGCATTTCTCCGGGCGGGTGCTTTCCACCGGACTGCCGCAGGCCGACCACGCAGATCACGTGTCGACCTGGTGAAATTAACACGTATCGCAGCGCAGATCAACCCCGGCGACACCGCCTTGCGGTCGACAGGCCCGCGAATCTCACCGCCCCGCGGTACAGAAGGCTACCAGCGATAGTGCGCGAATGCCTTATTGGCCTCCGCCATGCGGTGTGTATCTTCCTTCTTCTTGTATGCCGTCCCGGTTGCGTTAAACGCGTCCAGCAGCTCGGCGCTCAGCTTCTGCGCCATCGACTTGCCGGAACGGGCTCTTGCCGCCGCAATGAGCCAGCGCATCGCCAGCGCTTCACGGCGCGACTCCCGGATCTCGACCGGCACCTGATAGGTGGATCCACCGACGCGACGGGACTTGACCTCAACGGCCGGTTTCACATTGTCGAGAGCCTTGTTGAACACCTCGACAGGGTCTTTCCCGGCGTTCTTTCCGAGCAGCTCCATTGCATCGTACATGACTGCGGTCGTGATCGACCTCTTTCCATCGATCATCATGCGCCGAACGAACTTCGTGACCGAAACGCTCTGGTACTTCGGATCCGGCCCGGAAATGGTGGGCGGCGTTACTTTTCGTCTTGGCATCTCAACCTTCCATTATGCCTTCGGCCGCTTCGTGCCGTACTTGGAACGCGCCTTGCGCCGATCCTCGACTCCAAGCGTATCCTTCGCGCCACGAATTATGTGGTAGCGAACGCCCGGAAGGTCCTTCACGCGGCCACCGCGCAGCAGCACAACTGAGTGCTCCTGCAGATTGTGTCCGATTCCAGGAATATAGGCTGTTACTTCGATTCCGTTTGTGAGCCGCACGCGGGCAACCTTGCGGAGTGCCGAGTTCGGCTTCTTCGGTGTGACCGTCATGACGCGGGTGCATACGCCGCGCTTCTGCGGACACGACTGCAGGGCGGGAGATTTCGTTCCTTTCTTGATCTCTTTTCGCCCCTTGCGAATCAACTGGTTTATCGTAGGCATCTAACCTGGCCTCTCCTCACGTTGTCCATGCGGCATTCTTCTCAGCCGCGTTTGGTTTCCATTCTGCTCAATCGTCTTTCTTCCAGCTGCAACTGTACGCGAAAAATTCCCCCTGATCCGAAGGATCAGGACTACAGGTGCGCACGTTCAACTAAAAAGAAGACAATGGACAGTTTTCGCTATCCTGTCGCGCTGGTAGAGCATGAACTCTAACAGCGCCAGTCAAAAAAGTCAAGCGGGATACCGCTTGGCGCGGACATCACGGCCCGGTCGGGATCAGCCGTGAGGGCGGATTACCGGACCCTGGCGCGGACATCACGCGGGCCTATTCCTGATAAGCCTCGATCTCTGCACGGGCACGTTCGGCCGTCGCAGAAGTCTTTTCCTCTTTCGCCCGCTCTTCGAGAATCTGCTGCATGTGCGCATCCAGGTCCTCCTGGTTTTCACCGAAGAGCTTGATGTTGCGGTACTGCCGCATACCGGTGCCCGCCGGAATGAGGTGACCGATGATGACGTTCTCCTTCAAACCGCGGAGGTAGTCGGTGGATCCCGCAATCGCGGCGTTGGTAAGCACACGCGTGGTTTCCTGGAAGCTCGCCGCCGAGATGAAGCTCTCGATGTTGAGGCTCGCGCGGGTAATGCCCAGAAGCAGCGGGCGTCCGACGGCCGGTTGACCGCCTTCCCTTTCCACCTTCCGGTTCTCCTCGTGGAAACGATGCTTGTCCACCTGCTGACCGAAGATGAAGTTGGTGTCGCCAACCTGCACGATCTCGACCTTCCGCATCATCTGGCGAACGATGATACCGATGTGCTTGTCGTTGATGTTCACACCCTGGAGGCGGTAAACCTCCTGGATCTCGTTCATCAGGAACGCCTGGAGCGCATTCTCGCCCTTGATGAAGAGGTAGTCATGAGGATCGATGTTTCCGTCGCTGAGCATATCGCCCGCCTCGACGGTATCACCCTCGCGCACCAGAAGGTGCTTGCCCATCGGCACCAGATGCTTGTACTCCTTGGCGTAGGGATCTTCCACGACGATGATCCGTTTGCCCTTGGCAATTCCCTTGAAGTGGACGATGCCTGCAATCTGCGAAAGTACGGCAGCGCTCTTGGGCTTGCGCGCCTCGAACAGCTCACCAACACGTGGCAGACCACCGGTGATGTCCCTGGTCTTCACGCTCTCTTTCAGAATCTTGGCGATCGGCCGCCCGGCTTTGATCTTGTTGCCGTCGGAAACGTTGAGATAGGCTCCGCCCGGCAGGTAGTAGGTCGCAAGCTCGTCGCCGTCTGCGCCCTTCACGATAACGCGCGGCTGAAGGGATTCGAGGGTGAACTCGGTTATCTTCTTTTCGATGTTGCCGGTGTCCTCGTTCAACTCCTCTTTCAGCGTTGTCCCAAGCACGATGTCCTCGAAGTGGAGTGAACCGTCGAACTCGGAGATGATCGGCTCGCTGAACGGGTCGAAGGTCGCAATGGACTCCTCCGCCGGCACCACGTCGCCCGCCTTGACGAGCAGCTCGGCACCGTTTCGAATTTCGACCTTCTGTTCCTGGGCGACGAGGTATAGCGTCTTTCCCTTCACGACGCCGTAGGCGTTTTCGGTCGCCTGGATCTCCTCGCGACCGCGCTTGATGATGAGCTGGCCCTTGACGACCTTTTCGCCGTCGGACACCTGCAGCTTATCCTTCTGCTCGAGCTCGATCACCTTCAGGATTCGGCTGACCATAACGAAGCCCTTGCGGGTGAACAGCTTGTCGCCGTTCGAAAGCTCGACGACGTTGCCCTTGATCTCCCGCACGACAACCGGATAGCGCAGGTAGGTCCGGTTCTCTTCGCTGGTTTTCGTCGCGGCGCCGCCGATGTGGAACGTACGCATGGTGAGCTGCGTTCCCGGCTGGCCGATCGATTGGGCGGCGATAATACCGACCGCCTCTCCGATGTCTACTGTGCGATTGGTGGCAAGGTTCCGGCCGTAGCACTTCCGGCACACGCCGTACTTCGCCTCGCAGGTGAGCACCGTGCGGATTCGGACCGTCTCGATGCCCGCCTCTTCTATCTGACTGGCGAGCTCGTCGCTTATCTCTTCGTTCACGTCGACGAGAATTTCTCCCGTAATCGGGTGCTTCACCCGTTCCAGGGTGAAGCGGCCTGCAATGCGGTCGGAAAGCGTTTCGACGATCTCCTCGCCGTCTTTGAGGGCACGCATCTCGAGACCGTTGATGGTGCCGCAGTCTTCATCGTTCACAACGACGTCCTGCGCGATATCGACAAGACGGCGGGTGAGATAGCCTGCGTCTGCGGTCTTCAACGCAGTGTCCGCGAGACCCTTACGGGCTCCGTTGGTCGAGATAAAGAACTCGATGACCGAAAGCCCCTCCTTGAAGTTGGAGCGGATCGGCAGCTCGATGATGTCGCCCGACGGCTTGGCCATCAGACCGCGCATGCCGGCGAGCTGGCGGATCTGGCTGCGGCTACCGCGCGCACCGGAATTCGCCATCATGTAGACGGGGTTGAACCCGCCCTCGTCGTCTTTCAGGCGTTTCATCATTTCGTTGGTGAGATCTTCGTTCGTCTTGCTCCAGACCTCGACAACGCGGTTGTAGCGCTCTTCGTTGGTTATGTGGCCCTGCAGATACTGGTTCTGAATGGACTCGACCTCGGTGTTGGCCGTGTCGATCATGTCCTTCTTCATCTCGGGGATGATGATGTCATCCATACCGATGGTTGCGCCGAAGACGGTCGCGTAGCGGAAGCCCATCTTTTTGATGGCGTCGAGAAGCGCCACGGTGACGTGCGATCCGTGAACCGCGTAGACCTGAGCGATCAGAGCGCGAAGCTCCTTGTCACCCATCGAGTAATTGACATACCCGACCTCTTCGGGCAGCGCTTCGTTCAGGATGATTCTGCCTGCGGTCGTCTCGAGAACTTCCCCCTTGATCGGCACGTGGATCAGTGCGGCGTAGTCGATGGCGCGTGCTTCCAGCGCGAGGATTACGTGATCGGTGCTCGGGAACCTCTTTCCCTCCCCTCTGGCGCCTGCGCGCTCACGGGTAAGGTAGTTGATGCCGAGAACCATGTCCTGGCTCGGGAAGACCACCGGCTTTCCGTTCGCCGGGTTGAGCAGATTGCGGCTGGAGAGCATGAGCGTCCAGCATTCGATCTGAGCCGCCTGAGTCAGCGGAACGTGCACGGCCATCTGGTCGCCGTCGAAGTCGGCATTGAACGCGTGACAGACAAGCGGATGAAGCTTGATTGCCTTGCCGCCGACCAGAACCGGTTCGAATGCCTGAATACCGAGCCTGTGCAGCGTCGGAGCACGGTTCAGAAGCACCGGATGCTCCTTCACCACTTCGTCGAGCACCGCCCACACTTCGGGGGTCTCCTGCTCGACCAGCGTCTTCGCCTTCTTGATGTTGTAGACGACGTCCTTCTCGACAAGCTTCTTCATGATGAAGGGTTTGTAGAGCTCGAGCGCCATCTTTGTGGGAAGACCACACTGGTGCAGCTGAAGCTCCGGACCAACCACGATAACCGAGCGGCCCGAGTAGTCTACGCGCTTGCCGAGCAGGTTCTGCCGGAAACGTCCCTGCTTTCCCTTGAGCATGTCGGAGAGCGACTTGAGCGGCCGGTTCGACGCGCCCTTGACCACCCGCTTCTTCTTCGAGTTGTCGAAAAGGGCATCCACCGCCTCCTGGAGCATCCTCTTCTCGTTGCGGATGATGATGTCCGGAGCGTTGAGCGCCATAAGCCTCTTGAGGCGGTTGTTTCTGTTGATGACGCGGCGATAGAGATCGTTCAGATCGCTGGTTGCGAAGCGGCCGCCGTCGAGCTGCACCATGGGACGCAATTCCGGGGGGATCACAGGAATTACATCCAGGATCATCCAGTCCGGTTTGTTGCCCGAGTCGCGGAAGTTCTCGACGATCTCGATGCGCTTGAGCAGCCGCTTGTCGGCCTTCGCACCCTTTTCGATCATGGTCTGCCGGAGCGTCGTGGACAGATCGTCCAGATCGAGCCCTTCGAGCAGCGTCCGGATCGCTTCTGCGCCGATACCGGCGGAGAAGCTCATGCCGTAGCGCTCCTTGGCCTCCATGTACTCCTCTTCCGTGAGCAGCTCCATCTTCTTCAGATCGGTATCACCTGGATCGATGACGATGTACTTCTCATAGTAGAGAATAGAGCGGAGCGCTGCGATGGTGAGGTCGAGCAGAAGCCCCATCCGGGAGGGGACCGACCGGTAGTACCAGATGTGTGACACCGGCGAGGCGAGCTCGATGTGGCCCATCCGCTCGCGGCGCACCTTGAAGTGCGTCACCTCGACGCCGCAGCGGTCGCAGATCACGCCCTTGTACCGGATCGATTTGAACTTGCCGCAGTAGCACTCCCATTCCTTGGTGGTGCCGAATATACGCTCGCAGAAAAGGCCGTCCTTCTCCGGTCGCAGAGTTCTGTAGTTGATTGTTTCCGGCTTCTTCACCTCGCCGTAGCTCCACGCCCGGATCTGGTCGGGCGAGGCAAGCCGGATCATGATGCTGTCAAAGTCCTGAATATCTCGCATGTGCGCTACTCCCTAGAAATTGCTCCCCTGACGGTTGATGAGCTCCTCATCCCGTTCGGTGAGCGGAATCTGCTTGCCCTTGGAGTCGTAGATCGACATATCAAGCGCAAGCCCTCGGAGTTCCTGCACGAGCACGTTGAAAGACTCGGGTACACCCGCAGCGGTCGACGGCTCGCCTTTGACAATGCTCTCGTAAATCTTCGCGCGTCCGGTCATGTCGTCCGACTTGATGGTCAGAAGCTCCTGGAGCGTGTTGGCGGCGCCGTACGCCTCCAGTGCCCACACCTCCATTTCACCAAGACGCTGACCTCCGAACTGCGCCTTTCCGCCGAGGGGCTGCTGTGTAACCAGCGAATAGGGCCCCGTCGACCGCGCGTGCATCTTGTCGTCCACGAGATGGTGCAGCTTCAGCATGTACATCTCGCCCACCATTACCTCGTTCTCGAACTGCTCGCCGCTCCGCCCGTCGTAAAGTGCGATCTTCGAGCTGACCGGAAGTCCCGCCTTCTGAAGGCGCTCTTCGATCTGCTCGTTGGTGGCGGATTCAAACACCGGAGTGGCGTACCATTCGTCGAGAGCCGCAGCAGCCCATCCCAGCTCGGTTTCGAGTATCTGCCCAATGTTCATACGGGACGGGACGCCCAGCGGATTAAGGCAGAGGTCGAGCGGTGTGCCGTCGGCCATGTAGGGCATGTCCTCGACGGGTAGCACACGGGCGATTACGCCCTTGTTTCCGTGGCGGCCCGCCATCTTGTCGCCCTCCTGCAGCTTACGCTTGGTGGCGATCAGCACCTTCACCACTTCATCAACGCCCGGGGCGAGATCATCACCCTCGCTGCGGCGAAGCCGTTGAACGTCGATGACCGTTCCCTCGACACCGTGAGGCACGCGAAGCGAGGTGTCCCGGACTTCCTTCGCCTTTTCGCCGAAGATCGAGTTCAGAAGCTTGAACTCCGGCGTGGTCTCAGTCTCGCTTTTCGGCGTAACCTTGCCCACCAGGATGTAGCCGGACTTCACCTTCGCCCCGACGCGGACAATTCCCTCCTCGTCGAGCTGATCCAGCGCCTTTTCGGACGTGTTGGGAATGTCGCGGGTTATCTTCTCCGGCCCCAGCTTGGTTTCGCGGACATCAATGGTGAACTCTTTTATGTGGATGGAGGTGAAGATGTCCTCCTTCACCACGTTTTCCGAAATGAGGATTGCGTCTTCGAAGTTGTATCCGTTCCACGGCACGAAACCGACGAGGACATTACGTCCGAGAGCGAGCTCACCCATGAAGGTGGCGGGCCCGTCGGCAATCACGTCGCCCTTGGCGAGCTTCTGACCAAGCTTCACTATCGGCTTCTGCGTGTAGCAGGTGTCCTGATTGGTCCGCTGATACTTGATCATCGGATATTCGTCCCGATCGTCTCGATTCTTCGCGCCGTCCGGCTTCACGACAACCCGCACCGACGAAACGTACTCGACCGTTCCGGCCCGGCGCGACTTCACGAGGACGCCGGAATCGTAGGCGGTCTTGCCCTCCATGCCGGTACCGACGCGCGGCGGCTCCGGGAACACGAGCGGCACCGCCTGGCGCTGCATATTGCTGCCCATGAGAGCGCGGTTTGCATCGTCGTGCTCGAGGAAGGGGATGAGGCTCGCCGACACCGAGATGATCTGCTTCGGCGACACGTCCATGAAGGCGATATCTTCCGGCGGGCGAACCGTGTAGTCACCCGACTTCCGTACCGAGATCTGGCTGGCAAGGAACTTGCCGCCCTTGTCTACCGGGGCGCTCGCCTGCGCGATGAAATGCTTTTCCTCATCCATGGCCGACAGATACTCGATATCCCGGCTCACCTTGCCGTTCTTTACGCGGCGATAGGGGGTCTCGAGAAAGCCGTACTCGTTGACCCGGGTGTAGATCGCGAGCGAAACAATGAGACCGATGTTCGGTCCCTCAGGCGTTTCGATCGGACACATGCGTCCGTAGTGGGTGTAGTGCACGTCGCGAACCTCGAACCCAGCTCGATCGCGCGAAAGACCGCCGGGGCCAAGCGCATTCAGGCGCCGTTTGTGGGTCAGCTCCGAGAGCGGATTGACCTGGTCCATGAACTGCGACAGCTGACTCGAGCCGAAGAACTCCTTGATCGCCGCAACAATCGGCTTAATCGAAATGAGGTCCTGCGGCTTTATCGTGTCGGTCTCTTTGAGCGACATCCGCTCCTTCGCGATCCGCTCCATGCGGGAGAATGCGGTTTTCAGCTGATTTGCAAGCAGCTCGCCGACGCTTCGCACCCGGCGGTTGCCGAGATGGTCGATGTCGTCGACGTTGTCTTCGCCGATATAGACCCGGATGAGATAGCGCATGGTATTGACGATGTCGTCGCGGGTGAGCGTCTGCTCCTCGACCGCGAGCTCGTAGTCGAACTTCTTGTTGAGCTTGTAACGGCCGACGCGTCCGAGATCGTAGCGGCGCGATGTGAAGAACATCGAATTGAAGTCCTTCTCCGCGCTTTCAACGGTGATTGGCTCACCGGGCATGATTATCGCGTAGACCGCGGAGAGCGCATCCTCTTTGGAGGGCTCGTCGCGGCCGGCTTCGGCGTGCGTGTACTTGCTCTCCTCGCGCTCGAAACAGTTGAGGATGATATCCGAGTGGAGGGATTCAGCATGCTGCGAGTCGATCACGTGCACCTCTTCCACCTCGGAATGAATCAGCTCGTCCACATCGTGCGGATGGATCTTCTCACCGGCACGATAGAGCTTCTTCTCCTCTGCCCCCTCGGTTACGAAGACCGGGCGGGCAAGCACCTTGTTTACCAGGTTTTCCCGCAGCTCCCGATCCTCGGAGACGCGCATCGGCATAGTCTTATAGAAGACATCGATTATCTTTTCACGCGTATCGTATCCGAGAGCACGCAGAAAAAGCGTTCCAAGGATCCGTTTCTTGCGGTCGATCTTGGCGTAGATCAGCTCTTTCTTCTGATCAATCTCGAACTCGAGCCAGCTTCCCCGGTAGGGGATGATGCGCGAAGAGTAGACGCCCTTCTCGTGAGAAAAGATAACGCCCGGGGAACGGTGAATCTGGCTTACCACGACCCGTTCGGCGCCGTTTATAACGAAGGTTCCCCGGTCGGTCATGAGGGGAATGTCGCCCATATAGATATCCTTCTGGCGGATTTCACCTGTTTCCAGAAAGACCAGATTGATTCGAGCCTTGATGGGCACCGCGTAGGTGTGCCCCTTCTGTTTACACTCGAATTCGCTGAACTTTATGTTGTCCTCATCGAGGTTATAATGGTCATATTCGAGCCGCATGTCTCCGGCCTGGCTTTCGATCGGAAATATGCTCTGAAAGACCTCTTCCAGCCCCTGATCGAGCGGCGGATTTCCAGCGAGCATTGTTTCGCGCTGAAGAAATCGCTCGTAGGATGAAAGCTGTATGTCAACGAGGTCCGGAAGGTCCATGACCCGATCAGCTGCCTGCCCGACTTGCGTCCGGTGGATTGGTTTAGTTCTATCAAACATCTAAGCCCCCCTGGCGAAAAGCGGAGGCGCCGCAAGCGCTTCCGCCCTTCGCCCGTGATATTGCGGCCGAACTGAGGAGGAAAACGGGAGAAGAGAAAGAGACACCACCGGACAAATTCCGTCCGGTGGTGCCGTGAGTAAACTGCATCTGCGTATACAAGAAGTTGTAACTATTGGACCTCAACGACTCCGCCAGCTGCTTCCAACTTCTGCTTGATCTGATTTGCCTCGTCTTTGGAAACGCCCTCTTTGACAGCCTTCCCTCCAGCTTCGACAAGATCCTTTGCCTCTTTCAGTCCAAGCCCGGTAATTGCGCGAACTTCCTTGATTACCGGAATCTTCGCACCATCTTTTACGCTCTTGAGGATGACGTTGAATTCCGTCTGCTCCTCAGCCGCAGCCCCACCGTCACCGCCGGCAGCTCCTCCGCCGACCGCAGCAACCGCTACGGGAGCGGCCGCAGTCACGCCGAACTTCTCTTCCATCGCCTTGACGAGATCCGAAACCTCGAGAACCGTCATGTTTGCGATGGCATCCAGAATTTCCTCTTTACCCAGTGTTGCCATATTATCTTCTCCTTTAAGTTTTTATAGTTCCGGGCGATAGCATGCAACACAACGCGAAGACTAACGTCCGGTTCACTCCTGTTTTCTTCGGGCCCGGCGGAGGACATCCGCCCTCCAGACCCGACGCGGCCCTCAGGCGGCCGACTTCTTGTCCGCGACCGCCTGAAGCGTTCGCACCAGTTTTGTTGTAACACCGTTCATTGCGTAAACCATGTTCTGAAGCGGTGCGTTCATTGTTCTCATCAGCATCGACAGCAGCTCCGGACGTGTCGGAAGCCTGCTGAACGCCTCGACCTGCTTCGCATCGAACACCAAGCCCGAAATCAACCCGCCCTTGACCTGGACGGTCCACTCCCTGGAGAAGTCGATGAGCGATTTGACTACCGGAGTCGCCTCGCCTTTCGTCATCGCGATGGCGGTGGGTCCGACAAGGTACTCGGCAACCGCGTCCGGCGACTTCATCTGCTGAAATGCGATCCGGGCAAAGTTGTTCTTGATGACCTTGTACTCGGCCTCCTGCTCGCGCAGTTTGCTTCGCAGCTCGGTGATCTGCTCAACGGTAAGTCCTCGGTAGTCGGTGAAGATGAAGTCCTTCACCTCGCCGAACTGCTGCTTCAGGACGTCGACCGCCTCGCGCTTTTCGTCATTTATGTGGGCCTCGTGGCCCTTAGTGCTCTGGGCAACCTTTTCTGCCATTTCTCCGCCCCCCCCTTATACGGCCCTGTCGACTGTGCGCAGCACGCGCACACCCGGCCCCATCGTCGAGCTTATGGCTACCGTCTTGATGAACTCACCCTTTGTTTCGGGCGGCCGCCTGCGGTCCACCTCGGACACGACAACGTCCATATTCTCTTTGAGCTTAGCCGGCTCCATCGATACCTTGCCGACAGCGAGGTGGATCACACCGGTCTTGTCCGCGCGAAACTCCACGCGGCCCTTGCGCAACTCCGCGATGGCGCCCTTGATGTCGAAGGTGACGGTCTGGGTCTTGGGGTTGGGCATCAGGCCGCGCCGGCCGAGCACCGGTCCCAGCTTGCCAACGTCCTTCATCATATCGGGCGTAGCGACACACACATCGAAATCGAGCCACCCGCCCTTGATCTTCTCGATCAGGTCGTCGTCGCCGACGTAGGTCGCTCCCGCCTCCTCGGCCTCGTGTGCCTTGTCACCCTTGGCGAAGACGAGAATCTTCTTCTCCGTGGTGAACTGGTGAGGAAGCACGACCGTGTCACGCACTGTACCGCTCTTCTTCAGATTGAGATTGAGCGAAAGCTCGACTGTCTCGTCAAACTTTGCGTAGGCAAGCGTCTTGACGAGGGCGATTGCCTCCTCGGCATCGTAGGTCTTCTGCGGATCGTACTGAGAAGCCGCCGCTCGATACTTCTTTCCGTGTACCATGGCTACTTCTCCACTTCCACGCCCATGCTGCGGGCGGTGCCTGCGATGATCCGCATACCGGCTTCAATGTCGTTTGCGTTGAGATCAGGCAGCTTCAGCTGCGCGATTTCCCGCACCTTGTCCAGCGAAATCTTCCCGACCTTTGTACGGTGGGACTCCGGCGACCCCTTTTCGAGGTTGATCGCTCGCTTGATCAGTACCGATGCGGGGGGCGTCTTCGTGATGAACGAAAACGAGCGGTCCGCATACACGGTGATCACCACCGGGATGATAAGTCCCGGTTCCATGCTCTTGGTGACATCGTTGAACTGCTGAACGAACTGAGGAGCGCTCACGCCGTGGGGTCCGAGCGCCGGTCCGACCGGCGGCGCCGGGGTCGCTTTGCCCGCCGGCACCTGCAGTTTTACGATGGCGGCAATCTTTTTTTTGGCCATGTGCCATCTCCTTTCGTGGTATTAGCGTCCGGACCGGCTCACCCGGCAAACCGGACTCCCATCGGGCACCTCAACGAGACACCCTTGTTAACGATTCATCAGACCTTTTCGACCTGGAGAAAATCCACTTCAACGGGCGTCGCGCGCCCGAATATGCCGACCATAACCCGAAGCTTGCCCTTCTCCGCGTTTACCTCTTCCACATTGCCGGTAAACGATTCGAACGGCCCCTCGATGATGCGCACCTGCTCGCCGACCGAAAAGCTCTGTTTCGGCTTCAGGTTCTTGTCGCCCTTGATCTCACCCGCCTTCTGGAGGATGGTACGCGCCTCCTCCTGACTTATCGGCTGCGGCTTCATTGCCGCGCCTGACCCGACGAAACCGGTAACGCCCTGGATTTTGCGGATATTGGAGCAGATCGTCTTCCAGCCAAGGTCGGGGAGATCCATCTCGAGAAGGATGTATCCGGGAAGGAATTTCTTGGTGGTGATCTTCTTCTTTCCTTCCTTGATCTCCACTACCTGTTCTGACGGCACCTTGATGTCGATGACCGCCTCTTCGAGCAGGCCGTCATCCATCATCCTTCGGATGGTTTTTTCAATCTTATTCTCGTATCCGGAGTATGTGTGCAGTACGTACCAGCCCTTTGCCATGTCACCCCTTCATGAATTACAGATTTGCGAATCGATCGACGCTCGGCCGCGTGCCCGCACTAGCGTAATCCCGCCAAGAACGACGAATCGGATGGCGGGTTCAGCACTCGGCCTGAGATATTCGCTAGAATAGATAGTCGATCCCCCGCACCAGAAGGAAGTCAACGATGCCGAGAACGGCTGCAAAGAGTGCAACGGAAACAAGAACGACCTTCGTGGAGGAGCCGACCTCCTCCCGAGACGGCCAAACAACCTTTCTGAGTTCCGCGTAGCTGTCCTGGAAGAATGCAATTATTTTTTTCATTCGCAGCACCTCAAAGTGAATGTGCCCTGCCGTGAACGCGGCTTGAGGCCGTGATTACACGGCGGAGGGCCGTTCGTGCACGGCTCAATAACTCCTCGCCGGACAGGAGGATATGTACAGGCCAGGTAGGATTCGAACCTACAACATCCGGTTTTGGAGACCGGCGCTCTAGCCGTTGGAGCTACTGGCCTATGGACTTTCGCATGGCCGGCCTGTCAGACGACCGGATGTTCCGTAGCAACATGCCGTGACTACTACCGCGGCTTTGCGACTGCTTTCTGCGATTTCGCATCCACCAGTTACTTGACTTTGGTTTCCTTGTGAAGAGTATGCTTCCTGTCGTGGGGACAATACTTCTTCAGTTCCAGCTTACCCTGCGTGTTCTTTCGGTTCTTTTTCGTTGTGTAGTTCCGACGATTGCATTCAGTACACTGCAGGGCGATGAGCTCAACACTCTTCCCCTTCGCTTTTGCCATGCCGCATATCTCCTGTCAACGACTCGAATCTTCAATATAGAGTTTCTACCCCGGCGTGTCAACGGCGCAAAGCACATTCCGTGCCAAGACTGTGGAAAAACAGCCCTCGATCGGATTCGAACCGATGACCCCCACCTTACCATGGTGGTGCTCTA
>CAZNYW010000020.1:32430-62910 GCA_964577375.1 uncultured Spirochaetales bacterium | reverse complement strand
CGAAAGACGACCTGATGCTCACAAGTACTTACCGCGCAATTACTCCCCTGATTTTGTCCACAGGGTTCTTGATACTTTCCTCAACTTGCCTTTTTCGGGGAGTTGCGGTAGGGTTACAGGAATTTTCAACCAATCAAGGAGAGGCCAATGGTCATAAAGCCGATGATCCGGAACAACATATGCATGAACGCTCATCCGGACGGATGCGCGGCGTATGTTGCGCGCGAAGTCGCCTATGTCAGGTCACGAGGGAAGATCTCGAACGGACCGAAGAGGGTGCTCGTGATCGGATCCTCCACCGGATACGGCCTCTCCTCACGCATCACTGCTGCCTTCGGCTGCGATGCCGGTACGATAGGCGTCGCCTTCGAGCGCGAAGGCTCGGAAAAGCGAACCGGCACCGCGGGCTACTACAACACGCTCGCTTTCGAGGCTGAGGCGAAGAGCGCAGGCCTCGTAGCCGAATCAATAAACGGAGATGCGTTCTCTCACGCCATGAAGGAAGAGGTGGTCGGCCGCATAAAGAAGCTCTTCGGCCAGGTTGATCTGGTGGTCTACAGTCTCGCTTCGGCCGTCAGGACCGATCCGGACACGGGCGAAATGTACCGCTCGGTGCTGAAGCCGACCGGCAAGGGTTACACGACGAAAAGCATCGATCCCATGACGGGCGAGGTGAAAGAGGTTACCGCCGAGGCCGCCTCCGAGGAGGAGATCCGCCACACCGTCAAGGTGATGGGAGGTGAGGACTGGGACCTCTGGATGAAATCGCTTCTGAGCGCGGGGGTCCTCGCGCAGGGCGCGGTGACGGTTGCCTACTCCTACATCGGACCGGATCTCATGGCGTCGATCTACCGGGCGGGCACCATTGGAAAGGCGAAGGAAGACCTCGAAGAGAAGGCGATCCGTCTTACCGACACGCTGAAGGCCGTCGGCGGAAAGGCCTACGTTTCGGTGAACAAAGCGCTGGTTACCCGCTCGAGCGCAGTAATACCCGCAGTACCGCTCTATCTCGCGCTTCTTTTCAAGGTCATGAAGGAAAAGAATGTCCACGAGGACTGCATCCAACAGATCTACCGTCTGTTCAGCGAACGCCTCTATGCGGGCGGCCAGGTGCCGGTGGACGACAAGGGCCGCATACGCATCGACGACTGGGAGTTCAGAAGCGACGTCCAATCGGAAATCAGCCGGCTGTGGCCGGAGGCGAGCACCGGAAATATTGGCTCGATCGGCGACCTCGAAAAGTACCGTACCGACTTTCTCCAGATGCACGGGTTCGGCTTCGATTCGGTTGACTACGAAAAAGACGTGCAACCCTGAAGCGTTTTATCCAGCCGACCACTCGCGGCTGTGGCCACTTTATAAACTTACTTTAAAAAGTTTATTGCGTTCGGCGGATTGCCGTTATATCATAGCCGAAGGAGGAGACCATGAACGAGTTTTTCAAAGACATCCCTGTGGTGAAGTACGAGGGCAGGGAATCCAGGAACCCGCTGTCATTCAAGCACTACAATCCCGATGAGACCATCGCCGGTAAGAAGATGCGGGACCACCTTCGGTTCTCGCTCGCCTACTGGCACACCATGAACGCCGGCGGTGCGGACCCCTTCGGTAGAGCCACTGCGATCCGTCCCTGGCTCTCGATCACCGATCCGATGGAACAGGCGAAGGCGAAGATGCGCGCGCTTTTCGAGATCGCCGAGAAGCTTCAGATCGACCGTTTCTGTTTTCACGACCGCGACATCGCTCCTGAAACGGAATCGCTCAAGGAAAACAACCGTAACCTTGACGAGGTCGTGAAGCTGACGGCCGAGCTACAGAAGTCGACGAACATCAGGCTTCTCTGGGGAACTGCCTGCCTCTTTGCACACCCGCGATACGTACACGGTGCGGCGACCTCTCCAAACGCCGAGGTCTTTGCCTACGCCGCGGCCCAGGTCAAGAAGGCAATGGAGGTTACTCACGAGCTCGGCGGGGAGGACTATGTCTTCTGGGGCGGCCGCGAGGGATACGAGACACTTCTGAATACCGATATGGGGTTGGAGCTGGACAACATGGCGCGGTTTCTGTCCATGGCGCGCGACTATAGGAGGGAGATCCACTTCGAAGGGCAGCTCCTCATTGAGCCGAAACCAATGGAGCCGACCAAACATCAGTATGATTTCGATGCCGCGGCGTGCAATGGCTTCCTGAGAAAATACGGTCTCGAGAAAGACCTCAAACTGAACATCGAAATGAACCACGCAACGCTGGCAGGGCACACCTTCGCGCATGAGCTGCACTTCGCGCGGGTCAACGGAATTCTCGGAAGCGTCGATGCCAACCAGGGTGATTATCTGCTTGGATGGGACACGGACCAGATGCCCACTGACATCTACGAAACTGTGCTTGCCTCCTACGAGATCCTCAAGAACGGTGGACTGCACAAGGGCGGACTGAATTTCGACGCAAAGGTGCGACGCGGATCGTTCGAACCCTCCGATCTGTTCTACGGGCACATCGCCGCGATGGACACCTGGGCGCTCGGATTCAAGATTGCCAACAAGCTGCTGGAGTCGGGTGAAATCGAATCGTTCGTGAAGGAACGCTATTCCTCGTGGCAGAGCGGCGTCGGCAAGGATATCGTTTCCGGAAAGGTCGGATTCAAGGAGCTTGAGACCTACGCGCTCTCGCACGACCAGATAAGGAACGGCTCGGGCCGTCAGGAAATGCTCGAAGGAATAGTAAATCGCTATCTCGCAAACGCCTGATCGGTCCAATCAGGACCGGTCCGATACTGCGCCCGCCGGCCTCAAGGAGCAAGTCCTTGGTCTGCTTCATGAGCGGCGGGAGCTTACGCGGCCGGAGATAGCCTCGGCGCTTTCCAGGAGCATCCCGGCCGTCACCTCTCATCTGCGCACGCTCGAACAGGAGGGCTTCGTCGAGGAGTCCGGCGCGGCCCATTCGAGCGGTGGGAGACGCCCGGTAATACTCCGCTTCCGACCCCGGGCGCGATTTCTGCTTGCAGCCGACGTGCAACCCGGACTTCTCCGGGCCGCACTTACCGATCTCGACACGAAGGTGATTTCCGAGCGTGCCGTACGGCTGCGCCGGCGGACCTCCGGGCGCGAACTGCTCGATATGCTGCATGCAGGGTTCGATGCGGTAATGGAGTCCGGCGGCGCCGCGCGTGAGCGGATCTCCGGTGCAGGCATATCTCTGCCCGGCACCGTGCATCCGGAACAGCTCGTGATGGAGTTTGCGCCTAACCTTGGACTGCGAAACGTCTCCTTCCAGGATCTCGAAGACCGGCTCGGCATGCCGGTGCTGCTCGAGAACGAGGCGAATGCGGCTGCGCTCGCGGAGTTCCACCTGGGAGGACACGGTGGGCTGAAACATCTGCTTTACGTATCGGTGATCCAGGGTATCGGTGTGGGAATCATCCTCGATGGACGACTCTATCGCGGCGCAAACGGCAATGCGGGTGAGTTTGGCCACATGACCTTTGTCCCCGGCGGGCGTCACTGCTCCTGCGGCCGGCTCGGTTGCTGGGAGCGTTACGCTTCCGAGCGCGCGCTGCCGGACGAGTACCACCGCCAGGGAGGCCGCGGAGTTCTACGCTCCTTCCACGACCTGAGTCGGAAGATCGCCCGGGGAGACGAGGCGGCGTCGCTTACCGTGCGGGAGATCGTTGCGAACCTCGGCACCGGTCTTAAGAGCCTCGCCGCCGGTTTCGATCCGGACCTGCTCGTGGTCGGAGGAGACATCATGGAGTTTCGCGACGCAGCGGTCGAGCAGCTTCAAGCGCAGCTTCCCGGATGTCCTGCGCGCATCTCTTCAGTCGGCGACAGCGTGGCGCTGAAGGGTGCTGCCCTTCTCCCGCGGTCCCTCATTTTCCGGCCCGGCTTCCGGCAACCCCTTTTTTAAACTCCGTTGTTCTGTTATTTTTACCTGCAATGAACATGGAAGCTTTTGTTCTCGGATGCGGAGGGATGATGCCCCTGCCGGGACGTCACCTCACATCGGTACTTCTGCGCCGGGAGGGAGAGCTTTTTCTGTTCGACTGCGGAGAGGGCACGCAGGTGTCGATCCGCAGTCTGAATCTGAAGTGGAAGAAGATCTCCGTGGTCTTCATTTCTCATACGCACGCGGATCACATCACCGGACTTGCCGGGATCCTTATGCTGTCTGCTCAGGTTGAACGGAACGAGCCCCTCTATGTTATCGGCCCGCCTCGAATTCAGGAATTTGTCGAAATGAACCGGCAAATTCTGGAAATGTACATCAATTATGAGATTGTTGTGCAGGAGATAGCAAACCCTGAGCAGCCCCAGACCGTATACAATGGGGAGGGTTTCAGGGTGCGTTCCTTTCCCCTGCGCCATTCGCGAGTCTGCGTAGGCTACACCCTCGAGGAGGACGCGAGACCCGGCATCTTCCACCCCGAGCGGGCGGCGGAGCTCGGTGTTCCGCGGGGACCGATGTGGTCAAGGCTCCAGGGTGGGGAATCGGTCGAGCTGGACGGCGGACGCAAGGTCGAACCGGCGGAGGTGATGGGCTCGGCACGGAAGGGGCGCAAGTTCTCCTATGTGACCGACTCACTGCCGATAGACTCGATCTCGCGGGAGGTGAGCGGCTCGGATCTGCTCATCTGCGAAGGGATGTTCGAAGGAGAGCTCGCCGAGAGCGCGCACTCCAAGCGGCACATGACGGCCGAGGACGCCGGCAGGATTGCGAAGGCTGCCGGCGGTGTGAAAAAGATGGGGCTCATCCATTACAGTCCCCGGTATACCGAGAGGGACCTCAAACGGCTTGTGCGGGATGCCAGGCAGAGCTTTCCGGATGCCTTCCTGACCAGAGACCGGATGGACATCCCGATTCCGTACGAGGACTGAGCCGCCGAAAGAGACGATACGAGGACGGGAATGATAGAGGTAGACCACGTCGGGAAGCGTTATGGCACCTTTGAAGCGGTACGGGACGTCTCCTTTTCAGTCGGAGGGCATGAGATAGTCGGTCTTCTCGGACCGAACGGTGCGGGCAAGACCACCATAATGAAGATCCTGACCTGCTTCCACTTTCCGTCCGCGGGATCGGTGTCGGTGAACGGATTTGATATTTACGGCGATCCGCTGTCGATCAAACGCTCCATAGGGTATCTTCCGGAGAATGCGCCGGTCTACGGCGACCTTACCGTGCTGGAGTATCTGGATTTCATTTCTCGGGTGAGATATCCGGGCGGCGGCCGGACGGATCCGGCGGTTGCGAAGCTGCGGCAGGAGCGGCTCGAATGGTCGGTGGCCGAGTGCGGGCTCGGACCGATGGCCAACCGGAGCATATCACGGCTTTCGAAAGGCTACAAACAGCGGACCGGTCTTGCTCAGGCGATCCTGCACGATCCCGCAATCCTCATCCTAGATGAGCCGACGAGCGGCCTCGACCCGAACCAGATCATAGAGATACGCCGTTTGATCAAACAACTGGGGCGTGAAAAGACGGTCATTCTTTCGACGCACATCCTTCAGGAAGTCGAGGCGGTCTGCGAGCGCGTGCTCATTTTGAACGAGGGATCAATCGTCGCCGAGGGTACCACCGACGAGATTGGCCGTGAGATGAAGGGGGACGATGTCTACGTGCTTGAACTGAAGGCGGGAGCTGCTCCGGATCTGGAGTCTGAGCTCGGCGGGATCCCCGGCGTGACACGGGTGACGCAGTTCGAGCGAGGCGGCGACGGGTCTCGCGCGGCGGCGCATCTTTCCATGAAACCTGGTGCCGAGAACGGCGAGGCGATCTTCGACTGGGCGGTGGGTCGGGGATACAAGATCCTCTCGATGAACCGAGAGCGGGTGAGTCTCGAGGACATTTTCACGCAGCTGACGACGGGGGAGGGAAGGGCACATGAGTAACGTCTTTTCCATTCTTCGCAAGGAGCTGCGGTCCTATTTCAACTCCCCGATTGCCTATATCGCCGTTCTCTTCTTTCTCGTATTCACCTCGGTCTGGCTCTTCTATATTCAACATTTCTTCGCTCAGAACGTCGCCGACCTGCGGCCCTACTTCGCCATAATGCCGCTGGTGTTCATAATTCTGCTTCCCGCCATCACCATGAGAATCTGGGCGGAAGAGAACAAGCTCGGGACGGTTGAGCTTCTGATGACGCTCCCGTTCCGGGAGAGTGAGATTGTGATCGGGAAATTCCTGGGGGCGTTTCTGCTTCTCGTCATCATGATCGTCCTCACCATTCCCGTGCCGCTGACGGTCCTCCGGACCGGCCACTTCGAAATGGGCCAGATCGTCGGACAGTATATCGGTCTGCTTTTTCTCGGTGCATCGGGAATTTCGGTGGGTCTCTTCCTGTCGTCGGTGTCGACGAATCAGATAACCGCATTCATCCTGAGTATCGTCGTTCTTCTGTTCCTGACGCTCGTGAACAGGATCAATGCCACGGCCGATGTCAGTACCGGATTCGCGGGGTTCGTGAACTATCTGTCGCTCGACTACCATTTCCAGAGTTTCATAAAGGGGCTGATTGACACGCGCGATCTGTTCTACTACGTGATCGTAACCTTCGTCTTCCTCTTTATGAACACGAAGGTCCTGGTTTTCCGGAAGTGGGGGTGAGGATGAACCGGAGAGGTCAGGAAACGATAGTTGTCGTTCTCGTCGGGGTTGCCGTGCTTCTTGCGGCGCTCAACTCGATGCGGTTCTTCACCCGCGCGGACATCACGGAAAACCACATCTACACCATTTCCAGCGTCTCGCAGAAGATGTTCGCGACGATCCCGAATCAGGTGAGCATTACCTACTATGTCTCCGACCGCCTGAAGGGGCTTACGCCGGAGGTCCAGCAGATCGAGGACCTGTTGTATGAGTACGCAGCACACTCCCGCGGCAAGGTGAAGGTCTCCTTCGTCGACCCGGTCAAGGCGGGAGTGGAGAACAACATGCAGAGTTACGGCATCGTTCCGCAGCAGATCCAGGTCATCCAGCAGGATCAGCAGAGCCTCGCTACGGTCTACAGCGGGATAGTAATAAGCTACCTCGACCGCACCAAGGCAATACCGGTCATATTCGACGCCAATACGCTCGAATACGATCTCACCTCCTCGATTGAGCACCTCATCTCCAACACCGAACCGGTGCTCGGCGTGCTCATCGGGAACGGCGCGGAGTCCCTGAATCGGAACTACCGTCTGATGGGAAATGCGCTCTCCCAGTACTACACTATCCGCCAGATACAACCCGGCGAGACCATACCGCCCGACGTCTCGGTGCTCTTCGTTCTCGGCAACAGCGATCTCGACAACTTCGATCTTTTTCCCATCGATCAATACATCATGAACGGCGGCAAGGCGCTATTCGCCGTCGACGGAGTTAACGTCGATCTGCAGCACAACCTCGCCGCCACGCCTGCCGGGGACTCGCCGCTTCTGAATATGCTCGATCACTACGGTGTCAAAGTTGAGCAGGATCTTGTTCTCGACTCCCATGACCGGAGAATTCCGCTCCGCCAGCCGCAGGGTAACATCGTCGTTCAGACTCTTCATCCCTACCCGATGTGGATATCGATACTGCAGCAGAATGTCGACGCGGCAAATCCGATCACCTCCCACTTCAACGGCCTGGATCTTTTGTGGGCAAGCCCGCTCACCCTCGAAAAGCGCGACGGCGTCACCGAGTCTCCCCTCGCTTCGACCTCGCAGGACTCCTGGCTGATGAAACCGCCGTTCGTGACCAATCCCGCGCAGCCGGGCGGGCTGAAGAAGGATGCGGCAAAGAATCCGGGACCCTTTGTGGTTGCAGCGACGCTGTCGGGGAGTTTCACCAGCTATTTTCAGGGAAAGTCGATTCCAACACGGCAGGGAGTCACGCGTGACTGGTCGACCATCGAACCGAAGGTCGACTCCTCGCGGATAATCGTTGTCGGCAATACCCAGTTTGCGAGCGATCTCGCGCAGTATTCGAACAGCAACTACAACATGACCTTTCTTGCGAATGCGGCAAGCTGGCTCTCAAACGAAGACCAGCTGCTTTCTATCCGAACGCGGTCGAACCGGGATCTCAAGCTCGATGCAATCCAGAATCCGGCTGCCCGGCAGTTCGCCTTCTTTTTCGCCGAGCTCGTCAACATCTACGTGATACCGCTGGCCATCATCATCTTCGCCTTCGTGCGGATGTACCGCCGCCGTCAGCGGGCGTATGGTATACAGGCTCCGCCGGAGGCAGGCCGGGAGGAGGGAGATCGATGATGACGTTCAGGACGAAGGTCGTTGCCCTCGGCGGGCTGAACCTGGTGTTGATTGCGGGCCTGATCGTCGGCGCGATCTTCTCAGTCCAGACCCGCGGACTTGCCGACGTGAAGCAGCCTCTTCTCCCGTCGCTGCACGCGAATGCGGTGACTTCATTCACGATCAGGGATCCAAAAGGCAAAGGTTCGGTCCAAAGCGTCGCGCTGTCGCAGGCCGCGGACGGAAAGTGGTGGGTGAGCGCGGGAAGCTCCGAATACCCGGCCGACAAATCGAAAGTGGAGAACTTTCTCAAGGATGTCGCCGACCTGCAGACTACCCGCACGGTTACTACCGACAAGGCGCTCTACAAGAACTTCAGTCTCGATGATCCGGAGGCAAAGACCCTGACCATGAACATCGGCAAGGGCCGGGAAATTGCACTCTACTACGGAAAGGACGCTCTCGGCGGAGGCTATGTCCGTCTGGGAAATGATCCATCCGTCTATCTGGTGGACAAATCGCTCACCTACTATCTCAACCGCAGTGCCCAGTCCTGGTACTACCTCAGGCTCTTCCCCGAGACGCTTTCGAATATCGATATCCAGTCGGTGGATGTGAAGTTTCTTCCGGGAATGACGTCGGACGAACAGGGGCTGGTCAAACCGCCCAGCAAACCGGACAGCGCGCTGCCAGCGTCAGTTCGCACCAAGGGCTATCGGCTCGTGCGGCAGGCGACCAGCAGCAACGCCAACACCTGGTTCTACGAAGGCGACCTCGCCCTTTCCCTGGATCAACCGCAGGTCGAATCGGTAGTGCGCGAGATCATCGACCTGCAGGGCACGGATTTCGCTGCGCCTTCGGTCACCGGAAGCGACGCCGGGGTGGATTCCCCCGGCATTCGAATTGCCGTCGAAACAGGCGAGGGCAAGGCCTACTCGCTCTCGATCGGGCACTCAGCGGGCAAAAACACATTCTACGTGATTGCATCGGGACCCGGCACACAGGCCGACCGGAACGGAAAACCCTATATCTACGTGGTGAGCCGCTACTATCTCGAACGCGCGCTGAAGCCGGTTTCTGATCTTCGGGCTCAGTAAGAACGCACGAAAAGCCGCCGTCATTCCTGACGTTCCGCGATGTAGGCGCGGTAACGCTGCGGATCGGGGTGGAACCCTATTATCCTCGCGCCCTGTTCACGGGCAGCCTTCGAGCACGCCTGGCGTGCCTCCTTGATGAGCTGGGGCCCGTCGGTCAGCCGCCCGTTCCGGGAGCTGAGCCCGATACAGGGACTCGTCAGCTGATACTGCCGGGTGAAGGTAACGGTTTTCTTCTGGAAGGCTTCGGCGGACCTGATTCCGGCATTGAGCTCGGCGTTGGGAATAATGACAAAGAAGGAATCCTCGTCGTATTCGAAGGCGAGATCTTCGAAGGCAAAGTGAGAGAGCACCAGCCCGGCGGCGCTGCCGTGGAGCTCTTCATGCTCACGCAGGCCCGGGAAGCGCACCAGGATGACCGAGAGATCCTGCTCGTTGAACGCGGCGCGCTCGAGCTCGAGCGTCAGCCGACGTTCGAGGTGGCCGCGGTAGCTCAAACCGCTGCGTGGAGAGATGAGCCCTTCGGGAACCGGCTCCCCGTTCAGGTGAGGCCGCGCGGCTTCGGTCTCCGGCGCCGGGGCACGGTCGGCGGCCGACGCCGTGGTCGCGCTTTCCCGCGGTTCGGTGACCCTGCTCGCGCCCCGTCGCCCCGCCGGCGAGTCCGACGTGTACCTGTCGGGAAGCGCGGCAGGACGCATTCCGGAAACTGTTTCCGGACGCGCAGCCGCTGGCCGCCGCTGCGAGGAGGTGACCATGATCAGGATGGTTATGAGCAGCGCGACCAGAGCGTAGAGCAGCACAAGGACGAGCGTGTCGCGAAGCAGCGGATAGATGTCGGTGTTGCCGACAACGGTGTAGAGGCCGGTGACGAAGTAGGTTCGGGAGTTCGTGGTGTCGAAGCTGTCGGTAATCTTGAGCGTGGTGAGCTCATCGTACTGGAGCTGCGGGATTCCGACGCTCCGGGAAATATCCTGCACGTTCTGCGGCAGGTAGCTCTTGTTGCGCGCCCACAGATAGTCGGTGCCACCGGTGTAGGAGTAGACAATGATCACCTGGAGACTGGGCGTTCTGGCGCTGATCTGGCGCATCGTGGCCCGGAAGCGGTCGTTGGTTATCGAGGGATTCGAATAGGCTTCGCGGGCGGTTTGCCGTATTACCTGAAGGCTGGCAGACGCTGCCGAGCTGTTCTCCTCCCTTGCCTGATTCAGGCGCAGCACGAAGATCAGGGCAAGGATTATGAAGAACACAACGGTCACGACCGTGTATACAACACCGAGCTTCTGTCCCATACCGTTCATTATACGCAAAAACATCGAAAAGGGAACTCGGAATTTACTACTGCAGGGGTGGCCAATTTCTTCTTTGCACGGGCAACGGGCGGGAGTACAATGGTGACATGGCGGTCAGAAAAAGATCTCTGCCTGCCGGATGGTATCCGGAAGACGCCGTCGGTATAGATGACTGGATCGAGGAGTGGACTCGACGGAGCTCCACGGCCGACGCTTCAGCCGCACGGGCCGTTGCGGGTGTCGTGCCGCACGCGGGCTGGTATTTTTCCGGGGAGCCTGCGTTTCGGGTAATTCGTGCGATAGATCCCTCGGTCGAGACGGTGGTCGTAGTCGGCGGACATCTTCCCGCGAGAGGCCCGGTGCTTGCGGCCGTAGAAGAGGCGTTCGAGACACCGGTCGGTCCGCTGCGGGCGGACGGGGAGCTGCTGCGGATGATAACGGAACGGCTCTCCTGGTCTCCCGACGGGGAGCCCGACAACACCGTGGAGGTACAGCTGCCGCTCATACGGCGACTTCTGCCCGACGCGCGGGTGATTTCGTTGCGGGCGCCGGCGGGCGACGCCGCGGTCGCACTCGGACGGATCATCGCCGAATGCGCGCGGCTGCGAAAACGGCGCGTCGCGGTGATCGGCTCGACCGACCTCACCCATTACGGTCCCCAGTACCGCTTCACTCCGGCCGGAATGGGCGAGCAGGCGCTGCGGTGGGTGAAAGAGAAGAACGACGCGGGAATGATCGGGTGCATGCTGTCGATGGACGCAGAAGCATCCATCCGCTACGCGCTCGAGCAGCGCGCAGCCTGCTCGCCGGGTGGCGCTGCAGCGGCAATCACCTTCGCCCGCGCGGTCGGCGCGGATGCGGCAAAGCTCCTCGCATATCTGACGAGCAGGGACCGCGGACCGGCGAGCTCCTTCGTGGGCTACGCCGCGATTACCTACTCGCCTCACGAATAGCCCGTGCAATCACCAGATCGATCCAGCTCCGGGCGGCAGAAAACAGGTCCGAAAGCGGTATATGGTCCGCGTCACGCGGTGAGGAGGGAAGCTGCGAAGGGCTGTTCGCGTGCGTCCTTTCGTGACGGATCGCCGCGATAACCGGAAGCATGGTGGTCACGATGGTCTGTTGCTCGGCCGTGAGGGTTCTGACGTAACGCCCGTAGGCGGCACGCGGGGGCGGGAGAGCAGCTACCTCACCCCGGTAATCGCTCAGGAACTCCTCCCATTCTCGCCGGCTGGCGCCCGGCGAGAAAATGGTCATTGACCTGGCCCTGCTGCGATTGTTGTCCGCCGGTGTCACAATCGGCAGTCCCCGGCCGGGCAGGGGATGAACCGCCGCGCCGAGCCCGGCGACGAGCCGCTCGAGCCGTTCTTTGTATCCGGAGAGCGGTTTGGTCGTGTAGAGCATGCCCGATTCAGAGCGCTCTCTCCTCACTGAGTCACTTCGCAGAAGAAACGCCACGAAACGTGATTCAAGCGGACGAACGCGTGACGCCTGAGCGCTGAAATAGGGATAGAGATAGGTACCGCGGGCATAGGTCTTCCCGTCAGGATAGGAGTAATCGGCGCCAACCAGGTAGATATCGCGCGCGCCGAGCGCATCGGCAAGCGATACCGCCGCGTGAGTAACGTTTCCACCGCTGGTGTCGAGCAGCGGATAGGGCCGCAGTTTGTCATTGATGTAGCGTGAAAAGGGATGACCGCTGGAGAAAAAGACCCTTCGCTCGGCGCGCCGGGCAATTCCGGGCGGCGACGCCAGGTCGAGCACGAGCGGGGTGGCGGCGGGGTAGCCTCCGAGAAAGTGATGGTAGGAGACATGCTGGCAGTCGATTGAGACAACGATATCGGGCGTAATACCGACTGCAAGCAGCGCGCGAAGAGCCGTATCGGTCGATATGACCATCGTCGTCGCGTCCCTCTTTCCGGGGAGCTCCTCGATCTGGTCCTCAAGGGAGGGGCCGGCGGCCACCACCCAGGCCGTTCTCGTCGGTCCGAGGGTGACGGTGTCCTGCTCGGCGAGCGGGAGGTTTGCGACGATATTGGAGAACCAACGTTTCCCGAAATAGCACTGGACCGTGTAGTCGTCGGCGATCTCGCCGATTGCCTCGCGCAGAACCGCGGCCATCTCCTGGAACACACCGGAACATAGTGTCGCGCGGCTTCGAAGGGTGAAGGTGTTCAACCCGCCGGTGACCGCCGGAAGAAACGTGGCCAGGAGGTGGCGGCGCAGCGTCTCGGGAGTAGGGTCGATGAGCAGCCTCACTCGGGGGTCGAGAAAGAGCAGCCGATAGTCGATGACCTCCATTGCCGAGCGGACGAGCGACACGTCGGATTCGATGACGAGCACGCTGCTCAGACTCTGCGCCTCGAGGAGGTGGTGAAGGTGATATCCCGCGCCCAGACCGAAACAGACACAGTAGCCTTCCGGGACGAATCCGCCGGTGAGCCGCTCGGCCTCGCGCCGAGGATCCATCTGCGAGTGCAGGGCGTGAAGGTGACCATCATGCACAATCGCCGGCACCGGGTCACCGTTCCTCGCCGTCAGCAGACGGAATTGCGGCGACGGATCAGCGCGCTGGATCAGTCCCGATACCTCGGGATCTCCCACCGAGACGCTGAGCAGGTTGCGTTCGAGGGTAGTTTGATCGCTCACTCCGCTCGCTCCAGATAGGTCCGCTCGGTTTCTGCGAGAAAGCGGGAGTTTTCCTCGGCGGCGTTTTCGGCCTCCCGGACGGCCCGTGCCGGTTCCACAACGTAAAGCCTGCGGATTCTCATCAACGCTGCCGGATCGAGGAAGCCGAGCACGGTGCGGGCGGGATTGCTGCCGGAGAAAAGGCTCCCCTGCTTCGTGAAGCCGGGCAGACTCCGGGCCGCAGCCGTCCACTCACGGAGCAGGTCGCGAAGGCTTGCTTCGCGGCCGGTGCGGGAAGGCCGTTCAGCTGCCGAGATGCGGTAGCGCTTGACGGCCGGCGCCTTCTCCGGTGCGGGCAGGGAGGAACAGAGCTCCTCGAGCCTCTTTTCGTCGATGGATGCAATCGGAAGCGCGACCGGCGACGGAAACAGCCTGAAAAGACGCGATCGCCCGGCAGGCGCGGCCATCGGCCGGTAGCTTTGCCCTGCAAACCACTCCGCAAAGGTCGCCTGTGCACGATTGACGCGCCAGCGCGAGCCGGCCGCGATCCGCTGCGAGGAGAGGATGTTTCTCTCGAAGAGCCGCGCCGGGTGCGGCGACACGCGATTCGATCCGATGCCGATATACCGGTCGAAGCTGTGCGGCGAGGCGTGCGAGTTGAGATCGTTGAAAGAGAGGTCAAAACCCGCAAACACAACCGGACCCGTGGCGAGCGCGAGCGCAAGCTCGAGCGCGGTGCCCGCTACCGTGCCGTTTGGGTCTATCGCGAGCGCGGCAGTCCGGGAGGCCGCGTTCAGCGCGCGTTCGACCGGGGTTGCCTGATCGAGCAGGACAAGACCTCCGGACGCATGCCAGAGACCTCGGGCGGCCGTCAGGGGGGCGGCCACCGGCAGGTCGAGGGTACGAGCCCTCCACAGATGCTCACCGCCGTAAAATCCTGGATCGGTCAGAATGATCATGTCCGGAAGCAGGCCGCGGGCTGCCAGAGGCGTGAAAGCCGATGGAAGCGCCCAGATCGAAAGTCGCTCCCGGAGACGGCGCAGGGCGGCGGCCGCCCTTTCGAGCGTGGGCCCGGAAGCGGCGATCACCACAGGACGGGCATCGACTGCGGGCTCGACGAGCCGGTCGCAGAAGAGAAAATTGGCTGCGGCATTGCGGAACCATCGTCGTGCGAAATAGCCGGAGGTGGCGACGTTCGCGTTCATCCGGCTCAGCGTGTCGCGAAGCTCTCCGATGAGGGAGTCGGCGCGCGCGCCGGCGGCGCGGGCCGCAGGCCGCCAGTCGAGTATGATGAGACCGGGAAGCTCTTCCTCGGGCAGCGCTGCGTGGAGAAACTGCTCGAGCGTCCGGCTGCTGGCCGGATCCCATGCCGCGTCCGGTTCACAGACGCGGCGGCCTCGGAATTCGCTGTGGTAGTCCAGGGTGACGACTCGAGTGGCAGGCGCGAGCTGTTTCAGTTTTCTGGTAACATAGCCGAGCCCTGCTCCCATCAGGATGATCGCAGCAGCCGGCTCGGAGTGGAGGTTGGAATCGATAAACCGCTTCGCTTCCGCGCTCGGATCGAACGACGAATGGATGTGGACGCTGCCGACGCGCGCGCAGAGCTCGGAGTTTCGGGCTGGAAAGAAGACAGGAACAGCGTTCGGAGCGGCGGCCATGGACCGGCTCACGCAAATGAGGCGGTAAGAGCTTCCAGATCGGCCGTGTCCCTCGGATAGGCCACGAGCCGACAGGTCACGGTCGCGTCCGAGCCGTCCAGTTCGGCGAAATACTGTCTGAGCCGTTCGTTGATCTGATGCGTCAGGAGCTCCACGTCGAGCAGGTGTGAATCACCCTCGATTTCCGTACGCATGAGAAGCAGCCGGTGGCGCGGCAGGGTGAACACCTTGCCGAGACCGGAGAGAAGCGTATTGAGTATTCGCAGGACGTCCTGTCGAACGCGGTAGCGGTCTGTCTCCCGCGCGAGATCGGCTATCGCGGCGACCGAAGGCTCGGGGTCGAATTCCAGAAAAAGGATTGAAGCGTCCGGGACCTTGTCGGCCGTGAGTGATTCCTGCGCCATCGGAAGCAGCTGATCGTGCGCGAAGAGCAGAGGTAGCTGAATCCGGGCGATCCTCTCGTCGCGGCTGCGATAGAGAAGGGTGGAGACACCCTCTTCGAATGCCGAATACATGACCTGCAGGATAGTCGGGTCGAGAGCAAGAAAGGGCGCCTCGGCGATCGCGAGGATCGCGAGAAGCTTTGCTTCGTAGAAAAAGGAGCAGAGCACGAGCTTGTCGAAGGCGGTATACTCACGGACGGAGAAGTATGACTGCAGCTCCTCCATCTCCGGTCCGTTGAAATGAAGCATGAGCGGCACGCGGTTGTTGAAGAGCTCGTAAGCGGCCTGTTCAGGGATGTGGAGCCGTCGCTGGGTGGTGATATCGAAACCGGTAATCGACCACGGCACGTACATGCTCTCGTCCGGGTCGGGAAGCAGCAGAGCTGCCTTCCGAAGCATGAGGTTCCGTTTGAGCATCGCGAAGATGTGGGCGGGCGCTTCAATGGTGACCGGAATTTCGCTCAGCTCACGCAGTATCATCCGCGTCACCATTTCCGGATGAATGGACTGCGGCCCTGGGCTATGGACAACGGGGCGCTGTGCAGCTGCGCTGGAGGCCGGAGACGCCGGTTCTTGTGTTTCGGCTTTTTCGCCAGCGGGCTTACGCGGCTCCGGGCCGTGCGCCTCCGTGAGCACGCGCTTCATGAGGCCCATGATTATTGCTCCAGCCCGAGCTCCTCGAAGAGCCGTTTGTACACGATGAAATGCTCTGAGCGGGCGAACTCCTGGATCTTTTCTTCAGGCAGTGCTTCGAGAAGCTGATCCATGTAGCGAAGGACGGTTTTTATTTCGGCCTTGAGGTCACCGGACATCGCCGATCCGTTGCTGCTCTGCGCTCCCGCTGCGGTGGGTTCTGCTACTTCGACCTCGTCCTCGTCGGCCGAGGTCAGATCAGGCGACCAGTCCTCCGCCTCCTCCGCCTCTTCGACTTCGAGCTCTTCCGGTTCTTCGGATGCCTCCTCGAGAAGGTCCATCCCGTCGGCCGGTTCCTCTTCGAGCTCCTCGAGCTCCTCGAAGCTCTCGAGCTCCTCTTCAGGCTCCACCGCCTGCGCCTCTTCGATCTCCTCCGCCGCTTCCTCTACGGGTTTCGGAGTTTCCGCTTCGGTTTCCACTTCGGCGGTCTCCTCTTTTTCCGGGATGGTAAGGTCGATGTCGAGATCGCCTGAGTCGAACTCGAAATCCTCTTCGGTCTCGTCCTCCAGCTCCTCGATCTCAGCCAGCTCGGACTCAATATCCATCTGGGCAAGCGCGTCGACTTCACTTTCCTCGCCGGCGAGCATGTCGACTTCCTCTTGCTGCGGCTCCGACGCGGATTCGGTCAGGGATTCGGCTTCGATGTCCGTCTCCGCCTCATCCTCGATGGTGATCTCTTCTATGGGAAGCTCGTCCGCGGGAAGCTCCGGTTCTTCGTAGAGCGTTTCCTCAAGCTCCGTATCCCGCAGTAGGTCCTCGTCACTCTGAAGGAGGTCTGCGGAGACCTCTTCGGGCTCCTCGGAAGCCTGATCCTCTTTGCCGGAGGTATCGATGCTCCCGATGTAGTCGTCGATTTCGGTAGGTTTTCCCGCCTCTTCAGTGAACTCGGCGGTATTGAGGATATTGTCGAGCTCGTCGCCGGTGAGAGCTATCGTCTCATCCTCTTCCTCTTCGAAGAAACCGGTGACCTCGTGGTCGGGCTGCTGCCCTGTCGCTCCCGGCGCGCCGGCGGCCGGCGCCCCACGCAGGGTCGAGAGCTCCTTCTTGAGCTGGCTGAGCTCGTCTTTTATGGAAGAAAGCTCCTTCTCGATCGTGTGGAGAATGGAGAGCGAGTCTTCGCCACCACGGGAGCGCGGTGTCGATTCCGGATCAAAATAGGCGTCGGACGTCATCTCCTCCTCCACGGCGCTCACGTCGTCGAAGTTCGAGTCCTCTTCGCTCAGATCGAGTTCGGGAAGGTTCTCCACCATCCGTTCGGTTTCGGAAGATTCGATGTCTGATAGGTCGATCTCGTTCTCCTCTTCTTCGGAAGGTTCCAGAATGGAAAGATCGTCCTCAATGGCTTCATCGGTGGCGACGAACTCCTCACCTTCGGGATTATCGAGCTCGGAGTCGAGCGCAAAGTCCACGCTTGGCTGAACGCGCTTTCCCGATTCATCGCTCGTCGAGCTGTCTTCGGGGAAACCGAGCTCCGCTTCGTCGTCGAGCTCGAGTGTGAGCTCCTCTTCGGAGGAGACTTCGTCTTCGTCGCTCGACAGCTCCGGGAGTTCCTCTTCCGGAATGTCCGGCAATTCCTCTTCATCGCCAAATTCAAAATCGTCGAAATTCTCCGCGACGCCTTCCTCGCCGCCTTTCGACTCTTCCAGCGAGCTCAAGAGATCCTCTTCTTCTTCTGTTATATTGTCGTCCAGGGATTCGAGCGTTGGTTCTTCGTCGAAGTCGGAGAGACCAAAGTCCTCCTCCGTTCCTGCCGATTCATTGTAATCTTCAGGTCCGACTTTCACCCATACCCCGTATTGTTCGAGTTCCTGATCTTCGTCCTGTGCTCCGTGGACGCTTCGTTCCTTGTCACTCACGGTCCTCTCCTCCTGGGGTTGGGGGTAACCTCGTTACTCTCATTTATCGGCATTCGGACGGCAAGCATAATGCATTAGTTTAATGTACCCCATGGATTTTCCCCTTGTCAACGTTGACCCATTTCAAGACGGGATGGGGAGTTGCGGTCCCGCGGGAGCGGAGGCCGATTTCCCTCAAGGGGTATTCCAATAATTCCGTAATGATAGTATGAAGGGCTTCCGCGTACTCTTCGCTGCAGCTGTCGGCCTGGTCACCTATCTGCTCCTGTGTACATTCCTTGGCCAGGCCGGAGTCCTCGAATACCGCAAGCTTTCAGCCTATCGCGAGCGATTGAGCGCCAACATTGCCGAGCTCGACCGCATCCAGGCGCGCCTGTCTGAGCGGGTGCTCTCTCTTCAGTCGGATCCGGAGAACATCCAGCTCAGGGCGCGGGCACTCGGCTACTTTCTGCCGGGGGAAAAGCTGATCCGGCTGCCCGGCTACGATCCGAACCAGCAGGTGACCAGCCCCGGCATGATCGTATATCGCACCGACAGACCCGCCGATCCGCGCAATCTCTTCCGCGGCATTGCATTCGCGGTCGCCGTTCTTGCCTATCTGGTTTCCATGCTTGATCGTTCGGCGGTGCAGAATGCAGGCAGATACTTCCGTTCAGCACCCCATCGGAGCAGGGCAGCCTCCGGCGCTTCCGCCGGGCGGCGCGCTTCGGCGTCCCGCGTCACGCCGTCAACCGAAGGCCAGCCTACCTGATCCGCGTCCATTCGGCAGGGCGTGTGTAGGTATTGTCCACGTACACAACGTTTCCACGCTCGACCCTGAAATAGGAGGTCTCTTTCGTCCCCTTGAGCGTATCGTGATCGGCGGTGAGTCTGAACACCCAGCTCATGGGCCGTGCGAGCTCCACTATCTGAACCGCGATGCTATAGGGGAAGAAGGGCAGATACATCTTTGGCGCATTTGGTTCATCCTGCCGGACCACGACCTGATCGCCGTCGATGGAAACCTTCAGGCGCATCGTATTCTTGTCCGTCAGAGCCGCCACGGCCGTTCCATCGTCACGAATATCCACACGGTCGATGCCCTTATCCCCCTGCCAGCTCCCCGCAATGAGGTCGAGCTGCACGTGCGCGACGAAGTCACTGCCGCTTCCGGCAGCTGAAGCAGGAGATGCCTGTCCCTGTGCGGCCGATTCGCTGCCCGCGGCGGATGCGGCAGCGGGTGCCTGCCGGGAGCTCCCCGGCGACTCCTGGAGCCGAAAGAGCGAGAAAACCAGGCCCTGCGAGGCGGTGATCAGGTCGTCGTAGGTAGGGTAGTCTCCCGAGACCCGGTTGAGTGTTTTCCCGTTGTCGACCTGGATCATCTCGAGATCCAGATAGTACCGCTTGCCGACGTGGTTTGCTTCCCCGGCCACGATCGCCCGGGCAGCCACCTCATTCGAAATGTCAAGATTGGTAGCCTGGGTTCCCTGCAGCCCGAGAAGGGGACCGATCTCGCTGAGAATCTTTTCGCGGTTATTCGGAATGATGAGCCCGTAGTTCTGCTGTTCGGCAACCTGCACCAGTGAAGATGTGAGACGGTTCTCGAGGACCCGCACCTCGGCAGCATTCAGAGAGTCGCCGGTGGTATGTACGCCAACGAAGGCAAACACAACCTGGGACTGAGCAGCTGCAAATGCGGGAGTGAGCATGATTGCGAGAACGGCCGCCAGCATGGGCCTCTTCATGCACTTCATTCTAATGATTTTTGGCTCAATATCCAGACCTCGCTCTAGTCGGGCAGGATGCGGCGGGCTTCCAGATAGTAGCGCTTTTCCTGAGCCTCCCCGAGAGAAAATGCCTTCCGAGGGAGCACACCGCGGCTGAGCACGGTCGGAATCAGCCTGCTTCGGTCGATCGGGGGAAGGAGAACTCCAACCCTGTCACCGCGCAGACAGAGCTCTTCCAGCGCCTCGCGGCCGTGAATGAAATCGAGGCGAGTGCTCCGGTTCTCTTCGCTGTAGGCGTCGAGAAGCGACTGCACCCCGGCGACGGTAAGCGTATCCCCGTTTGTGGCAATGCGCACCGCGTGCCATTCTCCAGCGGTGCCGATGCCGAAAGACGCCCCGCCGGCAGAAGATGGGCCGGCCGAAACCGCTTTGCTGATCTCGCCGAAAGAGCTGCTCTTTTCAGCCACGGCGCCGAACTTCCGGACCGCAAAATCGAGGAGACCTGCTGCATCCGCCGCCTCGACGATTCTGTGAATAGGCTCGAACGGGAGCTGCGGGCTGTGAAGGTTGAGTATCTCTACCAGTGCCCACCGGCCCGGGTGACTGTCCGGGTCGGCGCCGCCCTCTTTGAGCCTGTCCCAGACCGCCTTTGCACTGGCGAGGGAATGATTGCCGTCGCCCATGGCAAAGAGCGGTGCGTCCTCCCGTCCGTACCGTTTGCGCCGCATTTCGGCGGTACCGAAAGCCTCGAGACGTGGAAGAAAGACACGCTCGATCAGGTCGGCATCGCACGCATATCCGGCGACCCGCCCGCCGTCGAACATCAGCCCGGCGCTGTAGAGAGGGCTGCCCTTCGATGCCTCCGACACCGTCGGCTCTATGACCGAGGCGTCCGGATCGTCGATAAGGACCAGAATATGGGGAAGCTCGAGGGGCGCGCCGCTTCGCACGCGCACGCGCGGGGGAAGCCGGTCGACGATGGTCTGCTCGGTTGCCCGGATCAGGCTCTTCGAGCCGGCCGAGAAATCGTACTGATCGAGGTCGAGCGCGAAAAGAAGTCCGGCGCGTCCTGTGACGTGAGGAGTGTCACGCACTACGGCTATGGCGGTCGAGGCGAGCCGACGGAGCGTCCCGTCGGTCAGCCGGCGCCGCATCGACGAATGGACCGCCTCTATCCGCTTCCCGACGTCCTCCTCTCCGAGGTAGACCTCCGGAAGTATCAGATCGAGTGTAGACGGGGCCGAGCCGACATAGCTCCGGACCTTTCGCCAGTAGTCCGGCTGGGAAGTGAACTGATCGCAGGCGATCACCGCCCACCGGCCGATGTCTATCTCTGGTGACGGAAGCAGTATGTCCGGAAGCGCAAGCCCGAATCGAGAGAGCCTCTGCTGCAGTGGTGCCATGGTCTCCTCCGGTGAAGGGTCAACGATAGAGCATAACTGGAGTCAGCCGGCTTGCCAAGTCGAGACAGCAGCTTCATACTGCAGCCTATGGGGAAAAGCTCCGGTTCCCTTTCGCCTAGAAACAGGTCTGCAGCGCGCGGCGTCATCCTCGATCTCCGCGGTGTACCGGCGACTCCGGAGCGGCTCGTGGAGCTTACCGGAACGCTGTCCGGGCCGGCAGGCTCGACTTTGGTTCTCCTCCTCGGCGAGCATTTTCCCTGGACCTTCGACGAACGTCTCCGGTCGCCGTTCTGTTATCCCGAAGAGGTGATGAAAGCGCTCTCGGCGGAGGCCCTGCGGGCGGACCGCGAGCTCGTACCGGGCGCCGATCTCATTACGGGGCTTCACGAGTTGTGCCACCTGCCGTCCTACAGAAGGGTGACTTCGTTTCTCCAGAGCCGCAGCCGTTTTCACTCCGCTTCAACAGGGGCCGCTGCGCTTGCCCGAGAGCTGCTGCAGGATCTCATCGCGCTCTTCCCCGATTCGAGGCAGGTCTATCTGGGCGGAGACTGCTCAGGATGCGTCAGTTCGGACATCGAAGACTTTGCGAACCGATTTCTGGTCCCGATCCTTCGGACTGCGGCTGAAGAGCAGCGGGTTCCGATACTTCACGAGAATTGCCTCGGCAGCTGTCCCGAGAATGAGCTTGAAAACCTGCGTGGGGAGCAGGAGGCGGTGGTCATTGTTGCCCTCGACGATATGGACGCTGCCTGCCGTCGATCGCTCCGGTACCGGAAGGCCGGGTATGAAAACTGGCTTTCAGTGCCCGCCTATTCGAAGGATCGTGGAACCCTGGAGACCAGGCCGCAGATGCTCACGGCGGCGAACGCGGCCGGATCGGACTGGGCACGGGTTCTGATCGATTGCCGGACCAGCTGCGGTTTCTTCGAGGGGGGAGGGCTGCTGCTCGAGGAATACGCGGCTCTGTTCGCGTCTGCAGGTGACGAACGGGCCGGACGAATCGCGCGAAGGCTCGCGGATTTCCGGAGCGCGCTCGACGAGTGCTGGGTATGGCTGAGGCGGCTCCGGGAAACCCTGGTGATGGCTGTGCACGATCCGCGCAAGAGAGCCGTGGAAGGATTCGGCACCGACCGCCTTCTCAATCTCGCACGGCTGAACGCCGGCGCGGCCCGGCTGCACGCGCACGAAGCGCAGGAGCTTGCCCGCGGCCGGGTGGACAGCGTCGCCCTGTCACGGACCATCTACGAGCAGGTGGCACCGGTTGATGAGGAGCTTGCGATTCTCGAGGAGCGCATAAGGCAGCTTGGTTCCTACCCCTCCTGAGTCTGCCAGGCGGCGGAATCAGGAGCCTGCGAGCCTGTCGAGCGCGGCTCGGTTCTCGTGCAGGAAGACCAGGAGCCGCTGCTGGATACCCTCGAAGTAGTCGTGCTCCATCCTGGCGGCCGGCAGGCCTATGTAGCGGAAGTGCCACGGCTCGTACATGTAGCCGGTGAGCTTTTCATAGCCGGGCGGATAGGACATGGTGAAGCCGAACTGCCAGGCGTGCGCCGCGAGCCATCTGCCTGCCGCTGTGTCGGCGAAGGCGGGCGTGATGCTGCCGAAATCGATGGTGGTGCCCAGCTGGTGCTGGCTGGTTCCCGGCCGCGCGGACTCGCGTTCCGCCTCCTTCAGGCCCAGTTCGGCGACGTTCTGCGCGAATACTGTCTTCTGGTAGCTGTAGGAGCGGTAGGTCGAAGAGAGCGCGAGTTCGACATGATCCACCCGGGCGGCGCGGACCATCCTCATCAGATCGCCCATGACCGCCTTGCGCAGCTCGAGATCTGTGCGATTGATGGTGACGTTGTAGTCACGAAGCCGGATGAGGTCCGCCGGCGCGTAGTCGGCCGGAAGCGCATGCTCTTTGTCCACGAGCTCGGTGAATATGCGTGGCTCGGCGAGTACCTTTCGAAGCAGCTCGATGAACTGCGTCGGCTGCGCGAGGATCCTCCCGCGGACGCTCGCCGGAAGCGAGGAGGTAAGGCTTTCGAGGCGCGGGCCCGGGTTCGACGCCTGCACGACCCTAACCGAGCCCGATTGAACGGCCGCGGCGCCCGACGTTCCCGCGCCCGACGTTCCCGCGTCCCGCGGGAGCGCTGGAGTACAGCTCCCGATCAGCGTTACCCCCGAAAGGAAGAGTCCTGTCCATATCAGCGATCGATATCTCAATATTGGTCTCCGGCACTAGTACGTTTCAGAAAAGCTCTTCGATCACCTGATCCATCGTGCTCACCGGATGAAAGGTGATTCCCTTTTTAACATGATCGGGTATTTCCTCCAGGTCACGTAGGTTCTTTTCCGGGATGATGATCTCCCTTATCTGCGCACGCCGCGCGGCGATCGTCTTCTCCTTGAGTCCGCCGATCGGCAGGACGTTCCCGACAAGCGAGAGCTCGCCGGTCATGGCGATCCGGCTGCGGATCTTCTTTCCCTTCGCGAGCGACAGGAGCGCCGAGGCCATGGTGATGCCCGCGGACGGGCCATCCTTCGGCGTCGCACCAGCCGGAATGTGAATGTGAACCATGTTCTTTTCCCAGAACTTCTCGTCGATTCCGTGAGCGCTGCCTATCGAACGGATGTAGGTGTAGGCGATATTTGCCGACTCCTGCATCACGTCACCCATCTGACCGGTGAGCTTGAAACCCTCCCGACCGCTGTTGGCCGCCGCCTCTATCACGAGCGTGTCGCCGCCGTAGGGTGTCCAGGCAAGACCGATGACCATGCCGGGGCTGGTCACCACCTTGATCTCCTCGTCACGGAAGGTCGGCTTTCCGAGGTAGCTCTCCAGGTTCTCCTCATCGATCTTGATGGCGCCGTTGCGACTCTCGTCGCTCTCCGTCACGATCTTCACCGCGAGCTTTCGGTGGATCCTGTCGAGCGCCTTCTCGAAATTGCGCATCCCGGCCTCGCGGGCGTAGCTGTTTGCAATGCCTATCAGCGCCGCCTTGGTGTACCTGACACTCCGACGGCCGATGCCGGTTCGTTCGAGGGATTTGGGGATGAGGTACCTCCGCGCGATCTCCAGCTTCTCCTTGTCGATGTAGCCGGACAGCCGGATGACCTCCATCCGGTCGAGAAGGGGCGGGGGAATGGTGTCGAGCGTGTTGGCGGTCGCAATGAACAGAATGTCCGAGATATCGAAGGGAAGGTCGAGATAGTGGTCCCGGAAAGCGATGTTCTGCTCGGGATCGAGGACCTCGAGCAGAGCCGACGCCGGATCGCCCTGAAAGGAGGCCGCAAGCTTGTCGATTTCGTCGATCATGAAGACCGGGTTCTTGATCTTGACCACCTTCAAGCCCTGAATCACCTTCCCCGGCATGGCGCCGATATAGGTGCGTCGGTGTCCCTTGATTTCGGCCTCGTCCCTCATTCCGCCGACCGAAAAGCGGAAAAACTTCTTGCCGAGCGATCTGGCAATGGACATGCCCACCGAGGTTTTGCCGACGCCGGGCGGTCCCACGAGGCAGATGATCGAGCCTTTGGAGTCCTTGCGGAGCTTCCTTACAGCGAGGAACTCGATGATCCGCTCCTTCACGTCTTCGAGCCCGTAGTGATCCGCGTCGAGAATCTTGCGGGCACGGTCGAGCTCTATGTTCTCGGGCGCCGGATCGTTCCACGGCAGGCTGAGGATGGTGTCGAGGTAGTTGCGGATCAGGCTGAACTCGGGCGAGCTCGGCTCCATGAGCTGGAACTTCTCCAGCTCGCGCTCGACCTGTTCCTTCGCCTCGCCGCGCAGGTTGAGCTTCTCCATCGACTCCTTGAAGCGCAGATAGTCGGAGCTCTTGGAGTCGGTCGGCATGCCGAGCTCCTGTTTGATGGTCTTGAGCTCCTCCTTCAGGTAGTAATCCCTCTGGCTCTTCTCGATCTTCTCGTTGATCTGCTGCTGGATCTTCTTCTGGAGCCGGAGCAACTCCTGCTCCTTCTTGATGTAGATCAGCACCTGCTCCATCCGTTTCTTCACATCGAGCTCTTCCAGCACCGACTGCTGATCCGCACGGTCGATGTTGAGAATCGAGGTGATGAAGTCTGCGATTTTGCCCGGGTCGTCGATGTTGACCATGTTGAGCCGCATCTCTTCGGAGAAGAGCGGGTTGTTTTCCGACACCTGTTTCATTTCGCCGATCAGGCTCCGGGTGAGCGCGGTGACCTCGTCGCTTTTCTCCTCGATGTCGTCGAGGTACTCCACCGCGGCGGCAAAGGGCGAGTCGTGCGTAAGCAGCTTCTTGATGCGAAAGCGCCGCAGCGTGGAGACGAATATGTTCATCCCTCCGTCCGGGAGGTTGATCTTCTTGACTATCTTCGCGACTGTCCCGACGTTGAAAAAGTCGTCGGCCGTCGGACTTTCGATCTCTTCCTGCTTCACGAGTACGAGCCCTATGATGGCATCGGCATCGAGCGCGCGCTCGACGACGGTAATATCCTCCTGAGATTTGATCATCATCGGGGTGAAAATACCCGGGAAGATGGGCTTGCCCTGCAGCGGCACGATGAGCAGTTTGTTCGGCAGGATCAGACCCGCAGGAACTATCTGTTGATTTGACATCTTCTACCTTTCCACCTATTGTAATTTCCTGATTGAGAGGTGCATGCAAGTTTCGTGTAGCTACAGTATAGTAAAAATCGGTTGGGAAGCAAAATTCACAGATGTCGAGGAACCAGACCAGCAGCGCAATCGTCCTGCGCTCCTATCCTATAGGTGAGATCCATCTGGGGCTCACCCTCTTCACCGAAGATGGCGGCCTTCTCCAGGCGATCGCTCACGGCGCGAACTCGAAGCGCGGGAAACTTCGCGGCCTGACCAACCCCTTCTGCTACGGAACCGCCTTTCTCTATCACGATCCGGTGAAGAAGAGCACCAAGGTCAGCGATTTTGACGTGCAGAATTTCTTCATCGGGCTTCGCGAAAACGTCCGAAGATACTACACGGCGAGCCTCTGGGCGGAGGTGGTGCTGAAATCCTTTGGTGGCGGTGAGAGCGCTCGTCCGCTTTTCGCTCTTTTTGTGTCCTCGTTGTCGCTGCTGGACGGGGCGGCCGAGGAGAACATCGCGGTCGCATCGATCCAGTTTCTTGCTCGCTATCTGGCAATAGTCGGCCATCTGCCGGATACCTCCGAATGCGGCGCCTGTGGGCGGCCGCTGTCAACGGCGGCGAGCGCGGCCGGTCCGGCGGTTTCCTACTCCGCGGCGCGCGAAGTCTTCCTCTGCGATCGATGCGCCGGCCCGGACCAGATGCAGCTGCCGGCGGCGGCTCTCGCCTATCTGGAAGAGTCTCTCGGCCGCGCGCGGATCGAAGACGCCGTTGCGGTATCGGTGGACACGGCAGTCGTACAGCGGTTGACGCCGCTTCTCTATGCGCTTGTCGGATCGTTGGTCGAGACCCCGCTGTCCACGCTCGAGGTGGGCCGGGGCATACTCTGACCTGCAACGGAAAGTGGTCCGGCTACTCATCGCCGGGTCTTTCTGTTATCCTCTGAACGGGGGCGCTGATGCGAGCACTGGACATCATTGTAAAGAAACGAAACGGAGAGGCACTCAATCGCGACGAGATCAGCTTCCTCATCAAGGGCTACGTTGCAGGAGAGATTCCCGAATACCAGATATCTGCCTGGCTGATGGCGGTCTACTTCCGCGGGATGACCCCGGAGGAGACAGCCTTTCTCACCCGTGAAATGATCGACTCCGGCAAAACCATCGACCTCGCAGGGCTCACCGGTCCCTTCGTCGACAAGCATTCAACCGGCGGCGTGGGCGACAAGGTATCGCTCATCCTTGCTCCGCTGGTCGCCTGCTTCGGCATCACCGTTCCCATGATGAGCGGCCGTTCACTCGGACACACCGGAGGGACTCTCGACAAGCTCGAGGCCATCCCGGGCTACACCATCGCCCGCGATACGCAGGAGTTTCGCAGGATCCTCTCCGAGGTCGGGTACGCGATGACCGGACAGAGTGAGGAGATAGTTCCTGCAGACCGACTTCTCTATTCGCTGCGCGATGTGACCGGCACGGTTGAATCGGTGCCGTTGATTACCGCGAGCATTCTGTCCAAGAAGTTCGCCGAAGGTGCCGATGCGCTTGTGTTCGACGTCAAGTGCGGCAACGGGGCGTTCATGAAGGATCTCGAGGAGGCGCGCGCCCTTGCGAAGTCGCTGGTCGACACCGGCGTGAGCCTCGGCAAACGGATCGTGGCGGTGATCAGCAGCATGAACGAGCCGCTCGGAAGCATGGTGGGGAATTTCCTCGAGGCCGAGGAGTCGGCGCTCTGCCTGCAGGGAAAGGGCCCGGACGATCTGATGGAGGTCACCCTCCGCCTCTGCGCATGGATGCTCGTGGCCGGAGGAAAGAGCGACGATGTGGAGGAGGCTGAGGAGCTCTGCCGCCGGAAGCTCGAGAGCGGCGAGCCGTGGAAGCGCTTCCTTGCCAACGTGAAGGCGCAGCACGGCGATCCGGACCGATTCCAGAAGGGAATGGGGCTGGTGAGGGCGCCGGTGGAGGAGACATTTCTCGCGCCTTCTGCGGGCTACGTGCAGCAGATTCTTGCCTACCCGATCGGGATGGCCGGGGTCTATCTCGGCGCGGGTCGAAGCAAGGCGGACGATAAGGTGTTTCCAAATGTAGGTATAGAGCTGCTGAAGAAGCGTGGCGACGCGGTCTCCGAAGGCGAGGAGGTTTGCAGGCTCTACGCAGAGTCGGAGGACCGGATGAAGACAGCTCTTGAGCAGGTGCGGAAGGCCTACGCGTTCGGCAAGTCTGCTCCCGCGCCTGAACCAATTATCCTGGAGGAAATTGCCGAGCTATGATCTGGCGCAAGGAAGCGATCGATTCTCAGGGCGTCCGTTCCTTTTCCGAGCGGTTCGGCGTGGACCTTCTGACCGCTTCGATTTTCGCACGTCGCGGAATTTCGGATCCCACAGAGATTCAGTATCATCTGGAAGACGATCTGAAGGGGCTGCACAGTCCCTTCCTTTTTGAAGGAATGGCGGATGTCGTTGAGCGGATCATGACAGCCCGGTCCGACGGCGAGAAGGTCCTGGTATTCGGCGATCGTGACGTCGACGGTATTACCAGCATCGCGCTCATGGTCGAAACTCTCGCCGACCTCGGGGTTCTCGTAGACTGGAAACTGCCCTTAGGCGATGATCCTTACGGGCTGACCACAACGGTGATCGACGAGTTCGCGGCCCGAGACGGCACCCTGATTATCGCGGTGGACTGCGGCACTTCGAGCTTTGCCGAGATTGCATATGCGCTCGAGCGCGGCATCGATACCATCGTCATCGATCACCACAATCCGCAGGAGCAGCTCCCGCCCGCGGCGGCCATCATCAATCCGAAGATACCGGACTCCGGCTATCCGTGGAGTGGGCTGTGCGCCTGCGCGCTCACTTCCAAGGTACGCTGGGCGCTCGAGTTCGCAGCAACCGACTTCTACAACCAGCCGGTATGCCTGCTCAACGTCCGCCCCGGCAACGAAACGCTGATCCTCGAGGCGGTGAAGCTCGAGAATCTGGTGGTCGTCGACCGTCTTCACGAAAATGTCGTTCCGGGAATGGTCGATCTCGACCGCACCCGGATCATCCCCTTTCTCGAGGGACAGCAGATCCTGGCCTACGACGCCCCTGCCCAGGAGGCGATGCTGCGGCGGATCTTCGGACCGAACGTCGAAATCGGCCTGCTCGATATCGCGCCGGAAGTGTGGAAGCTCTTTCCTGCGCTCCGGGACCGGAGCCTCCTCGCCATGCGGCCCGCATCCCGGCTTGCCCGGTATTCGGCTCAGATCCCCGAAGAGATCGATGTACTCGTGGGGCTCTTCGCCAGCTTCGTCTTCCGGCGCATCCCGGCGCTCATCGACCATTTTGAGGCATCGCTGGATCTGGTCGGGCTTGCGACCATTGCGGACATGATGCCGCTGCAGAACGAGAACCTTGTTCTGGCGAGGGTGGGGTTGAAGGTCATCGAGCGCACCCAACGGCTGGGACTTCGCGAGCTTCTGGCGCGCGCCGGGCTTGCCGGACGGCCGCTGACGAGCAAAGAGGTCAGCTGGCAGATCGCCCCGGTGATAAACGCTTCCGGGCGTATGGGCGAGCCGGACAAGGCGGTTCAGCTCCTGCTGAGCCGGGACGCCGCCGAAATCGGCCGGCTCGCCGAGGCGGTCGTCGCACTCAATGACGATCGAAAACGCACCGGAGAGGACGCCTGGGAGCGAGTTCTCCCGCAGGCGTACAAGAGCTTCGAAGAGCTCCACAACAGCTTTGTGGTCGTTACGGACGAGGCGGTTCAGCGCGGCGTGACCGGCATAATCGCGGGCCGGCTTGCCCGGCTGTTCAATGCGCCTGCCGCCGTGATCGCCGTGCTGCCGGAAAAGGCGGTGGGATCGGTGCGGAGCGCGCGCGGTTTCGCGGTTACCGAGTTCCTGGCGAGGTTCTCCGATCTGTTGAGCGACTGGGGCGGACACGATTCGGCCGGCGGGTTTCACCTTCCACCCGAGCGGCTTCCGGAGCTGATGAGCCGTATACCGGAGGTGCTCGCCTACATGCCGCTCGCGGACGAGGAGGATGAGCAGATCAGCATCGACGCCGAGCTGCCGATGGATTTCCTCACGCCCAAGCTCTTCGACGTTGAAAAGATGTTCGCACCGGCCGGACAGCAGAACCCGCCGCTCACCTTCTATGCACGCAATCTGCGGATTGCCCAGCTCGATCTGATGGGGCGGGAATCTCAGAACCACGTGAAGTTTCTCTTCGACACCGGAAAGATGAAATGGCCCGCAGTATTCTGGAACGCGGCCGAACGGGTGGGAAGGGATTTCGATTCCACCGACCGGCTCGATGTGGTCTTTCAGCTTTCGAAAAACCTCTACCAGGGAAAGGAGACACCGCAGCTTCTGGTGATGGATGCCCGCCGCACCGGGACCAAGAGCCTTTTGTCCGATCCGACGGATTCTGATCCGACGGATTCTGATCCGACGGATTCTGATCCGACCGCAGCGCCGGGAGACTCGGAATGAAACGGCGTCAGGCGCCGCGGACGCACAGCCTCCGGGTGTCGGTTATTGCGGGAGCTCTTCTGCCCGTCCTCGCTGCCTTTGCGTCCGCCAGCCCCGCGCTGATAGTGCCCACCACCGTTACGCGCGGAAACGAGTTTTCGGTTTCGGTCCATTCACCTTCGCCCGTGACCTCGGCTGAGTTCAAGCTTGTATCGCCGGGCGGACGGACCGTGCTCGATGTGCCCGGTTTCAGACTGGAGGTTGCGAGGGATATCGAAACCTGGACGGCCTGCCTCGCGGTCGACAGCACCGCCGCGGTCGGCACCTACTCGCTTGCGATCTCGCTCCATGGGCCCGACGGCGATTCACACCTGACCACGCCGGTTGCCGTCGTCGATCGCTCCTTCATCCACGAGGATATTCCGCTGGATGCCGCGCTCACCGATCTGCGGGAGACGCCCGATCCCCGAAAGGTCGCGGAAGCGGA
>CAZNYW010000020.1:9404-32330 GCA_964577375.1 uncultured Spirochaetales bacterium | reverse complement strand
CATCTGAGCGTGATCTCGGTCAAAAAGGGCGATCGCATCGAGGCCGGCGACCCTATAGGCCGGGTGGGAATGACGGGGCTCGCCACCGGCCCCCACCTCCACTGGGAGGTGCGCGTCGATGGCATCCCGGTCGATCCCGATGAGCTTCTGAAACAGCCCCTCGTTGACAAGGCCCGTATTTTGGCTACAATACTCCATGAACCGGTTTCGGTGTCGGGTCAGACCGGCAAGCCGTCTCCGTAACGCTGAGCGGCGGCCCCGTCGGCCGCAGCAATCCTGCGAAAAAGGAGGTGATTTCTATCGCGTTCATTAAGGTCGATGACGGAGAGAATCTTGAAAAAGCCATCAAGCGCTTCAAGCGCATGGTGGAAAAAGAAGGTATCATCCGAGAGTGGAAGAAGCGTGAGTACTTCGAAAAGCCTTCCACGATCAAGAATCGGAAAAAGAAGTCTCTCGAGAGAAAACTCCTGAAGAAACAGCGCAAGATTCAGGCAATGAAGAATTACTGATTCTGAGCTCAACTCACGCACGAACAGGCGGCCAGTACCAAAGGCCGCCTTTTTTGTGCCCGATCCGCTCGGCGGGAAGTTCGGCCCGCGCGGTGATCCACCGTTGCCCGGCGTCCACAGCGGCGTCCCGACAAAAAGACGGCCGACATCCGAGCGGGCTGCCCGTCGAATGCCGGCCTCAAAATCGGTTCACAGCAGACGTGAACGGCCTAAGCCATCACGTTTACCTTGGTTCCCATGTCGGGTGAGTAGGGAAGAACCGAAGTCTTCTGCTGCGCCGCGGCGATCTTCATCGTGGCGTCATCGGAATCACCGTCGTGTTCCCGCTCGCCTGCGGTTTCCGCCGAGCGCATGTTCAGGAGCGCTTGATAGGACTGATTATTCACTGGCTGAATCATCATAGCCTCCTTCAACAAAGATTTACTTCAATTATCGTCGTTCCTGGGCTTAAAATCCAAACATTGCTTATTAAAATACTGTTATATGGCAGCGCCGCGGTCGGCGTCGAAGCCCGGGCCGCTTCCGGCGTTTCTTCGTCAGGAAAGCTGCTCCCACTCGGCTCCGATCCGGTCGAATCGCCGGTTGAGCTCGCCCACAATCTGCGGCGAGAGCCTCAGAGCGGCTTCGAGGAGGCGGATGTTCTCGGTCATGTGGTCCGAATCGGCAGTACCCACGATGGCTGTTCCCACGCCGCGAAAGGAGAGAGTGTAGCCGAGCGCCGTCACGATCGAGGCGCGGGACCCGTCGGCAGCGCCTGCTGCGAAAAAGTCCCCGTGCCCGTTGCCGGCCGCAAGCGGCCCGTCGGCGAGCATCGCCATCGCCCGCGCAAAGTAGCTGTCCGCATAGGGGCCGGGCGTGGAGTCTGCGCCCCACACTGCATTCGCGATAGGCCGCTTCGCGATCACCCCCATTCCCCGGGCGGTCGCTTCCGGAAGGAGCAGGGTACGCGCCCGCTGGTCGACCAGGTTGAAGCTGGTCTGGAGCACCTCGAAGTGTCCGCTCTCGACTGCGAACGCGGCCGCCTCGTTGTCGCCGCTGTAGCCGATGAAGCGTACCTTTCCCTGATCCCGCGCACGGCGCATCGCCTCCAGCGCCTCGCCCCGCTCAATGACCGTTATCGGGCAGCCGTGGAGATGAAGGATATCGATGTGGTCCGTCTTCATGCGGCGGAGACTGCGGTCGATGCTGTCGGTTATTGTCGCCGCCGTCCAGGGCTCTCCCTGATACCCCGCGGCAACGTGACCGCACTTGGTCGACAGTACGTATTCCGACCGCCGGTGCGCGATGGAAAAACCGACAAGCTCTTCGCCGATGCCGTAGCAGGCTGCTGTGTCGATGAGATTGACTCCGCGGTCGAGTGCCCGGTTCAGAATCCAGGATGCCTGACCGGACTGGTCGAGACGAAGACCGTACCCCATCTCGGCGAGCCCGACCCCGAGAGGACTGACCCGCAAACCGGTGCTGCCGAACGATCGGTACGTCATATCCTTAAGGTAACCCCGCAGGTGCTATTGCGTCTTTGAATTGGTCTCGAGCCTGTCCACCGCGGCAAGGATCTGCGCGTCGCCGCTCGAGCGAAGGCTCGACGCGGTCATCTGGCGCAATTCGTCCGGGTGAAGCGGATTGCCGCCGGCCGGAAGCGCAACCACATCGTCGGGCTTGATTCCCTTGTGCCATATCGTTCTGCCGGACGGCGTGAGCCACTCTTCGGTGGCGAGGAGCAGCGCCGAACCGTCGGGCAGCGGGAACTGCGAAAGGACCGTTCCGGTACCGAAGGTCTTTTCACCGATGAGCGGGGCGCGTCCGGCATCCTGAATTGCGCCTGCTACAATTTCAGACGCGCTTGCCGTCCCGTTGTTGATGAGCACCGCGAGCGGGATATGGAGCGCCTCCCCGCCCGACTTTACCGGCTGCGGCCTGGTATCGCCTGAAGCGTTCCTGGTCAACAGAACGTTGCCGCCGGAGAGAAACTGGCTCGCAACTCCGATAGCCTCATCAAGCACCCCTCCCGGATTGTTTCGCAGATCGAAAACGATTCCTGTCGCTCCCTTCGCCGAGATAGCGGTGAGCGCTTTCTTTAGGTCAGACGTCACTCCCTGGCTGAACTCCGCAATGCGAAGATCCGCGAGACTGGTGCCGGGGATCATCGTCCATGTAACGTTGTGGAGGACGATGCGCGACCGGATCAGGGTCACATCCCGCGACTCCCCGTTGTCCGGATTGAATATCGTAAGCGTCACTTTGGTCCCGATGGCGCCGACTATCTTCTGCACCACCTGCCCCAAAGACTCCTGAGAGATATCCTTTCCGTCCACCTTGCGGATGATCTCCCCGCTCTTGAGACCGGCTTTGTCCGCCGGTGATCCAAAGAAGGGAGCCACAATGGTGACGGCGCCGTTCTTCATCTGGATGTTGAGACCCACACCGACATACTGCCCGCGCGTCAGAGTCTTCTCCTGCTTCACCATATCGGGGGTGAGGAAGGTGCTGTGGCCGGTATCGCCAAGCGCCGTGACCATTCCCTGAATTGCGCCGTAGGTGAGCGGTGTTGACTTGATTGCCGAGCGGTCCACGTATGCGCGGTCGATGTCGTGCCACGCGTCCTGGATGAGCGAAAAGTCAGGCGGGGTGGGGTGGGTCGTCTGGTTTGCGGGTGAGGCAACCGGAGGATCATAGGTGCGGCCGAGATAGAGCCCGGCCGCGAATGCAACTAATACGGCTGCCGAGGCAGCCAGGATGGGAAACCAGCGTTTGTTCATTCTCACGAGTAGAAATATAATGGTAGGCGCGGCGCACTTCAACGTTGGCGCCCAAGAGTTGAGGAGGCATTGGTGAGCAATCGAATCGAGCGTGACAGCCGCGGCGGTGACGAACCGGGACCCGGGAACTCTCGACGCCAGAATCTGCGACGCGATTGTCCGGGCAAGCAGGGAGGTGCGGGAGAACCAGTTCGACCAGCACTTCGTTGTCGATGTCATCCAGGGAGGCGCCGGAACGTCGACGAACGACGTCTATCCGACGGCGGTGAAGATCGCTGCTGCAGGATACGTCGCAGGGCTGGTCGGCGCGATGGAGAGGCTGCGCGCCTCCTTCGAAGCGAAGGGAGAAGAGTTCGCGAGCGTTCTGAAGATGGGCCGCACGCAGCTGCAGGACGCGGTGCCGATGACCCTGGGCCAGGAGTTCGACGCCTACGCGGTAACGCTAGGTGAGGACATCGAGCGGCTCGGCGAGGCAAGCCGTCTGATGTACGAGATGAATCTCGGCGCCACCGCAATCGGTACCGGCATCAATACGCCGCCCGGCTACGTGGACAGGGTGTGCTCGCACCTGAGGGAGGTGACCGGGCTGCCGCTGGTAACCTCTCCGAATCTGGTGGAGGCAACCTCGGATGCCGCGGTGTTTGTTCAGGTGTCGGGGCTGCTGAAGCGGATTGCCGTGAAGCTCTCCAAGGTGTGCAATGATCTGCGGCTGCTCTCGTCCGGGCCGCGCACGGGGCCCAATGAGATTAACCTGCCTGCGGTCCAGCCGGGCTCGACGATCATGCCGGGCAGCTCGAGCTGAACGCGTTCGAACCGGTAATCGCGGCCAACCTCTTTCAATCGGTCCAGATCCTAGAACGCGGCTGCAGGACGCTCGCCGACCGCTGCGTCGACGGAATCACGGCGAACGTCGAGCGCTGCCGCGACATGGTGGAGCTTTCGATCGGAGTGGTCACGGCGCTTGTTCCCTATATCGGATACGATGAAGCAGCTGCGCTCGCGAAAGAGGCTCTGCAGTCTGGAGAACGAGTTTTCACGCTTCTTCGAAAAAAGCAGCTGCTTTCCGATGAGGCGCTGGCCGAGATCCTCGACCCTGCGAATATGACCCACCCGCGCGGAATTCCGGCCGCGCGGGCGGAGCAGTAGCGTTCGCCTCAGGCGGCCGACAACCGACCGCCTGCAGCCGGCGGTTCGAGCCGCCGCGGACGAAAGCCGTCAACCGGCGAGCGACCTGGCGAAGATCAGACTCGAGATGATGATATAGTAGACCACGATCCAAGCGCCTCCGATGAGGCTCACAAACCCGATCGGAATCTGGGACGCGGTTATCCGCGCGACAAGGCTCTCCACCTTCGCCCGGGTATCCTCGGATGCCTTGGCGAGGACGCTCCTTTGGATCATCCCGTAGCCGAAGAGCACACCGAGAAGAAGCGTCACGAGCGTTCCGATGAACATCGATATCCACATCGCGCCCAGGCCTCTCCCGATGAGCGGGATCCATCGAAGGGTGTAGATCAGATCGATCAGCCCCCACACAGCGGCGACAATGCCGATCCATCCCTGGTAGCGGGTTAGCTTCGCGATGGTTTCCGTCGCATCGGGCAGCCTGCGGATGATCCGGCTTTGAACTCCGAGAATGCCGAGTCCGATAAGCACCAGTCCCTCTATGACGATTAGTATTCCCATGTGTCCCTCCTACAGACAATATACACAACGCGGGCGCCTTGTATCGTTCAATTTTGAACGGGAGGCTCTATTGAGCCGTTTTTCATGTGAACGTCCACCTGAGGGAATGGTATTTCGATATCGTTGTCCTTGAATGCCCGCCAGATTTCGTGATTTCCCCAGGAATGCGCCCGCATTTTTTCCTGTGCGTTCTTTATCCAGGTCCGGAGCTCCACGGTGATTCCCGAATCGTCGAACGAGCGAAAAAGCACCATGGGTGCCAGATCTTCGATGCGATAGGGGTTTCGGCTGCCGACCCTCTCGAGCACCTTTTCCACCAGATCGAGGTCCGAGCGGTAGGATACCTGGACGCTATTGACAATGATGATCCGGCGCTCTTCGTAGGAGTAGTTGTGGACGACGTTGTTGGTGATCTGAGCGTTCGGGATGATGAGCGTTTCGTTGGTCAGGGTGTTGATCACCGATGCTATCAGGCGAATCTGTACCACATCGCCCTCGTGCCCGTTGACCAGAATCCGGTCGCCGACCTTGATCGGCCGGGAGACGAATATCACCAGGCCTGAGAAAAAGTTGGCAATCACGTTCTGCAGGCCGAAGCCGATACCGATGCCGAGCACGCCGAAGATTACCAGAAGCGAGGAGAAATCGATTCCGATGATGGAGAGGCCAACCAGAATGAAGACCACAAGGAAGGCGTAGCGCAGGAGATTGGAGGTGGAGAATCGTCTGGCCGGATCCATCGCGACGCGTGAGAGGATGTTGCGGTCGATCTGTCTGCGAAGGATCCTCGAAAGCCAGGACGCCATGTAGATAGTCGGTATCGCAAGGACAATCGTGAGCAGGCTGATGCGCGTGTTTCCGGAAGTGTATATTGGCTGATTCAGAAACTGGAAGAGGGCGCCGAGAAACTTCTGCATGCCTGCGCCGAGCACTGCAGCGGCGAGAACGACAGCGAGTATCAGGAACAGGACGCGGACGGCGACGCGGAATCCGCGCAGGATCCGGTGGCGCGCTGCCCGGGATACCGAGAGGCTGACGATGAACCGAAGCGCAGGATGCGCCAACAGCCGCCATATCACGAAATAGATTATAAGCGGCAGCAGGAAGCGGAGGATCAGGTCGAGTGGTGTGAAGGGTAGAGCGCTATTACCCACGTGAACCGGATTGCCGAGGAACTGAACGAGTGCGCTCCAGATCTGTTGCATTGTCCTCCCCACGTCCTCCGAAGATAACCCGGCGACGCGCAGTTCGCATAGTATGCTCCCGCCCTCATTTCCGAGTGGTTTGCTTGACATGTTCATTCGGTTGTTCTAATATTCGCCGCAATTGCGCTGGAATGATTGTTTCAATCAACGGAGAGTCGATGTCAGAACGTGATCCGATAAAGGTGTACGATGCCCGCTGGGAAGAGGGCGAGTTCGACGACGCTGCCGTACGGCGGCTGTTCGAGTCGGCCCTTATCTATGGCCGGTCGCTCGGAGTTGAAAATGTGACGATAACCCGCGACGCCCGACTCGCCGGTCCCCGCGTAATGGAGCTCGCGATGGAGGTTGCCCTGGGCGGCGGCTTTCGGACCTTCGCCTGTATCGGCCCGCTCAGCACTCCACAGAGCTATTATCTTGCGCACCGGACCACTGTCCTGCACGGACCAACAATGGGTCTCGCCATCACGGCTTCTCATAACCCGGGTCGCTACATCGGAGCCAAGTTCACCGTTCCGCCCGTCCGCGCAGTCGGACTCGACTGCGGCCCCGAAGGCGGGCTGACTCGCGTGCGGGAGATCTTTCACGGCGGCGAGCGGCTTCCGGCGCGCGGGCATGGACGCCTTCACATCGTCGATGTTTCCGGGGAGTACGTCGACTACTCGCTGCGCGCCGCTCCGGTGGCGGACGGTGAGCTCGACGGGATTTCGGTTGTGCTCGAAGCGCTGAACGGTGCGGCGGGCGACGAGATATACCGGGCGCTCGACCGCGCCGGAGTCGATGTGACGCCGCTTGACCTCATCCCTGACGGACGGTTTCCGCTAGGCGCTCCCAACCCGACGAGTCACGGAAAGATGGACGCGGCGGTGGCCGTAGCGGCGGCGCAGGAGGAAGGCGCGGTGGGGCCGCTGGTCATCGGTGTGGACGGCGACGGAGACCGGCTGGTGTTCGGGGACGGGAGCGGGATGCTGAGCGCCGGCTTTGCGTCGATCGCCGTGCTTCGAAGCGAGCGCTTCGGCGGACCGGACGAGGGTCCGGCACCGGTACTCTATGATCCGAAGGTGAATCCGGTCGCCCTGGAGCTCTGGGGCCGGTATCCGGTAGCGCCGCTTCTTTTCAGGAACGGACACTCGCAGATAAAGGATTACATGGAAGCCACCGGTGCGCGATTTGCCGCCGAGGAGTCCGGGCACTACTATCACCATCTCGGTCTCGAGGGAATCGAAATCAATGCCGAAAACTCGGTGGTGACCTCGCTCCGTTTCCTCAAGGGTGTTCACGAACGCCCGGAGCTCCTTTCGGAGATGCGTGCGGCGGAATCGAGGGTCTTTTCGACCGGCGAGCTCAACTTCAGGCTTTCGAGCGGGGAGGCCGTCACGCGCGCTCTCGGCGAAATAGTCGACGCCTTCCGGACCGAAGGAGCCTCGATCGTCACGGCGACGCCGGACGGGATCGATCTCGGCGGCACCCAGATAAGCCGCGGCGTCAATCTGACTCCGGGAAAAATCAGGCTCGCCGACGGCTGGTACACGGGCTACCTCCGGGAATCCACCAACGAGAAGGCGGTGATTCGTGCCTTCTTCACCGCCGGCGACAGGGCGAGCGGCGAAGAGGCAGCCTCGCGTGCAATCGCGCTCCTGCGCTCGCGATTTGACGCTCAGCAGATAGAGTAGCGGAGGCTACCTGACGAGAATACCGGGCCGTGAAAGGGTCAGCCCTTCGAAGGAGACCTCTTCGGCGGGCCAGTCCGGGACGCAGGTGAGCACACTGCAGGTGCCGTTTTCCAGAAGCATGGTGTCCTCGATTTTCACTCCGGTGATGGATGGATTGTGAGCGAACACCTCGGTTTCGTGGACCTCGTAGCTCGAATCGGGCGTAAGGTCCTGCTCGCGGCTGTAGTAGCCGCAGGTGCCGCCCTGGAAATGGCGGCGCTCCTCCTCGGGAAATCCTTCGGCACGATAGGCGCGTCGCGCTGCCTCGAAAACCTCCGAAAGGGCAGCCCCGCTTCTGGTGGCGGCGGCGAGAGCCACATCGACACGCTGGACCGCGCCGTATTTGTCGGCGATTTCGGAAGGAAGCGGGCCGAAATGCACGAGGCGGGTCATGCTCGAGACAAGGCCCTGTCTCTGTGCGCAGACCACCACCATGCAGTAGGAGTCCAGTCTCTTTTCGGTGGGAATCGGGTGCCGGTAGCGGAAGATCCGCTCGTCGGTGCCGACGAGAATCAGGGTGGGAAATGTGCCGCGGGAGAGAAGCTCGTAGCCGGCCCTGGAAGCGATGCGCGTTTCGGTCATTCCGGGCTCCACCGAAGAGATCGCGGCGCTCATCGCCATGGCCGTGTCGACGCAGAGATCCCGGAACCGTTCTATTTCGACGGGAAGGAGCGGCATGCGGAGCGCGGAAAGCCGCTCCTTTTCATAGATCGCACCCTCGATTCGTGTGTCGGAGGCGAACGGCTTGCTCCCGACCACCCGGCGCACCACGAGCTCCGGCGTCTCGTCTATCCAGGAATAGGGGAGCTGCTCGAAGATTCCTGCTGGAATTTCTTCGGCGGCGATCCGCGGCATTTCAATATTGTTTGCAAGGAGGTAGGCGCGCTCCGGGGTGACGAGGACGTTGCCGAAGGCCCTGCCTGCCTCGTTGGTGCGCTCGACCGGATCGGAGCCGCCGCCGGTTATCCATGAGAAGCTCGGCTCCTGCATGAGGAGCACCGCGTGGTAACTCTGCCTGCGCATGAAGCCGCGGACGCGCTCGAGCTTGGTTCTGATTTCAGCTGATGTGGACGTGTTCACAGAACCATCATTATAGGGGAATGATCGAAGTGTCAATATTCGGGTCGAAAAGTGATTATACTGATCAATGCGATGTACAAAACGACGCGTGCTTCCGTCACTCTTTGTTGCATGAGAACCGACCGTTGAATTAGAATAGGTGAAGCGGCAGCCGGAACGGTGGGAGGACGCAGCAGATGACGAAGACCGAAGTTCGTATCATCAAGCTTGTGGAAATGCTTCAGCACAGACAGCGGGTCGATGTCGGAAGTGTGTCGAGCGAGCTTTCCATTTCCGAGGCGACCGTTCGACGGCTCTTTGCCCAGGCGGAGCAGGAGCGCAAGGTAATCCGCGTTCACGGCGGGGTGCAGCTTTCGCCTCAGATCACCCACGACTATTCCTACCGGGTCTCTGCGGCCCACCGCAGCGTCCAGAAGACCGTCATTGGCAACAGGGCTGCGAGCCTGGTCTCCGACAACGACCGGCTCTTCCTGGATTCGGGTACCACCGTGCTCAAGCTTGCCGAGGCGCTCTCGGTGAGGCTGCAGACCGGCAAGCTGAAGAACGTGATTGTGCTGACCAACTCGTTCACCCATATCGACACGCTGGCAAGCTGGTGCAAGGTGATCCTTATCGGCGGCGAGGTGAGGGTGGAGAGACGTGATGTGTGCGGCTCACTCGCCGAGAAGATCATCGAAATGTTTCATGTGGGGAAGGCCTTTTTCGGCGCCGACGCGGTGAGCATCGATGCCGGTTTCACCACCACCGACGAGCGCACCTCGCGGATGCAGGAGCTCATTATGCAGCGCGCGGACGCGTCCTACGTGCTGGTGGACTCGGAGAAGTTCGACCGGGCATCCTTCGTAAGCTTCGCGGGGCTGAACGAAGTTGACGCGGTAATAACCGACGACGAGCTTCCGGCGGAGACCCGCCGCCGTTATTCGGAGGCAGGCGCGAGTTTCCGGACCGACGAAGGTCAGTAGGGGTGGCGGGTTTCCGGCGCGAGCGTAATCCGGGCGCCGGCCTCCTCGAAGCGCCTGCGGACCGCAGAGTCGAGCTCCCCGTCGGTGTAGATCGAGCGGGCTGCCCTGAGCGGCGCATAGCTGATGAAACCGTCGCGTGAGAATTTCTGCGAGTCGGCGAGGACGAACACCTGGTCGGCTCCGGCAATGACGATCTCGTCCATTCGGGCGGTTCGCTCGTCGGTGGTCAGAAAGCCCTTGTCGAGATCGATTGCATCGGCGCCGAGCATCGCGCGCGAAACCCGGAACCGCGAAAGCTCGCGCTCGGCCATCGGCCCGTAGACGTCGCGACGGTCCATGCGGACCTCACCGCCGACGAGGATTACGGTCGCCCTCGCGCCGAGAAGGTCTGCCACATTGAGTGAGTTCGTTACGATCACCAGCCGTTCTATTCTGCCGGAGTCGAGCCGCATGGCAAGCGCTTCGGCGAGCTTCATGACGGTGCTGCCTGAGTCGAGAAAGATGCGGTCGCCGCTTGCGATGAGGTCCGCTGCGGCAGCGCCGATTGCGGTCTTCTCGCGGACGCGGGTACCGGATTGACGGGAGAAGGAGTATTCCTGCGCGGGACGGACGGTGAGCTGAACGCCGCCGTGAGTGCGGATAACGCTGCCCTGTGCCTCGAGCTCGCCGAAAAACCGGCGTACCGTCGCCTGGGAGACTTCGAGTTCTTCGGCGACCGTTTTTACGTCCACGCGACCCCTTGCCTTGAGCAGCTCGAGCAGACGCATGGTGCGTTCTTCCTTCCGGGTCACTGGCTTCGGACCTCCACCAATCTTGATCGAAATGCGCACGATATGCTTGACATGAGCGTTACAGTCGGAATAGCATGATCCATATGATCAGACTGCCATAAAATGAGCGCGAGGTAAATACGTGAGCAGAAGCGTCGAATCAGCAGGTGCCAGACGGGTCACCAACCTCCGGTCGCCGAAGCTCGGACTCGCCGATCTCCTGGGGGACGACTACCTTTCGACGGTCTGCGACGCCCGCGCCTTCCTTACCGGAGAGGATCCTGCCTCGCTTCGCGGCAGAGCCGCGAGCAAGGTCGACTTCCTGCCGGAGAGCTACATCGAGCGGTGCAATTCGCTCGTCGGCAAGGTCGGCCGGAGGGTTTCAACCCCCTTCGACTCTTCGGCGCAGGGAGCAGGAACTGCATCGTTCTCCGGTGCCACGCGCGTATCGGCGGCTCCGCTCGGTGCATACGGATTCGCGCGTATAGGCGAGGATGGAAGGCTCTATCTTGTCTCCAAAAGCGAGCACTATCACGCCTCGCTCGGTCACGGATTTCCCGGTTACCGGCTGGTTGAATTGGCGGCCGGGCTCGGCATCTCGAACGTCACGCACAACAACACCCGCGGCCACATCACGCGCACTCTCGAGCAGGAGCTGATCCGTTCCGCCGCAGGGCTCGCGCAGAACGATGCAGTCGGTCTGACCCGTGTCCTGGAAAGCGGCGAGCCGCACGTGCTGAACCGGGTGATCAACCTCGAAACCGGGAGCCTCGCCGTGGAGGCGGCGCTCAAGATGATGCTGGCTCGGTTCTATCAGCTCGACGACGCCCATGACCGGCCCGAATATGAGGGCCGCGTCCCGGTCTTCCTCGTGGTCGGTGACTACAACGGCGGACTAGAGGCGAACTATCACGGAACCACCATTCTCACGCAGATGATGCGCGGCCTCTGGCCGGACCTCCGGCGGCGGCTCGACGACGAGGAGATATTCCTCGTTCGTCCTGTCGGGATCAACGACATCCGCTCCTTTCAGTCGGCGGTGGAAACGTACGACCGCGGTCGGTACAAGGTTGCAGGTTTCTTTCACGAGATCGTTCTCATGAACTACGGCGCTGTGCTGCTGACTGAGGAGTTTCTGCAGGCCGCCTACGGGATCTGTGCCGGGCACGACATTCCGGTGATCGTCGACGAGATTCAGTCCTGCATGTGGTCGCCCGACCTCTTTCTGTTCCGTGAATACGGACTGGCGCCGGATTTCGTTTCGGTCGGAAAAGGGTTTCCCGGCGGCAACGTGCCGGCCTCGCGCATTCTCGCCGCCGCCCCGATGGACAATCTCAACCAGTTCGGCGCTCTCGTCACCAACGGCCAGGAGGAGCTCGCCTCGCTCTACTACCTTGTCACCATGGCGTTCGTTCGGGCGAACCGGACCTATCTGCGGGAGCTCGGCACCTACTATCACGAGGAGCTTCAGCGCCTCGCAGCCCGCTATTCGGCCCAGGTGGACCGGATCGAAGGGCTCCGTCACCTCTCCTCCATCTACTTTCGAAGCGAGGACGCCGTGAAAAGGTTCGTCCGGACGCTCAATGATGAGTGCATAGATATCAGCTCACAGGCGTACAAGGTCAAGGCGCCGCCGGCAGCGCTCACCAAGCTGCCGGTTACGGCAACCTGGGAGATGGTCGACTTCCTCATCGGGAAGATCGACGGCGCACTGCGCACCCTTTGAAACAAGGAGAGATGCGGTAATGGATCCACTAAAGGCGGGGTATGTCTCGTTCGGCACCTCCTTCTACGAGCCTGCACGATTGAAGTCGATCAGCGCCCGCGCGGAAAAGCAGCTCCGGGACGCAGGCATCGAGCTTGCGGCCACCGATCCGGTCTTCGGGGAAGGTGAGGAGGTCGAGCGGGCGATCCGGGAGCTCCGCTCGGGTGACTGGGATTTCCTCATTGCAAACATCATCAACTGGATCGACTACCGCGGCGTCATCCGGGTACTGATGGAGTTCCGCCATGTGCCGCTCGTGCTCTACAGCTTCGGGGGATTTACCGACGGGGAGACGCTGATCTCGCCGGCCGGTGGTGCCGGCTCGACCGCGCTGCGATATCCGCTCGAGCGCTGGGGCTTCAGGTTCGTCTATCTGTTCAATCCGCCCGACTCGCCGATGGACGTGGACGGCATCCTGAAGTTCGGCCGCGCCGCCCGGACCGTGAAGAAGCTGCGCCGCGCACGCGTGGGTATGGTCGGCTTCAACGACATGGGGCTCTATTCGACCGGATACAACGTCACCCTGCTCCGGGACAGGATCGGACCCGAGGTCGAGTCGGTGGACATGCTTCAGCTCGACCGGCGAATGGACGCACTCGATCCCGAACGGGTGCGCAGGACCGTCGCAGAAAAGACCGCCGGCTGGGAATATCCTCTGGGAAGACCGAAGGACGAGGTGATCGATCGCGCGGTGAGAATGTACATGGCGACGGTGGACCTCTGCCGCGAGAAGAATTTTTCCGCCTTCTCCTACAAGTGCGTCGAGGGCATCGCCCTCGAGATGGGCGCTGTGCACAGCGTTCCCTCTTCGCTCGTCGCTTCGGAGGGCATTCCCTACGTCGATGAGAACGACGTGGGCAACCTGGTCGCCGAGCTCATGCTGAAGTGGGTATCCGGGAAGATCACCACCTTTCTCGAGCACTACGAGCACCATCCGGACTGGATACTTCTCGGCGTCGACGGCATGATCCCCGACCAGCTCATCGAAGGGAAGCCGCAGATCAAGAGTGTTTCCACCGTGCTGCTCGACGGGCTCGCGCACTGCTCCCGGATGAAGACCGGACGGCTGACTCTGGCCTGTCTTTCGGAGGACGCCGACGGCTACCGCATGCACATAGTCACCGGAGAGGGGCGCACCCCGCCGCAGTGGGTCGAGATGGGCGTGCCGCTTCCCTCCTGGCCGAGCGTGCAGTTCTACCCCGACGTCCCGGTCCGCAGGGTGCTCGACCACGTACAATCGCAGCACTTTGCTGCGGTGTTCGGAGACTACGCGCAGGAGCTCGAGCACATCTGCGCGCTTCTGGGAATCCGGGCCGTTCGGGATACCGAATAGGGCGCATGGAATACTACCTTTCGCTCGATGTAGGAACGACATCAGTCAAGGCGGCGCTCTTTGCGGGGGCCGGAGCAGGGGCCGGCGCGCTTCTTGGCATGTGCTCGAAGGAGTACAGGCTCGAAACGCCCGCACCGGACCGGGCGGAGCTCGACCCTGAGATCTACTGGCGTGCAAGTGTGGAATGCGCGCGTGGCGCGGTCGCCAATGCGGTCCGGGATGCCGGCGTCGAACCGGAGAGCATCAGATCGGTCGGCGTCTGCAGCCAGGGTGAAACCATCATACTTCTGGACGAGCGCGGCGAACCGGTACGGAAGGCGATCGTCTGGCTTGACATGCGGGCGTCAAAGGAGGCGAAGGAGCTCGACTCAATTCTCGCCGGCCGGAATCCCACAGGACAGATCGAGCTTTCCGCAAGCTGGCCCCTTTCGAAGTTTCTCTGGCTGACGAGGAACGAGCCGCGGTCGGTTGAGAGGACCCGCCGGCTGCTCCTGGTGGAGGACTACATTCTTTTCAGGCTCACCGGAGAACAGGTCGGTGAGTACTCCCTCTACACCTCCTCCTACATGCTCGATATCCGGAACAAGCGGTGGTGGGACCAGGCTCTTGCTGCCGCCGGCATCCGGACGGAGCTTCTCTCCCGGCTGGTCGAGCCGGGTACCATGGTCGGACGTCTGACCGGCCCGGCGGCGGCCGCCCTCGGCGTATCGGTCGAATGCGTTGCGGTGACCGGCGCGATGGACCAGACTGCGGCAATGGCAGGAGCGGGAAGCGTCCTGCCGGGAATCGCGACCGAGACTACCGGCGCCGCACTCGTCGTCTCCGGGACCCTCGGGGGCTATCCGGAACGGCCCGTGCGCACCCTGGCGCTTCAGTATCATGCTGTGCCCGACCACTACCTGGTAACCGGCTGGACCCCGGCCGGCGGAATGAGCCTGAAATGGATGAAGGACGAGCTCTTCCCGGAGCTGCGCGATGCTGCGCTGGAAGCAGGGCGCGATCCCTACGACCTGCTTACACAGGCGGCAGGCGAGGTGCCCATTGGCTGTGACGGGCTCACCTTTCTGCCCTTCATGGGTGGTCCCGGCACCATGCGTTTCGACCCGGCGCTGCGGGGCGGCTTCAGTGGGCTTACGCTCTCGCACACCCGCGGACACCTGGTTCGCGCGGTCCTCGAAGGTCTTGCCCTCGTCGTGGAGCTGCTTCTCGGCGAAATGGAGGCGATCGGCACTCCCTACAAAGAGATCAGATCGCTCGGCGGAGGGGCGAAGAGCGACCTCTGGTGCCGGATCAAGGCGAATGTCACCGGAAGACCCGTTCGGCGTATGAGCTGCCCGGAGGCCGCCGCTCTGGGCACCGCGATGCTCCAGGCAGTCGCCGCCGGAGAATACGGAAACCTTTCAGAGGCAGCGGACGAAATGGTTGAATCCGCCGGACTCTTCGAGCCCGATCCATTGGCAGAATCCGCGGCTGCTGCGCTTCGCGCGGAATTTGCCGAAACCGTCGACCGTTACCGTCGAATCTGACGATCATCGGCCGATAGTTTCCAGCACCTTTGCGTGGAAGAGTCCGTTGGTGGCAACGACGTACCCGTCAGTGAGCGGAACCGGCCGGTCCTTTTCGTCGGTCACCCGTCCGCCGGCCTCCTCCAGGATCAGCTTTCCGGCGGCAAAATCCCACGGATTGAGACGGGACTGCCAGAATGCGTCCGCCCGTCCGCAGGCGACCTGACAGAGGTCGAGCGCCGCCGAACCCATCCTCCGTATCGAGATCACCCGTTTCTCGAAGAAGCGCTCGATGGTACGTAGGTTCTCGGCGGTGGCCTCTGCGTTTGTGTAGAAGAATCCGCTGATGAGGATCGCATCCTCATATTCGTCGGTCCTGCTCGTCCAGATTCGCCGGTTGTTCAGAAATGCGCCGCCCTCTTTCACCGCCGCGTAGGTGTCCCCACTGGTCGAATCGCGTACCACGCCGGCGATCAGCTCGTCACCGTGCGCCACGGCGATCGAGACGCTGAAGTAGGGGATGCCGCGAGAGTAGTTGACCGTGCCGTCGAGGGGATCGATGTACCAGCACCACGGCGATCCGGTCTTCCTGTAGGAGTTTTCTTCGGCGACGATATTGTGATCCGGATACCGCGCCCGGACCGCTTCCACCACCAGTTTTTCTGCACGGAAATCGGCGTCGGTAACCCGGTCGTGCCGGACGCTCTTCGTCGAGACCGAGAAGCCGGCCTCCGCAATCTCGAGGTGAGCCTTGCTCGCGGTTTCGGCGGCCGCGAGGGCGAGCTCGAGCAATTCCGTCCTTTCCGGGTCTGCCACAGTGGTCTCCTTCATGTCAATGTATCAGGGGCGCCGGCTGTCGGCTACAGCCGTACCCCGCTTGCCGGGAGGCCGCCAATCGGCGAAGATAGGCTATGCGTGGCTTTTTCAGGGCGGTCCGGTCCGCCTTTTCGTGGAGGTCCGTGCGCGTCTTTGCCTGCAGTGTCACGGCAGCGTGCACGCTCCTGATGATCTCCTGCACCGGTGCGCCGCCGAGAATCGCCGGCATCTATCGTATGCTGTCGGTGGTCGACAACCGGACTCTCAACGCACGCTACGAACAGCTGTCCTTCTTCGTTCAGGCCGAGGACGACGACGGATTTTCCGACATTTCGCGTCTCTATCTCATAAACGACAGGAATCATCTTGTGTGGACGCTTACTCCCGACACATGGGAGCGGCGTCAGGACCACAATCAGCAGTGGATCGGGAGCAACGACGTGATAATGGCGGATGGTTCGGCTTTTCCGCGCGGCGAATACCGGGTTGTGCTGGAAGACCTTGCAGGCTCACGTGACGAGCGCACCTTCGTGCTGGACCAGGCGGCTCTGAAGACCGCAGCGCTGCCGTTTCCGGGCCTGGTGGTCAGGGACCGTTCGGTCGTCGTCTCCGGCAGCTTTCCGACCGTTACGGTTACAGCCCTGGACCCTGCCGGCTCCTTCACCGCCCGACACACTGTTTCACCGGGGACTGTTCCGATATCGGTCATAACCGGCAGAACTGCCGAGCCGGAGCGCAGACTCGATCTGTACGTGCATGTATTCGACGAGCACGATCGTGTCGAGCTGGTGTCGGGCCCCTATCCGTACTAGGTATTCCGGCCGTCCTGCGGCGTTTTTCGAAAGATACGGCGCAGGCCTTCACGGATCCGGGTCCCCATGTCCTTGCCGTAACGAACTGAGAAGTCCATCGCTGCGTCCTTGATGGGCACATTTTGTCCGTTCCGCTCTTTCAGCTCGTGCCAGTGCTTGACTATCCAGACGTACAGGTCGGCAAGCGTTCGGCCCGGGAAGCGGTGCAGCAGTCCCTCGTGCTCGATGATGTCCACAATGGGCTTGTAGACGTTGTTGAACCAGGAGATAACTGCGGTTTCCAGCGGAATCTCGTTCTGGTAGTGCTGGTTGATATAGTACTTGTGACCGTAGATATGCTGGACCACCTCATCGTAGCGTCCGGTCGCGGTAAAAATGAGGTCGTAGTCCGGGATCAGCTTGTCGAAGCGGGTAAGCTCGTAGAAGCGGGCCTTCTCGTAGTCGATTACCGCCCGCAGAAGCGCCTGCTTGCCCATGTTGGGGTGAAGCGTGATCTCCGAACCGAGCGATACCACCTCCGCATCGATCGCCTGCACGCCCTGCTGACGGGCGACCGAAACGCGGTGGTTGCCGTCGCGTACAAAATAGACGCCGCCGATTTCGTAGAGTTTGATCGCGGGCAGAATGATAGACTGCAGATGCGCCTTGTCTACCCGAGTCCAGCGGCTGCGAAGATACTCGTGTTTTGGAAGGAACCTTCGGTTGAAATCGCGGTATCGCCCCTCACTGCCCACGATGCGGTCTATGGGAACAACCTGCATTCCGCGGTAGGTTTCGCTCTTCGGGCGCAACAGATCCTTCACCTCCTGCAGCGACAGCATTTCTTCGCCGGAAGGGTTCAGAAGGCTCATAATCCTGGACAGGGTTTCCTGCCCGCGAGCCTTGTTGAAATCCTGGCTCGCTTCCTGGTCAATAAACGCACTCATGGTTCTGCTTTTCGGACGTCCTCCGACTCCCGTTTCGTTTCGTCTGTGTCGTTCCGGTCCTCCGATTTCAGGGCAATTGCCGGAGGCTCTTCCCGCTCTATCCCGGGCAGGGTAAGAACGTAGTGATCGTACACGTTGATGACTGTAGTTTGATGATACACCGTGACCCGCTGCGCATTCATGTCGTACAGATGAATATGCCCGTGCAGCAGGAAACGGGGCTTGAACTTTCTCATGAACCACAGGAAGCTCTTGAATCCTGTATGACACGGATCCGACTTGTCATGGATGCCGCGTGGCGGCGCATGCGTCAACAGAATATCCAGATACCGCCCGTAGATCAGCTTGTTCCAGAGCAGTCTGGGAATCAGCCGCACCACCTTCACCAGCATCTGGAAGTCCGTGAACTGATTCTCGTCGCCGTTATAGAGCATACTACCGCCGAGGCCACCTATCAATATTCTCTGACGAGTTCTGACAATTCTCCCGCCGATGTAGGTCGAGCCGAAGTAGTTGTCCAGGGCGGGATGCGGCATGAGCTCGCCGGGCGGAAAGGCACCTTTCTTATTCTTGAACAGGGCAGACTGCTTGAGATTGTGATTTCCGAATACAAAGTAGAGAGGTTTGTTCAGACTGCTCGCGATGAACCCGAGGTATTCCATCGGAAGGTCGCCTGCGGCAAGGACGATGTCCACCTCGCCGAAGCGCTCCTTCAACCGGGTACTGTAAACGAGCGGATCGATGTGGTCCGAGACGCAGAGGATTTTCACAACTGCGACCCTGTCGCGCGTGACTCCGTCGCGGGCGAATCTTTCGCGAGAGGCGTCACCGGGAACCCGCCTGCTGCAGAAGCGACTGCAAGCGGTCCTTGTCGTACAGATTGACGGGGCGTGACTCAGCGAAATCCATTGCAAGCCGCGAAAATCCGGAGCTCGAAACGATGATTCCCCGGGTGATGTTGAGCTTCTTCATCTCCTCGTGAAACGAGCGCACAGTCGATTCATCGACCAGATCCGTTACCCGCAGGAAGCGGATGAGGGTCGGCAGCGCACGGGTGTTGCGCCACTTGTTCTGCGGCTCGACGGCAACGAACTGGCAGCCGTCGCGGAGCGGTGAGGTATCTCGGACGTTGAGGCCGAGAGCGGTCGTGGCCGATCTGCACATGGCCAGAAACTCATCCTGGCCGGCGGTGAGAAAGTCTTTGACGTGATCGTCTGTGTTGACGTCCTGATACCGGCTCAGCTTCTCGGCTACATCCCGGAAATTCGGCTTTCGCGAATAGATCTTCCCCCACTGGTCGAGCGCGCCCTCGATATTTCGGGAGCGTTCATAACAGATGGAAAGAAAGTAGCGTCCGTAGAGGGTGTCCTGGGAGGCGTCGTCGGTGGAAAGGCTGACCGCGCGTTCGAGCTCGGTGGTCGCCCTGTCGATGTTGTTCATGCTCAGGTAGCAGGCGCCGCGCTCGACCAGAGACTTCACCTTGTAGGCAGAGTCCTTGGATGCCTTTTCGAAGGAGCTGAGCGCGGCCATGTAGTCGTGAGCATCCTTCTCGATGCGGCCGAGGTAGTAGTGTGCCTCTCCGTTCTCCGGGTGTAAGCGGATTGCCTGAATGAGCTCCGAGCGGCTCTCTACGGGGCGCTTGGCGCGATAGAAAATGCGCCCCAGCCTGAAGTGCGCCTCGCCGTGCCGCTCATCGAGAGAGATTGCTTTCTTGTAGAACTGCACGGCCTTGTCCGTGCGGTTGCGGTCCTCGAACAGTCGTCCCGCGTGATAGTAGTAGACGGCGTTCGACGGCTCCATTTTCATCAGAAGCAGGTATTCTTTGAGAGCTTCGTCGGTTTGGTTGAATTTTGCGTATAAATCTGCTATGGTTTTTCTGAAGGGAACCTCTTTGCAGTACCCGACGAACAGGCCAATCTGGTTGACTGTTTTCAACTCCATCAGTGCAAGTTCAGGTTTTCGCTCGCTCAGATATGCAAGGCCGAGGAAGTAATGCGCATCGGTGTTTCGGGGTTCCTTAACCACGATCCGCTTCGCCAGCTTGATGGCGGGGGCGGTGCGATTCTGTTTCACCAGATTCGCAAGCGACTCGATCTTCTTGGGGGCGATTACCCAGCGGACAATGAAAACGGTAAAGACTCCTACCGCGATACCGAGTATTACAATGAGAATGACAATTAGCGGCATGAATCGCCCACCACCTGTTTTCCATGAATCTAAGGCACAGATTAATGTCTTTGCGCGCCGGTGTCAAACCAGGAATGCGCGTAGTTTTGGAGCGATTAGACTGATTGTGTACTCGCTGATCCTGCTTGTCAGCCTCTCTCCGATGCCGCTCTTCGCCAAGTCGCTCCTCGAGCAGGGACAGGATCTGTTCCTTCAGAACAAACCACGCGAGGCGGCAGCGCTTCTGGAGAACGCACTCCAGGATGACCCGGGCAACGACCGCATCTACCTCTACCTCGGTATCTGCTACGAGCAGCTCGGCCAGCACGACCTGGCAATCAACGTCCTGACGCGCGGGCTCAACGTTCCGGGCGCCGACCGTTCACTGTTCTACTACGACATCGGGAACAACTACCTCGCGATGAAACAGAACGATAAGGCGGCCGAGATGTACAGCAAGGCGATCGACCTGAACAGATCCTTTCCGGCGCCCTTTCTCAACCGGGCCAACGTGCGCGTTCAGACGAAACAGTATGAGGCGGCGATCAGCGACTACGTGACCTATCTCGGACTCAAGCCCGATGATCCACAGCAGAGCTCGATCGAAAAGATGATCTCGCTGCTCAAGGGCGAGGTCGACGCCGAGCAGCAGCGTGTCGCTGAGGCAAAAAAGAAGCAGGCCGAGGAGGAGGCTCGTCGGAAGGCGGTCCTCGACAGCGTCCTCAATTCACTTAACACCGCGTCAAGCGACACCAAAAATCTTTCGGGCGGCAACGCCCAGCTCGAAAACAAATCCGAGCCGCTCGATATAGCACCATGATCAATGCTTCGCCGGCGCCGAACGGAATCTCAGGGCCGGCTCACCATCACAGGAGGACCGATGAATAAGCGGTTCATGTTGGCCGTCGCGGGGGGCGTGCTCGCACTGCTCCTGGTTGCGGGCGGCATCGTGTTTTTCGCCGGCAGGGGTTCCGGCAGCTCCGATACGGTACGCCAAAACAAGCTCGCGCTCGCATCCGACTACCTGAAAAACGGGGAATATCAGCGCGCGCTCGATCTGCTCGATCAGCTTCTGATCCAGAACTCGTCCGATCAGGATGCGAAGAAGCTCAAGGATCAGGTGCTGGCGGCGAAAAAAGCCGCAGATCAGGCACAGCAGCAACAGCAGCTTTCGCAGCTCGAGCAGCAGAATCAGCAGCTGCGCGATTCGCTGAACCAGCTGGGTTCGGACCTCAAGAACCAGAATCCGCAGGCCTCGGCGCTCAAGGCACAGGAGGCGGATGCCCTTGCGCGTGCAAAGGAGGCGGAGGCAAAGGCCAAGGAAGCGGAGGCGCAACGGGTCGCGACGGAGCTCGAGGTGCAGAAACAGCTTGCCGCGCAGAAGCAGGCGGAGGCCGAACGGCAGAAGCAGCTCGAGCAGCAGCAGAAGGATGCCGAGGCGAAACGCCTCGCGGAGCTGAATGCCCAGGAGCGCGCCAAACAGCAGAAGATCTCCGGCCTCATGGACCAGGGTGTCGCTGCGATGGACAAGAAGGACTTCTCCACCGCCCGACAGCGCTTCAATGACGCGCTGTCGCTGCAGTCGGACTACGCGCCGGCGCTCTCGAAGCTTGCGCGCTCCTATTTTCTCGAGGACCCAAAGGACTCTGCCAAGCTGCAGAAGGCGGTCCAGCTCGCGAACCAGGCGATTGCCAAGGATCCCAATCTGTGGGAACCGCACTATACGCTTGGGCAGGTCTATCAGCAGACCGAGCTCTACGATGAGGCCATAAAGGAGCTCAAGAACGCGGCGCGGCTCAACCCCGATGACGCCAACGTGCTCTTTGCGCTCGGGAATGCGCAGTACCGTGCGGGCCAGTATTCAGATGCGCGCAACTCCTATGAGAACTGCGTCCGGCTCAATCCCTACATCGACAACGCCTACTACAACCTGGGCATCACCAATCTTACCCTCAAGGACTCAAAGAGCGCGTTGAAGTCCTTTCAGTTCGCCGCACAGGTGAAGCCGCATGACGCGCGAGCGCAGTACCGGATAGGCTCCATTCTGCTCGACAACGGCGACGTCAACAATGCGGTGACCGCGCTCCAGAAGGCGGTCCAGTACGATTCAAGCTCCGCCATCTACCAGTTCCGGCTGGGCCAGGCCTTCTATCAGATGGGCAAGCTCGACTCTTCGGAAAGCGCCTTCCAGCGGGCGGTATCGCTCAATTCGAGTGATCCTGCGAACAACTACAATCTCGGCCTGGTGCTCTTCGACGAGAAGAAGCCTCAGGAGGCGCTCCCCTACGTTCAGAAGGCAATTTCGCAGAAGGGTGACGAGGCGCAGTACTACTATCTGCAGGGACAGATCCAGGAGGCTCTCGGCAACGAGAACGATGCGGTGACGTCGCTCACCACGGCGATCCAGAAGGACTCAAGCTACTCCAAGGCTATGGTCGAGCTGGGAAAGGTCCTCGACGACATGAAGATGTACGATCAGGCGCTCAACTTCCTGCTTGCAGCCGCGAAGATCGAGCCGGACTCCATAGAGGTGAATAACAACCTGGGGAATGTCTACCTGCACAAGGAGCTCTACTCGCAGAGCATAGCCCACTACAAGGCGGCGATTGCCAAGAAGCCGAACGATACGCTGATGCGCTATCATCTCGCGCTCGCGTACATCGGAAGCAAGCAGTACAGCGACGCCCAGCAGGCGCTCATCGAGCTCATGAAGATCGATCCGAATTACTGGGAAGCATACCACCGCATGGGCGAGGTGCTGATCGCAACCGGCGACAAGGCGGGAGCGAAGGCGATTCTCACTAAACTGATCGACCGGGATCCCAGCTATCCCCACCGCTCCGACGTCGAGAAGCTGCTCTCGGGGCTTTAGCGACTGGCGGCCGTAACACGGCCGGCGCCGGGTCAGAAGCTACGGGATGCG
>CAZNYW010000020.1:0-9304 GCA_964577375.1 uncultured Spirochaetales bacterium | reverse complement strand
CCGACCAGCTGAAAGAGGCGCTCGCGGCTGAGCTCGTGCCAGATGGGCCGGCCGTGAGGGCACCGAGGATTCTCCAGCCGGAGCGAGTTCTCGATGAGCGTCATCGCGGTGACCGCGTCGACCGCGTCCCCGTCCATCACGGCGCTTCTGCACGCCATCGTTGCATAGACCTGATTCACAATACCCTCGCTGCCCGCCTGCAGTCCCTGAAGCCCCCCGACGAGCGCCCTGAGCGCGCCGGATAGAGGCGCGGGCACCGATGTGATCCGCCAGCGGGATCCGTCGCCGTCTCCATCAACCGGTTCGATATCGATACCCTGCAGCAGGAGTTCTTCCCGGTGATCCGCAACAACGAGTGACTGCTCGGGTTCGAGCTCGACCTCGAGAGGAACGAGCAGCGGCTGCACCGGACCGCCCGACATGAACCTGTCGTACAGAAGCCGTTCGTGCGCTGCGTGCTGATCGACCAGGAGCAGTCGGTCTCCCATTTCGGCGACCAGAAACAGACCCATGATCTGTCCCATGTAGCGGATTCCGCTGTTCGAGTCCGGATCCGGCCGGAAGCGGCGGCTGAGGTCGAAGGCAGGCTGGTCGCTGCGGCCCCGGGCGCCGGAGGCCGGTTCACGGTATCCTTCGAAGAGCGTGCGCCCGGATGGAGCCGGCGCCTCCTGGGCCGCGCCGGAACCGGCTCGCTCGGCAACGTTCTGTGCGCCGGTCCCGCCGTGTGAGGCCGAGCGCCGCGCGTGAGCTGCGAGAAATGAGGCGGTGACCTCCACGATGCGGTGATGCATGTCGGGCATATTGCGGAAGCGTGCCTCCCGCTTCGCAGGATGGATGTTGAAATCAACGAGCTGCGGGTCCACTTCCAGAAAGAGGTATGCCACCGGGAAGCGGCCTCCGGGGAGGTAACCTGAATAGGCGTACTCCAGCGCCTGAACGAAGGCAAAGTCCCAGATACGCCGCCTGTTGACGAAGGTCTGAATGTGCTTGCGGTCGGTCCGGAAGACATCGGGGGTCTCGAGAACGATCTCGAAGCTGAAACCCTGGCCGGATCCTGAAATGCTCTTGAGAAAATCGGCGTGCACTACCTCGGGATAAATCTGCAGTATCCGTTCGCGTTGATCCGCCGCAGCAGGGTAGAACGCCTTCAGGTTCTCGTCGGTGAAGTAGCGGAAGGCCACCTCCGGAAAGGCGAGCGCCCGGTCGAGGACGACGAGCCTGCACATGGAGGTTTCGGCGCCTGCCGATTTAAGGAATTTCTTTCTTGCCGGCAGCGAGTAGAAAAGCTCGGCCACCTCGACGCTCGTGCCTTTCGGCCCGCGCCACGGTTCGAGGGCGATCTTCCGCCCGCCGTGCACCAGAAGTCGCCCTGCCTGTTCCTCACGCGCCTCGCCCGGGTTGCTCACTATCTCGAGCCGCGAGACGGTCGCTATGCTCGCGAGGGCCTCGCCGCGGAAGCCGAGCGAACGGGCATTGAGAAGGTCATCTTCTGATTCGATTTTGGAGGTGGCATGGGCGAGCCAGCAGAGATCGAGATCTTCGCGGACCATTCCGTCGCCGTCGTCGACGACGCGAATTTTCTCGGTTCCCCCGCGGGAGAGGCGAACCTGAATGTTCCGCGCACCGGCGTCGAGCGCGTTGTCCAGAAGCTCGCGGACAACCGATTGGGGCCGGTCGATCACCTCTCCCGCGGCGATCTTGCGTGCAACCTCGTCGCGGAGGAGGTGGATACATGCGGCGGTCTTTTGACTTTCGTCGGGCATCAGGGCTCTAGATTACTAGAACCCTATGCGCGTTTCAATGCTGACCGAGGGCATGAACTTCGGATTGCCGTTTGAGTCGTAGACCACGTTCCCGGCTGAATCATGCAGCACCGTAGTCGTAACCCGGAGCATGAGATCGAGCGGCGGGGCAATCGGATAGACCAGCTCTCCAACCACCGCCGTATTGGCGTCGAACAGCGTGAGCTTGCCGTAGGTGGTTGACTTGCCGAGCAGCGTCGGTACGAATTTGGTCCGTTCGTAGGAGATCGACCCGTAGATCCCCAGCGGCAGCTTCTTCTTGTGAATCGCGAGCATCAGCTTGAGATAGTCGTTGTCCCCGAACTGTAGATTGCCGGCCGAGTCCCACGTCCAGGGCCAGAAGTAACCCGCCTCGAAGTCGAGGGCGTTCAGAAGGGTGAATCCGGCCTCTCCGTAGATTCCCATGGTCACCTGGTTGTACTGGCTGTCGGTGGGGTTTTCCAGATAGGTCATGAGGTCGGCGGCGTACTGTCCGCGCAGCCGCTCGTATACGGTATCGAAAAGTGCGGGGCGCATGACGCCGTTGTAGTTGCGGTACTCGAGCCGGTAGTTGAGCCCCCAGACGTTGCCCATGATACCGGTTGCAGCGGCGTAATTTCGAAGCTTTTGATTGCCCGAGGGGTCCTTGTAGAAGACCGCGTCGGTATGGAAGCCGCTTGAGACCCCCGCTACGCTGTTGCGAAGATAGGGGAACAGCCCCGCGACGTCGCCGAAGAGGATCAGCGCGGCCTTCTCCGATTCGACAACCGGAAAGTCGAGGTCGGCTCCCAGGGCGAGGACAAGCGGATTCGCGGCGACTGCATCGTTATAGGCCTTGGCGGTGGAAGCGGACATACCGGCGGGCAGGGACGACGGAATCTCCGACGCAGGAGCGATGTCGGTGACTGCGCTCGCCCCGATTGCGAGCGGGAACGCCTTTCCGGCCGGCCGGAAATAGAGGCGTCCGCCGAAGATCTGCGGATTGGCCAGATCGTTCACCACGCTCTCGAAGCCGGCCGCCTTGAAATCGATGCCCAGGTTCAGGCCGACCCGGCGGACCGCCGGAAAGTCGGCATCGTTTGCGAAGTTGCGCATTATCACGCCGTGGCCGATGGTCATGTCGTGCAGGTTGCCGATCTTGAAAAAGAACGGATCGCGCTGTTTGCCCCACTCGATATAACGGATCTTCAGCACCAGATCGGTGAGGAAATCCTTCGTGCCGTCCCAGAGGGTCGGCTGATCGAAGCCGAAAGACCATTCGTTGTTTCCCTGCGGGCGGTACCAGTCGTTCGGATCGAGCAGGTTGGACGAGTAGATGACCGGAAGATAGAGCGCCGCCTGCAGCTTTCCGATCTTGAAGTGCGGACTGAGGACGACCTTCGAGTAGGTCACCCCGTCTATCGTAACGCCGCCGATCTCGAGCGAGAGAAAATCGGCGAGGAAGGAGCTGCCGCCCCCGCCGCCGGAGGGAGCCTTGGGCGCCTCCGCCTGCTGGGGCTGCTCGGGAGTCTCGTTGGTCGGAGTGGTGGAGGCCACCTGCTCGGGCTGCTGGCCCGGAACCTTCGTCGGGTCGAGCTTGGTGAAGTCGAGGTTCTTGAACAGATCGGCCAGCTGGGCGCCGGAAAGGCTCACCGCCTGAAACGTAGGTGCGAGCGCGTCGGCGAACTGGCCTGTCCCTACCTGTATGGTCTGACCTCCGGTCTTCTGGAACTCGACCAGCCCCTCCTTGACGAACAGCTGATCGGCCTTCCCCGGAATCACGAGCATCCCGAAGTCGGTGCCTCTGATTCCTCCGACGGCGGAGGCTGTGTGAAACTCGTAGCTGGCACCGGTGATCCGCGCGACCACGGCGTGGAGGGTACCCGAATTGAGCGTAAAGCTGTTGGTCTTGCTCTGAGCCTGTCCTTCGACGCTGTTGACGCTGAAGGAGGTGTAGGGCGCGAGCTTGATGATAGTCCCGTTGGGATCGAGCCGAAGCTCGGCGGTGGAGCTGCGCGTGGTGACCCTGTCGCCCGGGGTGAGCTGCATCCCGATGTTGACGAACTGGTAGGCCATCCCGTCCTTGTTGGTGACTGTTATCTGCTGATCGTTGTCAAAGTAGTCGAGTGTCATCACCGGAGCCTTCGTCGACGCCTGATTGCTCTGCGTCTGGGCAGAAGCCGCAAAGGCTCCGCTCAGCAGGAATAGGGTTGCGAAGATGATTCGCAGCAGGTCTCTTGCACGGCTAAGGTTCATGCCGATCTCCTAAAAGAGAGAGATTGTGCTCTCGAGCCGGGATGTAACGATCCACGGCTGTCCGGGATTGGTGGAACGCTTGAGATCGTAGACCAGCGAGATCACCGCAGGCCCCGTCTTGTAGTCGATTCGGGCCCCGATGACCGCGTTGTCCGCGCTCACGAGAGAACTCCAGCTGTTGATTCCGATCTTGTCGTAGGTAGCCGATACGGCGAACCCGGGGATGATTCCCTGCGCCATCGTGAATACCGCCCGCAGATGGGGGTAGGCGAAGGTCGAGGCAAGAGGGGCCGAGAGGTCGGCGTTGAAGGCTCCGTCCATGCTTGCGGTGAAGGCGAGCTTGTCGTCGAGGATCGAGAACCCGAGGCTTCCGAGCCACCCGGTGTAGGCCGGCTGGTTTACAGTCTGCCCTCCCGGACCGTTGGTCCAATCCTGGCCGCTATAGACCGAGTAATACTCTACCCGATTGAGGTCGTAGGTGGAATTGAAGTAGTCGGGGATGAAATTCTCACCGTTGAACCGGAGCTGAGCGCCGTAAGTTATGATGCCGAAGAATCGTCCGCCGGCGCCGACCATTTGACCCTGGTGGAAAGAGCCGTAGTCCTGAAGCGGGTCCTGTATCACCCAGTCGCCGTAGAGTGCAAGATTGACCACCGGATTGGTAAGGATGGGGAGCCGTGAGTCAACGCCCCAGATTGTAACTTGATGTTTCGACGGCGGCGAATAGTGCACGGGCGTCTGATCGTTGTAGATTCCCCCGGGAGCACGTTCGGCGAAGTAGAAGGGATTTCGGTCGACCACAAGGGTAGTCCCGATCTGCAGGTTCTGGATTATCGGAGTAGAGAGCATCTTCAGAGGCCGCACGTACAAGCGTCCGCCGATGAGGTCCCACGCCGCCAGGTTCGATACGAAGGTCTCGATACCGACGTAGGGAAAGCCGAAAAGCTCGCCGTCGACGTCGAAGCTCATCCCGAAGAGCGGACGCTGCGGAAGGTACTGCGTATTGGTGTACCCGCCCATGATGTAGCCGTTGCCGAGCACGCCATTGTCTACCTGGCCGAGCAGGATGTAGAGAGGCGCGCCCTTGTGGTCCCACCTGATATAGCGGATCTTGGGTAGATAGAGCTCGAGGAAGCTCATGTTGGCGTCGGGTACCCAATCCTCGCTTCGAACCTTGAAGTTCCCGTTCTGGTCGAAGCGATAGTTGAAGGTGAGGTTCAGACCGACGCCGAATTTGCCAAAAGAGAGGTCGGGTCTGAGCCCGAGGCTCTGGAAACCTATCGTTTGAGGGCTCGAAGGATTGGAAGGATCGTAATCCGGATTCGGGAAGGTCTGCACCCCGATCGTGAGGTCCAGACCGAACTTTGTAGCGTTCGAGCTGCCGCCAAGATCGTTCACACCTGGGATGATAGCGCTGCCTGATGCCGCACCGCCGGGAAGCCCACCTGCAGGAGCTGCAGTGGAGCCTCCTGCATCCTGTGCCGCTACAGCCAATGGCATGAACAGGACGCCGACCGCTGCGGCGACCAGCGCTGCACGGCGGACGCGAATTCGGCTGCGCATATTCTGACGCATGTGATCCTCCTGTGGTCCCAGCGGAAATTATACCCCGACAGGCCGAAAAAACCGAGTTCCGCAGTCGTCAATGGGCGCGATCAGAACTGGAGCTTGCCCTGGATGCCGACCTGCAGCCCCAGAGATACGATTTCGCCGTCTGCCGGACTGGTCGAATAGGGGGCAAGGCCGAAACCGAACTTGCCGAAAACGGACACTTCACCTGTTTTAGGAATGGTGAAGCCGGTCTGATGTCCGATTGTGAGCGTCAGCCCGGACTGGGTCAACCCCGCCGCAGTCGGCGTCTGGTTCCAGGTCACCGAAAGCTCCTCTTTGTGCGCAAGGTAGGCGCCCTTCGCAAGCGCATCGGCAAGCTTCTGAATACCGAAGAGGGTGGTCGGATGTGTCCGCCAGTTGAACGCAGCGGTGCCGGTGTCGGAGTAGGAGGTGTCCGGGGCGGCGCTCACGGTGAACTGGTTGTTCAGAGTGAAGGTGTTTTCATCGTTGATGTGAACCGCGGTATTGAGCAGGTGATAGATAGACCAGTAGAGACCGGTCTGCGTGGTGGCGGTCTGGAACTTGAGATCGACCGAAGAGGTAATCTCCTCGCTCCGGTAGAACCGGAGAATTGGATAGGCGCCGAGGCGTCCGAAGAGATTGATCGCAGCGTGCGTGAGAGCGATGTCTACCGTGTTGCCGTCGGTCACAGCGTCCGACTGACGAGTCAGATCCCGCGACACCGACACCTGCATCCTGTTCGGCACAATCAGGTCGGCCCAGCTCGATCCGATCGACCGCGAAACCTCGAGCGACGCCTTCGGCTCGTAGAGGGCATAAGCACTGCCGGAGCTGTCGGCCGTGAAGCTTTCGACGAGAGGTCTCGAGAAAAGGTCGTAGAACGGGGCCGCCGTGAAGAAGTAGTTCTGCTCACTGATCGAAGTGCCGAAGAAGGCGATGTCGTTACCAAAGAGCCTGAAGTCCAGCACCGACGATGCTACGGATGCGTCGGCACCCATGACGTCGGACCAGGACCTTGCCGGGAGCGCCGCGGCCTTCACCAGCCGCGTGTAGGAGGGGGTGATGGTAAGACCTGCAAACAGCCCCGACTGAGGTGCCCCTTGCTCCGGCGGAAGCAGGGTGATAGGAACGCTCAGCGTAACCGACGCCTGCGAAAGCTGAAGGTTCGATTGCGTCACACCGGAGGAGCCTGAGGCGCCGTAGGCTGTCTGATAGCTTGTCGTGAGCGACAGTGCAGGTGCGACCGATTTCAGCTTGAGACCGAGGTCGAGCGTCGCGTTTCCAGTTCTCGTTGCCGAAGAATCTGCGTTCCACGGAAGCGTCAGCCGGAAGGCGTCAATCCAGGCGACCGGGTAGGCCGAATCATCGGTAAGCGTGTAGGCCGAAAGGTCGGAGAAGCTCAGGCCGAGCTGAAGCGAGAATGGACCTGGCCATCCGGAGCTCGCGGTTGCCGTCCAGCTCTGGCTCAAAGTTGTCCCGGAGCTGCTCGTATTGGAGAGCACATCTGCGGTGAGCTGGCCGGGATAGGAGCCTTCAGTCGAAAGGAGCAGCGTGAGCGTGTTCGGGATCGCGACGCTCAGGCTGTTCTTCCGGTAGAGCTGCGGTGCGACCGGCGAGTAGCTGCGCTGAAAGGAGTCGGTGAAGGTCACCGGCGAACCCCCGGCGGGAAGCCGCAGCGAGTGACCGCCTGCAGTGACCAGGTCGCTTCGCGATCCGGGAATATTTGCGTCGGGCCAGGAACCGTCGACTGAGAAGTTTGCATCAAGATGCGCGATGAGGATATCGGCTCCTCCCTGCAGCGCGAGCCCCGCATTCTGCGGATTGGTCTCCTGCGCCATAGTCGCAAATCCGCTCGTGCGGGCGTACCCGCTTGCCGAGATCGTCGCGTCCTTGAGAATGGAGACCTTTCCGGCGTGAAGGATCACCCCCGGCGCCGAATAGGAGGCCTCCACCTGGGTCCCGACACCCCACCGCGTCGTCGGCGAGGTGAGCGTAACCTCGTCGATGGCGAGGGTGCCGGGATTTCCACTTCCCGGCGAAGCGTGGACCTCAAACCGGGTCAGATTGTCGCCGGAGGCAGAGTAGCTGACAGCCGCGCCCGAATCCAGGCTGCCGTCCAGGTAGGCTTTGCGCCCGGTCATGTCAATCAGCACCTTGTGCCAAGTCGGGCTCCCGCCCGGTGCGGCCGGAATTGTGAGCCCGGTCACCGTCAGGCCGGGCGACGAATCGCTGTGATCGTAGTGAACATCCATCGTTGATACGGCAGCGCCCCCCGCGGGCGCGATATAAAAGACGAGGTCGCCGTAGGTCGAATCCGGGATCGGCGTCGTGTAGTGGACGGCGGTCCAATCTGTTACGTTCGTGTCCCAGCTGGCGAGAAGAATCTGATTGTCCGCGACCCCCGCAAGCATCGGCTGGGTTTCAGGGAACTTGTTGACCAGCGTCTGGGCCGGCGCGAGAACGGATTCGGAGGTTTCGCGGAGATTGAGCGAACCGCCTGTCGCGGATCCGGAGAAACTCGTGCCCTCGACAGTTATTCCGCCGACCACGACACGGCCGTCGGCGGGGCTTCCGCCGGTATTCTCAATCACAACGATTCGGACGCCACGAACGGCGCTGAGCTTCCCTCTGTCCGCCGCGCTGAGCGGTATTTCCGTCGTGACGAATCCGGTAGCCGCGTTTACCGACGTAGTGTTCAGCTGGAAAGTGACGACGTTCGCCGCCTCCTCGCTGTCGAGGATGCCGTTCCCGTTGGTGTCCTCGGTGTGGACGTAGGGAACCCACGGGGGACCGCCGGCGCGCAATGTTATACCATGCGAGCTGTCGTGGAAGGGAAAGCCCGGATTGACCGCGCTGGTGCCCTGCTCGAGGACGCCGTCGCTATCGCGGTCTTCACCCAGGCTTCCGATCTGCAGATAGACGTCGACGTTTCCGGTCACAGTTCCGGATACCGGCGGTGCCATTCTCCAGGTCAATCGTATTCCGTGTGCCGCAGAGAGATCGAGATCTGATCCGGATGGTGCCGCGAGATCTCCGCCCACCCACTGTCCGCTGTCGAGGTGGTAGTCCAGTACCATCACCTGTCCGGATGGTCCGCCGGCGCCGCCGGTTGCCGCATAGGGGCCGATCCGCGAACCGTCGGTGTAACTGTATTCCTGGGAGGAGGTGAGGCCCGACCAGTCGTAGGGTTCGAGCGTCGTGCCGCCGAGGGCATCCTTTGCGCCGTAGTCCTTGTAGTAGGTCATACCGCGATTTGTCTTCGCAGGTGTCGGGGACAGGGCCGGAAAGAGCGAGTCGCTGTCCGACGGCACCGTCGACGGAAGCAGCCGCGTAGCGTCCACGGCGAAGGTGCTCGTATCCTCGCCCATTCCGGCGAGCCGGAGAATCCCCGTGGTATCGGGAGAGGTAACCGAAACGCCTGCGGCGATCGAACCCGAAAAACGCTGGCCGCTGTAGGAGAGCTTCGCGGAGGTGACGAGCGATCCGGGGCTCTGGTTCGGCTCGGTGGTGTACCCGCCGGTGAGGACGCTCCACCTGAGCCCCAGGGCGAGGTCGAGGACAAGCCTGTCGGCGAGCAAAATTGTATTTCCGCTTCCAAAAACTATCTGACCGCCGGAGGTGCCGGCGCTTTTCGTCCGGTAGGTGATGTCGATGTTATCAGTCGGCAGAATGGGAAACGGAAAGCTCACGGTTCCCGATGAGTAGTCTACCGTGAA
>CAZNYW010000019.1:0-62941 GCA_964577375.1 uncultured Spirochaetales bacterium | reverse complement strand
GCCGACCATTCTGGTGCGCTGCCCCTACGGTCGAGCGGGGTTCTTCGGGCTGGTCTCCGGACGTCTTTTCGCCGAGCGCGGCTTTCAGGTGCTGGTGCAAAGCACCCGGGGGACCTTCGGGTCCGGCGGCGTCTTCGATCCCTATCGACATGAACACGATGACGGCCTGGCGACGATTGCCTGGCTCAAGCAGCAGCCCTGGTTTTCCGGCGCGCTGGGAACGAACGGGCCGAGCTACCTGGGCTACGTGCAATGGGCGGTTGCCAGGGATGCCCAGCCCGACGTTCAGGCGATGGCAATCCAGGTGAGTACCAGCAATTTCCATAACCGCACCTACGCCGGCGGCTCCTTCGCGCTGGCCAACGCCCTGTACTGGACGCACCTGATCGCGTTTCAGGAGAAGCGCATACCCACCGGTACCATGGCGCAGAAACGCAAGCTCGCGCGCCTCTTCGACCATCTGCCGCTGCGCGATCTGGACGAGCTGGCCACCGGCCGACATTCTGCATTCTTTCAGGATTGGCTGGCGAATACCGAGGCAGCGAGCGACTACTGGCAGCGGCGCAACTTTGAACCTACGGTCAGGGAGGTTTCGACGCCGATCCATCTGACCGGAGGCTGGTACGATATCTTTTTGCCCTGGCAGGTGCACGACTATCGCCTCCTGCGCGAGGCGGGGAGGCAGCCCTACCTGACCATCGGTCCATGGGCACATTCGTCAATGGGGGTGATGGCATCCGGGCTTCGAGACTCGCTCGCCTGGTTCAACGCTCATTTGCTCGACGACCGCAGCACGTTGAACAGGTTGCCGGTCCGGGTCTTTGTGACCGGCGCGAATGAATGGCGCAGCTTTCCGGACTGGCCGCCGCCGGACGGCCGACCGCAGCGCTTCCACCTTCAATCCGGTGGGGGGCTGGCCCTCGGCACGCCCGACGCATCGGAGCCGGACCACTATCGCTACGACCCTGCAGACCCGACTCCGGCAGTGGCCGGGCCGGTACTGCAGGGCAGGTCTCTGCCGACAGACAACCGCCGGCTAGAGGCGCGACCCGATGTCCTGACCTACACCGGCGCTCCACTGGCAGAAGACCTGGAAGTAATCGGCCCCGTTCAGGCAGACCTCTTCGCGCGATCGAGCCTGGAACATACTGACTTCTTCGTGCGCCTCTGTGATGTCGACCGGCGCGGCAGATCAATCAACGTCTGCGACGCGCTGCTGCGCGTGCGGCCGGCAGCGCCGGCTCCCGCCGCCGATGGCGTGCTGCGCCTCACATTCGATCTCTGGCCGACCGCCCAGCGATTCCGGCGTGGGCACCGTCTCCGCGTCCAGGTGTCCAGCGGCGCTCACCCACGATACGCGCGCAACACCGGCAGCGGTGAGCCGCTTGGCACAGCCACGAAACTGGTGGCTGCCGACCAGTCGATATACCACGATCCCGATCACCCTTCGGCCGTAATTCTCCCGGTGACATCACCGCGGGATTGACGCGCCGCGCGGAACTTCGCGACAGTGGAAAAGACCGACCACCCCGGCCGACAGTGCGCTTCGAAAGTTTTCGAAACCTCCAATGGAGGCACACGCCGGCCTTCGCGCACCTACAGGACCTCACTTACCGTTCGGCCCTGTAGTGCGCGGGCGCGGCGGGCATAGGTGAGCGCGGTGTCGGCGGGCGGTCCGGCTGCAGGCCGATGAAGTCCTGCCGATAGTAAGTATATGAAGCTCAGGCGATACCCGCTTCGAATCGTATTCGCGCTGTTTCTTCTCGGTGTCGTCTCCGGACAGCTCTTCGGCGATGTCTCAATTTCGTCGATACTCGAAACGACCGGAGCAACCCTCGAGTGGGGTCCCCACCTCTCGCTGGGCGTGATATCGGCCGGGCGGACACAGGTGGAATTCAGCCCGGGCCTGTCATGGGTACTCGTCAACTACCGTCACAAGCTACAGGTGGGCGCGGTTACCAGGAATGCAAAGGGCGGAATTCAGTTTACCGACACCGGCGCGAAAGCGATCGAGGCCGCATTCCGCGAGGCTGATGCCGCGGCGCCACCGCGGATAGCTGCCATTGTAATCGACCCGGGTCACGGTGGAAAAGATCCGGGAACGCTCGAGGACCCCTTCAGCGGAAAGAGCGACAACCTGATGGAGAAGAATATCGTCCTTAAGGTGGGGCTTGATCTCTACGCCGAGCTCAAGAAGCGCTGTCCCGACAAGAAGATAGTGTTGACCCGTCACGACGACACTTTTGTCAGCCTCGAAAAGCGGACTGAGATTGCGAACGCTATCAAGCTCAAGCCCAACGAGGCGAAGATCTTCATATCAATTCACGCAAACGCATCGTTTGACCACGAGGCAAACGGCTACGAGGTTTGGTACCTTCCCCCGACCTACGAGCGCGACGTGCTCGATCCGAAATCGCTTTCCGAACCAAAACGCGAGCTCTATCCCATCTTCAACGCAATGAAGGAACAGGAGTATACAATTCAGAGCTCGCTCCTTGGCCAGGATATTCTCAAGGGCATCCACGGCTCCATAGGTGATGCAGAGTCAAACCGAGGGCTTAAGGCGCAGGACTGGTTTGTAGTCCGCAATTCGAGGATGCCGGCAGTACTGGTGGAGGTCGGCTTTGTGACCAACAAGGAAGAGGCAAAGTTGCTGCACGATGATTCGTATCTCAAGAAGCTCGCTGCAGGCATCTGCGACGGCATTGTCAATTTCATCACGCGTTTCGAGACTCCGGGACGTTAGAGGAACCGGGCCGCCCTACTGATCGAAATTGCCGATTACCGTCGAGTTCAGATACCAGACAGGTTCGAGAGAGTGTACCGCCTGCTTGAAGTTCTCATGGGCGAAAATGCCCTGATAGATGATGCTTGCAGCTTTCGGAGCCCACCAGTCCCACTTGTTCGTCGCCTCCTCCATCACCACAACGACAATCCGGTCGGCCGGATTCTTCGCGTCGTAGGGGCCAAAAGAGACGAACCAGGAGGTGAAATGGTCCTTCCTGCCGACCTGCCCGGTGCCGGTTTTCGCCGCAATCTTGACCGCCTTGGTGGTTATGACGACGTTCGCAGTTCCGTGCGTGATGACCCCCCGCATCGCAGCGGACACTTCCCGGAATACGCTGGGGCTGATCTGTGACCGGGTGAGTACCTCCGGCTTATAGGAGCGGAGAAGGCGGCCGCTGTTCGGATCACGGATCTCCTTGAGAACGTGCGGCCGGTAGACGACTCCGCCGTTGGCGACCATCGCCGCCACGTCGGCCATCTGGATGGGTGTAACCTGCAGGTAGCCCTGACCAATGGACATGTCCATGGTGTCACCGCCGACCCAGGGCTCTGCGAAAGTGCTCTGTTTCCATTCCGGCGTTGGAAGAAGGCCCGCAATCTCATCCGGCAGATCGATGCCGGTCTTCTCCCCGAGACGAAAGTCGCTTGCGTAGGTGTCAATGCGATCGATTCCAAGATATTGAGTCCCGATCGTCCAGAAGTACTGATCGCAGGACTCGGCGAGCGCTCCTGCGAGGTCGAGCGGACCAAACCCGTTCGGGTTCCAGTCGTGCCAGATCCGCCCACCGTAGTACATGCTGCCGACGGTGTCGATGGTCTTGTCGGGTGGAAAGGCCTTCGTGTCGTAGTCCGCTGTGGTCATGATGATCTTGAACGTCGAAGCGGGCGCGTAGGCAGACTGGATAGCCCGATCGATAAGCGGGTAGTGCGGATCGCGTAGAACATTCCGGAGGGCCTGGCTATTCCTGTACTGCTCGAAGGCATTGGGGTTGTACCACGGATACGATACCAGTGCGAGAATCGCGCCTGTAGAGGGGCGCAGTACCACCACCGAGCCCATCCGTGGACCAAGCGCCCGCTCCGCGAGCCGCTGAATGTGTCGGTCGATCGTAAGTACCAGGTTGTCGCCGTTCACAGGTCGCTCTATCACCCGCGGATCGTTACCAATCTGCCTCCCGGCCGCGTCGACGGAAATCAGCGCACGCCCTGTACGGCCACGAAGGATCCGATCGTACTCCTGTTCTACACCGTCCTTGCCTATCGCCGAGTTAGCCGAATACCCCTCGTTGTAGAGCACCTGGAGTTTCTGAGGAGTGATGTCACCGACATAGCCGACGACATGCGATATGGACCCGGTCACCGGATAGAATCGCGCCGGCCTGCTTCGCCAGATCACACCGGGAAAAGCTTCGAGGCGCTCCGCGATGTAACTGACCGTCGAGAGTGGTACGTTGGACTCGATCTCCACAGGTTCGTATGGGTGGATCTTACGCGAGCGAAGCTTTGTCCAGATTGAGGTAGGGGCAACTTTCAGTTCCCGGGCAAGCCGGTCTATCACCACACCGAGATGTTTCCCGGTTATTCCGGGTACTATCTCGATTGCGAACGAGGGAATATTCACCGCGAGCGGCTGGTCTCGATTCCGGTCGAAGATCTCTCCCCGCTGCGGCGGGATCACGACCACTCTCGACATCGTGCTCCTGGCGCGTCGCGTGTAGATCGCTACGTTGAGCACCTGAAGCTTGAAAAGATAGGCGATATAGAGTCCCGAAACGGCAACTATCAACAATCCGAGAATGCGAACCCGCAGCTTAGGCGAACCCGACGTTCTCGACGGACCGGTTCCTCCGCTCCGCCCACGGGAACGAAAAACCTGGAAACCGAAACCCAGCACTATTGCGCATCCAATCGGCCGATGCCACCTGGCTCGTGTCCCGACGGAAGTCCTTCCTGAATATGCCAAAAACCATCGTTTGGCACAAGTCTTGTATCTACTCGAGCTTGAACTTCAGAACATGCATCGGCAGATAGAACGGTGGTTTCTTGATCAGGGTCACTCCCGGCGCCAGGTTGTAAAAGTGACGATGGTCGTTCGCCGAATAGACAGTCGCGGCGATTCCATCGCTCTTCTCCACCGAGATGGCGCTGCTCCCGTGGGGCTCGAGGTCGGTGAAGTAGGTTGGATCCCAGATGGTTACATCCACCTCCTGCAGCCGATCGGACGCCTTCACCTGCAGTGGTAGAAACATGTGGTAGTACATCCGGTGATCGCGGTAGGTGGCAGAAAAGTCCGTGGCCGTACCCAGGGTGGCCGGGTGTCCGTCCAGCACCACCGTATTGAAGTAGGAGAACTTTTCAAGGTGATCGAAGTATCCCCGTTTCAGTGCGGGCAGTTCCGTCGGCCCGATGGTGCCGTCATGGTTGGAGTCGAACATGGTAAGGATCTGTTTCGAGTGCGTCTGGTCGAACTCCCACGTTTCGTCCATCCCGACAAGCCCTGTGGAATCGAGCTTGAATTTCAACCAGAACGTAATGGTAACAACCGGGTGGGCCCACGCGGCAACCGGGCAGACCAACAGCGACATCACAGCGATTGTCGCGAGCAGTAATCTCTTTTTCACCGATCTTCCTTCTTTGCGAGCTGAGACATCACGGTGCTTTCCGCCATCGCCCTGTTCTTTCGGGCGAGGGACAATGCCGTCTCGCCGGCGTTGTCCCTCGTCGATACGTCGGCGCCCGCCTCAAGGAGGCTGGAGACGATATCCGGATTGGTGTTCTTTTCTGCCGCCCACAGAAGCGCGGTCATCCCCCGATTGTCCCGGGTATCGATGTGTGCGCCTGCTGCGAGGAGCGCCATGATGACCGCGGGCACTGGATTATCCGCGGCGGCCAGCATGAGTGCCGTACGTCCCCCGTTGTCCCTGTCGTTCACCCGGCCTCCCGAGCGAAGCAGCAGGTTGAGGTTGCCGAGGCTCGCGTAGAGCGACGCCGGATCCTGCACCGCGACCGATCCGTCGGCCACCACCTCTTCCGCCTGCGCGACATATGGCGCTGGCGCCGCGACGCCGGAAGCGGGCGAAATCGGCGACACAGGCATGAATCCCGGTGCGCAAATGGGTCCGCGCTGGGAAGTCGCGAGCATCAGGGGCGTCTGTCCATTGTTGTCGCGATCTTCGACCGACGCGCCGGAAGCGATCAGGGTCGACGCTATCTCGGGATTCGGGTTCGAAAGGATTGCCCACATGAGCGCCGTCCTGCCCCCGTTGTCCCGGTCCTCTACCCTGGCACCTGCCGCGAGTACGAGGCGGAGAACCGAGGGATTGGTCGTCGCTGCCGCCGCCCACATCAGCGGCGTCTCTCCGTAGCTGTCGCGTGCTTCGACGTTTGCCCCCGCCTTGAGGAGCGCCTCTATCATGGCCGCGTCCGGGTTCTCGTCCACCGCGGTCATGAGGGCGGTCCAACCCCGGTTCGAGCGGTCCTCGAGGCGGGCTCCATGAGCGATCAGCAGACCGACTATTCGCGTGTCCGTGCTGCTGTTTGCCGCTATCATAAGGGCGGTCATGCCGTTGACATCTTTGGCGTTCACGTTGGCGCCGGCGTCGAGGAGTGCCTGCACAACAGTGAGGTTGCTGTTCCAACCGGCTGCAATCATGAGTGCTGTCATTCCCGGGAGCGTCTTCCGATTCACATCCGCACCCGCGGCAAGAAGGGCCTTCGTTACCGCTAGGTTTTCGTTCTCAGCACCGTACATAAGAGGGGTCATTCCGGTATCGTCGTCGACCTCCGCCGCTGCCCCGCGGGCGAGTAATTCCCCGGTGATCCTCGCATTCGGATTGGTGGCAGCGTACATGAGAGGGGTTTTGCCGTCGACGTCACGCGCCTCCACGCGTGCTCCCGAATCGAGGAGAGCGCGGCACACCTTCTCGTTTCGGTTGTACCCCGCTGCCAGCATCAGTGCGGTGGCGCCCGCGGCATCACTGACGCGAACGTCGGGCCCCGCCGCAATGAGTGTGCGAAGAACGCTTTCACTCTGATTCGCCTTTGCCGCGTGAAGCAGCGCGGTCATGCCCGCGTCGTCCCGATCGGAGACGGCGGCGCCGGAATCGAGCAGAACCCTTACGACAGCTGGATTGGCGTTGTGTGTGGCCGCGAGCATGAGAGGCGTTTCGCCCCTCGCGTCGCGCATCTCGACACTGGCGCCCTCCCGGATCGCACCTCGTACCTGCTCTGGTGAACCGGAAACGACCAGTTCGAGCAGCGACGACGTTGATGAGGCCGGTGCGGCGAGAACTGCGAACGGCTCGGCGCCTGACAGTAGAGCAAACAGAGCAACCAGAGACAGCCGGTGGATATTCAATTGCCTATTTCGGATATGCGAATACAAAATCTGGCCCCTTCATGATCTTGACCGTCTTTGCGTGAATCAAGGGCACCCTGGACTTGATCTGGGTATACTGATCGATGTAGGTGGTGCTGCCGATGGTGCCGTCGACCGTGACCCACGCAGACCGGGCAGGAAGCGCAACCGAGTCGACGCTTGTAATGAACCCGATACCGACCGCATCGGCCGCGCAGCACCACATCAGCTCGCGGGCGGTGATGAATTCGTTCGGGTTCCCGCCGGCGTGCGGAAAGACAAAGCCGGTCGCGTGAATCGAACGGCCTTCGAATGCCGCGGGGTTCGAATAGAGCTCCTGGTAGACCGCGTAGTAGTTGTTCTTGTCGAGCACTATGGGGCCGGTCGAGGAAATCGGGCCATTCGCGGGCACCGGTGCGGGCTTTGCATCGGGGAGAAACGGATTCACCGCTTTCTGGAGCTTCGTGGTCAGATCGAGGTGAGGACCGCCCCCTTCGAGCGATACTCCCGTGCTTCCGTCTATTACCGAACCGTTTGAATTGATGACGAACAGCAGGAATGCAAACGGCGTGAAAAGCAGTACAAGCCCTCCTGGAAGCCGTCCGGTCTGTTTGCCCGATAGGAGCTGTCTCACCTGCGCCACGACGATCAGCGCGAGCACCAGAATTCCGATGACGACGAATACCGTCATCCTGGGACTTACCAGATTTTCCAGATTGCCCGAGATCACCAGATAGGCGAAGTAGAACGCATAGCCGGCGAGTGCCGCGGTCCACAGCCACCTTCGGATAACCGGCCCGATGAAGACCGGGAGTGTCTTTACGATGACGTCTGCCACTACAGGATCCTCAGATTGATTACGTAGCCCGAAATCATGCTGGCAGCCGCTATGAGCAGAATCAGAATCAGAATGAATCGGGTCCTGAACGCCGACGACAGCATCAGCGTATTTTTCAAATCTATCATCGGCCCGAAAATGAGGAAGGTTATGAGTGCTCCCTGACTGAACTGGTTCATGAACGCACGGGCGATGAAGGCATCTGCCTGGGAGCAGACGGAAAGCAGAAAGGCAGCGGCGACCATCACCAGGAGCGAGAGCAGGGGAGAGTGACCAAGAGCGTACAGCGAGCCGTGGGGGACCACCGTCTGGACGATAGCGGAGAGGATCACGCCAACGACAAAGTAACGTCCCATGTCGTAGAAGTCCTCGGCGGCATGTTCCGCTACCCCGAGCAGGTGCGAAACGATGCCCTGGCGGGCATGGTGGTGGTGCTCATGATGGTGTTCGTGATCGTGTGAGTGTCCGTGCGACTGTTCCAGGGACTGAATCATTCGTACCTGTTTTGCGCCGTCGAAAAAGGAGACGGTCATACCTACCGCGATTGCGGAAACAAAGCCGAAACCGATGCGGTAGAGGATGTACTCGGGATACTGATAGAACGCGAACCAGGTGGAAAAGACGACGAGCGGGTTGATCATCGGCACGGCCAGCATGAACGTGATAGCCACGTGAAGCGGTACGCCCTTGTTTACGAGTCGCCGCACAATCGGCACGGTGGCGCAATCGCACACCGGGAGCGCGATGCCCAGCACGGAAGCCGCGAAGACGCCAAGAGCGCTGTTTCGAGGAATGATCCTGGCAATGAACTCCTCGGAGACGTAAAGATGGATAATGGCCGAAAGAACGCTGCCGATGAGCAGGAAGGGAAGAGCCTCGACGGTGATAGCGAGAATGGTTACCGCCAGCCGCTGCACGAACGCGATGCTTCCGGTGAGAAAGACATTCTTGACAAGCACAATCGCGAGCGCGATTGCGGGAATCACGTAAAGTGTCACGACCCGGACGTCAAAACGTCGTCCGATTGTCGTTGGTTGTGCTATCACCTATGCAGAGCCTTTAACTGAACGCCACACGCTCGGACTGATTGTCGGCAAGCCTGCCTCTTCTGTCAACCCTTTTCCGAGTGTGCTGGTCGTAATTCGGTTTTCGATTGACCTCTTGCGCGTTCCTGTCGATGTTACTGGCATGCAGGCTGCAGACCTTTTTCGAAGCCTACTATTCTCGCCGGTCCATAGATCGCGTCGAGCGGTTGTCGCGATGTTATGGCCGCTGATCCTGACCGTTCCAGCTTTCGCGCAGGACGGACAGCGGCTTGCCGCCGCGCATACGGTCAGCCACGTTCCGTATTATGGGCAGGTCTACACCGAAGACTGCGAGACCGCGGCGCTCCAGATGGCTCTGGCGCACGAAAACATAGAACTCTCACAAGCCGCGCTGCTTTCGCTCGAACGAGTATCACGGCAAGCGCCCCTGCTCGATTCTAACGGCCGGGTGATCCGGTGGGGGAATCCGAACACCAGCTTTGTCGGCGATCCCAACGCCGGATCGATCGGTTCCGGCTATACGGCTGCCTCAGGATATGGCACCTACGCGCCCAACATCGCTCGCGTTGCCGACCTGGTTGGTGCCACGGTACTGTGGTCCGGTAAAGGACTTTCCCGCGCCCAACTGGAGAACTACATCTCCCACAATCATCCTGTAATCGCCTGGGTGGGTAATCGTGCCGGGAGGATGCGATGGGCGCCACTTTCCATCTGGACAGCCTGGGACGGTAGCAGGGTGGAGTATCCGGACCCATCTGCCCTCGCGTACGAGCACTGTGTCCTCGTGGTCGGATGGGACGCCGAAGGGGTGTACATCCACGATCCACTTGACGGGGCACGCAACGGTTCCAACGTCAACCCGGTCGTTGGCCCGGGATGGGTAACCTGGACGTCCTTCCTAGCCGGATTTCGAACGTTTGGCGGGATGGCCGTGGTATTGAAATAGCCCGCCACTCGAGAAAAACAGTGCTGTCGGTACGTGGATACGCGGGTCGCCCCGGCAGCAAGACGGGTGATCAACCGAAGAAAGACACCCGCCGATGATGATAGAGTCTATCGAACAGTGCGAGCATGTCCGGCGCTGGTCGCGCTGGTGATCGGAGATGCAAGCCACGAGGAGGCAGAAACAGATGAGACGGAGAGTTGGACCGAGAGCGATTTCCGCGGCGGGAATCCTGTTCTTGCTGGTGGCGACGTCGCTGACTGCCGCGCCGCCCGGTGCATCCAGGCAGGGAGCGGCTTCCGCCGAGGCCGCTACGGCCTCCGTCAGCGTACCACGCTGGCTCCGGCCGTCGGAAGGAATCTATCCCGACATCACAGGCGATCGGGCGGTGTGGCTTCGCGTCTCCATTCCGCTTCAACGTGTCTTCGTGATGAGCGGAAACAGACGCCTCTACACGATGGTAGCCTCCACCGGTCTCGACAATCCGCCTGACGATGCGACCCCACGCGGTACCTACTTTATTCAGAGAGAGCGAGGGCTCTGGTTCTACGCTCCGTCGGAACAGGAGGGGGCGCGTTACTGGGTTTCGTGGAAGAACCACGGCGAGTACCTCTTTCACACCGTACCGATGGATCGCAGCGGCCATATCATCGAAAACGAGGCGAGACGGCTGGGAAGGAAGGCCTCCCATGGTTGTATCCGGCTTTCCGTGCCCGACGCAAAGTGGATCTATCAGCACATTCCATACGGGACGCGCGTCGTCATCGGTGACTGACCAGGAAGCCCAGGGAGCACTACCCGAGCTCTCTCCAGCCTGACAGGTCCTGCCGCTTCATCCATCCTCGCGGACCGACAAGAGCACGTTCTTCGACCCGACATCCTTAATGATACGGAATCTCATTGACATTTCTGATAATCCCGGTTAGGATTAGTAGGAAATGATACCGAGTATCGTTAAATGCATCGAGATCGGAGTATGCAATGCACAAAAGGTCGATTGTCGGTCTGGTAGCAGGATGCGCGCTGCTTGTTCTGGCCGCTACCGCGTCGGTTTTCGCGGGGGGCAGCACCGAAGGCGCATCCGAATCAGGTGCAAGAGCGGGTCTGCGCATCGTCGCGGCGGAAAATTTCTACGGCGATATTGCCTCTCAGATCGTTGGCTCGTACGGCACGGTGGCAAGCATTCTGTCGGACCCGAGCGTCGACCCGCACGAATATGAGAGCAATGTCAACGACGCAAAGCGGGTCGCCGACGCGAACCTCGTGATAGAGAACGGCGGCGGCTACGACGCATGGATGGACAAGCTTCTCTCGGCATCACCTGCAAGCGGCCGCCTGCTTGTGACCGCATACGACATCGCACCGCTCAAGCTGCCGGACAACGAGCACGTCTGGTACAGTATCGACAACGTGCGCGCAATCGCGAAGGTTATCACCGAAGATCTCAAGAAGCTCGATCCGCAGCACGCGTCAGACTTCGATTCGTCGCTTAAGACGTTCTCCGGCGCACTTGATCCGATCTCGAAAAAGATTGATGAGATCGCAAGTCGCTTCGCAGGCGTTCCAATTGCGCTCACCGAGACGATCTTCCTCTATCAATCCGGACCGATGGCGCTGAAAGTCATCACGCCGTTTGCCTTCGAGAAGGCAATTGCAGAGGGGAACGACCCGCCGGCCGACAGCGTTATCGAGACGGAAAACCAGATCAGGGATCGGAAGGTACGCGCGCTCGTCTACAACGAGCAAACCGTGGACAAGATAACTACGGCGCTCAGGCAACTTGCAATCCGAGCGGGCATTCCGGTCGTTCCGGTGACCGAAACCATGCCGCCTTCATTGCACTACCAGCGCTGGATGCTCGGTCAGATTACCGCGCTCGAACAGGCGCTCTCAAGCGAAAAATGAGAGAGGCACGGGTCCCGATGCTCGATCCCGCGGTTGTCCTGCGCGAGGCAAGCATCGGATACGGCGATCACCTCATCCAGGAGAAGATGAACATCACGATCGACCGGGGTGAGTTTGTTGCCGTGCTCGGGCCGAACGGCGCAGGCAAGAGCACGCTGTTGAAGGCGGTACTCGGCCTTCTGAGACCCGTCGCCGGCGAGGTGGCTGTACTCGGCGAACGGGCACGACGGGGGAATCGACGCATCGGGTACGCGCCGCAGTTCCGTGCCCTCGAGACCGATTTCGCGCTCCGCGCACGCGACCTTGTCGGTTTCGGGCTTGACGGTCACCGCTGGGGACCGGGCTGGCCGAGCCGGCGGCGCCGGGCGCTCATCGACAGCGTGATCGAAGAGGTGAGTGCTGCAGAGTATGCCGATGTGCCGGTCGGTGAGCTTTCCGGAGGCGAAAAACAGCGCCTCCTCATTGCACAGGCGCTTCTGGCCGACCCCGAGCTTCTGCTCCTCGATGAGCCGCTGGCCAACCTCGATCTTGCAAGAGCGAAAGAGATCATCGAGCTTGTTGAGCGCCTTTGCCGCACGCGCAACGTCGCTGTCCTCTTTGTGACGCACGACATCAATCCCCTTTCGAGCATCGTCGACCGGGTGCTCTACCTGGCAAATGGACGGAGCACGATTGGAACACCGGCCGAGGTGATCACACGCGAAACCCTCACTGCCCTCTACGGGAAACCGGTGGAGGTGGTGGAGGCCATGGGAAAGCTCTTCGTGGTTGGAGTGGAGATCTGATGCAGCATCTCATTTCGCCGCTCATCGAGCTCTACAGCTACCAGTTCATGCAGAATGCTCTCGTGAGCGGAATGTTTGTTGCAGCAGCGGCAGCGGTGTCCGGGTACTTCCTCATTGGCCGGGGATTCACCTTCGCCGGGCACGCGCTTCCCAACATCGGCTTTGCAGGTGCCGCTGGCGCAGTCCTGCTCGGCATTAAGCCTGTCTACGGACTTTTTGGCTTCACCATACTGGCCGCGCTCGGCATGGGCGCCGCCGGACGAAACGTCCGTGAGCGGGATGTATCGATCGGCGTCATCATGACCTTCGGACTCGGGCTCGGACTGATGTTCCTTTCGCTCTACGCGGGCTACGCAGAGAGGGTGTATAGCATCCTCTTCGGAACCATCCTCGGTATCACGCGGGCCGATACTCTGCTTGCGGGGAGCGTCTCGCTTGGGGTCATCGCTCTACTTGCCCTCCTTTCCCGGAGGCTGCTTTTCGTTACGTTCGATCCGACTGCCGCCGAGGCGCGCGGAATAGGGGTTTCAGCGCTATCCACGCTTCTTCTGACCATTGTGGCGGTCGTGGTCTCTCTTTCGGTCCAGATGATCGGAGCTATGCTCGTGTTCACGCTTCTTGTCGGCCCGGCAGCTACCGCAACTCGGCTTTCCACCAAGCCGCTTCCGGCCCTGCTTCTTTCGGTGCTGCTCGGCTGTACCTACGTTGCGGCGGGCGTGACCGCGGCAGGCCTCACCGGAGACTGGCCCATCAGTTTCTTTGTCGCGGCACTCTCTTTTGCCGTATACCTCTCGGTCAGGCTGGTTTGGCGGGCACCGAAGAGCCGGAGAGCGGGGGCCGAGATTCACGCGCGCAACGGCCGAGGTCGGGTAGAGCGACTTGAGGCCGGCCGCGAAACGGGAGGTATTGCATGATGGCTCTTTCAGGCTCGCAGATCATACTAAACGCCTTTCTCGGCGGAACCGTCGTTGCGGCAACCGCAGGCGTCGTCGGGTACTTTCTCGTATTGAGAGCACATGCATTTGCCGGCGAGGCATTCACAGACATCGGTTTTGCCGGAGCCACCGGCGCGGCACTCGTGGGAGTTCCCGCGCTTGCCGGAATGGTGGTCTTTTCGCTTCTTGCCGCAGCGGGGCTCGGTGCTCTGGGAAAACGGATTCGTGGCCGCGACATCGAGGTGGGAATGGTGCTTTCCTTCGCACTCGGTCTCGGCGTGCTTTTTCTGAGCATCTACTCGCACGAAAGCGCAACACACGCACTTTCGGGAGTCGGGATCCTGTTCGGCTCGACCTTCAGTATCGACGCAAATGACATCCTTACCGCGCTCGCAAGCTGTACCCTCGCCGTCGGCATCGTTGTGATCACTTTCAGACCGCTTCTCTTTTCCTCGATCGATCCCGATTCCGCCGAAACCCGCGGAGTACCCACAAGAGCACTGTCCGTTGTCTTTCTCGTTGTGCTCGCGCTGACCACCGCGGCATGCGTACTCGTTGTCGGCGTGCTCCTCGTGGCATCTCTGCTCATTGCGCCCGCCGCGGCAGCGTCGAATGTGTCGAAACGCCCGGGCCGTTCAATCGGACTGTCGGTGGCGACAGGAGTCGGCATCACCTGGTCGGGACTGCTTCTGACCTTTGTCGGAACCGTACGCCACCTTCCAGTCGGATTCTACATCTCCGCGCTGGCCGCAATCACCTACGCCGCGTCGCTTGCCGCGAGAAGAATACGCCGCGCGCCAAGAGTAGCCGAGCCGGTGCATCTGGACCGCGAGACCGGCCACGGGGCATAATGAGGATGATGAGCGAGAACAGGACACACGAAATCGAAGCCCGCATCAGGCACGCGTTCAAGGACGCGGATCGTCCTAACACCCAGCCACGCCGGATCCTTGCGGGCCGCCTCGTCGAGATGGCGCGTACCGGGGAGACCTTCTGTATCGAGGACCTGTGGATGAAGCTTCGGGCGGCGCATGGCGGAATCGGCCGGGCCACCGTGTTCCGTTCAATCGAGCAGCTTGTGGAAAAAAGGGTGCTCGATCGGATCGAGCTCCCCGACGGCTCTCACCGCTACCGTGTCTGCGGCATCGGCCATCACCACCACCTTGTATGCACGGTGTGCCACCGGATTGTCGAGTTCGAAGGCTGCTTTCCCGAGTCCGCGTTTGCAGAAATTGCCGAGACTCACGGCTTCGCCATGGAAGATCACGAGATCACCCTCTATGGCACCTGCAGCCGCTGCCGGAATGACAGTCCAGCCGACCACCTGCAACGGCCTTCTGACGACTCGTGAACCGTGCGCGTGGCTTCGCAGGCCCTCATCCTCCGCTATCGCTCGGGCCGGTTTTCGAGGGCGCGGAAGTGCTGGTCGAGGAAGAGCTCGAACTGCGGGACCGGCAGCGGCTCCGAAAAGAGATATCCCTGGAGCGAATCGCAGCCCACGCGGCGCAGCGCCTCGGCCTGCTGCTCGCGCGTTACCCCTTCGGCCACCACCCGCTTGCCGCGCGATTTTACCAGCGTGACGATGTTCTGGATGAAGGTGAGGTCCTCCGGATGGTCGATCAGTGCGTCTACGAAGCTCCGGTCGATTTTCAGCGTGCTGACCGGGAGATCCTTGAGGTAGCTAAGGCTGGACTGACCGGTTCCGAAGTCGTCGACGAAGACCTCGACACCGAGCTCGCCGATCGCGCGGATCTTGGTGATCGCCGCGTCGGCACGTTCCATGCATTCCGACTCGGTGATCTCCAGCTTGAGCCGTTCGGGCGCCACCGGCGGCTCCTGCCGCAGAGCGCTCTGAATTACCTCGGTAAACTCGTCTTCCTGAAAGTCCCTCGCGGTCATGTTGACTGAAATGTAGATCGGGTATCGTTCCTGGATCCGGGCGATCTCCCGCACGGCCGCAAACAGGACCCAGCGGCCGATCGCCTCGATGATCCCGCTCTCCATTGCAAGGGGAAGGAACTCGCCGGGAACGATTGTTCCATGCCCGGGCAGCCGCCAGCGAATGAGCGCCTCCGCGCCCTCCATCTGTCCGTCGGCGCGGAAAATGGGCTGGAAGAAGAGCTCGAACTGGTCGTCCTCGAACGCGTGGCGCAGCCGGCCCTCCATGGTGAGCCGCTGAACCGCACGGTCGTTCATGCCGGGGTCGAACAGCATGAAGTTGTTGTCGCGTCTGATCGCCTCGTTCAGCGCGGCCACCGCGCAGCGGATCAGCGACTCCCGCCTGTCGGCGTCGTTCGGGTAGAGAGCGATCCCCGCCCGGCACTTCACCGTGATGTCGTTTTCATTGTAGCGGTAGGGGGTCGAGACCGATTCGATGATCTTCGCGGCCACCTTGGCTGCGTCGGTCTCGCGCGCCAGAAAGGAGAGAATCACGATGAGCTCGTTTCCTTCGAACCGGAAGACGTAGTCGCTGTTCCGGACCACCTCCTTGATTCGCAGTCCGGTGTTTTCGAGCAGGACGCTGCCGATGCTGTGACCGTGCCGCCGGTTGATCTCGGTGAGGTTCTCGATTCCGAAGAACAGCAGAGCCCGCAGCTTGTCGTTTCGAGCGCGCCTCGCCTTTTCCAGCTCCATGTCAAGCAGAATCTCGAGCGAGCGCCGGTTGAACAGCCCGGTCAGGGGATCCCGGTACTCGTAGTTTAGAAGCTTCGCTTCGATCTCGCCGAGCTTGGTGATGTCGTGCGAGAAGACCAGCGCGTGGCTAATGCCGTCCGTTCCCTCGGAAAAGGGATAATAGGAGACGTGCATGTATCGCTGCTCGAGGCCGAACTTGAAGCGCTCGACGTAGTGGACACTTTCGCCCTTGAAGCAGCGGTCGAGATAGGGCTTGATGGTCGATTCGAACCGCTCCGGTCCCCATATTTCCTCCACCGAGCGGTTGAGCACCTCGGCACGCGTGCGGCCGATTGTCTCGCAGTAGGTATCGTTTACGATCTCGTAGACGTAGGAACGATTTATCAGCGTAATGAAGTCCTGAGACCGGTTTACGATGTATTCGTACTTGTCGGGCATAAGGGCGTACCAGCTTCACCCCTATCTTAGTGTGTCATCACCAGTTTTGCCAGTCTTGAAGGCAGGCGCAAAGCGGATTTCACCGGAATCGGAAAGCTGCATGATCGTTCGCGCCACCCTGGCGCGCGCCCGGGCGATCTCCTCCTCATCGGTACCCTGTCGGTACTCTATCTCTTCGCGAAACAGCTGTGCAGCTCTCCGGCTGAGGTTCCGGAAGACGGCGCGCGTGAGCGCCTGGGAAGCTCCCACGAGCGCGAGGGCGGTGGTGGCAGTATCGAGCCGGGCGAGCACCTTCTGTATGCCGAGGCTGTCGATGTGGAGCAGGTCTTCGAACGCGAAGATCCGGTTCCGCACCGCATCCCGGGTCGCTCCGGGCAGCGCCTCGACCAGCTTCAACCGTGCTGCAGGAGGCAGCGACGCGATGCTGCGGGCAATCACCCGCAGCTCGAGCTCCGGATCCTCGAGGTATTCGTCATCGGCGAGCGCGGCGGCAGCTCGCGGCCCCACCATGCGCTTGATCTGCTCGAGCGACCGCTTCCTGAGGGCGGAATCGTACTCCGCCAGCTTTGTGGTCCGGGTTCCGTAGAGCCGCAGAAGCGACCGGATCAGCTCGACCAGTGGCTGCCTCGGTTTGCCGTCGCTCATATCCCTCCCGTCCTGCCTAGGCCTCGGAGTAGCGCGCGAGCACCAGCCGGTCGAGCCTTCGTCCCTGGCGGTCCAGAATCCGGTACGAAACTGCCGAACCGATGATCCCGGCGGCAAGGTAGCCGAAGCCCTGCAGTTCCGGGTGGCCGGCTACCACCACAGCAAGGCTCCCTGCGAGATTCACCAGAAAGAAGATCAGCGCGACTGCGGCCGCCCTGCCGTAGAGCTCGATGTAGAACAGAAAGGTGAGCAGCGTAAGAAAGGTGAAGTGGAAATAGACTCCGAGCAGGAGCGTCCGAAACGTGGTGACGCTCGCGCCCGGGGCGCCGAAAAGTGCAAGCGCGGCAGGAGCCAGAAGTATCAGCGCGAGCGTAATGACCCCCTGAAAGAGCCCCTGCTCGCGAAGCCCCCGCTTCATGTCGGCGAGCAGCGCATACTTCCTCTCCTGTATATCCGGAAGAATGCCCGCCTGAAGCGCCTTGAGGAAACGCATCAGCTTGAGGTAAAAATCGGTTTCGAAAACTACCACGAAGTAGACGAGGCCGGGAATCATCGTGAGGCTCGTCAGATAGACCGGTATGTCGTAGGCATCGTAGAGCCGCAGAAAGCTCCCTGCCGGTGCGGTGCCGAAGAAGATCCACATCACGATCTTGTCCACCCAGATGCCCCAGAAGTAGAGCACCCCGGAGAGGAACAGAAATTTGTATCGTCGAATATAAAGGGCGAAAATCGAGGGAAGCTTCCGGAATCCTGCCGGGCGGTAGGAACGCAGAAGGAGGCTGGCAAGTATAAGAGCTGCCAGAAGCTGCCCGGCGGTGAACCCGAGCATGGCTCCGCCGAGGCCGGCGCGTTCGCCGAGGTAGACGGCGCCGCCAACCGATACGGCCATGCCGATGAAGTAGGCGGCGAAGATTCCTCCGAAGCGTTTGAGCATCGAGACGAATATCATCATGATCCACAAGAGGTTGATCACCGGAAACAGCGCTGTCGCCGAATACCGGAAGAGCTCCGGCTGGGAAAGATAGCCGACGTCGATTTCGCTGAGCGCGAGCCACGCTATCGCCGCCGACAGCACAACCACCGACGCTGAAAAGGCGGCGAGAGACGCGCCCGCCTCCCGTCTCTTTTCTTCGTAGACCTGGTCTGCGACTATCCGGGTGAACAGGTAGTGGAATCCGCCGAAGAGAATCAGCGCCCACGCGTAGCTGTAGACGACTACGGAGACGAACAGCCGTGAGCCTTCGGCGAGCGCGACAGAGGCGAGCCTGTTTATGAGAAAGATCCCGATGATCGAGAGGAGCCACGGGCCGGCAACAATGATGACGCCGGCGAATGCGACCTGTACGATGGAGCCGACGCCGCCTCTTCGAAGCACACGCTGCAGCTCGAACCCTATGCCTGCCACGACTCCTCCTCCGCCATTCTGCGATAGAGCTCGAGATAGCGCCGAAAGACATCACGCCTGTCGTAGAATCTGCGCGCCTTCTCTCCGTTCTTTTCCACCAGCCTTGCCATCTCGTCCGGATGATCGTGAACGTAGAAAACTGCTTCGGCGAGCTTCTCGGGATCCTTCGACGCGGCGAGGAAACGGTCGTCGTAGTCGAGCAGCTCGGGAACGTTTCCCACCCGGGTTGAAACGACGGGAATTCTCGCGCAGTAGGCTTCGAGAATCACGAGCGGCTGCGCCTCGCGGACGCTGGTGAGAAGCAGCACATCGAGGAACGAGTAGTAGTCGCGCACGTCTGCGCGGCCGGTGAAGTGAAAGCAATCGGTGAGGCGGAAGCTGCGGACCATCGTTCTGCAGTCTTCGAAGTAGGCGGAGTCTTCATCGGTGGGTCCGATGACGTGGAACTCCGCCTCCGGGAGGCGATCCTTCACGATCCGGCTCATCGCGATGAAGGTTTTGACGTCCTTGATCGGCACTACCCGTCCGACCAGCCCGACGTGAAAGCCTTCGCGGTGTTCCCGCTTCACCGAGGCATAGAACTCGACATCTATTCCGTTTGCGATTACCTGGGTGCGGTCTTCCGGTGCGCCCATCTCGATCTGAACCCGGCGATTGTATTCGAAAAGTGAAATTATCCGGTCTGCGTACCGGTAGCTGAGCTTGCTGAGTTGATTGTAGGTCCGGATCCACATATCGCGCTGATAGCCGCGGATGAAACGGACGCGCCGTATCTCCATCTCCCGCTCTTTGTGGTAGAGTCCGTGCTCGGTCAGAAGGTAGGGCCGCCCTGTTCGAAGTTTTGCCACCACAGCTGCGAGGCCGGCGTAACCGGTGGAGACCGCGTGATAGACATCCGCCTGCGGCGGGCGTGCGCCGATGACGGTGAAGATCATGTCGTGACCCGATTTCCACGCCCAGTAGTAGTCGGAAAAGGGATAGATCGGATTGTTGATCTGATTTGACCGCGAGATGAGCTCCCACCCGACATCGGAAGTCACCGCGTCGCGGTAGGCGAAGTAGTCGGCCGGCATCTCCTCGACTATCCGCGAGAAGTCCGGCGTCGATCCGGCCTGGAATGCCTCGTGCATCCGGGAGATCTCCTGGAGCATCATCTCCCTGTCGAGCGGCTTTTTCCGGCTCTTCATCTTCGTCGAAAGCACCATGTCGCGGTGTTCTACGACGTTCTCCGGCAGCTTGTAGTGAAGCGGCTGATTCTCCTTCGGTGAGATCGAGTAAAGGACGAAATCCACCTCCGGCAGTGCGGAGATCAGCTGGTGGGCCCAGGAGGAGACGCCTCCCGTGATGTGGGGGTAGGAGCCTTCGAGAATGAGGCAGACCCGCGGGCGCCGGCTATTCATCCTGCTCCAGCCAGTAGGCGACGCTCTGGCGCGCATCGCTTTCGAGTGAGTCGAGCTGAGGTTCGAGCTCCCGGCACACCTCTGCGACGCGCACGTAGTTGCGCCGCTCGAACTCAATTTCAGCCTCCAGGAGCAGCGCTTCGGCAGAGCGTCCTATCCCGAGGCGCTCGAGCTCGGATCGTGCCTGGTCCTGGAGTCCGAGCTGCACCAGGACGCGTACCAGACGGGTATGCGAGGCGTCGCCCAGTCCGAACTCTCTTTCCAGGGTGCGCAGCCAGCTGTAGGATTCGTGGAGGTAGAAGGCCCGCAGTGAGCTTCCGGGCCCATAGAGAGTGGCGAGATCCTGGCAGAGGCGCGCGATCTCCTCGAGGCCGGGCTGCGAGGGGCTCTCATTCAGCCTCTCTTTCAGCTTCTCGATTCGAGTGCTGTAACGGCCCTCGATGAGATTGATGCTCTCGGCCGCGAAAAGCGCCACCTCCTGCTCGGAGCTGTGCAGGAGCCGTTCGAGCGTGCGCATCAAAAGGAGGTCGGTCCGGATATCCTTGCTGCCACGGCCGAGCGTCTGCTCGATGGCGTCGAGGTCGATCGGCTCCTCGGCAAGCGGTTTCACCGACGTAGCCATGAACATGTAGGATTCGGCCGGCGCAAAGCCGGTTTCCAGCGCTTTCAGGGCGGCGTGCGAAGTCTTTGGTCGAAAGCGGCGGGAATAGTCCCGGAAGAAGCTGAATCCCTGCATGACTAAACCTTCTGCATTTCGAGAAGCCGCTCGGCGCTCTCCAGAAGATCGTCTGCGCTCTGCTTCTTTTCTCCGAGGGCCGCATAGCCGACCACGATATCCACCGAAAGCGGCACCTCGTCGACAAGCCACTCGGTGCTCGAAATAGCGGAGAGAAGCTCGAGACAGAACAGCGACGCGCCGTCGAAATCGAGGTTCGGAAAGAGGAGAGAGAGCTGATGCTCCTGCTTGTAGTGGAAGAGAGTCGCCCGGTTTCCGGCAAGCTGCGTGATGAGGTCGACGATTCTGTTGAGAAGCACGTAGTAGCGTTCGTCACCCTGCTCGCCGCGGATGTCCGGAGCATTCGCGAGCTCGACTATGATGACGCTCAGCGAACCTTTCTGGATTCCGGTGCGGTAAAGCTCGCGCTCGAGCAGCGTGTGGAAATGGGAATAGGAGGGCAGGCCGGTATGCAGGTCCATCTCCGCTGCAGCGAGGGTCGATTCGTACTCAATCGCCTTCTCGAGTGCGGGAGAGACCAGCGAAAGAATCATCTGGAGGAGCCGTTCGGTATAGCGGTTGTAGCGCTCGAACGGCATCTGCTCGATGTTGAGCACGCCCCAGACCTGGCGGCCGGCCATCACCGGCAGGGTGATGATGTTTCTTCCGCTGTCGAGCTCCTGGAGGTTTGCATAGCGGGTAAGCATCCGTACTGAGAAGGGACTGTCGTTGCGGACCACCCAGCCTTCGATGCTGTTGTCGACCGGAAGCCTGGTGGCCCTGGCGCCCTCCCCGGATACGCCGCGCTGCGCGACGAGGTGCATTTCCCGTGCGTCACGATCGTAGACCCAGACCGAGGCACTTTCGGCGCCGCTGAATCGCTGGATTGTTTCGAGAATTCCGTCGAGAGTCTTCTCCAGATTGTAGGAGTAGAGCTCCTGCACCTGCGCATAGAGCGTCGTCAGCGCGTCGCTCTGGTGCAGAACCCGCTCCTCGAGCTCGCGGTTGACCGCCTCGAGAGCGTGTCCCGTCGCGCCGATCCTCACCCGCTCACGGATACTCGCCCGCAGCCGGGCGAGAACTCCGTCGAATGCGCGGCGGTTCGCGTCGCGAATGAAGCCGAAGAGGTAGACACCGACGATGCCCACCACTGCAGGCACGAGGCCGCGCGCAAGCATGAGGCTGCGCACCGCCGAAGGCGCGACCCGCGCGCCGGGATTTACAATCGGAAGCAGCTCGGGAACTGCGCCAAGAGCCACGGCGATGACCAAAGTCAACTGAACAAAACCGGGATATCTTCCGTAGTACGCTGCGATGACGAACGAGAGCAGCAGGTAGGGATTGAGCGTCGAGGCCAGAAAGCCCGGCGACTGCGGGTAAAAAACGTTGATCGTGCCGATAATCAGTGCGAAGAGAAGAAGCTCTGTCCAAAGTAGGATTGGGGCCCTTTTTGTCATGCTCTGCTACTACAACATCGGTAACTGACGAAAATTATACAGGGGTTATTCCCGTTTCACAAGAAAGGGGCGAGGTAATGAAGGCAGGGAAAAAAGTCACAGGATTGCTCACCTCAGCGGCGCTGGTTGCGTGCATGCTGACGGCTCCTTCGGTTCTGTTCGCGCAGCAGGCAGACACGTCGAAGTCCACGAAGGCTCCGGTCGCGCGGGTGGAACCGGTGTTCCCGGTGGAGAACAACAATCTGATCTTTGTCGAAGGGGAGAACGCGGTGGTCACCAACTTCGACAAGGAGCCGATTCTCAATTACAGCGTTTCGGGGCTTCAGACGCTTCAGTTGTCGAAAACCGAGGATCCAACCACAACGGTCGGCGGTGAGGCCGCCTACTACGCCGACTTCGTGTTCTACGTGGATCAGCCGGGCGACTACGAGTTCTGGTACGGAGGAACCCCTCCGGGGCCGGCAACCGCTGCAAGCGCTTCCTACACCTCTCCCTTCAGCTATCAGCTCGACGGCGGCGATCCGGTTTCGGTCAACCGCGAAGACGTCAAGGTGGCTGGTTCCTACGCGCCCTCCTACGACTGGGTAAAGGTGGGAAAGCTTCAGCTCACCGCGGGGCAACACCGGTTGAGCTTTCAGATCAGTCAGAAAAGACAGTACGACGGAAAGTACTTCTTCTATCTGGACAACTTCTTCCTTGTACATCTGAACGGCGACACTCCGAACCCGGGAGCTCCGCTTCCGTCACTCTTTCCCAAAAGCCTCACCGATTTCTCCGGGGATAGACCGTTCCGCGCAATCGAAGACTATCTGATCGAGATTCGCGACCATCCCGACAACGTGCAGAGCTACATCGATCTTTCCCTGGTCTACTCGCTGGTAGGCGACTATCTGAGCGCATTGAAATACCTCAATCGCGCAGCGGTCCTCAAACCGGATGACGCGACGGTGGCGCTGCTGAAGGCGAAGAACCAGATCTGGAAAGGCGATGTGGGCGCCGGGCTCGACGCCTACCGCGCGCTTCTGAAGAACAATCCGAAACAGCTCGACCTGTGGGCGGAGGCCGGCAAGGTGGCGGCCTGGACCGGCAGGTACGAGGATTCGATACAGTTCTTCACCGACGGGCTGAAGCAGTTTCCCGACAACGCCAACCTTACCATAAATGAAGGCCTGACCTACCTCTGGTCCGGCGACGAGAAGAAGGCGCAGGAGCTTTTCGACCGTGCGCGCAGGACCGCGCAGGAGGACTACGGCCGCCTCATCGAGCTCGCCCGGACACTCGCCATTGCGAAGGCGGTGCCCAAGGCGGTGGGAATCTACCAGAGCGCGATCGACCTCTATCCGCGCAACCTGGAAGCATATCTCGATCTCGAGAAGCTCTATCTGGACAACGGTCAGGAAGATCAGGCGAAGCGTGTCCAGCAGCAGGTGCGCGACACCTTCGTCTCCTCGGACAAGCTGGCGCAGTTCCTCGAGCTCGCCCGCGTCAAGGAGAACATGAAGGCGCAGGTGATTGCCGGCTACCAGCAGCGGCTCGCCTCCGAGCCCGACAACCTCGCGCTGCGACAGGTGCTGGCGCAGACCTATTTCTGGAACGGGATGCAGGCCAAGGGCACCGACGAGTATCTCAATATCCTGGTGAACTATTCCTACCGAGCGCTGAGCGGTCTCGACACCGACGCGCCGGAGCTGGTCAGCCTGATCGACAAGAGCCATCTCCTGGACGCGGTTTTTTCCGCGGCCCCGCAGGTAGCAGACAAGCTTCGCACAGCACTCGAGCAGCAATGGGCGGCGGCGCAGGCCGCCAGGAGCGGCGCGTCGAGCGCCACAGTGGAAGCGGCCGCCAACCGGGCTTCGGCATTTCTCGATGAGATGACACGGCTCACGGCGGTTGTCGGGCAGGACGAACAGGCCATGAAGCCGATACTTGCCGCCGAGGCGGAGGCGGAGCAGTCGTTCAAGAAGCTGACCGCCTCGAGCAAGTGGCAGTGGCACCGGCAGGACACGCTTGCAGAAATGGAGGCTGCCCAGAGCAACGGGGTGAAGCTTGCGAGCTACGGCATCGGAAAGATCTATGAGCTCGAAGACCGGCTTGCCAGCGCAGAAACGGTCTTCCGCACCGGAAATGCCGCGACCTCCACCGCCGCGGGGAAAGCTTCCACGACGGCGAATACGACCGACGCCTCGGCCGGGGGCGTTTCAGGCTCAATAGCGCCGCTTCTGCGGTATGAGCTTTCGCAGACGCTGTTGTGGCAGGGCAATCTCAACGCCGCCTACACCGAAGCGAGCAAGCTTCCTGCCGACGACAGCAGGTTCGCCGCGGCATCGGCCTGGAGCTCGATGTATCAGAGCATCATCGAGGCGGTCCCGGAGCTGTCCCCGGTCGCTTCGGCCGCCACGAGCGCTCCGGCACCATCGTCGTTTCGGAAGACCGATCAGGCAAGGGTGCAGGAGCTCTCCGCAGAGCTTCAGAAAGCCGCAGCGAGCGCGGCGGCGACGCTTGCGAAGATCCGGACGATGCAGCAGTCAATGCACGATGCTCTCTGGGCGCGGATGGTGCGGACGATCTACCAGAATCAGGAAGACACCTTTCAGCTGCGCAATGACCTGGGAGGCTACTACCTCAGCGAGAAGAAGCTCGACGACGCGATTCGCCAGTTCAATCAGGTCCTGGCGATCGATCCGTGGGACCTTGCGGCGGTCTACCGGCTCGGCCAGGTCTACGAGTGGAAGGGAGCCTGGTCGCAGGCTCTTGCCAACTATGAAAAGGCCTACTACACCGACCCCACCTACGAGAACGTCGCCCACCGCTACAACGAGCTTGCGCGCAAGCATCCGGACTCGCTCGATATTACGGGTAAGACAACGGCCGATACCTCTATCGTCCGCTTCGAGGGAACCGCGGACTACCACACGCTTTTCAGCAGCGTTCTCGGATTGCACGCTCACGCGGCCGCGGCCGCGCAGCGGCTCTACAAACCGCCGACGTCGGAACCGGTGTCGGACTACCAGCTCTACACCGTTACGCTCGGACTGCCGGTGGACCTCTACTTCCTGAAGATCAAGCTGGAGCCGCAGGTCGGTGCCCAGCTGGCGAACCGGCTCTTCAACGACAGCACCGTCTCCTCGCTTCCCGCGTATCCGGGCGCGGACCGGTACGTCGGCAACTTCGTGGTATCACCGGTCCTTCAGCTCGATGCCTCGGCAGGCATCGGTCAGTATCTCTATCTTTCCGGCACCTACCGCTACGACCGGCAGCAGGAGACCTTCGTTCCGGGCCGCCCGGCGATCTACGAGCACACCGGGGAGCTCGCCCTCAATACCAACCTGGGATTCATCGGCGGCTATCCCTTCAACATCTCCTCGCTGCGGACCTACGGCGAGGTGAACCTGCTCGACGACGGCAACCTGATGGCAAACGCGGTCCAGGAGATAAATCTCGGACTGGTGAGCCTGGACAAGCCGAGCACGCAGTTTTCGCTCCTCGGCAGCTTCCAGTTCCAGAACTCCGCCCGCTCTGAGAGCGTCAACTACTATACGCCCATCGGCGTGCTTCTCGCCGGAGGCGGCTTCCAGGGCTCGATCTGGCTGCCGGCAGCCGGAGAGGACACCGTCGGCATAAGTCTTCGGGCGCTTGCTTCCTCCTACCTCGAGCACATGTTCACGCCGGCCGATCTGATCAAGCGGCTTCAGCTGGACAGCGAGGCGCGGTTCGAGTATGACCGCGGAAATGCCGCGCTCTATCTCGATCTGCAGTTCAGCACAACCTATCGTTATGATCCGCCGCCGACGGATCCTGCTCAGGGGCCGTGGGACTACTGGTCCTTCACGGTGAGCCTGGGATACGGCGCACAGCTGCCCAAATTGCTGGTACCTTAGTCCCGGAGGAATTCGTGATGATGAAAATGGCTGAGCGCGATTCCGCCGGACGTCGCCGCATCAAAATGGTACCACGGACGCTGGTGATCCTGTCGGTTGCCGTTGCAGGACTCGCCCTCCTTCCCTCGGCGAAGCTCTATGCGCTTGGGCCTTACGGTCACACGGTTCTCGCGCTGTACAAGTCGACCGACGGTCAGAGCGATCAGGCGAACGAGATCTTCTACTACCTGTCGAACATCTTCACGAAGATGAGTCTGAAGGTTCGATACTGGGACATTGACCGGGGAGTTCCACCGCAGAGCGAGCTCGCGGACGTGCGCGCGGTGGTCAGCTGGTACGGCAGTTCGGCCATCGCTCACCCGCTCGACTACCTGGCCTTCCTGAACAGCGTACTGGACGCCGGTGCCAAGGTCGTGGTGATGGACAATTTCGGCGCGTACCAGGACCGCATTACAAAGGAGTATGTGCCCACCGGGCTCCTGAACCCGACGCTCGAGCGTCTTGGTCTGATCTATCTCGGTGACTGGACCGACAACGCCTCGCTGATCCGGATAGCACAGGCCGACCCTTCGGTCGCCGAAAGCGGAGGCAAGCAGGATACCTCCTACTCCGCGTTCTTCTACCATTTCCTCGGCGTCGACCGTGACATGAAGGTCTACCTCTCGCTTGAAAGGACCGATCGCAGCTACGGTGCAAGCCCGGTGATCGTGACCAACAGGAACGGCGGGTTCGCGCTCTCGCGGTACATCTACCGCGTCGACAACGGAAAGGTGAAGATGCTTCTCAACCTCGAAGCATTCATCCGGAACGCGCTCTTTCCCGAACGGACCGCCGAGAACATCGCGCTCCTCGTTGATACGGGCGATCCGCGCTCGATGAAGATTCTCGCACTTACCGGATCGATGCTCGACCGCGACAAGCTGCCGACCACCGTCATCCCCGCGTCCGAGTTGCCCGATCTCATACCCGGAGACCTCGATCGCTACACTACCGTGGGGCTGATCCTCAACGGCGATTCCGGGCTCGACCCGGCAGTGCTTTCGAGCACGCTCCACTCAGGCGGCGGCCTTGTCTCGCTCAAACAGGGGAACTTCGACAAGCTTGCGCCGCTCCTCGGGATGCGCGACTACTCGGTTGCCTCGACCACCCAGGAGGGATACAGGTTCAAGCCCGGCTTCATTCTCGGCGAGGATTATGAGCCGCGCGACGATGCGCTTTCCTGGGACCCCGGACCGCGTTTGCCCGCCACCGACGCGACCATCCTCGCCTCGAGCACCAACGGGCGCGTTCCGCTTCTGTGGAGCGCAAAGCGCGACGGCGGAACGGTCCTGGTGTGGAACTGGAACTCTCTCGACATCGGCGACTACCAGGGAGCGATACTGGAATCCTTCCTCTATGTGCGGCCGGCCGGAATCGCCGCGACCGCCGGCGTTGCGATGATGGACATCGACGACTTTCCGCTTCCCATGTACAACGTGGTCAAGCCGCCGCTTTCGATAGAGGATACGGATTTCTATTCGAAGGTCTGGTGGCCGCAGATGCGCCGGATATTCGGTTCGCGCGGCATTCCCTTCTCCGCGTATGTCGTGTTCAACTACAACGACAAGACCTCGCCTCCCTTCCCCAACGGGGAATTCTACTCGGCGAAGGGCCAGCAGAGTGTGGAGATCGGGCGGGAGATACTGAACTCCAGCAATGAGCTCGGACTGCACGGCTACAACCACATCTCTCTTACGATGCAGAAGACGCCGGTGAACGCCCGGCCCTGGCCGTCGATCAACGACATGGTGAGGGGACTTACCGAGGCGCGGCGCGAATGGATCAACCTGTTCGGGTCGCATACCCTTCCGTTTTCCTACGTTGCGGTCAACAACATCATTTCGAAGGATGGAATAGAGGCGATCCATCGAGCGTTCCCGACGATTCACGTGATATCGGCGCTGCGCTCGGGCGGCGCGGAGGAAACCGCCACCCCGTTCGGCCCGGATCCCGACATTCCAGGAATCTACTTCATTCCTCGAAACTCCTGGGGTTATCAGGACAGTCAGGACGCGCGCATGCGGGTGAGCTCCGCCATGAGCGGGCCCGGCATCTGGACCCATTTCGTGCATGCCGATGATGTGTTCGACAAGTACCGCTCTGAAGGAATGAGCTGGGACCAGCTTCGCAGCAATTTCGTCGATATGCTGGACTTCGCCAAACGGAATTACCCGTGGGTACGCTATCTGACGATACGGGACGGCTATGCCGCGCTTCAGGAAATGGACGACCGTCAGGCTGCATTCCGCTGGAGCGGCGGCAATCTCGAGATTCACGGGACGCCGGGACTTCTCCTGCGCGTGCGGCTCAACAGCGGGAGACCGAAGTCGATGAGCGGTCTGAGCGTGGTATATGCCTACAAGTCGATGCCGGAGCTCATCCTCCGCCTCACGGCGGGCGACGCCGAGCTGAAGTTCTAGGCGGTCATGCTCTCCAGCTGAAAGAGCTCCTGGCACTGCTGCAGGAGCGGATCTGCCTGCATGTCGTCGAGGTACTTGCTCATGTAGTACTGGACGTCCTCGGCGCCCACCGGAGAGTGGGGCGTGTACTCCGCAAGCTTCTCTTCGTTTCCCGATCCGATGCCGAGCCCGAGAAGGTCGGTGATCATGTCGGCCATGGAAACGATCAGGATAATCTGCTTGTGCGGCGATACGATGTTGAGACTTCCGTGCTCGCGTGCAATGTCGACGAACATCTGCGGAAAGAACCAGCTGTGAAAGACCGATGCGCCGAGCTCGCGATGGTCGACGCCGAACGCGTCCCTTTCGAGGAGGTCGATGGGCGAGTCGCCATACATCACCTCCTGGAGGATTTCCAGATAGCGGCTTTCGTCCGTATTATAGAAAGCGACCTGTCCAATATCGTGCATCAGCGCACCGATGAAGGCGTTCTCCGCGTCTTCACGCATGCCCACGCGCAGGCACATGTGACGGCTCATGAGCGCGCTGTGAACCGAGTGTCTCCAGAACGATTGATAAAATGCCGAGCGCTGGGCGGCCTTCCCGAAATTCGAGGCGGTAACAAGCATCACCAGGCTCTTGATGTTCTTGAACCCGAGGAGCGTGATGGCCATCTGGATGCTGGCAATTTCCCGCTGCCGTGCGTAGAGCGCGGAGTTGGCGATCTTCAGGATCTTTGCGCTCAGCCCGGCGTCAATCTTGATGATTCCTTCCAGCTCCTTGAACGATATGTCCAGCTTGTCGTCGGCCATTGCGAGAATCCGCGACGCGACGTCCGGCATCACCGGCATATGCTTGAGATACTTCTCGTACTTCTGATCCTTCTCGGCCAAGACAGGTCCTCCACGATTTTTCTATAGAAACTATTCTGAAATAGATATCGGCACGGTGCAATCCTTGCGACAGGGGCGCCGGATTATTCGGTGTATTTCCGTCGAATAGCGAGCAACACCGGATGCACCTCGAAAAACGCCTTCACCACATCCGGCGCGAAATGAGTTCCCTCATCGCCGCGTATCGTCTCCAGTACTTCGTCCTCGCCCCAGGGTTCCTTGTAGGTTCGCCGGGAGACCAGGGCATCATACACGTCCGCGAGGCCGACAATCTTCGCAAACAGCGGGATCTCCTCACCCTTCAGGCCGGCAGCCATCTGGATCGGATCCCGGTAGATGTCGTCAACCCTTCCCGGGTACCCCTTGCCGTCCCACCTTTCATGGTGGTGCAGCGTTATTTCGCGCGACAGGTTGTCGAGATCCGAATCGCCGTCGCTGAACAGGCGCGCTCCCACCACCGTGTGGGCCTGCATGATCACGCGCTCCTCGGCCGTCAAGGGGCCCGGTTTCTTGAGGATCTGATCCGAAATGGCGATCTTTCCCACGTCGTGCATCATCGCCGCCAGCCGCAGGAGGTCGATATTGTGACGCATCTCGTCGTTCGGCACCCCGTGCGTCTTAGCCCAGCGCTCGTAGATTTCGACCGAATAGGCGGCAACGCGGCTGACGTGGGCGCCGGTCTCTTTCGGGTCGCGCAGCTCCGACATCCGGATCATGCGCAGGATGATGGTTCGCGTCAGTGACGCCCGCTCGATTGCGCTTGCCGCGTCCTTGCTGAAAAGCAGGACGTACAGAACGTCCTCCTGCGAAAAAGTGATCACCTTCCGGGTGGCGCTGTCGAGCGCGTTTATGAGCTGGAGGACACCGACCGTCCGGCCCCGTGCCGATTTGAGCGGAACCGTGAGCATCGATTGCGTCCTGTAGTTTGCATCCCGGTCAAACTGCTGATTGAACGCGTAGGGGACGTCGTTCCCGATCTTGTAGGCATCGTCGATAAGCAGCGGTTTTCCCGTCAGCGCGACGTAACCGGCGATGGAATCATCGTTGATCGGGATGGTATTGTTCAGATAGTTGAAGCGGTTCCGTCCCGGGTCGTCGCTGAGCCGCTGGCTGGAATGCGAATTGTAGGCGAACCTCAGGCGGTCACCTGCAACCAGATATATCGTACCCGAATCTGCATTGGAAAATGCCCTTGCCTCGGTCAGTACCCTGTCGAGAAGTGAATCCAGATCATCGACCTGGTCCAGCGCCGCGGAAACTTCCAACACCGTCTGCAGCCGTGTTGCATTTCCTGGAGCATCATTACTGCCTGCCCGTGTCTGCTCGGTCATTGTGGCTCAATTGTATCACGGAGCGGCGGGTGGTTCCACAGGGAAGTGGCAGGGATTCAGCGGCTGTGTCTCTCGCTAATCCACTTCGGGGTGAGGATTTGCACGACATCACAGTTTTTCTGTGCCCACCCCGATCTGTGGTATATAATGGAGTTCCACTCTGCAGGTGCACCATGAGACGGCGAAGTATCCGTAACAAGTTACTTGTCTATTTCCTCGCAATTGTCCTGCTGCCGCTGCTGACCCTCGGCGTGCTCGGGCCGGTACTCTACTCGCGCACGATCGAGCGGGAGACCACGTCGAACACGATACAGATGATCCGCCAGGTGACGCGCAATTTCGAGTTCTACGTGCACGACATGGAAAACATCATCTACTACCTGTCTCAAAGTCCCGAGATTGCGGCGTTCCTTCGCAGCCTGCCCGAAGGCGTCGATCACAGCGCTTCGATGCCGCAGGAGGCACGGGCGGTGATGCGAACCTACGTGCATTCGCATCCGGAAATTGCCGGCATACTCGTGGTGAACTACCGGGATCAGATGCTCAGCAATGAGTTCGAACGGATCGCCCGCGACCCGCTTTCGAGCGACTTCTGGTATCGCGAGGCCGCCGGTGATCCGGGCAATATCCATCTCTTTCCCCGCCCCATCGGGCGCAATATCCGCGGGGACTCATCGGATGACGTCGTGTCGGTGGTCAAAGCCGTGCGTGACGAGCAAAGCGGACGCATCGAGGGCGTGATCCTCATCGACATGAGACTGAAGGTCGTCGAGGACCTGTTCACCAATACCACACTCGGAGAGAGCGGATTCATCTTCATAGTCGACAGCAACGGCGATACCGTCTACGCCCCCGTCAACAAGGTCGTTTACCGCGTTCGAAGCGAGTGGCTGAATCAGCCGACTCACAGTGCCGTCCATCAGATTAATGGAAGCAGATATCAGCTCATGTGGGAGAACTCGACCTACACCCGGTGGAAGACCGTAGGGGTCTTCTCGCTCAACGACATCCTGCGCGAGGTCAGCAATATCCGGTACTACTCAATGCTGATCGCGGGCCTCACCGTCCTGCTCGCGATCGCTGCCGCGGTATTCTTCGCCTCTTCCATCGCACGGCCGGTGATCAATCTTCAGTCGCTCATGAAGCAGGTCGAAGCGGGGAACCTGTCGATTCGCTTCCGGGGAGAGCAGCAGGATGAGATCGGCCACCTCGGAAAGAGCTTCAACACCATGATCGAGCAGCTGCAGAAGCTCATCGACCTTGTCTATCAGGAACAGAAGAGCAAGCGCGAGGCGGAGGTGAAGATTCTGCAGGCACAGATAAAGCCCCATTTCCTCTACAACACCCTCGACACTATCCAGTGGATGGCTCACGAGCGCCACGCCGGCGACATCGTCCAGCTCGTCGGAGCCATCACAAAGCTCTTCCGTATCGGCCTCAGCCATGGAAAGGAGCTCATCCCGATAACGGACGAGGTGGAGCACGCGCGAAGTTACCTGATCATTCAGAAGGCGAGATACGAGGAAAAGTTCGACTATCAAATAGAGGTGGACCCGGCGATCAGTGAGTACAAGGTGCTCAAGCTCACCATTCAACCGCTTGTGGAAAACGCGATCTATCACGGGGTCAAGGAGCGAAGGGGCAAGGGCAACATTACGGTGAAGGTCGAGAGCAGAGAGGGCCTGCTTCTCATCCAGGTGACGGACGATGGTGTCGGGATGACCGAAGAGAAACTGGCTGAAGTTCGAAGCATGCTCTGTTCGGCAAACGGCTCGAACCACGATCACGCCGGCTTTGCGCTCTTCAATGTCCACGAGAGAATTCAGCTCTCATTCGGGCCGGAATACGGCGTACAGGTGTTCAGCGAGTACGGGAAGGGCACGACCATCGGGGTCACCCATCCTCTTGTTACAAAGGAATGACGTCGAATGTGGAAAGTGATGATAGCTGACGACGAACCAAAAATCCGGCGCGGTCTGCGTGCAACGATCGAGGGCAGCGGCGAGGATATGACTGTCGTCGCCGAGGCAGAAGACGGAGAGGCGGCGCTCGAGGCGGTCCGCACCAATCGTCCCGACATTCTTCTCATCGATATCCGCATGCCCTTCCTGAACGGTCTGGAGCTGATAGAAAGTATCAACTCCTTCACGCGCGATTGCGTCATTGTCGTCGTCACGGGCCACGACGAGTTCGATTACGCCAAGCGTGCACTGCAGCTGCAGGTCTTCGATTTCATACTCAAACCGGTGTCGCAGGAGCAGCTTCTCGCGGTGCTTGCAAGAGGTCGAACCGAGCTCGCCTCGATTCGCAAGCAGAATCGCTATCTCGAATGGGCGCGAAAGCAGCTCCAGCAGAACCTCCAGTTTCTGCGTGAAGGCTTTATGCGCAGCTGGGTTTCGGGGCGTCTTTCACGTTCGGAAATCGAGGAGCAGCTGGATTTCCTGGGGCTCATCGTTGGCCGGATATCGGGCATGGTCGTCGTACACCTGGTGGAACAGTCGGGGGACAGCACGCTCCTGCCCCAGCGGGACCGGACGCTGGCCCTTCTCGCGCTTCGCAGCATTGTCGAGGAGACGCTCTCCGAATTCGCACCGATCTGTGCGTTTCAGGACGTCTATGACAACGTTGTGGCTCTTTGCGATTCGGCGGGCGGTGAGATGTGGCTCGATACGGTTCCGCGCATCCGCGAGAAGGCTGCGGATGCCGACATCTATACGGTTGTCGTTGCCCAGTCGATGGTGACCGGCGGCGCCGAGGCGGTGCCGGAGGTCTACGAAAACCTCGTCGCACAGGTATCGGATCAAAGCGAGAGCTCCGCAATCGTGCAGCGCGTGCACGCGTTCCTCGAGAGCAACTACTTCCGCGACAATCTGTGCCTCGAAGAGACCTCTTCGGAATTCAAGCTGAGTCCCGGCTATCTCAGCCGTATTCTCAAGCAGCAATCGGGGCTCTCATTCATCGAGTATCTGACCCGGATGCGTGTCACCAAGGCCGCGCAGCTTATGATCGATCCGGCGGTGAAAATCTACGAAGTGGCTGAGATGGTCGGTTTCTCGAGCCAGCACTACTTCTCTCGCTCGTTCAAGCGTGTCTTCGGGATTCCACCGACCGACTACCGCAAGGGAGGTGCGGCGTGATCGGACGCGGACCGGCGAAATCTGCAATTGCTGCAGCCTTCGTTCTCCTGGCGGCCGCTGCGCTCGTCTGCTGCGGTTCGCGGACCGCTGCACAGGCGGGCCGGCTCTACCTCATCGGAATGTCCCAGGCAAACCTGACCGAGCCGTGGCGGATCGTCATGAATGCGGAGATACACGAAGAGGCGGCTCTCCACAAGAACATCAAGGTTATCTACACCGACGCCGACGACAGCACCGACAAACAGATTTCCGACGTTCAGAAGCTGCTGGGCTACGGGATCGACCTCCTCATCATCTCGCCCACCAACAGCGAAGCGCTGACACCGGTGGTGACGAAGGCGTACGAAAGGATCCCGGTGATAGTCCTGGACCGTGCAGTCGAGGGCTACAACTACACGCTCTTCATCGGGCCGGACAATTGGGGCATCGGCAACCAGGCCGGCAAGTATGTCCGCGACCTGCTCGGCAGCTCGGGCGGGCGCGTTTTCGAGATCCAGGGACGCTCCGGCTCACCGCCGGTGCTCGACCGGAGCCTGGGCTTCAGGGACGCGATCTCCAAGGCGAAGAACATAACGATAATCGGGAGCACCGTCGCCGACTGGATGCGCGATACGGCCGAAGATACGTTTTCCGCCGAGCTTTCCATGATCAAGCCTCCCGATGTCGTTTTCGCCCAGAACGACCCAATGGCCTTCGGAGCCTATCTGGCGGCGAAAAAGGCCGGTGACGACAGCATCCGGTTCATTGGAGTGGACGGTCTTCCGGGTCCCCTCGGAGGGATAGACCTGGTGAAGAAGGGCATCCTGTCTGCGACCTTCGCCAGCCCTACCGGGGGACGTGAAGCGATCCGATACGCAATCGATATCCTCAATCACGTCGAAGGGATTCCGAAGAAGATCTTTGTACGCGCCCAGCGCATCACCAGGGACGAGCTCGCCTCGAACGCGCCGGCTACCGCCCTTGCGGCGACCGACCGCGGCTCACGAAAGATCGTAATGGGTTTCGCCCAGGTCGGTACCGAAAGCGAGTGGCGGATTGCCAACACCAAGTCCATCAAGGATGCGGCGAAGAAGTTCGGGATCGACCTGGTCTTCGCCAATGCGCAGCAGAAGCCGGAAAATCAGATCAAAGCGATCCGGTCATTCATCGCGCAGAAGGTCGACGTCATCGCCTTTTCGCCCATTGTCGAATCAGGCTGGGATGAGGTGCTCAATGAAGCGAAACAGGCGGGGATCCCCGTCTTCATCACCGACCGGGCAGTCGACACGCGTGACGACTCGCTCTGGGTCACCTTCATGGGCTCGGACTTCGTGGAGGAGGGCCGACGGGCCGCCCGCTGGCTGCTCGATTATCTGAACACCGACGCTCAGGTGAACATTGCCGAATTGCTGGGAACTATCGGATCGGCTCCCGCGATCGACCGGGAAAAGGGCTTCGCCGAAGCGCTGGCGAACCATCCAAACTACCGAGTCATTCTCAAGGAGGGCGGCGACTTCACCGTCGAGGGCGGTCGCGATGTAATGCGGAAATTCCTGCGAAAGGCCGGACGCCGTATCAACGTGGTCTTTGCCCACAACGATGATATGGCTCTCGGCGCAATCCAGGCGATCGAAGAGTACGGCCTGCGGCCGGGCAGGGACATCACAATCGTTTCCGTCGATGCCGCCCGCGGGGCATTCGAGGCGATGCTCAAGGGCAAGCTCAACTGTACCGTCGAATGCAATCCGCTTCTCGGCGATCAGCTCATGAAGGCGGTTACCGACTACATGTCAGGCAAGGAGCTTCCGACGCGGATGATTACCGATGAGCGGGTCTTTCCCGCTTCCGTTGCTGCCAAGGTACTTCCGACCCGGAAGTACTGAACGCAGCCAATTAAGGGGGAGTTGAATGGTGAAGCGTATGTCTTGCCTTCCGGTTCTGGTTCTCCTCTATGCAAGCTTACCCGCGGCCGTCGAAGCCCAGGCTACAGATTTTTTCACCCTCGTCCAGAACGCATCGTCGCAGGCGGTGCTCGACGCCATACGCCACGGAGCGAACGTAAGTGGACGGAACCAGTACGGGGAGACCCCTCTGATGCTGGCTGCTGAGACCAACGAGGATCCGGGGGTCATCACGGCTCTCGTTGTTTCCGGGGCGGACCCGAACGAACGCGCTAGCACGGGAAAACAGACGGCGCTCATGCGCGCCGCAGGTTTCAACCGGAACCCGGAGGTGTCGCTCGCCCTCATCAACATCGGAGCCTCGCTCGCCATACGCGATGCGTTCGGCTCCACGCCGATCATGTACGCGAGTGAGTTCAACGAAAACCCGAAGGTGCTGTCGGCGCTTCTCAAGGCGGGAGCCGATATTCTCGATCGCGACGATTCGGGCGCGACCTGCCTCATCTACGCCGCCGAGTCGAATGAGAACGTGTTGGTCATAAGTACACTCATCGCCGCGGGTGCGGACCCGAATGCGCGCGCCAGGGACGGCCGGACGCCTCTCATGTGGGCGGCCGGACACAATCGGAATCCGCAGGTAATAACGACCCTTCTCGACGCGGGCGCCGATCGGTCCGCCCGGAACAACCGGGGTCTCACCGCCTTCGACTACGCACAGGACAATCCCGAGCTGAAGGCTACCGGCGCGTACCGAAAGCTCAGCGACGTTCAGCCATAGTCCGGCGCCTCCCCGCCTTCAGAAATTCCACTAAATTCTCAAATACATCGTTGCCCGGGGACCGGGCCGTCGCGACCACACCCGATGCTCCCATGTTCGAATCGTGCACAAAAAAGCTGAATCGTCTAAATACCGCTCACAGAACCCGTGTTATACCGGAATAGGGCGAGTAATACGATCGTACTCCGAAGCCGGTTTAAAGGAGGGGTAAAACTATGATACGGGTTCGAAATTGGGGGGCCGTTCTTGGCATCCTGCTGGCCTTTGCGGTGGCGGGGATCTCCTTCGGCCAGGCAAAATCGAATACCCTGACCTGTGTGGGGCTCTACTCGGAGACCTCTCTGGGCTCCGTCAGCTATCAGGTAGGTTCAGGCGGCTGGGTCGTAATCAAGGCCGGCGACGTGATTCCGGCGAACGCGCAGGTACGGGTAAATGTGCCTCAGGACTGGATAGAGCTCATTCCGACCAACGACCCGAATACAGTCTATCTGATCAGTGGCAGTGACTCGGGAGACGTCACCATGTCGGTGGCCGAAATCCTGAAGAGCACACCGAGGACCGTCAGCTTCCCGCGGCAGGGCAGCTCGGATCCTAAATTTCGGAATGCAGTAGTCGTCGTACAGTACAACTCCAGGGATATTTTCCGTCAAAGGGGCAAGCCCGGCAGAAACATCCAGTATGGTGACATACTCGACGCAAGCGGAACAATAAGCATCATTGCCATAAATACCACCATCACTCTCATGAAGCCGGACGGAAGCACGTTCAAGGTGGTGGGGCCCCTGACATTCAGCGTTGAAAAAGCAATGACGGGTCAGAAGATCTACAAGTACCTGAATGCTCCGTGACCCGAAGGAAAGGAGGTGCGCAGAGCGAGAGGAAGCTTAAGGCAGGATCTTTCGCGGAACGTGTTTCGCGATGTGCAAGGTTACGCTTTTTAGGTGTTCCGCTGCCGGGTCAGACCGTCGGAGGAAAGTAGTCTCTGAAGAGGCAAAGTCCAGAGTTTCAGGAGGGTATGAATGAAGCATTTGGGAAAGGTGTTCTTATTCGTGTTGATCGTGGCTTTCGTGATCGGCGGCATGGCGTTCGCCGGCGGATCCAAAGAGGGCGCGGCTCCCGCCGCTGCCATGTCGGACAGCGGATTCCCGCCGATTACGCATCGGCCGATCGTCGTCGGATTCTCGCAGATCGGATCTGAAAGCGAATGGCGAACCGCAGACACCGCATCCGTTCAGCAGTCGCTGAAGGACGATCCGGACATGCAGATGATCTATTCGGACGCACAGCAGAAGCAGGAGAACCAGATCGCGGCACTCCGGTCGTTCGTCGCCCGAAAGGTCGATGTGATTCTCTTCACTGCGCTCGTCGAAACCGGCTATCGCCCGGTCCTCGAGGAGGCCAAAGCCGCGCACATCCCCGTCATCATGATCGACCGGGACGTGGCAAAAGAGGACCAGGATCTGCGGCTCACCATCATGGGTTCCGACTTCATCAAGGAAGGCCAGAAAGCGGCCACCTGGCTTGCTGACTATCTGAAGAAACAGGGCATCGACGACGGCAAGAAGTCGATCGACATCGTCGAGCTCCAGGGAACAACCGGTTCCGCTCCTGCTCTCGAGCGATACAAAGGCTTCCGCGACATCATGAAGGATCATCCGAACTGGGAGATTACCCACTCGCAGACCGGCGATTTCACCAGCACCGGCGGCAAACAGGTAATGGAAGCTTTCCTCAAGGCCGATCGGAACATTCAGGTTCTCTATGCCCACAACGACCAGATGGCGCTCGGCGCGATCCAGGCGATTAAAGAGGCCGGGTTGAAGCCGGGGAAAGATATCATCATCGTGTCGATCGACGGCGTAAAAGGTATCTTCCAGGCGATAGTGAACGGCGAGTCGAACTGCACCGTAGAGTGTAACCCGCTTCTCGGGCCCCAGGCAGTCCAGGCTATTCACGATCTCGCCGACGGGAAGAAGCTTCCGCCGAGAATCTGGACCATCGAGGGTGTCTATGATGCCTCGAACGCAGCAGCTGCATTGCCTACTCGTCAATATTAATTATTGATGACGCAAGTCTGAAACATCAGTTAAACTAACTATGGGACCGTCCCGGAATCCGCGAGACGGTCCCTGAGTTTTGAGCCCGAACGCTCTCAACGAGTGAACAGAGAAAGGAGTTGCTATGGCCGACGATGCGCCGATCCTGGAAATGAAAGGAATCAGCAAATCATTTCCCGGAGTCAAAGCATTGGCCGATGTAGATTTCCGGCTATTCCGTGGAGAGGTACATGCCGTAATGGGCCAGAACGGCGCCGGCAAATCGACTCTGGTCAAGGTCATGACCGGCGTCTACAGGCCGGACGCGGGCGAGCTGCTCCTGGAGGGCAGGCCGATCAAACCCGATTCGCCTCTGGCGGCGCAGCGGCTGGGGATAAGCACCGTTTACCAGGAGGTGAATCTCTGTCCGAACCTGTCGGTTGCGGAAAATATCTTCATCGGACGGGAACCGATGAATCGCGGCAGAATCGACTGGAAGGTCATGCATCAGCGCGCCGATGAGCTGTTGCAGCCACTGAATATCAATATCGATGTCACGCAGATCCTTTCGGAGTTTTCGATTGCAGTACAGCAGATGGTCGCCATAGCGCGCGTACTGGATGTGCAGTCGAAGATTCTGATCCTCGACGAACCGACGTCGAGCCTCGACGAGAACGAGGTGGAGCTGCTGTTCAAGGTGATCGAGTCGCTTCGCGACAGCGGACTTGCAATTCTGTTCATTACGCACTTCCTGGATCAGACCTACCAGATTTCGGATCGAATCACCATCCTGAAGAACGGCACTTTTGTCGGCGAGTATGCCGCGGCGAGCCTCCCGAAGATCGATCTGATCACGAAGATGCTCGGAAAGGAGCTGTCGGAGTTCGATTACGCGGCGGCGAGCGCTCAGAGGAAGCGGGAGTCCGCGGCCGCCGCCGAAACGGCACCTCCGCTGCTCAGCGTCAAGGACCTCGGGCTCCGCGGCTCGGTTGTGCCGTTCAGCCTGGAACTCGAAAAGGGTGAGGTGCTCGGGTTCGCGGGTCTTCTCGGTTCCGGCAGAACCGAGATGGCGCGGCTCATCTTCGGCATTGACAGCGCAAGCGGCGGCGAGGTTCACATTCGCGGGAAGCGGATGAATCTGGACAGCCCCAGAAGCGCGATGCAGGCGGGGATGGGCTACTGCTCCGAGGACCGAAAGAGCGAAGGTATCTTTGCCGAGCTGAGTGTGCGGGAGAACATCATCCTCGCACTCCAGGGCAGCCAGGGGGTCTTCCGCCACCTGTCGCAACAGAGGCAGCTCGAGATCGCTGAAGAGCTCATCCGTTCGCTCGGAATCGTTACGCCGAGCGCGAACAACGAGGCGGGCAGTCTCAGCGGAGGCAATCAGCAGAAGATGATGCTGGCGCGGTGGCTTGCGACCCACCCGATCATACTCATTCTCGACGAACCGACTCGTGGCATCGACGTCGGGGCGAAGCTCGAGATCATGGACCTGATTCTGAAACTGAGCAACGAGGGGATGGGCGTGATCTTCATTTCGGCCGAGTTCGAGGAGGTGCTTCGTTGCAGCGGCCGCATCGCGGTCATGAAGGACAGGGCCAAGGTCGCGGAGCTTTCGGGTGACCAGATGAGCGAAGCGAATATTCTACGAATAATTGCGGAGGGAACGCCGGCATGACGGCACGACAGCGTCTCAGCCAGAGCAGGATACTCTGGTCATTGGTGGCCCTCGCATGCCTGCTCCTGTTCAACCTGTTTTTCACGCCCCACTTCTTTCGAATCGAGATCAGGGAGGGGCATCTCTACGGCAACCTCATCGACATTCTGAAGAACGGCGCGCCCATCATGCTTCTGGCCATAGGGATGACGCTCGTCATCGCCACCCGGGGAATCGATATCTCGGTGGGCTCGGTCGTCGCGATCTCGGCCGGCGCGGTGGCGGTGCTGCTTGGCGGTGATCTCGCGGGGAATCCGAAATATCCTATTGTCGTCGCAATGGGCGCAGCGCTGTTGATTTCAACCGCCGCCGGCATGTGGAACGGCATGCTGGTTTCCCGAATCGGAATGCAGCCTATCATAGCGACGCTGATCCTGTTCGTGGCGGGCCGCGGTATCGCTATGGTGTTCACCAACGCCATGGTGATCTGGCTCTACGTGAAGCCTTTCGCCATTCTGGGACAGGGTTACCTCTTCGGTCTGCCGTTTTCGATCTACATCGTTCTGTTCATGTTGATCGTGACGTGGCTGTTTACGCGCCGGACGTCGCTCGGGTTGTTCATCGAGGCAGTCGGGATCAACCCCAAGGCGGCCCGCCTGAGCGGAATCAACGCGAAAAACATCCTCTTCTGGATCTATACCTTCAGCGGTTTCTGTGCGGGTATATCCGGGTTGATCGTCTGCTCGACGATCATGAGCGCCGACGGCAACAACGCCGGCAACCTGTTTGAGCTCGACGCGATCCTCGCGGTTGTGCTGGGGGGCACCTCGCTGAACGGCGGCAAATTCTACCTCGTCGGCAGCATGATCGGTGCCCTGATCATTCAAACCCTGACGACGACAATCTATGCGTTCGGCGTCCCGCCGGAGATCTCTCAAGTCGTGAAGGCACTGGTTGTCTATGCCGTGTGCCTGATGCAGTCCGAAGAGTTTCGCGCACGCGTGGCGGGATTGTTTCGCAGAAAGGCGGTGGCAGCATGAATCGGAAACCACTCGTCGGCTCAGCCAATTTGCCGATCCTGGTAACGCTGGGGCTGTTCATAGCCATGTTCGCGCTCGGTTCGATAGCGTTCAGGAACTTCTTCTCAGTTCAGAACTTTCTGAACCTGTTCATCAATGAAGCGTATCTGTTGATCCTTGCCGTCGGAATGACATTCGTCATCATATCCGGCGGTATAGATCTGTCGGTCGGATCGATGCTCGGGTTTTTCACGATGCTGCTCGCGAGCCTGGTGGAGAAGTCCCACATGAGCCCGGTGCTGGCAATTCCACTGGTTCTTCTGGTCGGAACTGTCATGGGCTTTCTCATGGGATATCTTATCCATGAATTCAAAATTCCTCCCTTTATCGTGACCCTTGCGGGACTCTACCTTGCAAGAGGGCTGTGCTACGTAGTCAGCATCGATACGATCGCCTTCAAGAACAAGTTCTTTCTGGCGATAGCGAGCGCCCGCATCCCTGTCTTCTGGGACAGTTTTCTATCCGTGGGCGCTATTATCGCGATAGTCGTGGTGCTGGCCGGACTCTTCGTGGCCCGTTCCACCAAGTACGGACGGACTGTCTATGCGATTGGAGGGAACGAGCAGTCTGCCGTCCTCATGGGCCTGCCGGTGGCGAGGACCAAGATGGCTATCTACGCGGTGAGCGGCTTCTGTTCCGCGCTGGCCGGAATCGTCTTCACCTTCTTCACCCTGTCGGGATACGCCCTCGACGGCAAAGGAATGGAGCTCGACACCATCGCCACCGTGGTTATCGGTGGTACGCTTCTGACGGGAGGCGTGGGCAACATCCTCGGCACAATGCTCGGCGTGCTGGTGTACGGAACGATACAGGTGCTGATTGTGTTCCAGGGCACCCTCAACGCGTGGTGGACACGCATCGTCATCGGATTCCTCGTCTTTGTGTTCGTGCTCATGCAGCGTATCTTCGAGTCGGCGAGGGCGGCGCGCGGCGCCAAGCAACACCCGCCGCAGGCGCCTGCCGTGAAGGCGGTCTCGACCGCGAAGGGTACGTAACACCGCTCGACCTCGGGCCTGACGGACCCGGCAGGCGGAGGCTTCCGGTCTCCGCCTGTTCGGCCTGCTGAAGGACCGGCCGCGCCGCCTACCTCACCCGCTTCCTGAACCGCAGCGAAGCTCCTGTTATCGCCGTAATACCGATCAACGCCATAGCCAGCGCCTCCCGCCACAGGTAGCGGAACTCCGTGCCTTTGAGATAGATCTCCCGCAGCGAGGTTATGAAGTAGCGCAGAGGATTCACGTAGGTGATGTCTTGAATGAAGGCCGGCATGTTCTCTATCGGGACGAAGAATCCGGAGAGGAGCAGGGCGAAGATCATGATGAACCAGGCGATGAACATGGCCTGCTGCTGGGTCTGGGCAAGCGTGGAGACGAAGATTCCCAGGCCGAGCGTCGACAACGCGAAAATTGCCGCCATCGCGTAGAAGGTGAGAAGGCTGCCCTTCATCCAGATGCCGAAGACCAGGCCGGCCGCTACTATGCTGATGGTGAGCTGGGCGAAGCCGAGAATGGCAAAAGGGATGATCTTGCCGATCATCAGCTCGAGACTGCCGAGCGGCGTTACCATCAGCTGTTCGAGGGTTCCTATCTCCTTTTCGCGAACTACGTTCACGGCGGTGAGAAACATCGTCATCATCACCAGCAGGACCCCGATCAGTCCCGGTACGAAGTTGAGTTTGCTTTCGAGGTTCGGATTGTACCACATGCGCGGCACCAGCCGAATTTTCGGGGCCGCTGCTGTCTGCACAGGTGTTGTCGTCCCGGAGCCCGCCGCCCATCGAGCCTGCAGCTGCGCGAGCATGGCGCTCACGTAGCCGAGAGCGACCCCTGCGGAGTTGCCGTCGACGCCGTCTACAAGCACCTGGACCGCGGGAACCCTCCCGTCGGTAAGGTCGCGTTCGAAGTGCAGCGGAATGTCGAGAACGAGCTTGACCCGGCCGTCGTCCATGAGCTCCTTCGCCTGCTCCTGGGAATCGACCTCCCCCAGAAAGGTGAAGGATGGGGAGGTCGCGAGCGTCCGGACGATGTCACGGCTGCGGATAGTGCGGTCATTGTCGATTACGGTGACTGGAACGTGCTTCACTTCGGTGGTTATCGCAGACCCCATTACCAGAAGCATCACAAACGGCGCGACGAAGATGAGGCCGAAGTAGGCCTTTGTCCGCCTGATCTGACGGAACTCCTTCTGGACCACAAACAGGATTCGATTCATAGGTTACTCCAGACGGACCCGGAAGAGCCGGGTAGCCAGGGTGATCAGAAGGATGTCCATTCCCAGGAGCACGCCCGCAGGCTGATAGAGATTCGCGATCGAATTTCCTTTGAGCACTATTCCGCGAATGATCTCGAGGAAATAGGTCGCAGGTACGATAGCGGCGACGTACTGCAGCAGCTTCGGCATGCTCGAGATGGGAAAGATGAATCCGCTCATCATCACGGTCGGCAGTATTGTCAGCATCACCGCCACGAGCATTGCAACCGCCTGGGTCTTCGCCAGCGTTGACACCAGGATTCCGAGGCTGATCCCGGTTACAACGTAGATCAGCATCATCACCAGCACCAGCACCAGCGAGCCCTCGATTGGCACGTTGAACCAGAGGCTGCCGATCACCAGAATCAGCAGCCCATCGATGAATCCCAGCATGGTGTAGGGCAGCACCTTCCCCAGGATGAGCTGAAGCGGCTTGATCGGACTTACCAGAAGCTGCTCCATGGTTCCGGTCTCCTTCTCACGCACTATCGCGATGCTGGTGAGGAGCGAACTTATGAGGATAAGGATCAGTCCGATGAGACCAGGTACGAAGAAGTCGGCGGAGCGCATGTCAGGATTGTAGAAGATCCGAGGGCTCACGGTGAAAAGAGCGGGCGGCCCGCCGGATTGGCCCGATGCGGCCGCGATCCGTGCATTTTCCCCCTGCACCATCTGACCGACGTAGTTGTTGATGAAATTGGCCGCATTCGGATCGCTCGCGTCCACCAGCAGCTGAAGCTCCGGCCCTGCACCCGATGCGAGACTTCGGGCGTAATCCTGAGGGATCACCAGCACGCACCTGACGGTCCTGCTCTTGAAGAGCTCGCCGACGCTGTCGGCCGGAACGTCCCGCGCAGTGATCCGGAAAAAGTCGGTCGAGGAGATATGCTCCACAAGAGCGCGGCTCTCCGGAGAGTGCGACTGATCGATAATCGCCGTGTCTATCCCCTTCATGTCGAGCGTGATCGCATACCCGTAGAGCAGAAGCATCAGGATGGGCATGGTGAGCACCATGAAAAGGCTCTGCACATCGCGAAAGATGTGAATGATCTCCTTTCGGAAAATGGAATAAAAGGTCCGTTTCACCTGTCGCTCCCCCCTACGGCCTTCAGGAACACCTGCTGCATGTTCGACGCCTGGTAGCGTTCCTTCATCCGGTGCGGATTGTCGAGTTCGACGATCTTTCCCAGCTTCATGATCGAGACGCGGCTGCAGTACTCCGCCTCGTCCATGTAGTGTGTGGTGACGAAGACGGTCTTGCCCCGGTCGGCGAGCTCGTAGATGAGCAGCCAGAAACTTCTGCGCGACACAGGATCGACGCCGCTCGTCGGCTCGTCGAGAAAGATGATATCTGGATCATGGAGCAGCGACGCTGCAAGGCTCATCCGCTGTTTCCATCCCAGCGGCAGCGATCCGGCAAGCTTCTCTGCATGCTCACCCAGCCCGACCGATCCGAAAAGCTCGTCGATCCTGGGGCCGATCTGCCTTCGCCGCAGCCCGTACAGCCCTGCGTAGAACTCAAGATTCTCACGGACACTCAGGTCGTCGTAGAGGCTGAACTTCTGGCTCATGTAGCCGATGCGCAGCTTGATGCGCTCGTATTCACGCATTATGTCGTACCCGGCGACGTTTCCGCTCCCCGCACTCGGCAGGAGAAGACCGCAGAGCATTCGGATTGTCGTGGTCTTTCCGGCGCCATTGGCACCGAGGAAGCCGAAGATCTCGCCGCGGCGTACGCTGAAGGATATGTGATCTACCGCAGTGAACGTCCCAAACGTCCGCGTCAGATCCCGAACCTCCACCGCGAGACCGTTTAGCTCTTTCTGCTGCGCGCTGTCAGCCATCGCTGCTACTCCTTCATCAGCTTGAGGAAGAGGTCCTCGAGGCCCGGCTCGATCGGCCTGATACCGCTAAACTCTGCGTTCGCCTGCCGGAGCGCATTCGCGGCCGCCTCTTCGGCAGCCCCTTCAGCGAGCGTGAAATGAACCCCGTCACCGAAGAGCTGGCATTCGCTGCAGAGCGCGGAACGCTCGAGCGCCTCGTAGGCAATATGCGGCACGTCCGATGCAGCGAGGTAGAGCTTTTGCGGATAGCTCTTCCGGAGCGCCGTCGGCTCGTCGGTGGCCAGCAGGCGGCCTCGATAGACCAGCGCCACCCTGTCGCACAGCAGCGCCTCGTCCATGTAGGCGGTGCTCACGAGAATCGTCGTTCCCCGCCCCGCGAGAGTCTTCAGGATCTCCCAGAAGTCGTTGCGTGAGACCGGATCGACGCCGAAGGTCGGCTCGTCGAGCACGATCACCGACGGCTGGTGTACGAGCATGCATGAGAGCGCGAGCTTCTGCTTCATCCCGCCGGAGAGCGCTCCCGCCCGGCGCTCCTTGAAGGGGCCAAGAGTCGAGAATTCGTAGAGTTCCTCTATGCGGCTGTTCATCTCTTCCCGCGGGACATCGAAAAGCTCAGCGAAGAAATGAATGTTCTCCGCGACCGTCAGGTCCTGATAGAGACTGAACCGCTGCGGCATGTAGCCGACGTGCGACCGTACGAAGGAGACGTTCTCTTGCACCGGCTTTCCCTGAAAGAGCACCTCACCGGAGTCGAATGAGAGGAGGGAGACCAGCGTCCGCATGATGGTGGTCTTGCCGCCGCCGTCCGGTCCGATGAGCCCGAAGATCGTCGCCTCCGGAACGGAGAAGGTCACATCACGAACTGCCTCGGTCTTTCGGTAGCTCTTGTGGAGCCCGCGGATCTCGATCGGATTCACAGCCTGACGTCCACCGGCATGCCGATCTTGAGAACGCCTTCGGGATTTGGCACGCGGATCTTCACCCCGTAGACGAGCGTGGTTCGGGTCTCTTCGGTCAGTATGGTCTTGGGCGTGAACTCCGCTTCGCTCGATATCCAGTAGACGCTTCCGGAGAAGCTCTTTTTGACTCCGGATACCGAAACAGTCGCCTTCGTTCCGACCTTCACGGTTGGAAGCACCGACAGTGGTACGTAGATCTCAACGGTCATCTGCGACAGATTGGCTATCTCCACCATCGGGGTGCCCACTGCGGCAAGCTCCCCGGTGTAATGGAACTTGTTGAGGACTACACCGTCGATGGGAGAGACGATTCCTGCGTCGCGGATGGCGATGTCGGTCACTTCCATTCCGGCGCGCAGCCCCTCCTCCTGGGCTGCAATCAGCTTGTAGTTGGACTGCAGCGAGGAGAGGCGCGCTTCGTCGACCTGCACCTGGGTCGAAAGCTCGTCACGCCGCTGCCGCGTAGCACCGCCCTGAGCGACCAGCTTCTCGGTCTTGGAGAGTGTCTCCCGGGCGAGCGCGAGCTGCGCCTTCGCCTGGGTAATCTGGGCCTCCGCCGAGCTCCGCCTGACGTCGAGCTCCGAGAGCTGTGCCTCCTGCTGCTTCCGCTGAGCCTGCAGGCGGTCGGTATTTATCTGTCCCAGAAGCTGGCCCTTCTGTACGGAGTCGCCCTCGTGTATATCGAACGATTCAATCGCGCCCGTGGCCTGAGCGGAGATTGTCACCGGATCGACGTCCATCCTCCCGGTGTAGGCGAAGCTTCCGCCGTTTCCGGAACAGGCGGCGAGAAGGGAAAGTGAGGCCATGATGGTGAGAGGAGCAATGATGTGCTTCATTGTGTGATACTCCATTTCTCGATCGATTCGCCGCTCAGGGCGTCGATCTGGTTTGCTTTGAGCTGAAGCGACAGGAGCTGGTTTCGGTATCTCAGCTCCGCCTGTGTAAGCTCGAGATTCGAATCGTTGAAATCGGTCGATGACGCCATGCCTTGCTCGAGCTGCGACTTGACGATGTTCATCTTTGTCCTGCTCAGGTCGAGCGACGCCTTGAGCACGTCCGCCGCCTCCTTCATGGCGTGCCAGTCACGCACTTCCTTGTCGTACTCGAGCCTCACCGCTTCCCGTGCCGCCGCCTCGTCGTTGGCGATCTTTGCGAGGTTGCTGTCGGCGGCGCGGACAGCCATACCGGTTTGCCCCCAGTCATAGGACCAGGTGAGCGACACACCGGCGGTCCCGTAGAGCATCCACTGGTTGTCTACCGGGTCGACGCCGGGGAGTCCGTAGTGCAGAGTGCCGCTGAGCGCGAGGGTCGGGTAGTATTTTGACTCGGCAAGTTTCTTCTGAGCGGATACTACGTCCCGCTGTATGGCGAGCGCCTTCATGCGGTCGAGCGACTCGAGCTGCAGAGAGGGCAGGGCGATGTCCACCGGCGCTTGCGGTGCCGGCGGCAGATCGATCTCACGTCCGGTGAGCGACTTCAGCTGCTGCATAGCGTCGGTGAGCGCAGCGCGTGCGGCAATCAGCTTCTGATCGAAATCCAGCCGCGATATGGTGAGCGAAAGCACATCCACCTCTTTGGCCATGCCCTGCTGCTGCAGCGCCTTGGTCTGGGCGAGCTGCAGCTCGGCGCGCTGTTTGCCGGAGTTGAGACTGTCGATCTGAAGCTGCGCGGCCTGCGCCTGGCGAAAGGCGGTTACCGTCTGCAGGGCAATCCTGCTCTGCGTCGAATCAAGGTTGTTCGCCGCAAGAAGCGCGGAAAGATGTTTGAGCTCCACCGTCGCCTGCTGTGCGAACCCGGTAAAGGGCGCCCATTTGATTCCCGCAGAGGTATCGATCGTGTTGTGCTGCACGAGCGAGACCGTCTTTGTTCCGGGGCCGACAGGAAGGGTCAGATCGGCGGACGCGCTGTTATACAGGTAGCTGCCGCCAAGGGTTAAAGTGGGCAGCGTTCCGCGTGCCGCGGAGGTGGCATCGTACCGTGCCGCTGCAGCCGCGGAAGAGGCCGCCTTGATGGTGGAATCGTGGGCGAGCGCAAGCTCGACCGCCTGCCGCGGAGATTCCGCCGAGAGAAGAGGAACGGACGCAAAGAGAATCGCGGCCGCGCAGAGCAGGACTCTGACAGCTGACATTCCAGGCTTACGCATTGGGGCTTTCCTCCCGTGCCTTGAGGCCGTAATAGATGACATCAAAGATGGACTCTTTCCGCTGTTCGATAAAACGCGCGCGATCGTAGTCGGCCTGCGGCTGTACATGGTTGAGGATCTCGATGACCAGCGGTTCGGCGACGAAGTAAAAGAGACAGGATCCGAGCAGTGTGATCATCAGCTGCGGCGGGTCGATCGGCCGGATCGATCCCGATTCGCTTTCCCGCCGTATGAGGGCGAACATTCGCTGCGGAAGCGAAACGCCGTACTGGTCGACCATGCTGGCCAGGATTCCCTGGACATTCTTACCGCCACGGGAGAGCTCACTGATGATGAACATCGGGATGCGCGGGTTTGCATTGATGGCGGCAACGACGCCGTAGATGAACTGACGGATAACCTGCTCGAAAGACTGGTCGGTCTGAAGCTCCTGGTTCATTTCGGAAAAGAACCGGCTCAGCACCGACTCGATGATCTTGTCGTAGATGTTCTCTTTCGAACGGAAGTAGTAGTGGAGAAGCGCCTTGTTGATTCCCGCCCGGTCCGCTATCTCCTGCATGCGTGCGCCGCTCCATCCCTTTTCGACAAAGATGTCCATCGCTGCCTCCAGGATGATCTGCTCTTTTGTCGGATCCTCTCCGCCGGTCTTCTGTTCTTCCACTCCGTGCCTCCCGCTCGAATGACACATCCAATTTGACCAATCGGCCTAACCAAACGGTTAAACTTTTTGGTAAATATATATGCAGGGTTCGGAATTGTCAACAGCTTTAGTGTATAAAGAAGCCTGTTGATACTGTGCGGCCAGGTCTATGCGGTATCAGAACTTGAGATCCCGCAGGTGAGTATTTTTGACTAAGGATATGAACTGTAAAGACTTATGGCGATTTGTCAACACGCTTGTTGATACTCTGGGTTGTCTCATAGTCGCGCGAGAATCCAAAAAAGTCCACGCCGGAAACAATCAGTGCGGCCGCGACGAGCCCGGCGGCTTCAATCCCGAAGACCAGCCCGTATGCCGCACCGGGAGCGAGTCCCGCAAGATCGATAAGAGTGTCGCGAAGCGCGCCGCCGACCAGCGTCCCCGCACCCTTGGCGAGCAGGACTGCGATTGACCAGAGGCCGAGGTAGGAGCCGGCGCGAGCCGAAGGAGACATGACCGCCATGAGGCTGAGACCGCCGAAGGTGTAGACCCCGAAACCCAGGCCGAAGAGGACGAGCGCCGCGTCGATCAGCTTCGGTGCGCCGGCGAAGGATGCAAGCGTGAGTCCGGCGGTTCCTGCCGCCATGGCTATGAGCCCCCACTGTGCTATGGGCCGCTGTCGTTCCGGTGGGCGCCGGCGCAGCAGCATTCCCGTTATGAGCAGTGCCACCACCGTCGCCCCCTGCCAGTAGCTGTTGAAGCGCGTAGTCCGGCCGTAGGAGAGGTTGAACACGTCCGCGCCGAAGGGTTCGAGAATAGCGTCCTGGATCCATGCGGAGAAGGTCGCGAGAGCGAGAAAGAAGAAGAACTGGCGTGTGCGCGTGTCCCGGATCACCAGCGAGTAGGTCGCCCCGAAGCCCGCCTCCGCCAGCGCGGGTCCGTCACCGCCCTGCATCCTTTCACCCTGATCCGCCTCCCCGGCGTTGTCGGGAGGGGAATTGCCCCTGCCCTCCCTGCGGGCGGCTCTCTTTCGCTTTCGAGCATCGATTCTCTCGGCAATCGCTTTCCAGTCGGGCTCTTCTACCCCCATGGTGGCGTAGCCCCAGAAGAATGCGGCGAAAAAGGTGGCGCCGGCTACCAGAAAGGCGAAGGTGCGCGGTGCATAGCTCGGCATGATGAAGCTGAAGATGATCCCGGCGAGCGCGAACCAGATGATAAGACTTGTTTCTGCGAGGCTGAGCGCGAAGCCGCGCCGCTCCGGGGGTACCGAATCCCGCACCAGCGCAAGAAAGGGGCCGCCGGAGACGAGAGTGCCCACCCCGTAGAGCAGTGCTGAAGCCGCGGCGAACACCCAGCCTGCAGCATCTCCGCCTGAGGCGGCGAAACGTTCCACGCTCAGTACGAGGAGCGGTAGGGAAATCACCATCAGCCCGCGCCCTGCCCAGATGAAGGGGCTTCTGCGCAGACCGAGGATCTTCGTGCGGTCCGACCGGTAGCCGGCCCACAGCGAGATCGGCGCCAGCAGATATCGCACGGCGATCAGCAGCCCTACGAGCGTTGCCGGCACGTGGTAGGTGGAGATCATGATGCGGTTCCAGATGCTGGTGACGATTATGTCGCCCATCGCGGAGCCGATCTGAAAGGTCGACAGCCGCAGCAGTCTGCTGAACTTGTAGCTCGCCATACCGGTCGAATCATAGGGAAAGAATCCTGCCTTGACAACAAGGCGGCCAATGGAAATGATCGGAACGGGGGTCAACAATGCATACAGCAATGGCTATCCAGTGCCTGCCGCTCTCGGCTTCGGACAGGGCGGACGCGTTCCGTCTTGTGGACAAAGCGATTTCGGTGATAAACGCATCCGGCCTGTCCTATACGGTTGGCCCGTTCGAGACGGTGGTCGAAGGCCCGCTCGACCAGCTGTTCCGCGTCGCAGAGGCGGCACACTATGCGATTCTCGATGGCGAGAAGGCGAAGCGTGGCGTCGCGACCTACATCAAGGTGTTCTCCGGTGACGAGCTGGGAAGCTCCGAGGAGAAGACCTCCAAATACCGGGAACAGGGCCACTAGTCCCTTTCCCGGAGCGTGGCTCCTTGACATCGGGAGCGCCCTCAAGTAACTTGAGCGTGTCGTGGGGTGGTTTCGCGCTGTACGGATGCGAGACCTGAGATAACACCCGTTGAACCTGATCTGGGTAATGCCAGCGAAGGGATCAGACACCGTGACCTGTCCCCACAACAACAACTGAGCTGCTCGTTCCTGAGGAGGCGATCATGGCTTCACGCTATTCCTGGAAGCTCTCCGAGATCGTAACCGTGGTTGTGCTGGCGGTTGCGCTCGGCGTGCTCTGGTGGGGGTGGACATTTCTCTCGGCACTCGCCACTCCCCTGCATGCGGTCGGACTGGATTATCTGTTCGCCGGAGTCTGGTTCACCGGTGGTACACTCATCCCGTTTCTCATCAGAAGGCCGGGCGCCGCGCTCGTCGGAGAGGTGGTTGCCGCAGTGGTCGAGGGATTCATAACCCAGTGGGGCATCACCGCCGTTATCTGGGGGCTGGTCCAGGGCATCGGCGCCGAAGCGGTCTTCTTTTTCACGAGGTACCGCAGCTTCAACCTGCCGGTTCTAATGGTGGCGGGGGCCGTTTCGGGTCTGCTCTCATGGCTCCTGGATTTCTTCTACAGCAACTATCTCGGTCTTGCGCCCTGGATCTGGGCGGTGCAGGTGGGGTCGGTCGTTGTGGGAGGGGCGTTCTGGGCCGGCATAATCGCCTGGCTCATCGGCCGCGGAATTCTCCGAACCGGCGTGCTTCAGAACATGCTGCCGGAGGCGGAGTACTGAACAGTGCGACGGGCAAACGGGACCGGAACAGTTATCGAAACCTCGGACCTTTCGATCACCTATCCGAGAGCCGATGCTCCGGCGGTTGCCGGGGTCTCGCTCACGGTAACCCGGGGTGATCGGCTGCTGCTCCTCGGGCCCTCCGGGAGCGGGAAGTCAACACTTCTCTATGCGATGGCCGGTATCATTCCGTCCCACGTGAGCGCGAGGGTCGAGGGTTCGATCGAGCGGCGTGCAGCAAACATCGGCGTCGTGCTCCAGAATCCCGAGGCCCAGATGATCGCTCCTACCGTGGAAGAGGAGGTTGCGTTTGCTCTGGAAAACAGCGGGGTGCCCGCGGCCGAGATAGCGGACCGGGTTGCCGGGGTGCTCGAGCGCTTCGGCATCACGGGCCTGCGCAGGAGGAGCCCGGCGACGCTGTCCGGCGGCGAGCTTCAGAAAGTGTCGCTCGCAGCGGCAGTTGTCGTCGACCCGGAGATCCTCTTTCTCGACGAACCGACCGCCTTCCTCGATCCGTACGCCACGCGCGCTTTTTTCGAGCTGCTTGCATCGCTCGGTCCCGAGGTCGCGGTCGTAATGGTCGAGCACAGAATTGAATACGTTCGGCGTGTCGTCCGGCGCTATCTTCGAATCGGCCGGGTCGATGGGACCGTCTCGGGCATCGCCGAGAGTGGCGAGATTTCACAGCTCGAGGGCAGGGATGAGGGGCCGCTCGCTTCCCACTACTGGTTCAACGGTCTCGCGGCACCGGCCGCTTTACGGCAGTACGGTGCTCCACCGCTTCTCGAGGTGGAGCGGCTGCGCCATACCTATACGCCCGGGACGGCCGCGCTCGACGACGTCAGCTTCTCGGTCTACCCGGGTGAGACGTTCGTCGTGATGGGTCCCAACGGATCGGGGAAATCGACGCTCCTCGACCGGATCGCGATGCTCACGCACGACGCGGACCGTCGCGCAAGACAGAGGCGCGCTGCACCGATAAGGCTTCACGCGACTGATGTCCGGCGGATTCCGGGGCGGCGGCTCTATTCGCAGCTTATGCTCATGCCGCAGAATCCGGAACATCTCTTTCTAAAGGAGACCACAGGAGAGGAGCTTTCGCTTCAGGTCCAGGCCGGCCGACAGCCGTCGGAGGCGGCCGAGTTGTTCGGTCTCACCGGGCTCGAGACGCGGAACCCCTACAGTCTGAGCGAGGGCGAGAAGCGGAGGCTCAACCTCTGCTGTGCGTACCTCGATCCGAGGGAGCTGCTTCTTCTCGACGAGCCTACCTACGGACTGGATGCCGCCGCTATCGTCACGCTGGTGAAAACACTCGGCCTCTTTCGGACCGAGGGCCGGACGGTCGTGATTGTCACGCACTCTCCGGAGCTCGCGCACCTCGTGGCCGACCGCGTGCTCATTCTCACCGAGGGCACAGTTCGATTCATCGGCACTCCGGCCGGGCTTGTCGAAACCGGAGATCCGTCGCTGCGCGACTTCCTTCCGCAATGGCTTGCGGGGGTCCCGGAATGAGCGGACTGCTTTTCCGTTTCAGTCCCGTCGGCCACCTTACGACGGTGCTTCTGTGGATCGTGCCGGTCTTCCTCTCCTTCGACCCGGTGACGCCCCTTCTCTTTCTTGCGCTCAGCATTGCGGCGCTTTTCCTTCTCGGCCGCGTCCGACTCCTGCGGTTCGCGCGGCTCGTCCTTCCCCTGCTCCTTCTTCCGGTCGGCCTGTTCGTCCTCAACCTTCTCTTCACCGATACCGCCGGTCACCCGGGTACTGTGAATGTGCTCGGGGTCGCGGTGAGCAGTTACGCCCTTCACCGCGCGCTCATAGTGGCGATCCGGAGCACTGCGCTCATTGAAATTTCAGTGGGGTACCTGCTGGTTGCGGAACCGCTCGACCTGGTGAACAGTCTCATGCAGCAGCTTCGTCTTTCGCCCCGGGTTGGGTTTTCGATCTACGTGGCGTGGAACACGATTCCGCGAATGCGCGCCGATCTCGCGAGGATCCGGAGCATCCACCGCGTGCGTCTGCACGGGCGCGAGCGCCGGTTTGCCGACATCGTTCCCACTGCGGTTTCGCTGCTTTCGGGGGCAATCCGGCACGCGCAGCGCGCCTCTATCAGCATGGCGGTCCGTGGCCTCGAATCCGATGCGCCGCGTACCTTCCTGCGGGAATCGCAGTGGCGCAGCCGGGACACCCTCTACCTCGCGGCCAACGCCGCGGTGACTGCCGGTCTTTTTGTGCTTTCGGTCGCCAACGGGTGGTTCGTTTTCGGACTCGGGTGAGCGGGGCCTTCCTATCGATTGTAAAGATCGGCCGACTCTATGATCGTCGATCCAATCTCGCCGCGGCTTACCACGCCCACGATGGACTCGGATTCGGTTACCATGCCGCCGGCGTGCGGGTCGCGGACCAGGGCGACGACGCTGTCGGCGCGCTGCATCTGAAGAACTATATCGGCGAGTTTAGTTTCCTCATCCACGATGATATAGCGCTGCATGGCGCGCTTGATGAGCTCCTGACCGGAGGCGCCGTCGAAGACGGCGGCCATCGCGGCGTTGCGGGACAGGACCCCCGCTATCTTTCCTCCGTTGTCGAGCAGATACCAGGAAAGCTCGGGACGGTTCCGCACGAGATGTACGATATCACGGGCGGCCCTCTCGAGCGAGACGACCGCAACGCGCTTGGCCATCACAAGGCGTGCGGCACGGAGGCGGGAAATGTCGAAGTGCATCGCTTTAGGAAGCTCGTGCCCGCGCCGGGCAAGCTTCATTGTGTAGATGCTCTCGCTGCAGAGGGAGTTTCGCACGCCGTGGCTTATTGCCACGGTCAAAGTCATCGGAATGATCACGCTGTAGTCGAGCGTCATCTCGAAGATCATGACTATCGCCGTCACTGCAGCGCCGGTGCCTCCGCCGACGAGCCCTGCCATTCCCGCAACCGCGAACGCCGTGGGGCTTACCGATATGCCGGGGAAGAGGATGTGGACCAGGATGCCGAAGGCCTCGCCTATGGCCGCGCCCATGAAGAGCGACGGCGAGAAGATGCCGCCGGAACCTCCGGACGCAAGGGTAAGGGAGGTTGCGACCAGCTTCATCGCAAAGAGCACCAGGAGGAGGGGGAGCATATGGTCCATGCCTCCGACCAGAATGTCCTGGATCGTCGCGTAGCCGACCCCTTCGATGTGATAGTGACCGCTCACCCGCTGCGTCACGTAGAACATCACGCCCACTGCGGCCAGACCGACGATGGCGCGAACGTAGGGATTTCGCAGCCGCTTCTCCATGAAGTCTTCCGTGCCGTAGAGCGTTCGGATATAGAGCGCCGCTACCAGGCCCATGATCACGCCGAGCACGGCGTAGGTCAGAAGAATCAGCGGGTTGGTGACCTCGAAGAAAGAGATCTGCAGGGAGGGTATGACGAAGGAGGGATGGCTTCCGAAGAAGAGCCTGCCGATGTAGGTCGCGGTCACCGTTGATATCGCGACCGGCACCAGCGTTTTGACGCTCACCTCGTGCAGGACGATTTCGACCGCAAAGAGCACGGCGCCCACCGGCGTATTGAAGGTGGCTGCGATGCCTCCGGCGGCACCCGCGGCGATCAGGGTGATCCGCTGCGGCAGGCTCGCGCGGATGATCTGCGCGAGGTATGAGCCGAATGCCGAGCCGATCTGGATGATCGGTCCCTCGCGGCCGACCGCGCCTCCGCTTCCGATGGTGATTGCCGAGGCAATGGCCTTGATCACCACGACCACCGGGCGGATGATCCCCTTTCGATAGTAGATTGCGTCCATCACCTCGGGTACGCCGTGGCCCTTCGCTTCCGGTGCAAACTGCCGGACGAGGAAGACCACCACGATACCGCCGATCACCGGCGCGAAAATGATGAACGGCCCCCAGGGGCTCGGTATGGTGTGAACGTTTGCGTCGTAGGCGAAGGTGAACTTGCCGAGAAAGAACAGGTTGTGGAAAAGGCCGAGCAGGAGCCGGAAAAGAAGGGCCCCTGCTCCTGCCACGACGCCGATAAGGATGGCCGAAATGAACATCCCGAGGGCGCCGTAGGAGCGGGGGGATCGAATGATGCTGGGACTCATGAATACTGCCTTAGTTGAACTTATACCAATATATCAACCGATCGGCGCGATGGGTAGAGTCGCAACAAATTCCCCCCGCCCGGAACGCAGACTATCCGATTGCTACAGCGCCTCGTTCTTCGGTACGGATGCGCAGGCATTCGCCCAGTTCGAGCACGAAGATCTTGCCGTCGCCGGTCTGCCCGGTCTTGGCTCCCCGGGTAATCGCCTGAAGGGTCGGTTCGACGAACTCCTCATTGACGGCGATTTCCAGCTTGATCTTGCGGAGAAGGTTTCGCGCCTCCTTGTATCCGCGGTACACCTCCGTCGTGCCCATCTGGCGCCCGTGGCCGAGCACCTCGGAGACGGTCATCAGGTTGACCTCCGCCTTGTAGAGCTCGTCCTGCACCTGCGGCAGGGCCTGCGGCTGAATAATCGCGATTATATACTTCATAGCTGTGTCTCCTGCGGTTCTTCGCCGCTACTCGATGACCGTGTAGGCTTTCTCGTTGTGCTCCGTGAGGTCGAGGCCGATGTCCTCTTCCGTCCCGCTTACACGTATGCCGACTACCGCCTGGGTGATCTTGAGCAGCACGAAGGTTATCACAAAGCTCCAGACGAAGGTTGCGCCTACGCCCGCCAGCTGAATCAGCACCTGCTTCGGGTTGCCGTAGAAGGCGCCGCTTGCGGTCGACTGGATGACAGGTGCGGCGAAGAGGCCGGTTGCAATAGCTCCCCAGGTTCCGCCTATGCCGTGCACGCCGAACGCGTCGAGCGCGTCATCGTAGCCGAATTTCTGCTTTACGTAGCTGACCATCACCCAGCAGATTACCGATACGACGAGGCCGATCACGATCGCTCCGCCCACCGTCACGAATCCCGAGGCCGGCGTTATCGCTACGAGTCCCGCTACCGCTCCGGTGGCGGCGCCGAGCACCGTTGGTTTGCCGTTGAAGATTCGGTCCATGATGACCCACGAGACTACCGCTGCGCTCGTGGCAAGATGCGTCGCGAGGAAGGCGCTGCCGGCAAGACCGTCTGCGGCCACACCGCTTCCCGCGTTGAAACCGAACCATCCGAACCAGAGCAGCGCAGCCCCGAGCACGACGAAGGGAATGTTGTGCGGCGGGGTGGGGTGGTTCGCGTAGTAGCGACGCTTACCGAGCACGATCGCGGCGACGAGCGCGGCGATGCCGGAGTTCATGTGGACTACCGTTCCGCCGGCGAAATCGAGGGCTCCGAGCTTCAGCAACCAGCCGTCGGAGGACCACACCCAGTGGGCGATCGGATCATAGACAAAGGTCGCCCACAGAATAGTAAAGAGGATGAACCCGCCGAACTTCATTCGTTCGGCAAAAGCGCCGATGATGAGCGCCGGGGTGATGACGGCGAACATGCACTGAAAGAGGGCGAAGACCAGGTGCGGAACCCGCGCAGCTTCCTGCGAGATGAAGTAGGGGCTCGGATCGTTGATACCGATCCCGTTCATGAACGCCCACTTCAGATCGCCGATGAAGGGAGCGAGCCCGCCGGAGGAGGAACCGAAAGCGAGGCTGTAGCCGAAGATGAACCACTGCAGGCTGACCACCGCGGTGATGATGAAACACTGCATGAGGACGTTGAGCACGTTCTTTCGCCGGACCAGACCGCCGTAGAAGAACGCGAGGCCCGGTATCGTCATCAGCAGAACCATAGCCGACGCGACTATTAACCACGCAGTATTGCCGGAATCGATCACCGGCTGCTGTGCAGTGCCTCCACTCTGGGCGAAAAGGCTCGCACCCGTGAGAAGCAGAAGCAGCGTGCCCAGCACGATTGCTTTTCTCATGTCCTTACTCCTTGTGTGGCCCGAGAACTGGCCACACGGAAGCATAGCAATCGACGTGCCAAGCGGGTGTACACCGCGTTCGTCGCCAATTTCCTTTGTATCAAGTACTTACGGGATTCGGCCGGTCATCCGTTTCGGGGGAATCTGCGATCCCTGGATCGGTGACTACAATTACGCACCATTCTCCGTCAAAACCTACAACTTTGTAGCAAATGGGCTCGTTTGATACGCGTAGGGGCGGCTGAACCGTGATTCCGACGCTCCACGTGCATGTTGACACCTGTGGGTCCGCACGGGTAGCCTGATCCATGCTCCAGCCGATCTTCCTCGTTGTGCTCCGTCTGTTCGGGCTGACTCTGGCCGGCTACCTGCTGTTCAGCATCCCGCTTCTTCGCCGGCGCCTGCTCGACCCTTTCGTTTTCGTAGTTCTGAACGTTCTGTTTCCGCTCTACTTTGTTCACAATTTCCCCGCCGGATGGGACGCGGCTGTGGCCGTGGGCTGGCAGTGGATGGTCGTCTTCTTCGCGGCCTGCATCGTGCTGATGGGTTTCCAGATGATGCTCGGGCGGTTTCTCGTGCACCGGACGCGGCTGCTTCAGACCGAGCATCCGCGTGAGCTCGTAAGCCTCTTCGCCGTCCACAACGCAGGCTACCTTCCGCTTCCCATCCTGTCCGTCTTCGCGCCGCAGAGCCTGATGGTCTACATGTTCTTCTTCGTACTCGCCTTCAATCTCATCTTCTGGACCGTTGCTGTGTCCTACATGTCGGGGCGTGGTCGGCTGGTGTTCCGGCTCAATGTGCCGATTGTCGGCATTTTCGTGGGCCTTCTGCTGGCGGTGTTCCACCTCTACCGCTTCGTACCCTCAATAATACGGCTGCCGATCAAGCTGCTGATCTTCCCGGCGCTCTTCATGATCGCGATGATCTTTGTCCCGCTCCGCGGGCTTCCGCCGGGGCTCGCATTCGGGATACGTCTGGGGGTGGTGCTGCAGGCTGCGGTTCCGCCGGCAACCAATCTCATGATAGTCGCCAAGGCGTTCGGGACCGAGAAGCAGGTTCACTACACGGGAAGTGGGATAATCGTCACCTACCTCTCGTCTCTGGTGACGCTGCCGCTGTTTCTTTTTCTTTCGACGCTGCTCTACTGACGCAAATCGACGCTACAGCGACTTCTGGATTATCGACCGCAGATCGTCGAAGAAGGTCGGAAAGGTAACCGCGGCTGTCTCAGCGGTGTCGATGATGGTAGTCCCGGAGGCGCCGAGCCCGGCAATCGCGAGCGCCATCACGATCCGGTGATCGCTGTTGCCGTTCACGAAATCGCCCTTGAGCTTCGAGGGGTGAATCGTCATCCCGTCGTCGCTCTCGTCGATGGTTGCTCCCATCTTGCGAAGCTCTTCCGCCATTACGTGGATGCGGTCGGTCTCCTTGGCCCGGGCCTGCGGCACATTCGCCAGTCGTGTATCGCGGCTTCCGAAGCAGGCGGTCGCCGCGAGCGCGGGAAGCGCATCCGGCATCGAGTTGAGATCGAATTCTCCTCCCGAAAGCTCCTTCCCGGTGATGGTGATGGATGCCCCATCGACCCTTATTTCGGCGCCCATTTCGCGAAGGACGTCGACTACAGCCTTGTCGCCCTGCGTGTCGTTCATGTCGAGCCCGTCGAGCGTAAGTGTGGAGCGTGTGATGGCTGCCGCGCAGAGGAAGAAGGTGGCGCTCGAAAAATCGGCCGGTACCTGCCGGGTGAAGCCGTGATAATGCTGGCCACCGGGAATCCGGAATCGGCGCATTTCTTCAGCTTCGTAGTCTATCGACAGCTCATCGAGCCATCCCAGGGTCATTTTCACGTAGGGCCGTTCGTTCAGGATCGGCACATCTATTTCGGAGTCTATGCCGACGAGCGGCAGCGTCATGAGCAGGCTCGAGAGCCACTGGCTGGTGTGGCTTTCGATGGTGGTGCTGCCGCCCTTCAGCGGTCCGCGAATGGCAAAAGGCGCGCATCCGTTGTCGCGCGAGGTGAAGTTTTCGGATCCAAGGTCGCGCAGGGAATTGAGGAGATGCTGAATGGAGCGTTTTCGGATCTGCGCATCTCCGGTAAAGAAGCTCCAACCCGGTGCGAGCGCCGCCGCGCCCGCGCAGAGGTACATCGTCGTACCGGAGTTGCCGACATCGATGATGTTCTCCGGAACCGTGAGCGCTCCACCGGTCCCATCCACGATGAACTCGCCCGGGGCTGAAACGATCTTTGCCCCCATGAGCTTGCACGCGTTCACGCAGGAACGGGTATCGTTGCTGTCGAGCGGATTCTGAATGCGGCTGCGGCCTTCTGCAAGGGTTGCAAAGATAAGGGCGCGAATGGTGTGTGACTTGGACGCGGGGATGCGTAGACGCCCCGCCAGATGGGCCTTGTCGACTCGTTCTTGCATGAAAATGAATGTAATTCTATTCCGGCTCAGTTACAAGAGCGCCTCTTTAGACGGAATCCATTTGAGGCGATACTCTCTAGTAGCATGTGTAGACCGAAAACAGCGCCCGGCGGCCGGACGCGATTGTCAATTTATGCAGCACTGCTGCTCACGCTCGCCGGTCTCCTTTTCCCTTCCTTCGCCTCAGCCGAGTCGGTCTGGGACCAGACCTACGGCTTCTACCTCGACATTCCCGAAGGCTGGAAGCTGGTCGACGGCTCGGATCCTGCGCATCTTTCCTTCTCCGATCCAACCGGCAGAGCCGTCTTTCAGGTGTTCCGGTACGAGGGGAACCGCTACGTGACCGCGGCGGACATGGCTCGCGACATCAAGTCCAAGCTCCATGCCGACGGAGACCAGGCGCCCTTCTCCTACAACGGCAGAGATGCAGTCTTCTGCGATTTCACCTTCGAGGCCCAGAGCGCCAAAGTTCGCGGGTACGATGTGTTCATAACCGGAAACGACGCCGACTATGCGCTTCTCTCCTATGCGCCGGTAGATGTCTACCAGAGTTTTCACGACTGGCTGCTTTCTGCGGTTGACTCCTTCTCCAGCGGCGAGGAGGGGCTCCTCTATCCCGGACCGGTCAGCCAGTTTTACCGCCCTCTCGACGCGGCAACCGCGAAGGGCGCCGCTTCGACCAGCGTGAAGTTCCGTGATGAGGCAACAGTGAAGCTGCCCTTCACGAAGGACGACGGTGATGCCAACCAGGTGGTGATCGAACGGGAGGCCCGGATTCTCGCCACCTACCAGATGAACAGCGAGCCGGTTGCCCACTGGAAGAAAGCCTGGGAACGCTACTATCGGATGGTCTATCGGGACAGCTATCACCGTCTCGATTCGGTTGCCTCGCAGGTGAGCTCCATTTTCGCGAAGAAAAGCCTCACAAAGCCGCAGATGGCGAGCGAGCTGCTCTCCTGGCTGCAGGACTTCACCTATACAAAGACCAATACGCTCTCCGATCTGGAATCGCCGGTAAGCTGTCTGCTCTCCCAGACCGGTGACTGTGACGCGCTCGGCATGACCTACGCAATACTGCTCCAGCATCTCGGTATCGACGCCGTGCTTATGGTGTCGGTCAAGTACAGTCACTCGATGGTGGGCGTCGACATACCGGGGATTGGAGCCCGCTTTGCATTCGACGGCAAGCAGTACCTGGTTGCCGAGCTCACCGCTCCGGTTGCCATCGGCATGATCGACCAGCAGATGGCCAACCCCGCCGGATGGATAGGCATAAAGCTGACTGCTTCACCCTAGGGAGGATTGCATGAAGAACCGGGAAAGCGAATTCGTCGACCAGGCCTACCGGACGCTCCGGCGGGTGGTCGGCATAATAGGGGTCGCGCTGCCGGTGGTACTGGCCGTCGGGAGCCTCATCTTCGACTCACCGTCCCGGCTCCAGGACTCGATAAGCGCATACTATGGAACGACGATGAGGAATATCCTGGTCGGCGCGCTCTTCACGATAGGCTGGTTTCTTTTTTCATATCACGGGTACGACCGCAGGGACGACGCGGCCGGATACCTCGCCTGTGCCTTTGCTCTCGGTGTCGCCCTTTTCCCCACCACGAGCCCGCTCGGCTGGGTCCGCACCGTTCACATACTCTCCGCCCTCGCGCTCTTCCTGGTTCTCGCCTACTTTTCGGCAATCCTTTTTACGAAGACGCGGCCCGGAAAGACCCCGGGCCGGCGAAAGCTGCAGCGCAACAGCGTCTACAGGGTGTGCGGCTGGTTCATGGTCGGCTGCATAGTCCTGATTGCGGTCTACAAGGCGTTCCTTGCCGGAACGGCGGTTTCGGCGATCAAGCCGGTATTCTGGCTTGAGAGTCTCGCGCTATGGGCGTTCGGCATCTCCTGGTTCGTGAAAGGCGAGACCCTCCTGAAGGACGGAGCATAGGCCGTCCGGGCCTCAGAAATTGAACCGTATTCCGATACCGCCGCCCGCTTCAAACTCAGTCGCAGGATAGAGGGAAATTCCCGGCGCGACCTCCAGGAAAATGTCGATCGGCGCATTCTGAAAGAGGTAGTCGATACCGATGGGGATGCGGACACCAACGCGCGGCACTGGCTCGAGCGTCACGCTCCCCCCGACACCGATATAGAGCGGAAGCGCGCCCCTGGTGACCGGAAAGAGGTCGTAGAAGTGGTAGAGATAGTCCGCGTGAATGTAGAAAGCGCCTTTCGGGTAGAAGGTCCAGGCAGCCGCAGCGTCAATCGCCGACTTGTCGTCGAGCCACAGTTTCGCCGAGATTCCGGTCGGCTCGCCGAGGACAATGCCGAGCCCGAATGTCTTGTGCTGCGCCATGGCAGGAACTGCGGCCGTTCCCGCGACGGCAAGTGAGAGAAGAATTACACGCAAAGGTCGAGTTATCCGCATGAGTTGCTCCTGATTAGCTTGTGATCTCAATGTAACGAGGATTTTTGGGGATTTCCAGTCGAGATGACGCGCAGTCGCGTCGTACCGACGCGAAGATCGCCGGCGCCGTGTCACCCGCCGCCGTGTGGACGGCAGCGGGTG
>CAZNYW010000018.1:31622-65947 GCA_964577375.1 uncultured Spirochaetales bacterium | reverse complement strand
CCCAGACTTGGGCGAAAGAACCTGATGGGCCGTGGCCCGTGTGGTGCGACCAAACATCTTAGCTTCCTCTCCCCCCGCGAAGCCGCTGGCCGGTCGGGTAAGCTGTAGGCCGTGATGTATCGCACGGAGAAATGAATGGCAACTCTTGAAGCAGCGAAATCTTTTTCATCGTAGGTAAGCTTGTGAGGAGAGATTTCGCATATGCAGGAGACGGGATACGAGCGGCTTGAAGGATTTCGCCGGTACCTGGTTCAGGTGGTCGGGTTGCCGGAAAGCGTGGCGGCTGCGTGGGGAAGGTGGGTGCTCTATTTTCAACGCACCGTGAGAGCCGAAACGGATCGAGAGAAGGCTGTGCGCGCGCTTGCGGATACGCTCGACGGGGTCAGCGCGCCGGCGGAGGTGCGGCAGGCGATCGCTGCGGTGAAATACTACTGGTACTTCTGCGACCGGACCCCGGCAGAGAAGCTCCGGAACGGTACGACCGCGAAACGGGACGGGAGCGCACATTCCGGCGGGGCATCCCCGGCCCCGGCGTCACCTCAGGTGCGTTCACGGCCGGTCGAGCGGAGACACGGTTCAGGGGCCGGCGGGGAAGATCCGGGCGCAAAGGCGGCTGCGGAGGTCGATCCGGTATGGCTGCCGATCATCGATCGTGTACGCACCGTGCTGCGCATGCAGCACAAATCATATCGAACCGAGCAGTCCTACGTCGGCTGGATCCGGAGGTTCGCCTGCCACTGCCGCCCTGCCGTTCCTGCGCAGATCACCGATCGGCATTTGCGTCATTTTCTCAGCTATCTCGCGGTTGAGGGGCGTGTGGCGGCCGCGACGCAGCTTCAGGCGTTCAATGCGCTGCTTTTTCTTTTTCGGCATGTCCTGGGAAAGGAGGTCGGGGGGCTCGCCCAGACGGTGCGGTCGAGAAAGCCGAAGAGACTTCCGGTAGTGCTTTCGCAGGCGGAGATCCGGGCCCTCATCCGGGCGCTGCAGCCGCCCTACCGTCTCATGGTGGAACTGATCTACGCCGCAGGGCTGCGGCTTGCCGAATGTCTTTCGCTGCGGATGCAGGACCTGGATTTCGAAGGCGAGATGATTACGGTACGTGCCGGTAAGGGAGACAAGGACAGAACGACGCTCTTTCCACGAGCCCTGCATGCCGAAGTTCTGCGTCATATAGAAGAGGTCCGCGCGATTTTCGAAAGCGACCGTCGTGTCGGAAGGCCGGGAGTATCGCTTCCCTTCGCCCTGAGCCGCAAGCAGCCGCGCGCGGCGACGGACTGGAACTGGTTCTGGCTGTTTCCTTCGCACCGGTTGACCGTCGATCCGCAGACCGGCGAGCCGTGTCGGTATCATGCCTACCCGACATCGCTCCAGCGTCAGGTCAAGCGGGTACTCCGGGAGCTCAAGGTATCGAAGGCGGCCTCCGTTCACTCGATTCGTCACAGTTTTGCGACGCACCTTATCGAGGCAGGGTACGATATCCGCACCGTGCAGGAGCTGCTCGGGCATTCGAATGTGCAGACTACGATGATCTATACTCATGTTGCGGTGAAGAACAAGCGTGGAATAATCAGTCCGGTCGAGCGGCTCGACCTGTGATCTCCGGTGAGAGACCGGGCACCCGGTCCTTCGTCGGTCCAACGACCGGAACGTCTATCTGCCACTGCCGCTCAGATGGCAAGGACCGGAGCTCGGCTGATCCCGATGGATTCGAGCGGCATCGGAAGCTCCTTTCACTAGGAATATACGGAGATGATGGCAGCTTCGATGACCGCGCCGGCCGGGGCGGCGAAGGTTCGTTGACAGACGTGCCGCGTTTCCCTGATCATCAGAGTGCCGGAACCGCCGGTGCGGAGCTTCCACATGTCACTCCAGAGGGAACTTGGGTACGGCGAAGAAGATGTGCTCGTCATTGCTCACGTAGACGATATCGGCATGCATCCTGATGAAACCGCCGGTTCGCTCGATGTTCTTCGCTTCGGAATGGCGAGGACCGGCTCGGTGATGGTGCCGGCCCCGGACTTCGGCCGATTCGCCGGGATCTGGGCCAACGATCCTGCGTTCGACATCGGAGTACACGTCACATTGAACAGCGAATGGCCCGGCTACCGCTGGGGCCCGGTCCTCGCGCGAGAGCATGTACCCTCCCTCGTCGATTCGGCCGGTTACCTCTGGAACCGGGAACTCGCCTTTCGTGGGAATGCCGACGTCGGCGAGGCGATCCGCGAGATGGAAGCGCAGGTGGAAAGGGTGCTGTCGCTGGGGCTTTCGCCCACGCACCTCGATCAGCACATGGAATGCTTCTACTACAGTCGTGAGCTTTTCACCTCGGCAGTACGGCTTGCGCGTCGCCACGGTCTGGTCATTCCCTATGCGCCGGCTCAAATGCTCGAACCGCTGCGGGAGCGGGGATTCGTCGTTGCCGACACCTGCAGCGGATTTTATGAAATAGCCGGCGAGGAACAAAATAACAATCTTCGGGCCACCGCCTACGAGACATGGCTGCGCGGTCTTGGTCCCGGGGTGCATTTCATCTACCTTCATCCCGCAAGAGTTACCCCGGATCTCGGGAAGATCATCGAATCGCCCTACCTCCGAGCTGGCGACCTCGAGTACTGGACCAGCCCGGCCGCCAGAGATCTTGCGGCGGAGCTGGGAATCCATTTCATTGGATTGCGCGAGCTGCAGGAGCTGCAGCGGGAAAGGATGAAAGGGCGCTCGATATGACTACCGGTAGCTGTGCGGCCCGAAATCGGCGTCGTAGAAGGGCGAAACGCTGTGTCCGGGAGGTACCAGCTCATCGATCTTTTTCTCGTCGTCACCGCTGATCTTCACCGAAAGCGATCCGAGATTGTCTTCGAGCTGCTCCTTCGTGCGCGGGCCGATGATGGGACTGGTCACACCGCGGCGCGAACCCACCCAGGCAAGCGCCAGTTGAGACATCGTGCAGCCCTTCTCCTTGACCAGCGGTTCGAGCCCTTCGGTCACATCGAAAGCTGCCTCGGTCCAGCGCTGTGAAAGTCGCGGGTTGTCCTTTACCATCCGATACCGTGAGTTCTCAGGCGGAGGGCTGTTCCGGTGATACTTTCCGGTGAGAAAACCCATGCCGAGCGGGCTCCAGGGTATCACTCCGTAGCCGTAGGTAAGCGCCACCGGAATCAGTTCCCGCTCCACACGGCGGTCGAGGATGTTGTACGGAGGCTGTTCACACACGAACCGGTTTGTCCCAAGCTTTTCGGCGGCCCACAGCGACTCCACCATCTGCCATCCGGCAAAAGTGCTGGTTCCGATGTAACGTACCTTTCCGGCACGGATCAGATCGTCGAGCGCACGGAGAGTCTCGTCGATGGGAGTCGTTGATTCCGGCCGGTGAATTTGATACAGATCGATATAGTCGGTACCGAGACGCTTGAGGCTGGCGTCGCACTGCTCGATGATGTGGCGGCGGTTGTTTCCCGAAGCGTTGACATCATCATCTGCCATCTCGCCGTGGACCTTCGTGGCGAGTACGATCCGGCTGCGACGTCCGTTGCGTTTCAGCGCTTCGCCGGTAATTTCCTCGCTCCGACCCCTGCTGTACACGTTCGCCGTGTCGAGGAAGTTGATGCCCGCGTCGATCGCGCGGTCGATGATCTCGTATGAATCCTTCGGCTCGGTTCGCATTCCGAACATCATGCACCCGAGACAGAGCTCGCTGACCTTTACTCCGGTCCTTCCCAGCTGTCGATAGTCCATCGTTGCACTCCTTACTCATCAGGATACGGCCGGATGCGCTTCATCGGCAAACGGCGAGCGCTTCATGCGCGGCTTCATTCGAAAAAAGCTGCGCAATCCATTGCGGACCGCAGTCATTGTTGCGTTTTTCGTTCTATTCTCGGTCGCCGTTTCGGGCGTATTCGCCGCAGAGGGATCGAGTGCCGACCGCAACGGGGCCCTGGTCTTTCAGGCAGGTGTCGGCTGCGGCTATCCGGGACCGTCGGGATCGATTGCGATGCGGCTACGCCGGCAGCTACACCGTGGCTGCAAGCGGTATCACCTGGGGATTCTACGGCGGCGGACCTGATAGTGATGCGGGGTCTGGTGATAGCGGAGTCTGAACGAGCGTACGAAATGGAAAAGGGAGCAGTCCGCCGTCCGGGCGAGGGTCCGAAGGTCGAGAGCCCGTTCGAGGCCTGTCGGAACCGGTTCGGCGGTACTGTTTTTTTCATTGGCGGAATTTCCAGCCATGGTTTACAATATAGCCAATCTTAAAAGCGATACTCAATCCACATCGGGCGGCGGGAGATCATTGTGCGGGGGATCGTAATCTACGACTCGATATTCGGGAACACTGAACAGGTGGCCGTGGCCGTACGGTCTTCGCTGTCGCTGGACGGCGGTGCCGAAGTGGTGCGGGTAGCAGACATGACGCCTGAGCTCCTGGCCGACGCCGACTTTATCGTGATCGGGTCGCCGACCCGGGGTTTTCGGCCGACCGACGCGATAGTGCATTTTCTGAAGGCGCTGCCTGCCGGAGCGTTGAACGGTAAGCGCGCCGCCGCCTTCGACACCCGGATTTCGGTCGACGATATCGAACAGGCTATGCTCCGCATCATCGTAAAGAACGGCGGGTATGCGGCGCCGAATATCGCAAAGCGGCTCGAAAAGTGCGGTGCGCGCATCGAGGCGCCGCCCGAGGGTTTTTTCGTGAAGGGATCGGAAGGTCCCTTGAAGGAAGGGGAGGTCGAGCGCGCCGCGTCGTGGGCGAAGAGAATTGCAGCGGCGGCGCAGTCCGGCAATGAATGACGAAGAGGAGGGACTGTGAGGAAGACTACGCTCTTGCTTGTGCTGGGAATGGCGGTGGTTATCGTCCTGTCGAGCTGTGCACCGGGCGTGAACACGCTGTCGGGTACGCCGGGCGGACAGGGAGTGGTGGCCGGGTTCTGGCGGGGCCTGTGGAACGGCATCATATCGCCCGTCACGCTCATCATCTCGCTTTTTAATCATAATATTCAAATGTATGAGGTCCACAATAACGGTGGCTGGTACAACTTTGGCTTCCTGCTGGGAATGATGATCATATTCGGTGGCGGAGGACGCGGAGCGCGTTCGAGAAGACGCCGCGACTGAGACTCCGGGGTGTAGCGCTGCGGCGTTGCTCACGGCCTCGCGCGATCCGCGTGACGCCTTCGTGCGTACATGATACTATCGCGGCCAGAGAAATGAGCTGCGAGGAAATCCACTATGACTGAAGAGCACGATCCCGTCGAAATCCCCGAGGATCGCCACACGGACGAACACATAGAGATCCGGCTACCCTCCAGGCACAATCCGGTCCTGAGCGCTATTATCGAGCGGGTCAACCGGGATGAGGAACTGTACGCCCTCTGGCAGGCGATCAACGTGAACGCTGTGGACCGGCTCGGCATGACAGACCACGGGCCGGTGCACTTTCAGATCGTCTCCAACATTGCTCTCAAGATGATCAGGCAGCTTGTGGAAAGCGGTGTGGTCCCGAGCATCGTCAAGGATCACGGAATGACCAACAACGATGCCGAAGTGGTGGTCGTGCTGGGAGCGCTCCTTCACGATCTCGGAATGTCGATCCACCGCGTCGACCACGAGCAGTACAGCCTCTTCGTCGCCCAGCCGAAGATCAAAGAGCTCCTCGAAGGGCTGTATGCTCCCGGGCCGGCCGCAATCGTCCGGTCTGACGTGCTGCATGCGATCATCTCGCACCGCAGCGACGGAAAACCGCTGACAATAGAGGCCGGAGTGGTGCGGGTCGCGGATGCGCTCGATATGAGCAAGGGCCGGTCACGGATCCCGTTCGAAGCGGGAGTCGTCAACATCCACTCATTGTCGGCTGCATCGATCGAACAGGTGGAGATTCACAAAGGCACCGAAAAACCGATTCACATCCATGTCCACATGAGTAACTCGGCGGGCGTCTTCCAGCTCGACCAGCTCCTGAAGGAGAAGCTCAACCGTTCCGGGCTCGAACGGTACGTCGAGGTTGAGGCGACCATCGAAGGCGAGACGGAGAAGCGACTGGTTCGGATATTTCGACTCTAGCGCCGCACCACCAGAAATGCTCCTGCGGCGAGGAGAAGCACGCCAGCCAGACGCGAGAGGCTTATCTCGATCCGCGGCGTTCCGAGAAGTCCGAACTGATCGGCAATAAGCGCCATGGTGAGCTGACCGACCACAATGGCGGTGATTGTTGCGGTCGCGCCGATTCTCGGCACGAGAAACACCGGTATCGCAACGATGAGCACGCCCATGAGCCCACCGAGGTAGAGGTACCACCTGCCCGGCCCGGGAAGCCCGCCGAGCGTAACCTGTCCCGGCACGATGAGCGCTGCAGCGATCACCAGCAACGCGCCGATAATGGCGACCACCAGAACCGCCCCCAGGGTTCCGACGTAACGGCCGAGCGTCGAATTGATGATATTCTGCAGTGAGACGACCGATCCGGCTATCAGACCGACGACGATTAAGAGCACATACTGCATGGTTTCCCCCTGAGCGCGTGATTCCGAAGATGGTAATGTGATTGCGGTACCGGCTTCTTGAGTGTATCTGATTCCGAGGAACCGCGGCAACGGAGGATCCCTGTCAGGAGTTGGCGGTCGGTGCTGCTGCCGGACCCCGCCGCCGGCGCCGTCACAGCGGCTCGTTCAATTGCGGTGGTCGGTCCACTCGGCGATCTTTTCGAACAGAAGCGCTTCGTCGAGCGGTTTGGAAATGAAGTCGTCCATGCCCGCCTCGAAGCATGTGTCGATGTCGGACTTGTAGGCGTAGGCGGTGAGCGCGAGAATCGGTGTGCGTGACCGGCCGGAGGTGAACTCCTCGCTGCGAATCCGGGCCGTGGCTTCGAGCCCTCCGAGCACCGGCATGCCGATATCCATGAGGACGAGGTCGAAATGCTCACTCGCTGCGAGGCTTGCAGCCTCTGCGCCGTTGCCGACCGCACTTACCTTGAACCCTTTTGAACGCAGGATGCTGGTGATGAACAGCCGGTTGATTCCTTCGTCCTCCGCGACGAGGATCCGGACCGTGCCGGCCCGTCGCGCGTCGGCACCGTCCGCTGCGCGGGCGGCCGCAGCGGCGTTTTTCGCAGCACTTTCCGCTGAGGCAGGCTCTGCCGTACGCCTTACCGACGCTTCGGCGAGAGCCTCCGGTATGAGGTCGCTCTCCTCGATTCCGTAGGGCAGGGTGACGGTGAAGCAGGATCCTTCACCTGGAGTGCTTTCCACCTGAACTTCCCCCTCCATGAGCAGACAGAGCTGTTTGACAATCGAGAGGCCGAGGCCGGTACCGAGGTTCTGCCGGGCTTCGCCCGTGTTGAGCTGGGCGAACTGCTCGAAGATCGCCTCGAGTTGATCGGAGGGAATACCCATTCCCGTATCGGTTACGGATATTGCGAGCCGGGCACGATCATGCGACGGCTCTTCGGCGTTCGAAAGAGCAACCTGGATCTTTCCCCGGTCGGTGTACTTCAGCGCGTTGCTCACCAGATTCGTGACTACCTGAATTGTTCGCGTACGGTCGCCTACGACAGTCTGCGGCACATCCTCCGCCGAGTCGAGCCGCAGGTCGATACCCTTGTCCGCCGCCTGGGGGCCATATATTCCCACCACGAACTGGAGCGCCTGGCGAATCGAGAAGGGGGTTATGCTCACCGAAAGTCGTCCCGCCATGATGCGTTCGAAGTCGAGCACGTCGCTCACGATGTTGTAGAGGTTTTCCGAAGCGGCGCGTGCGAAGTCCACACAGCGGGCCTGCTCGCGACTGAGCTCCGTCCGGCGCAGCAGCGTGAGCATCCCGTGAACGCCGTTGAGGGGTGTTCGTATTTCATGGCTCATTCGTGCCATGAAGCTGCTCTTCGCGGCTGTCGCCTCCTCGGCTACCCGGCGAGCCGCTTCGATCTGCGCGGTGCGTTCGCGCACGCGAATCTCGAGCTCCCGCGTCTGAGCCGCATGCGCCTCCGCGCGCGCCGTCGCGTCTCGCCGTGCGCGGTTGTAGCGAAGCACGATGAAGAGGACGATGAGGGCGGCGATCAGGAGATATACGGCGAAGGCGGGCGGCGTCGTCCACCACGGACGCAATACCGTTATCGGCAGCGACAGGCCGCCCTGATTCCAGTTGTTCCTGCTTCCTGCGCCGGTTACGCGGAGCGTGTAGGAGCCCGGAGCAAGTCCGGAAAAGGTTACGTAATTGCGGTTTGTCAGATCGTGCCAGCTCTTGTCGAGGCCTTCGAGCTTGATCGAATACTGGTTCTGCCGAGGATTGGCAAAGTCGAGCACGGCGAACTCAACCGACACCGTGTTGGACCTGTACGGCAGGGCTATCGGCCCGTAATTACCAGGCGCCGTGCTCGCCTGCGCGTGCTCCTTTCCCAGCACCTGGAGATCGGTTATCACTATGGGCGGAACCGGACCCTCGGGGATCGCGGTGAACTGGGGTACAAGTGTAACCCCGGAGGCGGAACCCAGGTGCAGGACTCCGCGTGAGTCAATCATATGACCGTCGGTAAGCTCGTTGCTCAGGAGGCCGTTGCTCTCGTTCAGTGTCTGAAAATTCATTGTGGCAGGAGCATAGACAGAGACTCCACGCTGTGTCATGAAGAAGAATGTATTGCCGTTTTCAATTATGCCGAGCACCATGTTGCTTGCAAGCCCGTCTTCGGTGGTGAGGCAGTCGAACCGGCCGGTAGCCTTTTTCAGGATATTGACTCCGCCGCCCATGGTTGCGAGATAGAGCGTTCCGTTCGGCCCTTCGTGTATGTCCCGGACGCTGCCCTCGCTTATCGATTCGTGCGCAGGTTTTCCCGGAACAAACGCGGTGAGGGTGTCCGAACGGTAGCGGAAGAGCCCGTTGTTCGTCCCGATCCAGATCGTACCTTCCGGGTCTTCGTGAATCACCCGGATCAGATCATTGGAGATGCGCCGTGGCGGGGGTTCATTGGTGCCGAAGTGCAGGTATGACTTCAGGTCCGAATCGAAGCGGTAGAGTCCGTGGGTATAGGTGCCGATCCAAATTGTACCTTCGCTGTCTTCAAAGAAGCGGTCGATGACCCCGTCGCGTATCGGTGAGCTTTCCACCGACACAGAAGTGTGAGAGAAGCCGTCGGTTGCGGGGTTGTACAGATCGAGCCCGGCGTTGTAGACCGCGTACCAGATTCGGCCCTCGGCGTCCTGTGTCATTGCGGTGATCTTGCCGGCCGGGATTGAAGCCGGATCGTCGTTGAGGTGGCGGTAGTAGGTGTAGCGGTTCTGCCAGTCCACCAGTTTGGCCACCCCACCGCCGTTCGTCCCTATCCACAGAACTCCGCCGCGGTCCTGGTAGAGAGAGTAGACGATGTTGTTCGGGATGCTCTCTTGCTGATCGGCCGTATACTGCGAAATGGTGAAAGGTGAACGCGAGAACAGGAGCAGACCGCCGCCCCAGGTTCCGACCCAGAGGAGCCCGGGCCTGTCAGGGTCTTCACTGATGGTCATGACGTTGTTCGATCCGAGCGCCACCCTGCGGGCTCCTCCGGTCTGCCAGGTTTCGAACGAGTCGGATCCCGGCAGATACCGGCTCAGTCCTCCGCAGGTTCCGATCCAGAGCGAGCCGTCGGTGTCGTCGAACATGGTCTGAATCTGGTTCTGCACGAGGCTGTTCGGCTGAAACGGCTGGTCCTCATAGACCGGCACATTGCGTCCGTCGTACCGGTTGAGACCCGCCTGTGTGCCGAACCAGAGAAATCCGGTACCGGCCTGACAGATTCCGGAGACTGAAGAGCTCGAAAGACCCGAGCCGGTGGTAAGCGTATCGAAGCGCAGCTGCGCGGCAGGCGCCGCGACAGTGACGGTCGCAGGCAGCATCATTATCAGAAATGAGAATGTGAGAAGCTTTGCCGCCCGCATGAGCCCCCTGTCGTTCTTAGCCGCGCCTGAAAATCAGGATAACACGATTACTCTATTAAATAAAGCTAATTTAGGCAATTTATCCAATCTTGTCGACAAGTTTACCTCTCGCTGCCTCTGGACAAATATTCACGGCAGTGATATTTACTGTGTGACTGAAAAAGTCTATATGGTCATATAGTCATTAAGGAGATCGGAATTGCCAAGAGGATTTTCGGAGCACGAGCGCGAGGCGATTCGCGCAAAACTGATCGAGGAGGGGCGGCGCCTTTTCGACCGATACGGATTGAGCAGAACAACGGTCGACGAGCTCAGCGCCGCCGCGGGGATAGCAAAGGGCTCTTTCTACAAGTTCTTTGGTTCGAAGGAGCTTCTGTGCATGGCAGTGCTGGAGGAGGAGGAGACCCGGATCAAGGCGGCGGTGCTTGCCGCGGCCGGAAGCCGGCCCGATGTCCACTCGGCTTTTCGGGCTGCCATGGAAAGCATGCTGAGTTTCATGCGCGGCGACTCGCTCATCATCAGGCTGCGGGATTCGGGCGACTATGCTCTTCTGGCGCGGACGGTCGGCACCGACCGGCTTGCCGAGCATTTTCGGGCCGACATCGAGACTGCGGCGGCCTTTCTGGAACTGCTTCGCGAGAAGGGCGCGGAATGCCGTGTTGATCCGGAGGTGTTCGCCGGACTGCTGCGCGCCCTGGTGATGATGATGCTGCACGAAGAGGAAATAGGCCGGCAGGTGGCAGGCCGGACGTTCGATCTCCTCATGACCTACGTTGCGAACGGTGTAGTGGGAAAGGCGGACAACGAATGAGCGGCACGGTTGCAATTCTCCAGGCGGAAGGTCTGACCAAGTGGTTCGGCGACGTTCACGCTGTCGACGGGCTCGATCTCGAGGTACGGGCGGGGGAAATCTACGGATTTCTTGGCCGCAACGGCGCAGGAAAGACAACGAGTATACGGATGATGCTCGGCCTTATCCGTCCCACAGCCGGTCGGGTCACGCTCTTCGGGCAGGACGTGGCGAAGCGGCGTGGCGAAGCAGTGGCACAGGTCGGATCTCTTGTGGAGATGGCAACCGCCTATGGTTCGCTGACGGTTCGCGAAAACCTCGAGATTCAGCGCCGCCTGACAAGCGCACCTGGGGATGCCGTCGAACGTGTACTGGAAATGTTCAGGCTGACGGAGTTCGTGAACCGGCGCGCGGGAAAACTTTCGCTTGGAAACAGGCAGCGCCTTGCGCTCGCTCGCGCCCTGATTAACCGTCCCCGCCTCCTCATACTCGATGAGCCTTCCAACGGTCTCGACCCGGCAGGGATTGTGGAGGTGCGGGGAATCCTGAAGAGGTTCCGGGACGAAGAGGGTATCTCGGTATTCGTTTCCAGCCACATTCTGAGCGAGGTCGCCCTTCTCGCCGACAGAATCGGCATAATCCACCGCGGAAAGCTGCTCGAGGAAATCCCGCTAAACGGAGCTGCCGGCGAAAGGCCGGCGGTGGAGGTACAGGTCTGCGACAGCGAGGCCGCAGTGAGGATCCTCGAAGATGCGCTTCACGTGCGCGACATTTCGGCCTCTTCACGTGGAGGACTTCTGGTGCGCGGCGGGGCGTCGGCAGCCGCGATTGCAAAGGTACTGGTCGAGGCGGGCATAGAGCTTCAGAGTCTGCAGCCCATGGTCGAGAACCTCGAAGACCGTTTCCTCAGAATGACGGAGGGAGAGTAGAAATGTTCCTGTCGAATCTATATGCGGAAATACTGAAGCTGCGACGGAGCAGCATTACCTGGATCCTGATCCTGGCCTTCGGATTCGGCCCCATTGTCGACACCGTGTTCATGATCATCATCGCGAATCCGGATCTCGGGCGGCGTCTCGGGCTCATTGCGGCCAAGGCCCACATGGTTGCCGTCGCCGCCGACTGGACGTCCTATCTTTCGATGATCGGCCAGATGATGGGTATAGGCGGTGTGATAATCGTCGGGATGATCGGCACCTTCGTGTTCGGCCGCGAGTACACCGAAGGAACGGCCAAGAACCTGCTGACCCTGCCGATGAGCCGCGCGAGTCTGGTTGCGGCGAAATTCGCGGCGGCCACCCTGTGGTATTTTCTCATCGCCGCCTGGGTTTACGGAGAGACCTTTCTTTTCGGAGTGCTGCTCGGTCTTCCCGGCTATTCCGCCGAGCTCGCACGCAGTGCGCTGCTTCAGGGAGTACGCCTAGTCGCAGAAGCGCTCCTCCTGGTCACGGTGCCGGCCTGGGTCGCCGTCGCGACGAAGGGCTACCTTGGACCGCTCGGCTTTACGATCGGAATGCTGCTGCTGGGTACGGTGCTTGGCGCTACAGGCTGGGGGCCGTGGTTCCCATGGGCGATTGTGCCGCTGGACAGCGGGATGGCAGGTCCCGAAGCGCCGCTACCGGGACTGGGAGCAAAGATCGTCCTGCTCTGCACGGCCGCGGCAGGATGGATTCTCACTCTTCGCACGCTCGAGCGTTCAGACAATCTGCAGTGATGGATCAGACCCGGGAGCCCGCCTGAGCGCGGGCTTCGTGGGCGAAGATATCCACGGCATCCCAGGGATAGACTACCCATTGATCCTCTATCTCCTGGCCGACGAATATCCTCTTCACCTGTGGTGGAAAGGCACCCCGTTTTTCCTTGTTCTTGTTGTGAAGAACGCCCACAGCGACCTCGTCCGGATGGTGATTCAGAAGCTCACGCAGGCAGTATTCCAGCGTCGTGCGTGAATCATCCACTTCGTCTACCAGCAGGATCCGCCGGCCGGACAGCTTCTTCTCGACCTCATCGATCCATTGGATTTTTCGTGGGCTCTGGGCGGGGTGGTTGTTTTCGTCGTAGAGCTTGAGCCCCACGGTGAGGATCGGTCGATCGATGTAGGTCTTGAGTATTCGGGCTGGAATGAACCCGCCGGTACCGATCGCCACGATGACGTCCGGGTCGAAGCCGGAAGACTCGATCACCTGTGCGAGATGACGGATGGTGTCATGAATCTGTGCATAGGAGAAATAGAGCTTGTCGTCCATGTACCGATACTATCAGCGAAGTCGAATTTCGGCTACCTCATCGGCAGAATGGCCGAAAAACCTGCCTGTAATCTTTCCAACAAAAGGATGGACGCGTTCCAGCAGCCGCGATATTATAGGTACCGACGTTTATCTACGGAAGGAGCCTGCGATGGCTGAAAAGGAAACTCTGGTAGTGTCCTCGAAGGTGAAGGCCTACATCAAGACGACCGGCGAGCTCAAGTGTTCCGCCGGCGTCATCGACGTTCTGTCCGACAAGGTTCGCGCACTCTGCGATGAAGCCATCGTGAACGCGAAATCGGACAAGCGGAAGACCCTCCAGGAAAAGGATTTCCGTTAACCCACTGCGGGCCGGGCTTCGCGCCCGCGCCCGAGCTCTTTCCCTCCGAAACCTGTTCGACGCAGCCCGGAACGCACCGGACGCGCACGTATTCCCCCCGAACGATTTCCAGTCCGCCAACCCTGATTCAGCCGTCGGTCCCGTTCTTCGTGAGCCGGGCGAGTGGATAGTAGTGCTCGAGGATCTGACGGTAGGTGTAATCAGCGGCCGCCATCCCGGCCGCACCTGATTGATCCATCCCGACGCCGTGGCCCCATCCGCCGCCGGTGAAGATGAAGTATGCAGGCTTGCCGCCCGGGCCGAGCATCGGGCGGGATACGAAGAGCGTGCTGCGCAGCCCGCCGAGCGCGGAACGGATCCGGTCCCCCTTCACGACGACGCTGCCGCGTGTCCCCTCGATTTCAACGGCGGAGACGCGGCCGGAAATTCCGCGCCCGTGAGAGACAACTGAAAGCACCTCGCCGATGTCCTTCTCGCGCCGGACTCTCCGCGTGATCTCCCCTGCAGGCACCCATTTCTGCCAGCGATAGGCGGAGGGTGAATAGTAGGGCGACACCGCGGAGTAGGAGCGCGGATCGGAGGCGAGCCATTCGGCGAGCGCGGCCGGCGCAAGGTAGCGTGACCGGTGAGTCACCTCGATATCGGGAACGGCCTCCATGCCGGAGGAATCGCCCCAGACGACGCTGCTGTTTTCCGTGTAGCCGCCCGAGTTTGCGCTGTAGAAAGCGAGTAGCGGTTTTCCGTCGTATTCGAGCGTTTCGCCGCGAGTCGCTTCTACCGCCGCAGTCGTACGCGGCGATTCGCCGGTGACGCCGCGATAGGACGCTGAGGTCACCGACCCCCGTACATCGTAGCCCCGGGCGGCAAACCGGCCCATCGAAGCGAGCGTATAGGATCGCGCCGCGACAGCCTGCGCTTTCAGCGCCTCCTCAGGCCACGAGGCCGGCATTTCGGAGGGAAGCACCGAACAGAGGTAGGCTTCGAGCGGAAGTGTGTTGACTATCGTCATCCCGGCATCCTCCGGAGCGAACGATATCGAGCCGCGGTAGGCGCGGTCCTCGGTGGACGCGTAGAAGCTTCCCTTCTCGGTGAGCAGATCGAAGATCATCGTCGTCGCGCCCGGTTCCTGATAGCTGAGCGTGATCCTGCCCTCCGATGAGAGAACGATGTTGCCTGATCCGTCCGAGATCGAAATACCTTCGGGCTCGAACCGCGCGGTCAGAAGCTCGTGCTCCTTTCCGTCCGCAGTGACCGTGTCGCCGGACACCGTTCCGGTGAGGCGGAAGTCACCGCCGGTCTTGATCGTCACAGACTGCAGCTCACCGGCGAGACCTACCCGTATCGGGGTCGCGTGAGCGGTCGTCTCCGCGATCGGCGTCACCCGGGGAGGCAGGGCGGTCCGTTGCCTGACGGCGATGCTCTGCTGCTTCTCACGGGCAAGCTCCGGATGCTTTTTGTCGAGTTCGACGATCATCGAATCGATTTCGGAGTGATCCAGCAACATGTTCCTTGCACGCTGGAGGAGAGAGTAGGCTTCACGAAAGCGATCCTGCGCGAGAAGCGACTCTGCGAGAGGGGTCAGCGCGATGGTGAGATCCGCATCCTGTCTGAGGACGGTCTGGAAGCTCTTCTCCGCGCCCGCGTAGTCGCCCTTGGAAAGGAGCAGCTGTCCGAGGAAGTACAGGGCGGCCGGATCCCGGGATTTAATCGAGAGTGATTCGCGAAACAGCGCCGCGGCCTCTGACGGTCTGTTCTGCCGCATGGACAGCAGCCCCCGGTAGAAGTCGGAACGGGCAGTCGCTTTCGGCAGAGGCAGGAGCTCCTCCGCGAGATGATACCTCCCTGCCAGACAGAGCGCGACGAATCGCTCCCGGTCGATCGATCCGTTTTCAGGTTCGAGGGCGGCCAGTCGATTGAGAGCGCCGAGTGCCTGCGAATAATCGCCGGCCTCCTCATAGAGCAGGACGAGCTGACGCAGCGGCGCGGGGTCAGCTTGTTTCGCCGACGCGACTCTTTCGAGCATATCGATGCTCGCGTTGAAATCCCCCTGGTAATAGAGAGTCACCGCGTCGTCGACGCTTTCCGGTGGCGGCATGATCTCACTGCGCGCCGCCGCCGGCGGGACTGCGCAGGAAGCGAGCGCGAGAAGCGCGAGGGCGACAAGTGACTGAACCGAATTGCGGAAGCTGTGCGGAGTGCGTTGTTTCGGCGAGCGGGTTGAACGTATTGCGTACATCACGGCGGTTGCCCCGGCATAGAGTATAGCGCGGAACCGCCGTATCATCGACAGATTCAGGCGTGTGGGCAGAAAGACGGAAACGAAAGTCCGCGTCAACGTAGTTGACGTGAGAGGCGGCCCCGTGTATTCTACCTTGCATCCAGTCATCAGGAGGTCGTTGATGTCTGCCTCGGTATGCCGGTGGCCCTGTTAGGGAAGGCATAGCACTCTTCACAGTTCTCCAGTTGAAAAGTCACCGTCAGACTGTTAGTCTGTCTGCGCCTGTCCTGCCTTCTCGAAATATCCTGTCACGGGAAATTCATCTCCTATCCCACACGGATTGCTGCACAGGGCCATCAAACCATCTATAACCTCTCTCTTTCTGATTCTCGAGGAGGGAAGATGTCTCGACGACCTGATCTGGCATCCAGCACCAATTCCTTCATCTGTGTCCATTGCGGATCTACCGTAACACCGCCCGAAAGCGGTTCGCGTCAGCGTAACCACTGTCCGAAATGTCTCTGGAGCGTGCACGTGGACCTTCGCATCGGTGACCGCCGTTCCGGCTGTCGAGCCCCTATGGAGCCCGTCGGCATCTGGACGAAGGAGAACGGCGAATGGTCGGTCATCCACCGCTGCACAGACTGTGGTTTCCTTCGTGCAAACCGCATTTCGGCAGACGACGATGAGCTGCGGCTCTTCATGATAGCGGCGAAGCCGCTCGCGCGCCTGCCGTTTCCCTACCGTACGATGGATCGATACCTCGCGAGGCACCACGATGACCGCCGGTAACGAAGCTCTTGCCGCGCTGGGCTGGAACAGCCGGCTGCAATCGGCGACGGGAGACGGCCTGACCGACGGGTCTGAACCCGCCCGCGTGGTATGGTCCGGACGCGGTCTCTATCGCATCCGTAGTGCCGCGGGCGAGTCGGAGGCCCGTCTGGCCGGTTCACTCGACTACAAGCTGTCGGGTCCCGGGGAACGGCCGGTCGTCGGGGACTGGGTTCTCACCGAGGCTTCGACGGGAACCGGGTCGATGCGCGTGATTACCCGCCTCATCGAACGGTTGAACAGTGTGTCCCGCAAGCGCGCCGGCAGAGAGTCAAGCGAGCAGGTGCTGGCGGCCAACGTCGACACCGGGTGCATCGTCTTCAGCCTGGAAGGCGGCCGCAACTGTACGCCGCGCTCGGCCGAGCGGTACGCGACCATGGCCTGGTCGAGCGGAATCATTCCGCTGATACTGCTCAACAAGATCGACATCGCCGCAGATGCCGAACGGTCGCTGCGGGAGATCGAATCGGTCACGCCGGGAGTCGATGTGCTGCCGATCAGCTGCAGAACGCACGCGGGCATCGATGAGGTTCGGAAACGCATCGGAAGCGGAAGAACTGCCGTGCTGCTCGGCCCGTCCGGCGTCGGCAAGTCGAGCCTGGTGAATGTCCTTGCCGACGCGCCGGTCCGAACCGTTGGAGAGATGCGGACCGGTGACCGGAAGGGCCGTCATACCACTACCGACCGGCAGCTCATCATCCTGCCAGGCGGAGGCATGATGATCGACAGTCCCGGTCTTCGCGAGCTTCAGCCCTGGGCGGATGAATCCGATCTCGCTGACGCATTCCCCGAGATCGCCGAGCTCGCGCAGGAGTGCCGGTTCCGCGACTGCACGCATTCCGGCGAGCCCGGATGCGCGGTGCAGGCCGCTCTCTCGGAAGGAGCCATCCCCTATGATCGGTTCGACAGCTTTCTCGAGCTGAACAGCGAGCTCGACTATCAGCGCCGCCGCAGCGACGAGAGGCTCAGGCGTGAGGACCGGAAGCGGGAGAGGCAGCTAAGCCTCATCCTGCGGGATTTCCAGAAAAGGAGGCGGGAAGAGCGAGAGGACAGAGGCGGTCATTGAGCGCGGCCGCCGGCGCCGCGAAGACGGCCGGCGGGTGCTCCGGAAGAGCTGCGGAAGCTATCGCCAGAACCCGGAGGTAGCCGGGATCACGCGCAGGATGGTGTCGAGGATCACCGAAATAATGAACAGATGGACGAACTTCCGGTTGTGCACAAACGCAAGCGTCGAGAACCAGCGGGGCCAGATGGGGTATCCGGGAGGAGCCTCGGTCGGACGCGGGCTCGAGAGCCGCTTGATCGCCTTCCATGCTTCGGGAGTGGCGATGAAGATCAGAAGCATTACGGGTGTCAGGAACTTAGGCACGAAGACCAGGTAGAGCGTGATCACGTACGCGAGAACGATCACCGAAATGTTCAGATAGCGGGCGGCGGTCTCACCGATCAGGACGGGTAGCGTCGTCACGCCCTTCTCCCTGTCCTCGGGCGACTTGTCGATGTGCTTTCCGATGTTGATGCTCGCCGTGCTGAGGCCGAACGGAACACCGGCCAGCGTCACCAGCCAGCTCCAGCTGCCGGACAGCAGGTAGTAGACGCCGCCGATCAGGACCGGCCCCCAGATGAGGAAGATTGTGAGCTCACCAACGGCGAAGTGTTTCAGAGGATACGTATATAGAAGAAGCATGAGCGCACCGTAGCCGAAAAGCCCGATAACGACCGGGTCGAAGTGTGAATAGATCAGAGCGTAGATACCGGCTGCGGTGGAGAGGACGCCGCTGACGAAGAACCACCTGAACTGCGTCCGCTTGTCCCAGAACTTCTGCACGAGCGGATGTACACCGTACTGCGTACGGAAGTAGTTGTCGTTGTCTATTCCCCGGCTGTAATCGGTGTAGTCGTTGAGCAGATTGTTGGTGCCGTGCGCAAGAAAGAGCCCCACAGTGAATATCAGCCACGGTATGATGAGAAAGGTCCCGTTGCGCCACGCGAACAGGCCTGCGATGATGCAGGAATAGATCGTAACTGTGGTCACCGCTGAGCGGGTGGCGATCAGCCACTTCGACACAACGTCGAGCTGCTCCCACCGCTTCTTTTCGTCTATCTTCACGAGCTGCCAGATGGCCGTTCGCCACATTGCAACATTTACGCTCATGATCGTTTCTCCTTACTACTCGAACATGCTGCGCTAAATATACAAACAGGGCCGCCTGAAGACAGCGAATCGTCCAGTTGTTATCTTGAAGCTATGCTGGATCGGTACGTACGCAAAATACTCCAGGCACGCGTCTATGATGTCGCCCGCGAAACGCCGCTCGATCACGCCGCCAATCTGTCGAGAAGGATCGGAAACAGCGTCCTCCTCAAGCGCGAGGATCTGCAGCCGGTCTTCTCGTTCAAGCTGCGGGGAGCCTACAATCGCATGATACGGCTATCAACCGGTGGGCTCCCGGCAGGCGGCGTGATAGCCTCCTCGGCCGGGAATCACGCGCAGGGGGTGGCGCTGGCCGCTCAGCGGCTCGGGCTGTCGGCAGTGATCGTGATGCCGGAAACCACACCGCAGATCAAGATTCAGGCGGTCCGGGTTCTCGGGGCGGCGGTGGAGCTGCACGGGGCGACCTACGACGAGGCGTTTGCCCACGCAAGCGAGCGTGCTTCCGCCGACGGGCTCACCTTCATCCACCCCTACGACGACGAGGATGTGATTGCCGGACAGGGCACAATCGCAATGGAGATCCTCCGGCAGCACTCCGGTGACGACATCGACGCGATTTTCGTCCCGGTCGGCGGCGGCGGGCTCATTGCCGGAATTGCCGCCTACGTGAAGCATCTGTATCCGCGGATCAAGGTGATCGGAGTCGAGCCGGACGACGCCGCCTGCCTCTACGAAGCGCTCAAGGCCGGACACCGGGTGAAGCTCGATCAGGTGGGTATCTTCGTAGACGGCGTAGCGGTACGCCAGGTGGGAGAGGAGCCCTTTCGCGTAGCGAGAGAGTGCGTTGACGAGGTGGTGCTCGTTTCCACCGATGAGGTCTGCGCCGCCATAAAGGACATCTTTGAAGATACGCGCTCCATCGCCGAGCCTGCGGGGGCGCTCGCGCTTGCGGGGCTCAAGCGCTGGGTCGAGCGGGAGGGCGTGAGCGGCCGGACGCTTGTCGCAATCGACAGCGGCGCCAATGTGAACTTCGATCGTCTGCGCCACGTCGCCGAGCGCGCCGAGCTCGGCGAAAAACGGGAGGCTCTACTCGCGGTGACGATTCCGGAGCGGCCGGGAAGCTTCCGCGAGTTCTGTGAAACGCTCGGCCATCGGTCGATCACGGAGTTCAACTACCGGTACGCGGACGACACGGCCGCGCACGTCTTTGTCGGCCTCGAGATGGTTCCGGGGGCCAACGACCGGCTGCAGATCGTCGAGCGGCTTCGCGCGCACGGATACGACGTGCTCGATCTCAGCGACAACGAAACGGCGAAACTCCACATCCGCTACATGGTCGGCGGCCACGCCGGACGGCTGCCCCACGAGCGGCTTCTCCGGTTCGAGTTTCCCGAACGTCCCGGCGCACTGCTCCGTTTTCTCGACCACATGGGCCGCGAGTGGAATATCACGCTGTTTCACTACCGCAACCACGGTGCCGACTACGGCCGCGTTCTTTGCGGCATCCAGGTGCCCGAGGAGGATGACGGCAGATTCTCAGCTTTCCTGACCGAGATCGGTTACGCCTTCAGGGAAGAATATGACAATCCGGCCTACAGCCTCTTTCTGCGTTAGCGCGCGAGTGATCACGCAAAGATCACGAAACAGTCAAACTTTTCGCGTCGGCGCACAATGCTTTGTTCCCCGCTCCACGGCGGTAGTATAATTGTTCTCATGAAATGGCTTGGCTGGACCGCGCTTGCGGTCACGATTCTCTCTGCCCCCGCATGGGCGGCGGGCGGTCAGGAGCGCTCGGCCGGAGGCGATCTGCCGGGGTTCGCGGTGCTCGAGCTCTTTACCTCCGAGGGATGTTCGAGCTGCCCGCCTGCCGATGACGCGGTCGCAAAGATCGTCTCTCGGGCGGTCGGTCAGGCAAAACCTGTATACCTTCTTGCCTGGCACGTCGACTACTGGGACTATCTCGGCTGGAAAGACCCCTACGATTCGAAGCTCGCCACGCAGCGCCAGGAGCGGTACGCCCAGGTCCTTCACACGCAGCTGTTCACTCCCGAGCTTGTGGCTAACGGGGCCACGGTTGCCTCCTACGCCGGCGACAGTGCAGAGATCGGCCGGCTGCTCGGCGCCCGCCTCCGGAAGCCGGCGCACGCTGCAGTCTCCGTTGCCGAGCCGGAACGTGGAGCCGGGACGGTCGATCTGATGGTCCGGATCTCCGGCGCGCCGGTTGGATCGGTTCTCGGCGTCGCCCTCACGGAGGACGGACTGACCCAGATCCCGAATGCCGGCGAAAACAGCGGCCGAAGGCTCGTGCACGACGGGGTCGTGCGGTCCTTCCGGCAGTACCCGATTCCCTCCGGCGCCGGCCCCGTCGAAGTGAGCGCACAGCTGCCGGTTCCTGCGGGCCTTGACCCTTCTTCGAGCAGGGTAATCGCGATCGTGCAGAATCCCGGTACACTCGAAATCAGCGGTGTCGGCGAATCATCCCTTTCCGCTCCCGCAGTGACGGCCTCCGTCGCCGGTGCGCTTGTCGACACGGCGGGCGTACCGCTTTCCGGCGCGTCGATTCAGGTCTGCAGCGACGAGATCTGCCTCTTAGGCAGAACCGACCCGGAGGGAAGATTTCAGGTGGGAAACATTCCTCCCGGCAAATATGCGCTGAAATTCGCAGTTTCCGATTCGTCGGACTATATTGAATCAGTCAATATAACATTGAAGGCCGGCGAGAATCTCGATCTGGCGACAATTCGAACCGCGGCGTCGCAGCCGGCGACGGAGAGCAGGCAGGCAGATGGCATCCGGTAAACCGGTCTTGATTGTGGAGGATGATCGCGACATCTCGAACCTCGTCGCCATCAATCTGAAGGGGCTCGGACTGGCGAGCGAAATTGCTGCCGACGGGGTAACCGGGCTGAAAAAGGCGCAGGCGGGCGGGTACTCGCTCATCATCCTCGACCTGATGCTCCCGGAGCTCGACGGAGTGGAGGTCTGCAAGGGCATTCGCAAGGAGCAGCCGACGGTGCCGATCCTGATGCTGACGGCCAAGTCCGAGGAGCTCGACAAGGTTCTCGGGCTCGAGCTCGGGGCCGACGACTACGTGACGAAGCCCTTCGGGATCAGGGAGCTCATGGCCCGGATCAAGGCGCTGCTGCGCCGGAGCGAAGGCGTGAGCACGAAGAGCGGGCAGTTTCCGGATGAAACGGTCTCCGTTGGTGGAATCACCATCGATTTTGCGAAGCGCAAGGTGACTATCGACGGCAATGTGGTCGACCTCACGGCGAAGGAGTTCGAGCTGCTTGCGCTCTTTGTGCGAAATCCAGGGCGGGCATTCAGCCGCTCCCAGCTCCTCGAACAGGTGTGGGGATATCAGTTCGATGGATACGACCACACGGTCAACTCACACATAAACCGGCTCCGGAACAAGATCGAAAAGAACCCGGGTGAGCCGGTGTATCTCCAGACCGTGTGGGGGGTGGGCTACCGTTTCGCCGAAGCGGAGGAGCTCGACGGGTGATACGACCGTTCAAATCCTTCTATGCCAGGCTTTCCAGCGTCTTTCTTGTGCTCCTGGTTCTGCTTTCGGTTGCGTACACCGTGATTGCGTTTCGCGGAGCGCTCAGGCTCATCGATGAGGTGGAGTTCAAGTTGAACTCCGGCTATGCGTCGCGCATTGCCTCCGAGCTGACCCCGCTCACCGAAAACGGGCTCGTGATTTCGCAGATCAAACAGTCGATTCACTACATGATGGTGATGAACCCGAGGGTCGAGATCTACCTGCTCGATTCGACAGGTAAGGTCATTACCTTCTTCGCCGACACGCCCGACCCGCTCAGGCAGCAGACCGTCGACCTTGCTCCCATACGGCGGTTCCTCTCTCAGCCGCGGGGCCACTTCATCGAGGGCGAAGATCCGCGCGCGCCGGGCCGATCCCGTCCCTTTTCAGCCGCCCCGCTGCCGCTCGGAAACGGGAGCGAGGGCTACGTCTACGTCATTCTCGGCGGCGAAAAGTTCGAAACCGCACTCGCCATGCTCGAAGACAGCTATCTCATCCGGACCGGCGCGGTCGCGGTAGCGCTGGTCCTGCTCGTTACAGGTATAGGAGGGCTTCTGCTCTTCGCCCTCCTCACGCGGCGCCTGCGTTCGCTCACCACCGCCGTTGAGGCTTTCGAGCGCGGGGATCTGTCTCAGCGGGTTCGAGGCGGCGCGGCCGACGAGCTCGACCGGCTCGGGACGACTTTCAATCACATGGCCGAAACCATCGCGGCCGACATCGACCGGATGAAGCAGATCGACAAGCTGCGCCGCGACCTTGTCGCCAACGTCTCTCACGATCTGCGCAGCCCGCTCGCCTCCATCCGGGGGTACATCGAGACCATTCTAATGCGCGATGATTCGCTGGATGCCGGGGAACGGCGCACCTATCTCGACATCACGCTGCGCAACACCCGCACGCTCGAACGGCTCGTACAGGAGCTTTTTGACCTCTCGCGGCTCGAAAACGTCGACTACCGGCCGAATTTCGAACAGGTGAGGATGCCCGAGCTCGTTCAGGACGTCGTCCTCAAGCTTCGGGCAACCGCCGAGAGCCGCAGCGTCGAGCTTCGCACCTCACTTCCGCGGACGGTTCCGCTCGTTCGCGCCGACATCGCACTGATCGAACGGGTGCTGACCAACCTGATAGAGAATGCCGTCCGGTACACCCCCGCACAGGGGATAGTGACGGTCGAACTTGCCCGGCGCGGGGAACACGTTCGCGTCACCGTCTCCGACAACGGCTGCGGAATCGACCGCGCGGACCTTCCCTACGTTTTCGACCGCTTCTACCGTGCGGAGCGAAGCCGGATGCGCTCGAGCGACCAGACCGGAACCGGCTCCGGTCTCGGCCTCGCCATCGCGAAGCGCATCATCGAGCTGCACGGTAGCGAAGTGGACGTGTGGAGCGAGGTGAACGTGGGATCGCGGTTCTCGTTCGAGCTCGCCTGCGCTACGGCCAGCTGAACGTCCGGGTTCACAGCCGCTTTGCCGTGCAAATCAACAAAATTGGCAGCACTACGTGACAATTCAGTGACAATTCTTAAGTAACTTTATCATGTTAGTTGGGGGACGCTTCCCTGAGGAGGATTAACATGAAATCAGGACTTCAGAATATCAGAACTCCTGCCATCATCGTGGGGGTTGTTCTGCTTGCCGCCGGATGCGCGGCGCAGTCGAGCTACTCGCTCGATTCGTTTCCCGACCCGCCTGCGATGGCGGCATCCAGCTCCGCAATGGCATCCAACACCAATTCCGCCGGGCTCGAGAAGGCGGTGTTCGCCGGCGGCTGCTTCTGGGGCGTTCAGGGAGTCTTCGAGCGCCTGAAAGGTGTAAAAGAGACCTGGGCCGGCTATTCAGGCGGAAGCGCGGACACGGCTCACTACGAGATCGTCAGCACCGGCACTACCGGGCACGCGGAGTCGGTCGAGGTGATGTTCGACCCGACCGTCATCAGCTACGGTACGCTGCTCAAGGTGTTCTTTTCGGTCGTCTGCGATCCCACGGAGCTCAATTATCAGGGGCCGGACCACGGTACGCAGTACCGCAATGCGCTCTTCTACACAAGCAAGGCGCAGAAGAATTTGGCCGAGAAGTACATTGCGCTGCTCGAAAAGGACAAGGTATTCCCGAACAAGATCGTGACGCAGGTTGTGCCGTTCAAGGCATTCTACAAGGCGGAGGACTACCATCAGCACTTTCTCGACAAGAATCCGCGCTATCCCTACATCGTCTTCTGGGATATGCCGAAAATCGCGAATCTGAAGAAGATGTACCCGAACCTGGTCGCCGAAAGCTGACCCGGAGGCTATTCGGTGTCGAACGGCGTTCCCAGCCCTGCCGGCGGGACCGCGCGCATGGAGCGGAGGATCTTCGCGACCCTGTGGCGGGCCCGCTCGGGAAGGGCGGCTAGTATGCGTGAAACCCATTCTGCGTTGCCGATGTTCACAAGGAGCAGGGTCAGAATCATGAGCGGAAAGGGAGCGACCTGCAGCACCTGCGAAGGCACGCCCGGAAGCGCCGGCTGAAGCACCAGCCCAAGCCACTGAAGAAATGCAAAGAGGTAGGCTCCGAACGCTGCGCGCAGCGGGTTCCATCCACCGAAGATGGTGATGGCGAGCGCGATCCAGCCGATTCCGTCGAGCCCGGAAATCGTTCCCTTCCAGCCGGCTTTTATCGAGAGCGAGTAGGTCGGACCGGCAAGCCCGGCGATGGCACCGCCGAGAACGGTGTAGATATAACGAAGCTTGTTGACACTGGCGCCGCGTACGTAGGCCGCGGCGGGACGCTCACCGATACCCTGCAGCATGAGTCCCGGTCGGGTGCGAAAAATGTAGACCCACGCCACAATTATCAGCACGAAGCTTATGTAGGTCATGATGTCTTCGTGAAACAGCAGCGGGCCAAGCACCGGAATCCGGTCGAGAACCGGGATCGGCGTGGTGGACAGCCGGGGACCGGACTGACCCATTATCGGATTTCCGAGGAAGTAGGAGAGGTCGCGGCAGAGCAGGGCGAGAACGAAGCCGACGGCCACCTGCGACTGTTTGAGAGTGATGCTCGCAAAGGCCACGACGAGAGCGACCATCCCGCCGATTGCCGCCCCGGTGATGAAGCCGAGCAGCGCGCTCCCGGTTGCGAGGGCGGCAGCAAAGCTCCCCATTGCGGTCAGCAGGATGAGGCCATTCATCGACAGATTGATGACGCCGGCCCGTTCGCTTATGGTTTCGCCGATTACCGCGAAGAGCACCGGGGCCGCGGCGGCGAGCACGCCGGCGAGATTGACGAGAAGCACACTACCGGTCATCGTTTGTCTCCGATTTCTTCCAGAGCCGGGCGCGAACGCCCTGCGCGAGCACCACGAACAGCACGAGCACTCCCTGAAGGACTCCTGCGAACGAGGAATCCAGCTTGAGCACCACGGGAAGCTGAATGCTTCCCACATTGAGAGCGGCAAAGAAGAGCGCAACCGGCGCCGCGAGCGCAGCCTGGTAGTTGACCAGCATGGCAACCATCAGCCCCAGATAGCCGTAGCCGCTCGAGATGGACGGGATGAGCCTGTGGTATACCGACGTGACCTGAATAGCACCGGCGAGACCGGCAAAGAGGCCGCAGATGGCAAAGGAGGCCATCATGTACTGCCACGTGGGAACCCCGAGCAGGTGGGCAGCCTGCGAATTGCGTCCTGTCGCCTTGAGGCGCAGACCGAAGTAGGTGCCCTGTATCAGGCCGAAGACCACGACGATTGCGATGACCGCCAGTATCACGGCGATCGGCGCAAGCCGAGACTGCTCGGTCAGAGTCGGCAGCCAGAGCGACTTGTCAAAGGGCACGGTTCCCGACATCGAGGCGACGCCCGGCCGTTTCCACGGGCCGAAGATCAGCCAGAGATTCAGCGCGGTCGCGACGAAATTGAGGCCGAGGCCGCCGAAGATTTCATTCACCCCGCCGAAGGTTTTCAATGCGCCGGCGAGTGCCGCCCAGAGTGCGCCGCCGACCATACCGGACAGGATGCTGAGGGCGATGATGATCGCGGGGTCGATTCCGCTTGTCTCCAGGGACCGCAACATCCAGGTGGTGAAAATCCCGCCGAGAATGATCTGGCCCTCGATTCCGATGTTCCACAGACCTACCGTGAAGGTCACCAGAAGCCCTGCGGTTGCCAGAAGCAGCGGTACCCAGGAGACGAGCACGTCGGAAAAGACCTCCCACGAGCCCACCGATCCCCGTATGATGTTGGCGAAGGCGGCGAGGGGCTGTCCGCCGGCGGCCGCAAGCACTCCGGTGGTGAGAAGCAGCGCGAGGATTACTGCGCCCGTCTGAAAGAGCGGGCCGAACCAGGGGCGGCTGCCCAGGGGGCTACGCATAGGCTATCTCCGTGGAAAAACCTTCCCATCCTTTCCCGCCGATGAGCTGTCCAAGCTGATCAACCGCGAGCGACTCCGCCTTGAGCGGCGGCGAGACCTGACCCGCAAAGAAAACCAGGACCCTGTCGCTGTAGCGGAGTATCTCGTCGAGATCCGAGGAGATGAAAAGGATTGTGGAACCCTGCCTGCAACGATCCTTGAGCTTTGACCAGACATACATCGTCGATTCGATATCGAGGCCGCGGCTGGGGTGCTCGAGCAGCACCAGCGAAAGCGGGGTGCGCAGCATGGCAAGAAGCAGCCTCTGCTGGTTGCCGCCGGAGAGCGACTCCGCGCTGGATTCCGGCGTTCCCTTGATATTGTATGTTTCAATTCGTTCCTTCGCGAGCTCGGCGGTTCGCCGGCGGTCAACGAAGAGACCGCTCAGGCCTTCGGAAAGAATAAAATGGTCCGTCAGGCTGAGCGAAGGAATGAGTCCCTGTTCGAGGCGTGCTGCCGGGAGAAATACCACCCCCTGCTTCCGAAACGCAGGGTAGGCGCGACCGGTCATGTCTTTTTCGTGGACTTTCACCTTTCCGGCCACGGTGCGGATCAGGCCCGCACATGCCTGAAGGAAAAGCGCCTGGCCCGAACCTTCCATCCCCGCGAGCCCGATTACCTCTCCGGCTCGCGCCTGCAGTTCCACATTGCGGATCTGCAGCCGTGAGTCCTCGAGGGAGATGCCCTCGAGCGTCAGGACAGGTTCACCCGGCTCGGCGGAGACGCGGCCCTGCGGGGCGATCTCCTTGCCGAACATCATCGCTACAAGTGCGTCGGTGTCGAAGGGGGGAGGCAGACTGCCGACCAGGCTGCCCTGACGCAGTACGGCCACCTGGGAGCAGAGCACTTCCACATCCTCGAGCTTGTGCGATACAAAGATCACCGTCATCCCGTCGGCCGCAAGCCGTCGCAGGGTTTCGAACAGCTTTATTTTCTGCGGAAGGCTGATGCCGGTGGTCGGCTCGTCGAGAATGAGCACGCGTGCGCCAAGCGACATGAGCCGGAGGATCTCGAGCTGCTGCCGTTCACCCACGGTGAGTGCGTCCACCGGGCTGTCCGCTTCGAGCAGGAAGCCGAAGCGTTCGCACAGCTCGCGAAACTCGTGCAGTGTCGACCGTCTGTCGGGAAAGAGCGCGCCGGAGCGGCCGAGGATGAAATTGTCGATTACCGTAAGCGGCGGAAAGTCGAGAGGATCCTGGTGAAGCATCCCGACTCCGGAGCCGATTGCGTCGGCAGGTGACTTCACCTCGACCGGGTTTCCGTCGAGCAGGATCCTCCCGCTGTCGGGAAGGATGAAGCCGGAGAGAATCTTCATCAACGTGCTCTTTCCGGCGCCGTTTTCTCCCAGGATACCCTGAATCGTTCCTGCAGGAATCGTCAGATTAATGCCCGCGTTGGCGTGAACGCTCCCAAAGCTCTTGTGAATATCCTGAAGTTCAACACGCATCGGCGTCCCCTGTTGAGCTGCAAAGAAAAATGGGGGCAGGGACACCCGGTGTCTCGCCCCCACTGTTCAGGCTTTTGAGGTAGGGCTACTTGGAAACGCTCTGGCCCTGCATGCCCTGCAGCAGCTGCGGCAGGTACCAGATCTGCTGGTCGGTGGCAACCTCGCCCGACTTCAGGTAGGGAGTACCGTCCTGAAGATTGAGCGGTCCCTTCCACAGCTTGAGACCTCCGGCAAGCTCGCCAATGAACTTGTCCAGCGTCGCCGAGGCATCGGGAGAGAGCGCTGCGCCCTTGTTGAATCCCACCGCCGATGTATCCGGATTGTTGATGTTCGACCAGTCCGGCGCGTTCCACTCGAAATGCGACTTCCAGGTTCCGTCGATGGCCGATTTGATCGCCTTAGTGTATGCGGGACCCCAGTTGAAATAGGGAACACCCAGGGAGACGCTCGGGGCCTCTTCGTTCGCCTTGGAGTAGTCGTAGGGAACGGCCCAGACTTTCTTGCCTTCACCGGCGTACTTGGCCGCTTCGGTAAGAGCCTCCGTGGTGTCGATACCTGACACGACGACGTCATATCCTGAATTGAAGAAGTCGTCCGCCACCTGAGTCGGGTCGGAGGTGACGCCGGGGATGTTGAACCAGAAACCGATCCAGGTCACCTTGAACTTCAGCTGCGCAGGATCACGCTTCAGGTAGTTCACCCACGCGTATCGGGCGCCGAGGTAGACCGACGATGCAAGCCGCCGGGTCTCCGAATTGATGAGCGGTCCGAGATATCCGATCTGGCCGGTCTTGGTGGTCAGGGCTGCGGCGACGCCGGCCATCATCTTGCCGTACACCATCTTGCCCATAATGTTGATCATGTTCGGAAGGTCCTTGTAGTTCTTTCCGTCCTTCCACACCTGATCTCCCGATGTCATGATGACATAGATGTCCTTGTGCGCTTCTGCAAACTTGACGGCCTCATCGCTCATGTCATCCGAGCTGAAGATGACGAGCTTTGCCCCCTGCGAAACAAGGCTCTCGGCGAGCTGCGAGGCGGTGGTTCCCGGCCGGTCGGCAGGATTTACCTTGTCGAGGTAGACGAGCTTGGCGCCGGGGATGTGGTTGACGACGTACTGTGCACCGTCGTAGTTGGCCTGGCTCCAGCCGTGGTCGTTGTAGGGGCCAACCATGAGCAAACCAAAGGTAAACTCCGTGGTTGCCTTGGCACCTGCGGCGGGCGTCTGGCTCGGCGCCTGGCTGGATTCCTTGGATCCGCCGGCGAAGACACTGAAAGGCAGGGCGAGCAGTAGAAACACCGCGGCTGCCAACACAACAGATCTTGTGATCTTACGCATAGGTCCTCCTTACGTGCGTACTACGGATTAGTTAGAAGGTCGTTACCATTTGAGTACGAGAAGTCGAAACTCTTAACCCTGAACAACTGGAATTATAGTGCACCGGTCGGTTCGGGACAAGCGAAAACTCAGATCAAATTCGAGTATGTCCAGCTGATCCGATGTATGTCATACTGATTTCATGATAACTCACTTTCCAGACAACCGCTATGTAACACCGCCGGACCGGCCGGTTTCACTGTTCAACAGGCTGACCTTCGGCTGGCGCTGGGCGCTGTATCTGGAATACGGTGCGGAAGTGCTGCGGGCGCGCGGTCTCGCGGTCCGCGGTGAGTACGATGATGCCGAGTGGGCCGAAAGCTCCCACATTGTCATGAGGGCAATCGAACGCAACCGCGGACGATTCGATATCGAAGGAATCGACAATCTGCGCAGCCATGCCGGGGAGGCGCCCTACGTGTTCATCAGCAATCACATGAGCACGCTGGAGACGCAGGTTCTGCCCGCCCTCATTGCTCCGTTCATGCGGGTGACCTTTGTAGTGAAGCGCCAGCTGGTCAAGAGCCCGATCTTCGGGCCGGTGATGCGCTCGCGTGATCCTGTCGTCGTCGGACGCAAGAACGCCCGTGAAGACCTCGAAGAGGTGCTCACGGGCGGTCGACGGCTCCTCGAGAACGGTGTCTCCATCGTCGTTTTCCCTCAGAGCACGCGAAGTCCGGAGTTTTCCCGGGAAGCGTTCAATTCGCTGGGGACAAAGCTTGCCGCCCACGCCGGCGCGAAGGTCTTTCCCGTGGCGGTGAAGACCGATTTCTGGGGCGAAAAGGGGCTCTTTCGCGGTTTCGGTCCGGTGCGGCCGGAGCGGATCATCCACATCGAGTTCGGTCATCCGATGGAGGTCAGCGGCCGCGGCAGGGAGGAGCACAACGCCGTGCTGGACTTCATCGAATCGCGCCAGCGGAAATGGCATATTCAAACCCAGCAATGAACCGAAACGCCTACCAGAGTGCATTTGATCACAACTCCACCTCGCTCTGGATCGAAGATATATCCGCAGTCCGGCGGGAAATTGCATCGATACGGCAAAAGACGCCGGACTTCCCGGCCTATCTGGAGGAGCATCCGGAGTTCGTCCGCCGGGCCGCTTCACTGATCACGGTAATCGACGTCAACAAAGCCACGCTGACGATCTACGAGGCGGCCGACAAGGCGCAGCTTCTGGGGCCGCTCGAGAAGACGATAAGCCTCGACGATCCGGTCGTATTCGCGAGCATCAAGTGGAACGTCCTGGCAATAGCGGCGGGAGAATCAACGCTCACACGGGTGTCGGTGGCGATCGCGCCTTCGGGGAGGCGTATGGACGTGCTCATTTCGGTACACATTCCGCCGGATTCCGATCCCGATGGAACGATGCTGGTGGAGCTTTCCGACGTCACCGAGAAACGGAAACTCGAACGGTCGGTGGGCCAGGAACGCGGCCTCCTTCGCACCGTCATCAACAGCATTCCCGATTTCATCTATATGAAGGATCTCGAACACCGGTTCACCCTGGTCAACCGTGCTTTCGTTCAGATAATGGGCGCGGATTCGCCTGCTGAGGTCCTCGGAAAGAGCGATCACGACTACTACCCCCCAGACCTCGAAAAGAATTTCGTCGACGATGAGCGCGAGGTCATGTTCGAGGGGCGTCCGCTCGTCAACAAGCTGGAACAGACGATCGTGCCGGCAGGCGGACTGCGCTGGGTTCTCACCACCAAGCTTCCGCTGAGGGACGATGCGGGCAATATCGTCGGACTCGTGGGGTTGGGAAAGGACATCACCGACTGGCACGAGACCGAGGGCAAGCTGCGCGCCTTCATCGATCAATCGACCGAGGCTATCTGGGTATTGGGTGAGGACGGAAGGCTTGTCGAGTTCAATCTCAGCGCCGAGAAGCTCACCGGCCTTCCACGCAAGGAGGCAATCGGCACCTTCGGCTGGGAGCTCATGGGGCGCATTACGCTGTCGGACCGGTGGAACGATGAAATCGAAGCGAACATGAAAGCGGAGATGATGCGTGCCGTCGAGACCGGCACATCAGGATTTCTCGATAAGCCGCTCACCTCCTCGCTTCGGCGGCCGGACGGTCAGATCCGCCATTTCGAGCACTTCTACTTTCCGATCCGCACCCGTGAAGGCTATCAGATCGGAGCGATCGCTCACGACATCACCGACGTACGCAACGTGCGCGAGACGCTGAGACGGCTCGAAACCCAGCTCCAGCAGGCACAGAAGATGGAGGCCGTGGGCCAGCTCGCGGGCGGGGTCGCGCATGAGTTCAACAACATTCTCACCACGATTATGGGATACAGCAGCATTCTGAGATCGGAAACCGAGGGCAATGCGGCCGCTCAGGAGCTCATCGATTCCATCGTGAAAGCTGCCCGGCGCGCATCTCACGTTACCGACGGTATCCTGATCTTCAGCCGCAGGGGCAAGGGAACGCTTCGGCCGGTGGACCTCAACGAAATTGTCGACCGAGATATTCAGCTGCTGCGGCGTCTGGTCGGCGCGAGCCTCGAAATTCACTTTTCCCGCTGGAACGGGCCGGTACCGGTCCGCGCAAACCAGATTCAGGTCGAACAGGTGCTGATGAATCTGGCGTCCAACGCCCGCGACGCGACGGGCGGGACCGGTCGAATCGATGTGGGTCTCAGCTGCGAAAAGCTGGGCGAAGGAGCGGCGTCCGAATCGGTAAACGCGGTGCCCGGCCCATATGCCCACCTCCGGTTCACCGACAACGGCAGCGGCATGGACAAGCCCACGAGCGACCGCATATTCGAGCCCTTCTTCAGCACCAAGCCGGTCGGGAAGGCCTCGGGGCTGGGTCTTTCAATAGTCTGGGGCATAGTCGACCAGCACGGCGGTTTCATCAAGGTGGAAAGTGCGCCGGGAAGCGGAACGACATTTCACATCTACCTGCCGCTGACCGACAGCGCCCCTGACCCGCTGCCGCCCATCGAAGAGCTGTCCGGTATTCAGGGAGAGGCGAGGGTGCTCGTTGCCGAGGAAGACGAGATCCTGCGCCGGTTCGCGGTAACTGTGCTCACGGAGGCCGGATACACGGTCCTCGACGCGCCGAACCTCGCAGAGGCGCTCGCCCTTCTGACGGGACAGCAGGAAGAGATCGATCTGCTCATACTCGACGCCGCGGAATCACAGGCCGGAAGCGGCCCCGACTATTTCGAAAAGGCCGGGTTGCGGCACCTCCCTGCCACACTATTCATTGCCGGCTACAGCGAAAGGGGACCGGCCGGCGCGGCCGGACTCTCCGAAGATGCGGAAATCATCCGCAAGCCCTTCACTGCAGCCGGCCTTCTCGACAGAGTCAGGAATGTGCTGAGCTGATTTCGGCCGGCTCGAGCAGGTCCCAACGGTTGCCGTACAGGTCGCGAAAGACCGCCACCGTACCGTAGAGTTCCCTCCGCGGCTCCTCGAGAAATTCGACTCCCTGTGCCCGCATGGCCGTGTAGTCGCGCTGGAAGTCGTCGGTTTCGAGGAAGAGGAACACCCGGCCGCCCGCCTGGTCGCCTATCCGTCGACGCTGTTCGGCCGTCGCCGCGCGGGCGAGAAGAATTCGGCACTCGGACGATCCGGGCGGAGCGATCAGCACCCACCGCGTTCCCTCGCCGAGATTCGAATCCTCCTCGAGCGTGAACCGCAGCTTTTTCGTGTAGTAGGCAATCGCCTCATCGTAGTCACGGACAAGAAGGGCAACGGCGCCAATCCTCTGTTTCATTCGAGCTCTCCACCGGAGTATCGGGAGAAAGCTCTGCCCCGTCAAGGACAGCAACCCACACGCGAACGCGTCTCGAATTTGAATTGAAGAGCGAATGGGACTACACTGAGTGAGTATTAGGGGATGAGTCAGGAATTCCCGCTTTTCAAGGAGGCAACCTATGGGGAGATTTCTGACGACTTTCGTTCTGTTCTGCGCCGTCGCAACAATGAGTGTCTGGGCCGAGCTCGTTGTGACGGAGCACATGACTCAGGGAGCCGGGGGTGACCCGGAAACCGACACGCTTTATGTCGCCCCTGACAGACTCGCAGTGCACACCGGAAGCACCGGCGGCATTATCTACCTTGCAAACCAGAAACGCCTGCTTCAGTACGATACATCGAAGGGCATTTATTACGAGTTCACCGCCGACACCATGAAGCAGCTGAACGCGAAGAGCCGGAAGATCATGGCAGACACAAAGGCAAGAATGGAGAAGCAGCTGCAGTCGATGCCCAAGGATCAACGGGCTGCCATGCAGCAGGTCATCGACCAGATGGGAAAACCTCAGCAGTACACCTACAAGAGGCTCGGTTCAAAAGTGATGGTGGGCAAGTGGAGCTGTATCCCCGTTGATCAGTTTGTGAACGGTGAGGAACAGAATAAGCTATGGGTGGCTCCCGCCTCGTCGGCCGGTATTTCTGCGTCGGATTCTGCCGTGTTCGGTTCGCTGGAAGATTTCTACGGAACAGCGGGCGGAGGTGCGGTCGGATTCAGCGAGCCGGGGCTCGACAAGTTCATTGGATTCAACGCAGTTGTCATAAAGTCACAGGAGCCGGGAGGCGACGGCAACGTCACTACCGTCACATCGATCTCTCACCAGAGCGCGCCGCCGGGAACCTACTCGCTGCCTGCCGGACTCAAAAAAACTCCGCCGCCGGGTCTCTGAACCGGCCGCACAACGGCTCCGGATCCGGCAGGCGCAACCGCGCCGCCGAAGGAGCGCCGCAGCTCGTCGATTGCGCTTTCGCCGGTACAATGACACAGTACCAGAGCGGGATCCGAACTCAGATCGACGAGCTGCGGCAGCGACTGCAGAGTTTGCTGCATGCGCGGCTTGCCCGCATGCAGCAGGTGGAGGCCGCCGATGACCGCCTTCACCTTCGGGCTGCCCGTGAGGGCGGTCACGTGTGCGAGAGTATTGATTATCCCCGCGTGACAGCAGCCGACCAGTAGCAGGATCCCGCCGGCAGTCTCGATCCACATCGCAAGATCATCCTCTACTGGATCGGGCGCGCCACCCTCGGCATCGAGAAAGAAGGGGCCGCCGGCATCCTCGAAACGGGTCTTCCGCGTGATGGGCGCGAGGATGCCGACGCTTCGG
>CAZNYW010000018.1:0-31522 GCA_964577375.1 uncultured Spirochaetales bacterium | reverse complement strand
CCCGGCATCGCCCGGATCACCGAAAGCGCCTCCGCAGGTATGCCGACCTCCCTTGCGCTGCGCGTGTCGATGCTCCAGCGATGGTTGAGAGCCGCCGGATGAAAATAGAGATCGATGTCGGTCCGGCCGTGAATGACGGAGGGGATGCCGCCGGAGTGGTCGTAGTGGCCATGGCTGAGGATAACGGTGTCGACCGTGTCGAGGTCGATGCCCAGCTTTTCCGCATTGGTGCGGACCACCGCCCCCGGACCGGTGTCGAACAGGATCCGCCGTCCGTCGGTCTCGATGAAAACTGCAAAAACGTGCTCCGCCGCCAGTCTCTCGCCCGCCCTGTCGTCCACCAGAATTGTCATCCGCAGCGGATCAACGTTCATGCTTTTCCTTCGGCATTCCCGTCATTGGGGCGGTATCCGCGGAGGCCGCGCCTGCCGGCATCTTCTTCTGCTACATCGTCCTGCCAGCCGTTTTTCGTGTTTTCGATTCGATCAAAGCGTGCCGCGTAGGGCTTGATGTCCAGAAGCGGCGTCCCGTCGAGTACATCGACGCGGTCGAGAATCAGCACGTTCCCCTCACGCCGCAGAAGTCTCACGATGCTGAGGCCGATGGGGTTCGGACGCCGCGGCGAACGCGTGGCGAACACGCCGCGTTCCACATCCTGGAGGAAGGGTTTTACCGTCAGCGAAGCCGGACCTGCACGATCGAAATGATATACGAGGTAGACGTGGGAAAACCCGTCGAGATCCTTCAATCCTTCTGCGAACTCGGGATAGACTTCGACGCTGCCGCGGCATCCTTCGGCGTAGACCGGTTGAATCGGGGTCTCTTCCGGTCTGGTATGCTCGCTGTGAATGATGCCTATCGGCGCGTAGGAGATGGGGTTCATGCTGTTTCCTCGAGCTGCTCTATGAGGGCTGGAAGCTCTCCGAGGTGGCCGATCTGGAAATAGCCGGCCCGGCCTGCAGGCGGAGGATCGGCCTCTTCGTGCGACCAGGTGAGCTCGTGCGGAACATAGACTGCCGTCCCGCCGAGCTCGAGCACAGGAAGCACGTCGGAACGAAGCGAGTTGCCGACCATGACAAAGCGTCCGGGGGTGATCCCGTGCCGTTCGAGGATCGCGGCGTAATTCCCGGGCCGTTTGTCGCTCACGATCTCGACGTGCCGAAAGTGCGAGGCGAGACCGGAACGGGCAAGCTTGCTCTCCTGATCACGCAGGTCTCCCTTGGTGATCAGCATGAGCTCGTGCGTCCTCGAAAGCGCGGAGAGCGTCCCGACCACATGGTCGAGCAGCTCGACGTCCGCTGATATCATCTCTCTTGCAGTATCGATGATCGATTTGATGTCGCCGCTCGATACGCGCCCCTCGGTGAGCTCGATTGCCGTCTCTATCATCGAGAGGGCAAACGCCTTGACGCCGTAACCGAAATGGGGAAGGTTTCGCACCTCCGCCTCGTAGAGCCTCTCGTCGACCCACTCCTTCGAATGGTAGGCGGCGAGCAGTGTTCTGAAGCGCTCCTGGGCGTTCATGAAGTTCCGCTCGTTCTGCCAGAGCGTATCATCGGCGTCGAAAGCGATCACGTCAAACCTCGACATGCTCGCATGATATCACAAACGGACGACGCAATTGCAGCTCCTATCCCGACCACGTTTCATTGACCTTGTTGATGATTATCAGTCGCGTGGCTGCATTCTGTCTATGCGAGGGTTGAGCGCTCGAAGCAACCTCAGAGGATTATCGCAACATAATGAGCTCTATCGGCCGGCGAAGGCGTGTTCGACGCGCAGGCGTTCCTGTCAGACAACACCGATCCTGACGCGTGAGCTCCAGAGCCACACCCGCTCATCGGGGCCGAGCGCCCGACGGCATACTTCACTGAAACGGTCGATCCCGAGCTCGGACTCGCTGAATCCTCCATTGAGCATCGCCATCGTCTGCCCCTGGCTCAACAGCAGTCCGATGAACCGCGCATCGTTGCCGCTTTCTTCGTGGTGCACGACGATTTCCTTCGTGAACCTGAACCTGCCGCTCTCCCTCATCCGCGAAAGATGCTCGTGTTTGGCCCACTTGAACGGCATGGTCGGGAGCGAGGCCTCCTCTTCCTTCAGTCCGATGGCGGTGAGACAGCTTTCAAAAGCCGCGTCCGCCTCCCATGAGCCGGTCGTCGGCGGCCAGTCGTAGTCGTAGGCGGCGAAGACGCCTCCCGGCCGGAGAATCCTGGCCACTTCGCGGAAGGTTCCCGTGGGCTCGAGCCAGTGCAGAGCCTGTGAACAGGTGACGATGTCGGCGCATCCATCCGGCAGTGTGGTGTGGTCCGACGTCGCGGAGATATACTCGATGCTGGGTTCCGCTGTCTCCGCAACGGCCTGGCGGCGCATGTCGTCGTTCGGCTCCACGCCGATGATCCGAAGCGCGGTGGACGTCCAGTAGCGGGTCGACAGGCCCGTCCCGCTGCCGATATCGACAACCAGGCAGGGCCGATCGACAGCGGCAATCGCGGCGAGAATCCGCGCGAGCACGGCCGGTGGCGACGGCCTGAATGTGTTGTACTCCGCGGCAAAGCCGCTGAAACGCTCGATGTTGACGCGGTCCCGGTTCCCGCCATCACTGCTTTGCATCATCTTCTCCCCATTTTCCGGCGCAATTTGGCGCAAGGTTGTTCTTGCGGTCCTACAGACACGAGTATACACTTGGAGGTGCACTAGTGGGGATCAACATGAGAGAGATAGCACAGGATGTCGCCCGGTGGATATCCGATGGACATAGCGATATCGCGGTTGCGACGGTTCTGAAAACCTTCGGGTCCGCGCCGCGCAAAGAGGGGGCGAAGCTCGCCTACCTGTCGGATGGAAGGATAGCGGGTTCGATCAGCGGAGGCTGCGTGGAGTCGGCCATAATCGATGAGGCGGCCGAAGTTCTCCGGTCCGGGGAACAGAAGATAGTTCACTTCGATACAACCGACGACGAAGCATGGGATGTCGGCCTTCCCTGTGGTGGAAGCATCGATGTCATGGTCGAGCCGATAAATCTCGAGTTCTTCAGTTTCACACGCAAACTGCTCGACAGGAACGAGCGTATCGTGAGTCTCACCGAACTCGCCGGTGGCGCGCGGCTTACAGTCGGCGCGTCCGGGGAGTCGCTCGGCACGTTCCCGCCCGATCTTGCAGGTTCCGCTGCTGAAATGGCTGCCGGGGCGACGAAGGCGGGCCGCTTCAGGCTCACCGACGAGGTGGAGGTTTTCGTCGATATCGTTCCCGCCGTTCCAACGCTGGTAGCGGTGGGAGGCGTGCACACCGCGATGGCGCTGGTGAAAATGGCTCACGTTCTTGGATTCAAGACCGTCGTGGTCGATCCCCGGCAGACCTTCAGCCGCGCGGAACGATTTCCGGACGTCGATCTTCTCCTGACCCGGTGGCCGGAGAAGGCTTTCGAAGTTTCGCCGCTCACCTCAGACACTGCAATTGTCGTGCTTACGCACGATCCCAAGCTCGATGATCCTGCGCTGGAGGCGGCGCTCAGAAGCGACGCGTTCTACGTCGGGGCGCTCGGCAGCGCGCGGACGCAGGAGAAGCGGCGCCGCAGGCTTGGGGAGCGCGGATTTGCCGAGGCCGATATCTCCCGGATCAATGGCCCGGTCGGACTCGAGATAGGAAGCTCCACCCCGGAGCAGATTGCGCTGGCCATCCTCGCCGAGGTTGTCGCTGTCATGAACGGTCTCACTGGGAGCATCGTTCAGAAGCGGTACGCGGAGACTTCGGTTCTTCCACGGCAGATTGCAGGAACGGGTTTGTAGGAAACCTCAAGGCACACCTACGGAAATGTAGTTCCTGCTGCCATGCACGCCAGGGCGGTACAAGCGGGCCGGACAGGTTGCACTTGCCCGCAAAGGAAATAGCGCAACGACACAAGAGGAGCGCCACATTGGTATGGTGCTTGCATAAGATTTGCAGCATTTATCTCGGCCGGAGCGCCGCTCGATCTTCGGAACGAAAATCGTGTTGCAAACCATGTCTCAGAGCGTATAATGAAACGAACGATTCGAGCGGGTCGATGCGATCTTTTCTTGTCCCCCGACACCACCGCAGGAGAGGAGTTCTTGCCGTTGATTACCACTCCGGTTGATGTGCATCCGCTTGGGAAATCGCGATTCGATTGGGGTCGCGTCGTACTGAATGTACTCCTTCCGATCGCCGGCGTGATCGTGGCGCTGCTGATCGGGGCCGTGCTTCTGCTTTTCCTCAAGGCAAATCCGCTTTCCGCCTACGCCGCCATGATTCGCGGTGCAGTCGGAACCACCTTCGGCATAACGCAGACTCTGGTAAAGGCGACGCCGCTGCTGCTCGTCGGGTTGGGGATCTGCATCGCTTTTCGCGCGAACGTCATCAATATCGGCGGTGAGGGGCAGATCATTGCGGGAGCTATAATGGCAACCTGGTTTCCGCTCACCTTCCACACCGCGCCCGGCTGGCTTCTCATTCCCTCGACCATGATCGCAGGCTTCATCGCAGGCGCGATCTGGGGTTTCGTCCCCGGCATCCTCAAAGCGCGCCTCAATGTGAACGAAATTCTCAGCACCGTCATGATGAACGCGATCGCCCTTCAGCTGATGAACCTGCTTCTGCAGGGACCGCTCATGGATCCTGCGGCCGTCAAGGCGGGCACCTTTCTCGCCCAGTCGGCACCGCTGCCGCACCAGGTCTGGCTTGCGAGGCTCGTGCCGCGGACTCTTCTGCACACGGGAGCGATCGTCGCGCTGGTCCTTGCCGGGCTGGTCTACCTCTTCCTGTGGCGGACGACAATCGGCTACTCGATCCGCGCGGTCGGATTGAATCCTGACGCATCGCGCTATTCCGGAATCAACGTGCCGGTCGCGCAGGCCCTTTCACTTACGCTTGCCGGCGGTTTTGCCGGTTTGGCCGGAGTCATCGAGGTTATCGGCGTTCAGCACCGGCTTCTCGAGGGCCTTACCAGCGGATACGGGTTCACCGGTATCGTCGCGGCCCTCCTGGGAAGTCTCCACCCGCTCGGCCTGATTCCGGCATCGATTCTCTTCGGAGGGCTCCTGGTAGGGGCCGACACAATGCAGCGTGCGGCGCAGGTTCCTTCCGCGCTGATCACCGCCATCCTCGGGCTGGTGGTGCTCTTCGTTTCGGGCGCTACGCTCTGGTCGCGGCGCTGGGCGGCGCGGCGTATGGCGATGGAGCTCCGCGAAGAGGGCCAGGGGGGGCTGTCTCCGGTGGCCGGTTCGGCTGCCGCGCGGGCGGCGCCCATCGACCTTGCGTCCGAGCTTGAGGACATCGATGCCGAGCTCGGCAAAGAGCGGCCGGAGGAATCATCAACATGAAAGGCATCTTCTCGCTCAACGTCGTTACCGGCATTCTCAACACCATGATGGGCCTGGCCGCGCCCTTCCTGTACGCCGCGCTGGGAGAGACCTTCGCGCAGACCTCCGGCGTTGTGAACCTCGGCGTCGACGGCATCATGCTCCTGACCGCGTTTGCTGCATTTTACATTGCTCTGATAACCGGCAATCTCTGGCTCGGCGTGCTTGCCGCGGTGATCGTGGGGCTTCTGATGGGACTGCTCATGTCCTTTGTCAGCGTAACGCTCAAGGCCGAGCAGGGTGTCAGCGGCATCGGGCTCTACATGTTCGGGCTCGGCATGTCGAGCCTGCTGTTCAAGGTGACCATCGGTACGGTCAAGACCATTGTCGGTTTCCCCTCGGTACGGGTACCGATTCTGGCCGACATACCGATCATCGGTCCCATCTTCTTTCGGGAGAGCCTGCCGGTATACGGCGCCTTCCTCCTGGTGCCGATCGCCTGGTGGGTGCTGGAGAAGACCACCCTCGGGCTGAAGATCAAGTCGGTAGGGCAGAACCCCGCCGCCGCCGACTCGGTCGGGATAAGTGTGAACGGGATCCGCTACTTCAGCGTCTGCCTGGGTGCGGTCCTCGCCGGTCTGGCAGGCGCTTCGTTGTCGATTTCGCAACTCAATCTCTTTCAGGACAATCTCACCGCTGGTCAGGGCTTCATCGCTGTTGCTCTGGTCTATTTCGGCGGATGGAATCCGTTCGGGGTTCTCGCCGGGTCTCTGCTGTTCAGTGTGGTCAATTCATTCCAGCTCTGGGTGCAGGTGCTGGGGGTCAAGATACCATCGAGCGTCGCGGTCATGCTTCCGTATCTCCTTACGATAGCTGCGCTGACCGTGACCTCAAACCGTGCTCGCCAACCCGCGGCGCTGAACAGGCCGTTCGAACGGGGCGAGAGTTGAACGAGGAGGAAGGCCGACCACCATTCGCGACCGGTCATCGCACGCAATCAGGAAGGGAAAAACTGAAGCCGCGGGCTTCGAGAAAGGAGAGATCATGAAACGTCTTGTGTTGACTATTGTCGTACTGTTGGCTGCCGGCGGAATGCTTTTTGCCGGTGGGAGCACCGAGAAGGCGGGAAGCGCGCCGGCGATGAGCGCGAAACCGTTCAAGATCGCGGTCGTCATGCCGAGCGCGACCACCGATGCCGCGTTCAGCCAGTCGATGTGGGGTGCGCTTCAGACTGTTCAGAAGTCCATGGGAGGTCCGTCGGCGCTGGAGCTGAAGTACTCCGAGAACATGTACAATGTTCCCGACGCTGCTGCAGCGATCCGGGACTACGCGAGTCAGGGATTCGACATCGTAATCGCTCACGGCTCACAGTACGGGTCGTCGGTCGAGGAGATCGCGAAGGATTTCCCTGAAGTGACCTTTGCCTGGGGAACCGATGTCAACACCTTCGGTCTTCCGAACGTCTACGCCTACACCGCGGCGGCGGAGCAGGGCGGCTACGTAAACGGCGTGCTCGCCGCAAAGCTGACCAAGACCAGGAAGATCGGCGTGACCGGCCCGGTGGAGGTAGGTGACGCGAAAACCTACATCGACGGCTTCGTTCAGGGCGTCCAGGCCACCGATCCTTCCATCTCGGTGTCGAAGACCTGGACAGGCTCCTTCTCGGATGTCGCGCTCATGACGGCGGCCGCCAAGACGCACATCGCCAACGGCGCCGACATCCTCACCGGTTCGTCACAGTCGGTAGTCGGTTCGATCGGCGCGGCGAAGGACGCCGGGAACGTACTGTGGTTCGGCACCCAGGCCAATCAGACGTCGCTTGCGCCCAGCCTCGTCGTCGCAAGCCAGGTCTACGACTGGACGGACATGCTCAAGGACATGATCGCAAAGCACAAGGCCGGCACGCTTGGGGGTATCCAGTACACGCTTACCCTCGCGAACGGCGGGCTCAAGGTTGCCTACAACCCGAACTTCAAGCTCGCGCCGAGTGTCAAGGCCGCTGGTGATGCCGCGATAAAGGGAATCACCGACGGAACCATCAAAGTCGCGCCCTGAGGGCGCGGTAGGATCTCCCCGCCTTCGAACGGGCGGGGAGACCGCCTGCCTCATCCGGTACTGCCATGTTCAGGGAAAAGAGTGAGCCCGAGACCCGCCGCATTCAACGGGTTGAGCTGCGCAACATTGTGAAGCGGTTTCCCGGAGTGGTGGCGAACTCCGGGGTGAGTTTCGACGTCTCCGCCGGCGAAGTGCACGCGCTTCTCGGTGAAAACGGCGCGGGGAAGAGCACGCTGATGCGGCAGCTCTACGGTATGTACCGGCCCGATGAGGGTGAAATCGTCATCGACGGGGAGCCGCACCAGTTCCGCTCTCCGGCCGACGCGATCAAGGCGGGAATCGGCATGATCCACCAGCACTTCATGCTCGTTCCCACCCTTACCGTTGCACAGAACGTGGCGCTCGGGCAGCGCTCATTCAAATGGCCGCTTGTCGACATAAAGGGTGTCTCCGCGCGCATACAAGAGCTTTCCGAAGAGTATGGCCTGCAGGTCGATCCAAAGGCGTACGTCTGGCAGCTCTCCGTCGGCGAGCAGCAGCGCGTCGAGATCATCAAGGCGCTGTTCCGGGGTGCCGGCCTGATCATCCTCGACGAACCGACTGCAGTGCTCACGCCGCAGGAGGTGGCCGACCTCTTCGCGACGCTCAAGCGCATGGTGCGTGAGGGACACTCGCTGGTATTCATTTCGCATAAGCTGCAGGAGGTGCTCGCGATCAGCGACCGCGTCACCGTCCTGAGGGACGGCAAGGTAATCGGCACGCGGAAGACAGAGGATGTCACCCGCCAGGAGCTGGTACGGATGATGGTGGGTCGCGAGCTCTCCGAGCTGCAGCCGCGTCCGGTGCGGCAGGGCGACGTCCTCCTTTCGGTCGAGGGGCTTCGGTCAGTGGGCGACCGTGGCACCGAGGCGCTGCGCGGCGTCGATCTGGCGATTCGCGCGGGCGAGATCATAGGACTCGCCGGTGTGTCGGGAAACGGTCAGCGCGAGCTTGCCGAGTGTCTCGCCGGCGTGCGCAGGGTGACCGGCGGAACCGTCAGGATAGGCGGGCAGGACCTTACGGCTGCCTCACTCAATGCCCGTATCGAAGCGGGAATGGCCTTCATTCCGGAGGAACGGATGCGCGACGGCGCCATACGGGACTTTTCGGTCCAGGAAAATCTGTTCCTTCATGACCACCGGTCCGCACAGTTCTGCAGGGGAATCTTTCTCAATTTCGGCCGCATGGCCGCGCACGCAAGCAGCCTCATCTCGGAGTATGCGGTAAAGACTCCAAGCATGGACACACCGCTCAAGAACCTGTCGGGCGGGAACATCCAGAAACTGATCCTCGCGCGGGAGCTGTCGCGGAAACCGGACATTCTCATCGCCGCACAGCCGACCCGGGGAGTGGACATTGGAGCGAGCGAGTATATCCACCAGCGGCTCCTGAAGCAGCGTGAATCGGGCACAGGAATTCTGCTCATTTCGGAGGATCTGGACGAGATCCGCGCCCTTTCGGACCGGATTGCGGTGATGTACGAGGGCAGGATCGTCGGCATCGTCGACCGCGACACGGCGACCGTCGAGGAGATCGGATTGATGATGGCTGGCGCTACTTCCAATAATGGAGTATTATAGTAATATCATGTCGGATTGCCGGTCGGCATAAGGATGCCGGCGTCGGGACATTGGACCCGTCGAAAAGTGCCGTCGGCGTAGCTTCGTAGTGGCGACGTATCGCCGCAGGCGAAAACTTGCCGCGAACGAGCCGCGTCGTCGCCAGGACACCTGGCACAATCCCTAACAGGAGAGGTAAGACCGATGAGTCTCTGGTCCAATTACGTCCTGGCAAATTCGCTGAAAGAGGCGATTGCCGCTCTGGGCGCCCGGCCCGGACAGGCCTGTCCCGTTGCCGGCGGAACGGACCTGCTGCTCGAACTGCAGCAGGGACACCATGCGCCCGTCAACACCCTCGTAGACATTTCCCGCATCCCTGAGCTCGGTGTGCTCGAGGTACGGTCCGACAGCGGCGATCTCTTCATCGGCGCCGCGGTATCCGTTCGCGAGATAACCCACTCGCCGCTGGTGCTCGAGCACGCCGTTGCAATCTCGGAGGCGTGCGGCCTCATCGGCGGGCCTCAGGTGCGAAACACGGCGACGCTCGGTGGAAACGTGGCGCACGCGCTCCCTGCGGCCGACGGCATGATCAGCCTTGTCGCGCTGGGCGCGTCGGTGGATATCGCCAATGAGGAGGGAATCCGGCGGGAGCCGATTCTCAAGCTGTACGTGGGGCCTGGAAAGTCGACCCTGAGCAGCGATCGCGATGTGCTCGTCGGTTTCCACATCCCGCTGCGCCGGCCGGGTCAGGCCTCTGCGTTCAGCCGCGTGATGCGCCCGCAGGGCGTTGCCCTTCCCATTCTCAACGCGGCCGTCTGGCTAGAACGTGAGGGCGACACAATCAGGGATATCCGCGTCGCAGTAGGGCCCTCCGGCCCGGTCCCCGTTCGGGCGACCGCGGTCGAAGAGCTTCTCACAGGAAGGAAACTGGATACTGAAATCCTCGGCAGTCTCAGGGAGACAATCCCTTCGAGCTTCCATTTCCGCAGCAGCGCGCAGCGGGCCGGAGCGGAGTACCGCTACCAGCTGTGCGAGGTTCTGCTGGAAGAGGTCTTGAACACAGCCTGGAAACGGGCGGAAACAGTGAAGGTGCCATGAATACCAATACCATAGATTTTACGATTAACGACCGGGCGGTATCGCTGGAAGAAAAACCGGGGGAAATGCTGTCCGATCTGATCCGATATCGGCTTGGGCTGACCGGCACGAAGATCGGGTGCAACGAGGCCGAGTGCGGCTCGTGTACAGTGCTGATCGACGGTGAGCCGGTGCTCTCGTGCAGCTATCCCGCAGCGAAGGTTCGCGGGCACAGTGTGGTGACTATTGAGGGGCTTGCCGGCAGGATCGGCACCCCGGTTGTCATCAAGAACGCGACTAACGGCCACGGTGCGACCGCGAATGGTCACTCAGCATCTACGAACGGCCACGCCGCCAACAGCCACGCCGCCAACGGCCACGAGGGCGCTGCCGCCGGCGCCGATGCGGCGCCGCAAGCGGCCACCAATGGAGATTCGGCGGCCCTTCATCCGCTTCAGGACGCCTTCGTGAAGTACGGCGCGGTGCAGTGTGGATTCTGTATTCCCGGCCAGCTCATGACCTCCTATGCGCTTCTGCAGCGCAATCCGGACCCCAGCGACGACGAGATCAAGTACGCGCTCAAGGATACGCTCTGCCGCTGCGCTGGCTATCCGACCATCATCAAGGCAGTGCACGCCGCGGCGAAATCGATCCGGACCGGCCTCCCGGTGGAGCCGCCGACCGATATCCCGCAGTCGCTGATTCCCCACAAGGCGGTGGGGACGGTTCGTCCCCGTATGGACGGCGCCGACAAGGTCACCGGACGCGCGAAGTACACCGACGACCTTGCCTTCGACGGGATGCTCCACGCGCGGGTCAAGCGCGCGATGGTGCCTGCGGCCATTGTGAAGTCGATAGACGTAAGCCGGGCCAGAGCGCTCGAGGGCGTCGCCGCCGTTCTCACCGCGGAGGACATTCCCGGAAAGCACGACCACGGTGTTGTCTACACCGACTGGCCCGTCATGGTTGGTGTGGGCGAGAAGATACGAACGGTGGGGGATGCGGTGGCGATAGTTGCCGCAGAGACCAGAGAGATTGCGAGCGCGGCTCTCGAGCTGATCGAAGTCGAGTTCGAGCTCCTGCCGGTGGTCACCGATCCGGTGCAGGCCGCAAAGCCCGACGCGCCGCCGGTGCACACCAACGGCAACCTTCTCCAGCACATCAAGGTCCGAAAGGGGGACATGGAGGCAGGATTTGCCGCGGCCGATCTGGTGCTCGAGCACACCTTCTACACTCCCGCTCACGATCACGCCTTCCTCGAGCCCGAATGCAGCATCGCGCGGGTGACCGAGAACGGACGGATCGAGGTCTACGTGGGTTCGCAGATCCCCTACGAGGACCGGATGCAGGTTGCCGATTCACTCGGCGTCCCGGAGTCCCAGGTGAGGATCATCGGGCAGCTGGTCGGCGGAGGATTCGGCGGAAAGGAGGACATTGCCGGACAGATTCATGCGGCAATGCTCGCGAGCGTCACGCATCGGCCGGTGAAGCTGCTGTTTGACCGGCACGAGAGCCTTCTTGTCCATCCGAAGCGCCACGCGACCCAGATACGCGTGAAGGTCGGCGCCAGAAAGGACGGCAAGCTCACCGCCTTCGATACCGAACTGTACGGCGACACCGGCGCCTACGCCTCTCTGGGTGACAAGGTGATGACGAGGGCTACCACTCATTCCTCCGGCCCCTACGAGGTTCCGAACGTCAAGGCGGACTGTTATGCGATGTACACCAACAATCCGCCCGCGGGCGCATTCCGCGGATTCGGCGTTGTGCAGTCGGCGTTTGCAGTCGAGAGCGCGATCGACATGCTTGCCGAGCAGCTGGGCATAGATCCGCTCGAGCTGCGGCGGATCAACGCGCTCCGGGAAGGCAGCATCACCAATACGGGACAGCTTCTCGAGCACAGCGTTGGGCTTATCGAGTGCATCGACAGAATCAAGCAGGAGATGGAAAAGACGAGCGGTCCGGATCCGTTCGTGCCGAAGTCCGTTCCCGGGTCGCCGCATCTGAAAACCGCATGGGGGATCGCCGCGGCCTACAAGAACACGGGGCTCGGCGGCGGCGCGCCCGACAAGGCGGCCGCCGAGGTTGAGCTCTACCCGGACGGCACCTTCGAGGTCAGAAGCTCATCCGCCGAGCTCGGTCAGGGGCTCCCGACGGTGCTCCAGCTGATTGCAGCGGAAGAGCTCGGGGTCTCGCCCGACTCTGTCCGGGTTCTGCTGTCGGATACCGACCTCACGCCGGACGGCGGTCCCACTACCGCCTCCCGCCAGACCTACGTCACCGGCAACGCGGTACGACAGACATCCGCCGCGCTGCGGGAAGCCATGAGCGAGGTCGTGGCAAAGCTCGCCGGGACGGACGCCGCGTCGGTTCGCTTCGAAGAGGGATACGCGGTGGCAGGAGGGCGAAAGCTCAGCATGGCGGAGATCGCCTCCAAAATGACCGCCGAGGGAAGGCCGACGAAGCTCACCACCGTCTACAATGCGCCCGAGACGAAACCGCTCGGAGAGGGCGGGGACATGCATTTCGGCTTCTCGTTTGCCGCACAGGCGGTTCAGGTGGAGGTAAACACCAACACCGGAGAGGTCCGCGTTCTGCGCCTTGTTTCGGCCACCGATGTCGGCGCAGCGATCAATCCGCTGGGCCTGCGCGGCCAGATCGAAGGCGGCGCGATGATGGGAATCGGCCACGCGCTTTCCGAGAACTTCATCGTGAAGGACGGCATGGTCGTGAGCGACCGCCTGGCGCGCTACCGCATGGCGCCGATAACAATGACGCCGGAGATCGTACCGATCGTGGTAGAGCACGGCGTTCCGACCGGACCCTACGGCGGGAAGGGAGTCGGTGAGATTGTGACCATCCCGACCGCACCGGCGGTGGCCAACGCGCTCTACAACGCTGTTGGTGTCCGACTCGACCGGATTCCGGTCGACCAGGAGATCGTGCTGCGGAAGATTCGCGAACAGGCGAAGGTGCCCTCGGCTACTGCGTAGTCCGCGGCTACTGCGTAGTCCGCGGCTACTGCGTAGTCCGCGGCTACTGCGTAGCCGGCGACAGCACGATAGACCATCGACGTCTGCACCGCGAGGACGACGGCCCGCGCCAGCGGGCCGTTGACATGTTCGGCCAAATTCTCTACCCTGTAATACGGTTTCGCACTGCGGTGCGTATTTCTATCGTTCATCGCGCCCTGCGCATCATCCATTCCCCACCAAAGGTACAAATTATTGACATTTGAAGATTTCGCATTGAAGAGCGAGCTTATCCAGGCGCTAAGCGACATTGGTTTCGAGGTCCCGACTCCGATTCAGGAGCGGGTGATTCCCTATCTGCTCGAGAACGGCGTGGACCTCACCGCCCTGGCTCAGACCGGAACCGGCAAGACCGCCGCCTTCGGGCTCCCGATCCTCAATTCCGTCACCGTCGCTGAACGTGCCCCTCAGGCTCTGGTTATCTGCCCGACGCGCGAGCTGTGCGTGCAGATCGCCGGTGACCTTGCATCCTACGGCAAGTACATCAGCGGACTCAACATCACCGCGGTATACGGCGGCGACAGTATGGACCGGCAGATCCGCTCGCTCCGCGGCGGGTCGCACATAATAGTCGCAACGCCGGGCCGCCTTCTCGACCTTATGAATCGCGGCGCCGTGGACACCGGCCGCGTGCGTCACCTTGTTCTCGACGAAGCCGATATCATGCTCAACATGGGTTTCAAAGAGGAAATGGACGCGATACTCGAGAATGTGCCGGCCGGTCGGCAAACGGTGCTGCTGTCGGCCACCATGTCGGCGGAGGTGGCACGCATCGCCTCGCGGTACATGAAAGATCCGGTTGAGATTTCCGCCGGTGCGCGAAACTCCGGCGCCTCTACGGTTCAGCATGGCTACTACATGGTCCACGCGCGGGACAAGTATCTCGCCCTAAGACGAATTGTCGATTTCCATCCCGATATGTACGCGATTGTCTTCTGCCGTACCAGGGCCGCCACCGGGGAGGTCGCCGGCCGCATGGTCAAGGACGGGTACAATGCCGAAGCGCTGCACGGGGACATGGCTCAAGCGCAGCGTGACCTGGTTATGGGGAAGTTCAGACAGCGGAGCGTTCAACTTCTGGTCGCCACCGATATTGCCGCGCGCGGGCTCGACGTCGACGACCTGACCCACGTGATCCACTACGATCTTCCCGACGAACCGGAAGTCTACACTCACCGCAGCGGCCGAACCGGTCGCGCGGGCAAATCGGGAATCTCGCTTTCGATCATCAATCTGCGCGAGAAGTACAAGCTCAGGCGGATCGAGCAGACGATTCGAGGGAGAATTCCAGAGTTGAAGGTCCCTTCCGGCGAGGAGATCTGCGAGCGGCGGCTGATGCACCAGATGGACCGGGTCAAAGGTGTACAAGTCGACCCGGAACGCATGGCGCGTTACCTCCCGATCATCGAGCAGAAGCTCGAAGGTCTGGGCCGCGCGGACTTGCTGGCCCATTTCGTATCGCTCGAGTTCAACACCTTTCTCGACTACTACAAGTCTGCCGCGGAGCTGACACCTGTCGGCGACTTTCATTCGCCCGAGCGGGGACACGCGGGAGCGGGGGCGCGCGGCGGCTACCGCCGCGACAACCGCGACGGCGATTTCGTGAATCTTGTCCTGAATGTGGGACGGAAGGCGCGAGTCCAGGCCGCCGACGTAATCGGCATCGTAAACCGTGCAACGCCGGGTGACAAAGTCGATATCGGAAGGATCGACATAGGAGATTTTAACACACGGGTCCAGATCGAGCCTCGTGCCGCTGAAGCCGTCCTTTCCTCAGTTCGCGGGCAGACCTTTCGCGGTCGCAAGATCCGCGCGGAACAACAAAATTGGCAGCAGTATGAGAAGCCGCCGGTACGTCCCGGCGGCCAAAAAAGCGGGAAGGGCCGGCGATAGAGACCGCCCGGCCCCGATCGACGTTCGGGCTACCGGGGCGTGCCCCGGGTAATCATCCTGTCCAGCGCCGCAGCCGGATTCTGAACTTTCGAAAGCAGGATCATCGCAGCGATGATGTGGGGCTTGTAGCCTGCCTCCCGGTAGGTGTCGTCCCGGTAGCGGTCGAAGACGCTCGCGGCGACCTCGCCCTCTTTGCAGGAAACTCCGGAGATGTCCGCCGGCAGGCAGTGCATGTAGAGCCCTTTGCCGCCCTTGGTGAGCTTCATCATCTCTTCGCTGCATTCCCATGACCGGTATTTTGCATTGTTCGCCAGGCAGCGCTTCTCGAGCTCCTTGAGCCCGGAATCGTCTCCCGCTTTCAGCAGCTCAGTCCGCTCCTGCATAACTGCGTAGGGTGCCCAGCTCTTCGGGTAGACGATGTCGGCGTCCTTGAAGGCATCCTCCATCGAAGAGGCGACCGTGAAGCTGCCGCCGGTGGTTGAAGCGTTCTTCTTTGCGACCTCCATGGTGTCGGGGATAAGCGAGTAGCCTTCCGGATACGCGAGGGTCACATCCATGCCGAAGCGGGTCATCAGCCCGATAATTCCCTGCGGGACCGAAAGCGGCTTTCCGTAGGATGGCGAGTAGGCCCAGGTCATGGCGAGCTTTTTTCCCTTCAGCTTGTCGGCGCCGCCGAAATGGTTCACCAGGTGCAGCATGTCGGCCATCGACTGGGTGGGGTGGTCGATGTCGCTCTGAAGATTGACGATCGCCGGCCGCGAGGGCAGCACGCCGGACTTCACCGCCTCGTCGAGCGCCGTACCGACTTCCCGTTCGAATCGATCGCCCTCACCGAGGTACATGTCGTCGCGAATCCCGATCGCTTCGGTAAGGAAGCTGATCATGGTCGCGGTCTCCCGGACGGTCTCCCCATGCGCGACCTGGCTCTTCTTCTCTTCGAAGTCCTGAACGGCCAGCCCGAGCATGTTGCAGGCGCTCGCGTAGGAGAAACGGGTGCGGGTAGAATTGTCCTTGAAGATCGAGACCGCGAGACCGGAGTCCCAGAGACGCGGGCTTATTCCGCCGTTGCGCATTCCGCGAAGAATCTCTGCCACAATGAAGGTGGCGCGGATCTCCTCATCGCTCTTCTCCCATGTGAGCAGGAAGTCCTTTCCGTACATGTCGATTGTCGTGCGGCTGAGGGCTTCGACCTGTGCCGCAAGCTTGTCAGTACTCATTTCGTTGTGTCCTCCCCTGTTCGGGCCTATTTTATTCCCGCCATTTCGAGCAGTCGCCCTGCAGCCGAGCCTGCCCTCCGGCGTATCTCCTCTTCCTGATGCGAAACGAGCTCTCCGTGCTCGACTGCCACCTTCCCGTCGACGATAACCCAGTCGGCCGCGTGGTTGTATCCGCAGAAGAGCAGCGCCGCCGCGGGGTCTGCGAGCGCTCCGGTGTACTCGAGCCGCGTGACGTCGAAGAGCGCCACATCGGCAAGCATCCCCTCTTCGAGCCTGCCGAGCCGGTTGTAGCCGAGAATGCGCGCACCGCCTTCGGTAGCTATCCGGTAGACCTCCGGGGCGGTTATCCCGCGCGATCCGTACTTCACCCGTTGAAGAAGCAGCGCCTGGCGCATTTCACCCAGCATGTCCGACGAATCGTTCGACGCCGAACCGTCCACGCCAAGTCCGACCACGGCGTCCAGATCGATGAGCTCCCGCACTCGGCAGATGCCCGAGCCAAGCCGCATGTTCGACGAGGGACAGTGCGCAATCCCCGTTCCGGTCTCGGCGAGCCGTTTGATCTCGGCGTCGTCGAAGAATATCCCGTGGGCGAACCAGACGTCGTTCCCGATGAACCCGCAATCTTCCATGAGCTCGAGCGGCCTGCGGCCGTACACCTCCACGCAGTACTCCTCTTCGTCGGAGGTCTCGGCGAGGTGGGTGTGGAGCCGCACCCCGTGACGGCGCGCGAGCTGCGCCGACTCCTTCATAAGCGATTCGGAGACGCTGAAGGGGCTGCAGGGCGCGAGGGCGACGCGCCGCATCGAATCTTCGGCGGCGTCGTGATAACGGCCGATGGCGGCTTCGCTTTCGGCGAGGATGGTCTCCTCGTCCTGAACGCAGCTGTCCGGCGGAAGCCCGCCGTCCTTCTTCGATCGGGACATGGAACCCCGCGTCGGTGCGAAGCGGATGCCGAGCTCACCGGCCGCCTGGAACTGAAGACCGGGAAGGTCTGCCTTGACGCCGGCCGGATAGAGGTAGAGATGATCGGTAGTGCAGGTGCATCCCGTCTTCAACAGCTCAGCGACGGCGAGCTTGGTAGACCAGAAGATCGCCTCCTCATCGAAGTGGCGCCAGACATCGTAGAGATAGACAAGCCAGTCGAACAGCTTGGCGTTCTGCACTGCAGGCAGGTTCCGGGTCAGGGTCTGATAGAAGTGGTGGTGGGTATTCACGAAGCCTGCCGAAACCACGTGACGGGATGCGTCGATCACGGTCGCTCCCTCGGGAGGCTCGATGTCGTCCGCAATCCGGCTGATCCGGTTCCCCTCTATCAGCATATCCACACCGGAGAGGTCGGGAAGTCCCGGCCTCACAAGGCAGAGGCAGTTCTTGAGCGCTATCATCGGTTCACTTCGCGGTTGAATTCTTCTATCAGGGCGTCGATCGCCTCTACCTGCGAGTGCAGTGTTCCCCAGTAGTTTCGGTAGTCGGACCACTGGGCGCGAAGCTCGTCCAGGTCCTTTCCGAGCTGTTCAATCCAGGTGAAGTACTTCAGATTGTGAACGCGCCTCTTTTCGACGTGGGACAGCTCCAGAAGGTGGTCGACCGAAAGGCTTGTCAGCCGCTCGTAGTCACGGTCGGCCTGCCGGCGGTCGTAGCTTCCTCGCTCGGTGGTGAGCTCGGTGAGACGGCTCCCGTACAGCTCGAGCGAGTCGGTAAACACGGTGAAAACCACGTCGTGCTCTCCAAGCTCGTAGTATCGTGCGAACTTGATTGCGCCGATGAGATTGCCTATGCCGGAGATGCCGATCCAGTCCAGCTTCTCGATCAGGGAAGAGGCGACGCCTGCCTCGGCGAGCACCTTCCTGCCCTCCGGTTCGTTGAAGAGCCGGAGAAAGCGCATCGGGAGCTCGTCGTCGACGCCGATTGCCATGTCGGTATCACGAAGATTGTGGATCCAGGGAATATGCTTGTCGCCGATTCCTTCTATACGGTGCGACCCGAAGCCGTTCTCGAGAATCGTCGGGCACTGCAGCGCCTCCGCAACCGCGAGTCGGAAACCGGAAAAATGCTCCTTGAGATAGGAGCCCGAAGCGAGCGTTCCGCCCGATCCGGAGGAGAGTACGCTTCCGGCGAACACATCCTCCGGACGGGAGATCTGGCGGTAGACCTCCTCTATCGCGGGACCCGTGATCGCGTAGTGCCACAGGTGGTTTCCGAGCTGATCGAACTGGTTGAAGATCTCCACGTCATCCCTCGTCCGGTCGAGCTCGATGCACTTGTCGAAGATCTCCTTCACGTTGGATTCCGAACCGGGGGTAGCTATCACCTCCTCGGCCATGGTGGCGAGCCACTGGAACCGTTCCTTCGACATTCCCTCGGGCAGGATGGCGACGGACGGGCAGGCGAGGAGGCGCGAAATGTAGGCTCCGCCGCGGCAGTAGTTGCCGGTGCTCGGCCAGACAGCCTTCTTCTCCAGAGGATTGAACCGGCCGGTGATCAGCTCCGGCACGAGGCAGCTGTAGGCCGCACCGACCTTGTGCGCACCGGTGGGGAACCATTTTCCGACCAGCGCCACGATCCGCGCCTTGACTCCCGTGAGCTCCGGCGGCAGCTCGAGGAAGTTGACGCCACCGAAACGGCCGCCCTTCTCCTTCGGCTCGTTCTTCCATGTCACCCGGAAGAGGTTGCGCGCGTGCACATCCCAGAGGCCGATTTCCGACAGCTCGCTTTTTACCGAATCGGGTACCTTCGACGGATCGCGCATCTGCGCGAAGGTCGGAAGCAGGATCTGACGTTCGCGGCAGCGGGCTGCGTTTTTCTTTCGCTGGTTTTTCTCAACATGCAGGTCGATCATCTGTTTGTCTCCGTGATAGTGGTGTGTATCTGCGCCTCTGCGGCGTCTCTATGCGGACTCGACTGCGCGGGCCGCGCTGGCAATATCCTTCAGTCCGGAGCCGGTGATCAGCAGGACGACTCTGTCTCCCGACTCGATTGATTTGCGCGCTTTCAGAAATCCCGCGAAGGCGGCGCTCGACGACGGCTCGGCGAAGAGGCCTGACGACGCCGAGAGCTTCCGCTGCGCCGCCAGTATCTCCTCGTCGGTCACGACCACCGCCTTCCCGGAGTGACTGCGGAGTTTCGAAAGCGCATGCGCGCCGTTTCGCGGCACGTCTACCGAGATCGAATCGGCAACCGTGCTGCTCGACTCGGGCGCGGAAAAGCCGCCCGTTGAAAGCGCCCGGGCAACTGCGCTCGAACCGGCCGCCTGGCAGGCCCATACGGTCGGCATCCGTGATATGCGCCCCAGCCGGAGCAGGTTTTCGAATCCCCGGTATATGCCTGCGAGAATCACCCCGTCTCCGGTGGGCACAAAGAGGTGGTCCGGGGCCACGTCGCCCGCTTCCCCGGTGGAGAGTCCCTCAGCCTGAGCGAGCTGTGCCGCTATCTCGTAGGAGGCGGTTTTCTTGCCTTCGATGGTCAGGGGATTGTAGGCGGTGTTTCTCGAGATCACGAGGCGGCCGTCCTCGCGTCCGCCTGCGGTATAGGCGAGCGACCGGTCGAACGCCACGTCGTAGGTGCCGTCGACTTCGCGGAGAGCCGCGCCGTACTGAAGCACCTGAATGCGCTTGGCGGCCGGCGCCGATTTCGGAAGGAACACGGTAACCGGGATCCCGGAGGCGGCGCCGACGCCGGCCATGGAGGAGGCGGCGTTGCCGGTGCTTGCAAGGGCGATCTCGGCCGCGCGGTGCATTGCTGCAAATGCAGCAACAAGGAAGGATGCCCGGTCCTTGTACGAGCCGGTAGGATTGCAGGTGTCGTCCTTGAGGTAGAGCCTGGGAAAACCGAGCTCTTCACGCAGCCTTTCAGGCTCCCAGAGGGGAGTGTTGCCGACCGGAATCGGCGGAAACCAGTCGGCCTCAACCGGAAGGGGAATCAGGCGGCCGCCCGCGCGCGGGGGGCCGTATTCTCCGTCACCGGCGGCTGCCGAGCTTACCCGGCGTGCCTCCTCGTCGTCGTCCCATTCGGCTTCCAGAATCCCGGCGAGCGGACGTTCAGGCTGCTGCCCCGCCGCGCAGCGGTCGCAGAGGTAGCGAGTCGGCTCGATCTCGTAGATCGTGCCGCAGGCGGGACATCGATAGTGCCACTTCATGAGCCAGCGCCGATCTTCTCCAGAGCGAAGGGGAGTGCCGCGTAGAAGGCGCTCGCCTTCTCCAGATCGTCGACACGGGTAATCTCATTCGGTGCGTGAGCCTGGCTCTCGTCGCCGGGCCCGAACCCGATCAGGGGAATGCCGTGACGGCCGCAGATTGCTACGCCGTTGGTGGAAAAGGTCCACTTGTCGACCACCGGTTCGCCGTCGAAAAGTCCGCGATATGCTTCGAACCCGCCCTTCACCAGGGGATGGTCCGAATCGATCTTCCACGTCGGAAAGTAGAGCTCCTGCTTGTAGGTCGTCCCCTTCCAGCTGACCTTGCTGTAATCAGGGACACGCACTTCGGCTACATCGGTTCCGAGCGCCTGGCGCACCTGCTCGAGCGCCGATTCCTTTGTCTCGCCCCAGGTCAGCCTGCGGTCGAGATAGATCATTGCCTGATCCGGCACGGCGCAGAGCGACGGGCCGTGGACCTCCATCTTTGAAACGGTCACGGTTCCCTTTCCAAGGAATTTCTCCGCGTCGGGCTGGAGTTTTTCGTTGAGCGATTCGATGGCTAGCGCAGAACGGGAAGCCTTGTAGGCGGCGCTCACCCCGCGCTCCGGCGCAGAACCGTGGCACGAGACGCCGCGGAAGATGCACTCGATCTCCATTCGTCCGCGATGGCCGCGATAGAGCCGGAGGCTTGTCGGCTCGGTCGATACGGCGAAATCGGGCACCAGCTTCTCTTCCTCGATCAGGTACTTCCAGCACAGGCCGTCGCAGTCCTCTTCCATGACGGTGAATGTGAACCAGATCGAGTACTCGCCGTTGTAGTTGAGCTCTTTCAGGATCCGCGCGGCGGTGATCATCGACGCTGCGCCGCCGAGCTGGTCGGAGGTCCCGCGGCCGAGTACCAGTCCGTCCCTGATGATGCCGGAGAAGGGATCCTCCTTCCACTGCGACCGGTCTCCCACATCGACGGTGTCTATGTGAGCGTCTATCGCGAGGATCTTTTTTCCGGAGCCGACTCTCATGAGAAGATTTCCCAGCCCGTCGATCCGCACCTCATCAGCACCGAGGTCTCTGCACATCTTTTCGATGAGCTTGATCCGGTCGCCTTCTGTTCCACTAAGCGCGGGAGTTTTCACGATCGACGACAGCGTCTCCGCCGTCCGGTCCCGGTAGCCCTTCGCCTTTTCGAGAATTTTTGCCGATTGCTGCTCCATTGTTATGTCCTTTCTTCCATTCGTTTCCACAGGCGCCGAGTCTGATCTCGCGCGTCGGCGTGTATCTTTTCCGCATCGAACTGCGGCTCACGGTTCCTCACTACGAATCGTCCGTTGACCATCACCGAATGCACCGAACGGCTTGTCATGCCGAACATGATGTGCCCGCCCACGTTACCGTCGAGGAGCGGAGTTGGCGGGTCATAGTCCCAGAAGACGAGGTCGGCCGCGCAGCCCGGCGCGACCTTCCCGAAGCTGAGACCGTCGGCTGCGAAGTACTGGTCAAGAATACGGTTCCCGCGGTCGAGCATCTCGAGGAAGGAGGGCGGCCACAGCGGCCCGCCCGCGTCGCGATGCTTGAAAAAAGCAAACGCGACCTCCTGCATCATTTCGGAGCCGATGCCGTCGGTCCCGAGAACGACGTTCCTGTAGCGGGGAAGCAGCATATTATAGCCCACAAAGTTGTTCATGTTCGAGCGCGCATTGTGGGCGAGGAAGGTGCCGCGTTCATTGAGAAGATCGGCCTCGTCGGCGCTGAGGTAGAGACCGTGCGCGACTATCGACTTGGGGCCGAGGCAGCCGGCCCGGTCGAACCGGACAGCCAGATCGGACCCGAAGCGGTGCCGCGAGTCTGCCGCGTCGTAGCGGTCCTCGGCGGCGTGGGTGTGCAGACCCCGCCCGGTCTCCTTCACCGCACTTCCGAGCTTTTCGAGCGTGTCATCCTCGACGGTAAATCCCGCGTGGGCCCCTATCGCCGCCTCGACTGTCGGACCGTTCGCGCCTCCCTTTCCGGCGGCAGCGCGCGCGCTGTCCACCTCCTTGGCAAAGCGCACGTTTTCGCGCACCCCGGAGTCGGCTCCGCTCTTCCCGTTGCGGTCGGTGGTCTCGTAGCAGATGATGCCGCGCAGCCCGACCGCTTCGAAGCCCTCCCGGAGCACGCTCAGCGAACCGTCGATGAACTCGGGGCTCGCGTGGTGATCGACGACCGAAGTGACGCCGGACATCACCGCGTCGGCTGCGCCGGCGAGGCCGCTCGATCGCGTTATTCCCTCATCGAGCGCACGGTCGAGCCGCCACCACAGGTGGGCCAGCTGCTGCGCGAAATCCTTGCTCGGCTTTATGTCGACCATGAGGCCGCGCGCGAGCGCCGAATAGAAATGGTTGTGGCCGCAGACGAGCCCGGCGCTCACGTAGGCGGGACTCGGCTCGCGCTTTGCTTCAGGGTGCTTTGCGGAAAGCCCTGAACCCACCTCGACGATGCGGTTTCCCTCAACCGCGATGTCCACCGGTGCCGACACCGTTTCCGGCGCAAGCCCGATGATACGGACGTTTTCGAATACGATCATTCAGTTCAACTCTCCACCAGATATGCGTGTTTGGTCTCGACCGTCATGGAAAGGTCATAGAGACGGCGGAAATCCCGGGCATCATCGGTCGTCATTCCGGCGGCCGAGGCTGCGCGGCCCACTGGGTCAGCGGTTACGAGGGGAACGCGCAACGACTTGCCGCGAATCCGCAGGAGCACCTCGGGACCTTTTCCACCGGCGTTGCCGTCGGCATGACTGCCGTCGGCATGACTGCCGTCGGCATGACTGCCGTCGGCGTTTCCGCCGTCGACGAATGCAAACCCGGGATTGGTGGAGGCTTCGAATTCCGCCACTGATGCGAAGAGCGTCGGCTTGTCCTTGTAGGGAAGCGCATTTGTCTCGTAGGGACAGATGAAACCGCAGGCGCCGCAGTCGTTGCAGAGACTGTCGATGTGCAGGATCTGGAGGCTCTGCGTGAACGATCCGCCGTGCGTCACCGGAACGGCGATGTTCGCGCGGTTCGGACAGATCTCCACGCAGCGCAGACAGGCCGCGTCGCAGGAGAGACAGCGCTCGGCCTCGCGCTTCACCTGGTCGAGGGAGACGTTACGGGTTGCCTCCTTTTCGCCGGGCTCGTTCGGAAGCGAGTGAATGATACGTCCGCGGTCGGCGAGACGTGCGGCGTTGGTCTGAATTTTGACGAGCGAGGCGCTGCCTTTCGGAACCACCGGCTCGATTCTGGTCGAGCGGAGGATGGCGTTTGCAGCCTTGCGGCCGTCGGCGATCGCCTGGATGATGGAGGCAGGACCGCGCGCGGCATCACCGGCGACGTAAACCGATTTTACGTTTGTCTCGAGCGTCGCCGCATCGAACGCCGGTCTGCCGTTCCCGGTGACCTCGATTCCCAGCCCTTCGAGCAGGTCGCGGTCGGGCTCCTCCCCGATCGCCTCGATGAGGAGGTCGCATTCGAAGGTCTGCGTTTCGCCGGTGGGCACCGGCGACCTTCGGCCCGAATCGTCAAAATCGCCGAGCTTCATCACCCTGGAGACCACTCGGCCCTGCTCGAGCTTGAAGGGCAGGGAGAGCTCGCAGAGCTCCACTCCCTCCTCGAGCGCGGCCTCGATCTCCTCTCGGTCGGCCGGCATTTCGGCACGCGTCCTGCGATAGACCAGCTTGACGTTCGGTTTGCCGGCGAGGCGGACCGATACGCGGACCGCGTCGAGCGAGGTGAAGCCACCGCCGACAACCACGATGTTCCGGAACCTGGAATACTTGTCGGAGTCCTGAGCGGCGTCCATCAGAAACTCGAGCGCGCCGACCACCTCCACCCCCTTGCCTTCGAGCTTGAGGGTTCGCCCGATAGGGGCGCCGGAGGCTACCACGAAGGAGCTGAATCCCTGTGCCCTGAGCTTTTCCATGCTGAGATCTTCAGGAAAGCCGAGCTGGAACTCCGCTCCCAGCTGCTTGATCCGGCCCACGTCGCGTTCGATGTCCTCACGCGAGATGCGGAACTTTGGAATGGTGCTGGTCACCACGCCGCCTGTATCCTTCGCCTTTTCGAAGACGACTACCGGATATCCGTCGAGCGCAAGGTAGTGAGCGCAGGAAAGGCCGGCAGGACCGGCGCCGAAAATGGCCGTCTTGCCCACACCTGTGCGCGGCTCGCGCCTTTCCGGCGGGATCTCGGCCGCGCGAGCGCACGCGAGCTTCATTCCACGGATATCGACCGCGCCTTCGTAATCGTCGCGGCAGCAGACGGTCGTACAGGTGTGGTCGCACACCAGCCCGGTGATCGTCGGCAGCGGATTGTCGGCAAGGACAATTTCGAGCGCCTGTTTTGCATTGCCCTCTGCGAGCGCGCGGATGTAGCCGGGAACGTTCTGGTGAGTCGGGCAGGCGTCGATGCAGGGAGCGGCAAAACAGTCGAAGAGCGGAAGCTCCTTCTTTATGCGCGAATTGCCCTCTTTCCAGTCCGCGCTGTACTCGCGGCGTTCGAGCGCCTGTGAGGCGAGGGCCGAGAGGGCCCCGGCATCGGGGACGGCAGCGGGGTTCGATTTGAGCCCGTCCACCGCGCGTTCGGCAATGTGTTCGAGCCTGAGATAACCGCCCGGCTTAAGCAGATCGGTTGCCACGGTGAGCGGTCCGAGCCCGGCCCGGATGCACTCGGCGGCGTTCATGGCGCTGACGCCGGCGCAGAAGGAGAAGGGCAGCGGCTCAGGGATTGCCGCAGCGAGCTCTGCTGCAAGGCGAACGGTGATCGGGAAGAGCGCGCGGCCGGAGAGATACATCTCTTCACCAGGCAGCCGCTTGATCCTGTTCACGTTGGCAAGCGTGTTGGAAAGCTTCAGTCCGAAACGGAGTCCGGATTTCTTTGCGGTCTGTGTGAGCGAGGCGATGAGGTCGAGCGCGTCAGGGAACTGCAGGTCCTTCTCGAACGCCGGCCGCTCGATGTGGACGTCCCTCCAGCCAGTTGTGTCGAGGATCTCACGGACGCGGTCGTATCCGAGAAGCGTGGGGTTCATCTTCACATAGGTGGAGAGTCCCTTCTCTTCGATGAGGTGACGCGCAATGCGCTCGATCTCATCCGGCGGACATCCGTGCATGGTAGAGAGGGTCACCGAATGAATCGGCTCGACCGGTATCCGCGAAAGCGCCTCCCGCATCCGTCCTGTGACGTCGCGGCCGAAGGCCTCTGCAAAGAGCGGTGTTTCGAGGGCCTCATGCGCCTCGCGCAGCGTCGTGTTCCAGACTTCGGTGCCCGCCGGATGCATCAGATCATCGATGAAACGATTTACCCGCTCGCTCTTTATGCCGTCGAGCGTGTAGCCTACCGACATGTTGTAGATGAACTGCCCCTTAGGCCCGCGGGAAAGGAGCTCCTCCAGCATGTGGATCGCGACCCACCCGCGGAGATACTCGGCGAGCGCATCCTCGAGCGAGAGCTCGGTCGACCACTCGACGTTGTAGCCCTCGTCCAGCGTCTCGATGCAGGGCTTTTCGATCTCGAGCCGGTCGAGGATCTGGACAGTCTTGAGCTCGAAGATTCGGGCGCCGGTGACGTAGGCTGCCACCAGGCTCTGCGCGATCTGCGTGTTCGGGCCGGCGGCTGGACCGACGGGAAGCGATATGCGCTTGCCGAGCACGTCGTATCCCGGCGTCCTGGTTTCCAGTTCGAATACCCTCCGGATTCCGTCTTCGGGAATCTCGAAGATCTGTCTTTTCCGCAGCCAGTCACCCGCGATGTTTGCGAGAAGCTTCGGCATCGGAGTCGGTGTCATTACCTTGCTGCTCATTTGTACCCCCATTGCAGATATGTGCCGTTGCCGGGTTCGACGACGATGCCGTCGGTCGAATCCCACACGGGAGCACCACGGACATAGGTCTTCTCAACCGCGCCCCGAAGCCGCATCCCTTCAAACGGAGTAATCGATCCTTTCGACAGAAGCTCATCCCCCTTGACGACGTAGGTCGCGTCGGGATCCACGAATACCATGTCGGCGTCCTTGCCGACCTCGATGGCACCCTTGCGGGCCGCGAGGCCGAAGCGCTGCGCCGCGCCGGTGGAAATAACCTCGAGAAATCGGGGAAGTGTCAGCTTTCCCGCGCGATAGCCTTCGGAATAGACGTAGGGAAACAGGGTTCCCGTCCCGGGGATCCCGCCGTAGTCGGTCCAGATGGAACCGGTGTGCTTCTCCTCATCCGGCGCCGGCGCATGATCGCTCGTAACGAAATTGATGCTGCCGTCTGCAAGCAGCTTCCAGAGCCGCTCCGCGTGGCCGGGCGACTTGACCGGAGGAGCGGTCTTGAGCGACGCGCCAAGACGGTCGAAGTCCGCCGACGAGAAGGCGAGAAAGTGAGGACAGGTTTCACAGGTCGCGCCTCCTGCGGCCAGAAATACCGCCACCTCGGCAGTGCCCACGTGCACTACATGCAGAGCCGACTCATGGCCGTGCGCGAGCATCAGGGCAGTAGCCGCCGCCACACGTTCGGCCGCCTCCGGCCGCGCAGCGACGTAGTCTGCCCAGGTTCCCGGCGCGGCCGGGCCCGCGGCTCCGTAGCCGGCTACCGGCTTCGCTCCGGCCGCCTCTACCGGCGCCGGAGCTTTTCCCGCGGCGACGAGCGCCCTTGCAGCGTCCTGCACTGCACGGGTTGCGTGCGTTATGTAGTCGAGGTCCTCGGCGTGGAGCAGAAGCGGGCGACCGATCTCGTGCGCCTTTGCAACCGCGCGGGCGAAATCGTAGTGGTTGATCTGCGTGAACGTATCCATGCCGGAGATGAAATAGGTCTTGAATCCGACCACATAGGGGGCAAGCTCTGCCATGTTGGTCCTGATGCATTCGTCGGCTATGTGGCCGGAGACGCCGCCGTAAAGAGCGAAGTCGATCACGCTCGCCTTCCCGACGTGGCTGAACTTCTCCTTGAAGTTTTTGACCGAAGTAACCGGCGGGAGCGAGGTGCAGGGCATATCCACTATCGTGGTCACGCCGCCGCGCGCCGCGGCCATCGAGCCGTGCGTGAAATCCTCGCGATGCTCGAATCCGGGCGTGTCGAAGTGCACGTGCGGATCTATAGCCCCCGGGAAGATGTGAAGGCCGTCCGCGTCGACGACGTCTTCACCCTGAGATGGAACGATGTCCGTTCCTATTTCTGCGATCCTGCCGTCCGCGACGCGGACATTGGAGCGCACAAGCTCCTGCTTCCCCGGGAGGGCAAGCAGTCCACCTTTGATGATCATGCTGTTCACCTCGTCAGGAACGTGAGTGCCTTTTCCGGCGTCATCGGAAGATCGTAGAACCCCTCCGCGTCCGGACGCGCGGCTTTCAGCGCGTCGAGGACCGCGAAATAGCCTGCGATCGCATACATGAAGGGCGGTTCTCCAATAGCTTTCGAATTGAGGACGGCCTTCGGATTGGGTGCGTTACTGAGAAACTCGATATCCATTTTAGGAACAAAATGAACGTCCGGGACCTTGTAGGTAGAGAGCGTGTCGGCCTGCAGCTTGCCTTCGCGGTCGAATCGCAGGTCTTCGAGCACCGTCCACCCCAGCCCCTGCACGAAACCACCTTCAGTCTGTCCCATGTCGACAAGGAGGTCAATAGGATCGCCCGCGTCGTGAACGAGGTATGCCTCGTCGATGGTGTAGGTCCCGCGAAGCACATCGACGGTGGCCGTTACCACTCCCGCCCCGTAGACGTGATAGACAAAGGGGCTGCCGTGCTCTTTGGCATCGTCATAAAAAAGGCCGGGGCTCGCGTAGAAGCCGTGCGCCGAAAGGTCGATCCGCTGTTCGTGCGCGCGGGCGACAAGCGCATCCCAGGAGAGGCCGACGGGGGTGCCATTTTGCACAACCTCGCCGTTGCAGATATTGTAGCCGTCCGGTGACTCGTCGGAGCGACGGGTTGCCCCGGTCGACATCGGCGCATCACCGCTCAGCGCGCTGCTGCCGGCTCCGGCCGCCTTGCCCGCCCCGGTCGCCGCGCGGGCCACCACAGCGGCTGCGTTCGTCTCCTCCGCCGACTCCTCCGCCTCGCCGGAGAGACCGGCCGCGACGCGCAGAAGGCGCGCCTTAAGTTTTTCGCAGGCGAGCTGGGTTGCCATCCCGTTGAGATCGGTACCGCTGCTCGCCGCGGTGGCGAAGGTGTTTGCCACCGTGACGGTGCGGGTGGACTCCACGCGGATCCGCTCTACCGGAATGCCAAGTGACCTGGCTGTGATCACCGCGATCTTGCGGTCGACACCCTGACCCATTTCCACCGCGCCGGTGTTGACCGTCACCGATCCGTCGTTGTAGACGTGGACGAGGGCTCCCGTCTGGTTCATCATCAGCTTCGTGAAGGAGATGCCGAAGCAGATCGGCAGCATTGCAGCGCCGCGCTTTCTGGAAGTATTTACATGATTGAATTCGGCAATATCTTTTCGAAGATTCTCCCACCGGCTCTTCTCGAGCACCCTGTCAACGCTCTGTTCGGTCCGGCACTCCTCCACTGGCATCCCGTAGTGAAAGGTGTCGCCCGCCTTGAGGAGATTCCGCCGCTGGAGCTCGATTGCCGGGATGCCGGTTACTTCGGCTGCTCTGGCAAGCGCGGCCTCCACCACGAAGATTCCCTGCGGCGCGCCGAAACCGCGGAAGGCGGTAAAGGGAACGAGGTTGGTCTTGCAGGTATAGCCTGTGATGCGGACGTTCGGGACATAGTAGGCGCTCACCGCATGAAAGAGCGTGCGCGCGAGGACCGCCGGGGATAGATCGGCGAAGGCGCCTGAGTTCTGGTAGTAGTCCGCCTCGAATGCGAGGATCTTTCCCTCACCGTCGAGACCGATCCTGAAATCTGAAGAATAGGGATGTCGTTTTCCGGTGAAGGTGAGGTCTTCGTGCCGGTTGAGGTAGATCTTGACCGGGCGTCCGGTCACGCGGGCACCGAGCGCTGCAAAGCAGCCCCACGGCGTCGCCTGGTCCTCCTTGCCGCCGAATCCGCCGCCGATCCGCAGGGTCTCTACCTGCACCTGGTTCATCGACACGCCGAGTATCCGTGCGGCGGCCTTCTGCACCCCGGTAGGCCACTGAGTGCTCGATGTAATACGCACGCCGCCGTTTTCCCACGGCCAGGCGATCGCGCCCTGAGTTTCGAGATAGACGTGCTCCTGACCCCCGGAATCAACCCGTCCCTCGATCACGTGGGCACAGGAGCGGTAGGCGGAGTCGACGTCACCGGAGCGCATCGTGCGCGGCGGAAGGATGAACTCCTCGCGTGCGGCGGCCTCGCGCGGGTCGGTGACCACCTCGAGCTGTTCCGCTTCAACCTTGACGAGCGCGGCCGCACGCCGTGCCTCGCTTCGCGTCGGGGCAAGCACAAGTCCCAGCGGCTCGCCCAGGTACTCCCACTCGCCGTCGGCCAGAAGGGCTTCGTCGGGAATGGCGTTGCCGACCTGATTCTCTCCGGGAACATCGTCCGCGGTGAGGAAGACGGCGTCGGGGAAGGCGGCCGCGGCGGCCGAGACATCGAGCCGTTTGAGCCGGCCGTGCGCGGTCGGCGAGGGGATCACGGCCGCGTGAAGAATGTCACGAGGCTCCGGAAGATCGTCTATATAGTTTGTCTGTCCGAGCACGTTCAGAACAGAATCGGGATTCCATTTCATGCAAGAAGCTCCTTTGCCAGATCGAGTTCCGGGAACGCACGTACGAGGTGCGACCAGATAAATCGGCCCAGCAACGTTCGACGATACGCAGCGGCCCCGCGCACGTCGTCGATCGGCGCGCACTCGCCGGCAGCGATCTCCGCCGCCCGCCGGGCAACCTCGGGGTCGATTCGTTTTCCGCGGAGAAAGGCCTCGGTCTCAGGAAGACGCATCGGAACCGGCCCGACACCGCCGGCGGAGAGGGTCACGTCGGAGATCGCGCCGTCACCTCCGATCAGCGCGAGACAGGCGGAGTTAGCGGAGGCGATGTCGAGATGGCGCCGCTTCGACACTTTTTCGAAGTTGAAAGAAATACGACCCGCCCCTCGAGAGGCTGTCCCGCGGCGGTCCTCCGCTGATGGGACCGGCAGCGCGAGCGCCGTCACGTGTTCGCCCTCCGCCAGTGCCGTCCGGCGATAGCTGATGAAGTACTCCTCGATCGGGATTTCGCGTGCCTTTGCAGATCCGTCGGAGGCGATCCGGACCTTCGCGCGGAGAGCGAGCAGGATGGCCGTCATATCGCCTATCGGCGACGCGTTGGTGATATTGCCTGCGAGGGTAGCCCGGGTGCGGATCGGAAGCGAAGCGAAATCCGGCTCGATCGATTCGATGCCGGGAAAGGTGGACCGGACCGTTTCGTTTTCAAAGAATTCCTGAACCGAGACGGAGGCGCCGAGGACGATTTCCTCGCCCTTCCGTTCTATCTTTCGCAGTTCTGGATCGCGGTCGACAAAGGCGACCGTGCTGCCTGGCTGCGGATCCGGGTTGCGCACGAAATAGTCGGTGCCGCCGCCGATCGTGAGTGCACTGGCTCCCTCTTGCGGACGGTTGAATGAGGCTGATCCTGCGGGAGCGGGAATGTCAGTCATCAGTTCCGCAATCTCTGCCGGAATGACGCCTGCCTCAGCCAGCCTGGACAGCCGGGCGGGAAGCTCTTCCGGCAGGTCGCCGAATCTATCGACCAGCGCTTCGGCGGCACGTTGAATCGAACCGTATCCGGTGCAGCGGCAGAGATTGCCCTCGACGGCGCGGACGGCCCCCTCCGTAGTGATTTTTCCGCCGCCCACCAGGTAGGCGGTCAGCGAAACCACAAAGCCTGGCGTGCAGAAGCCGCACTGGCTCGCGCCTTCGTCCAGCATTGCCTCCATCACCGGGGTAAGGCCGCGAGCGCCGATTCCTTCGATAGTGACAACGTGACGGCCGTCGAGCTCTCCGAGGGCGAGAAGGCACGAGAGCGCACCGCGCCAGCGAATTCCGTCCGCTCCGCGCTCGCCCAGAAGCACCATGCAGGCACCGCAGTCGCCCTCGCGGCAGCCCTCCTTGGTCCCGGTAAGCCTCTTTTCTCCCCGTATCCAGTCGAGTGCAAGGATCTCTTCCCGTTCAGTTATCTCGAAGAGTGTTGAATTCAATCGAAAACGCATCGCACGTTGCATAGGTGACCTCAGTAGCAGGTATCTTTCTAAAAAAGTATACAATGACTGGTACCGTCGCGCAACGGGAAAC